>RFQZ01000010.1 GCA_009924735.1 Flavobacteriia bacterium | reverse complement strand
GTCACCATTATGAATTGCATTTGAATAAAAAAAATCAAAAACAAAAAAAAAAGAATTTCGTCTTTAAAGAAAACATTAGAAAAATAAATAAACAAAGAAAGAAAATAAGAAAAAATAATGGTATTGGAATCCTATTCCAAAGGTGTGACACCTAGAAATAAGAAAAGATCAGTGGATGTTCAACAAAAGCATCATAATAACCCAAAAATAGAAAAAAGGGGTTGTTTTTCCAGAAAAGATGGGACTGGGACTTTATTAGTGGTGGTCATCATTGGAGTCGCCATTTATTTAGTTTCTGCGGATTTTAAAATTTGTTTGTCTTCTTCTTTCCTTTCTGCCATCTTACTCGGTGTCATTTTATGGCAGGTGTATAGTCAACTCACGACCTCCACCATTATTGAAACCTATGAAAATTTTGATTACCGACCCATGAATAATATGGGAAATATTCCAATTGCACCCTCTTTTTCCGGTCGATGTGAAAATGTTCAAACGACGAGTCTTTCCTCTTCACCCACTTCCCCACCTCTTCCCAAAATCGATGTGTCTTTATTTGATTCGGATCCATTCAATCCTACCTACGTCACTGCGAATAATGTCAATACCTATGTATTTCCGAATCCTCCCGATGGAACTCCCGATGCCCCCGTCACGGGTTGTGAAGCAAAGTATGTGGACATTACAGAAAATCCCGATAGTCTATACTATTCGATCAATCAAAATCTAGTGGGTCCTGAAAATCCCAAAACACATTTCGCCCCGGTTGTCCCTCCTCGACTTTATGAAGAAACATGGTCAAAGAATGATCGTTTCTTTGTGAATCGTGGAATTAATGATCAGAAACAACAAGAATATTATCAAAATGGTTATATTTCCTATGCGGATTCCAAAAAAGACAAGAATCAGTGTTGTCCTACCAAGGCATCCTCTCCCAATATGATTCCTCTTCATGTACAAGAGAATTTTGAACCCTTACACTCCTACTCCACATCTTCCTCTTCCGACGGGGGAGATCATGGAAATTCTCGATCATCTGGTTCAGGTACACGAGGACCTGAAATTCGTATTTCCGATGACAGTTTTGCTCCTATGAACTTATCGTGGGGATATTTTCCCGAACATGCAGAACAAAATTTAGCAGTGAATTATCCTCGTAGTTCAAATTTCTGTGCCACGGATGATTACAATCGACAAATTCGTACCACCCCTCTTCAACCCGGATTAGTCGCCTATTCCGAAGTCGATGTGAATGATGCGAATATGTCGAATTTGGGAATAAGTTATACACAACCCTTCTTACCTACCAAATTAGTGGATTTGGCCGGTACTGATAAAAGTTTTTATGAAACGGATCCATTTTGGAGAGATTTCCCTTCCACCGCAAAAAAATCTCTTACGAATTATGAAAGTGCGTATGGTTTAGATCCTATTCAACCGGAACCCGTTCGGGAAAATTATCAAAACCATCACCCCATTGTTCCTAGGAGACAAAAAGGACAACGAAATCGACGAGAGTATAGAGAAGACTATTCCCAACATGGCGATAGAAATAGGAATATACAAGGGATGAATGGAATCAATGGCCCCGCCATGATGGATCGAAGAGATATCTATGATCCTCGTTTAACTGGTTATGGAACGTCCTATCGTGGGTATACCGATCCAATGAGTGGACAACCTCGTTATTTCTATGATGACGTCGATGCACACACCCAATATAACTATATTACCAAATCAAAGATTGATCATTTACCACGTACCAGTCAATGTGGGCCGTATCAACCCCCCGCAATGAACAATATGGAAACACGTCGATATGCCGAAGAACAATTCTTGAACCAAACATTGCAACAACGAACCGAATTACAAGATCGATTAATGCAGAAGGTACTTCATCGTAATATTCAACGTCATCAAGCACCCATTATGACTCGAAATACCGGTAGTATGAATATGACTTGTGCTCGTGGATAAAGAAAAAAGAAATGTAATGAAACTAAAAAAGCCTTTTTTAGTTTGTGTGTGTTTGTGTCTTTTACTCACTCATTCCTCTAGAAATAAAACAAAATTAATTTCCATTTTTCAACCTGCAGAATTTGTTTATCAAAAGCAATACGCCTCCAATTTCAAAAACTTAGTCATCGACACCGCCAGTACTTTCCGACTAGAAGATTGGGTTTTCACCAAGGAGTATGCGTTTGACCATCTCACAGCGCATTTTGGAACAAAAAACCTAAGTGGATTCGGCATAAAAGACCAAGGGATGGGCATTATTGCAGCCTCAGCGGCCCTACACTATACGAAGGAAAATCAATTCCATGAACTTCACCATTTAAGAAGTTTGTCAAGAATTGAAGACCAAGACCATGTTTGGATGGATCGTTTCACCATAAAAAACCTTGAGTTGGTCTCCTCTGTTCACGAAAATGCAACGACATTATTGGATGTGATTGACTACACTTTAACGCCAATGGGCGGACGCCTCCTCAAGCGATGGGCCTTGCTTCCATTGACGAACCTTGGACAAATACAAGCCCGCCATCAAGTGGTTTCATGGTTTAAAGAAAAGGGTGCACCCTTGGAAAAGATAAGAGATTACCTATCGCAGGTAGGTGATTTGGAACGTCTGATTTCAAAGGCGGCGGTTGGAAAAGTGAACCCAAGGGAAATTCGTCACATTCATCGCAGCCTGACATGCATTCCAATGATTACCTCAGTTTTACAGGACGCTCATGCCGTTGGTCCCATTCTAAAGCTTAGCGCTCAGTTTGACGCGTGCCAAGGCTTGCTAGACAAAATTGACCTAATGTTGGACGAGGAACCCGCCGTGGCGGTCGGAAAAGGAAAGGTGATCCGCGCAGGGTATCATGCTGAATTAGATGATTTACGCAACATCTCTCTAAACGGCAAGACCTTTTTAGAAAAACTTCAGGAGGAAGAGGCGTTACGTACCGGTATTACGAGCTTAAAAATCTCATTTAACAATGTTTTTGGCTATTATATTGAGGTAAGAAATACACACAAGGACAAAGTTCCGGAAGATTGGATTCGAAAACAAACGTTGGTGAACGCCGAACGCTATGTAACCGAAGCCTTGAAGGTTTATGAAGAAAAAATACTGGGTGCGGAAGCAAAAATTCTCGCGTTGGAGCAGACCATTTACCAAGAACTACTGATCATAATTACAGAATATATTTCGAAGGTTCAAATGAATTCTCAGTTACTCGCAAGGCTCGATGTGCTTTGTGGTTTTGCGGAATTGGCTACGCTAAAAGCATATTGTTTACCGGAAATGAACAATGGCCTAAACCTGCATTTTGAACAAGCGCGACACCCCGTCATAGAACACCACATGAAACCCGGGGAGATTTATGTTCCCAACGACTTGTTCCTTTCGAATGAAGACCAGCAAATCATCATGATTACAGGACCGAACATGAGTGGAAAAAGCGCGGTGCTTCGCCAAACGGCTTTGGTCGTTATTCTGGCTCAAATGGGTTCTTTTGTACCTGCACAAAAGGCGGAAATCGGTATCGTAGATAAGATTTTTACCCGCGTAGGAGCTTCGGACAATCTGTCTTCGGGAGAATCCACTTTTATGGTGGAAATGAATGAGACAGCCAGTATCCTCAATAATCTTTCAGAACGCAGCTTGGTGATTTTAGATGAAATTGGTCGCGGGACGAGCACCTATGATGGCATTTCGATTGCGTGGGCCATTACGGAATACCTCCATGAAAATACGAAGGCAAAAGCCAAAACCCTTTTTGCAACGCATTACCATGAATTAAATGAAATGGCCAAACGGTTTCCAAGGGTGGTTAATTACTCGATTGCCGTCAAGGAAATGGGAAAAAACATTTTGTTTTTAAGGAAAATGGTGCCGGGAGGAAGTGCGCATTCGTTTGGGATACATGTTGCAAAAATTGCGGGTATGCCAGACTGGGTGGTCTCTAGAGCCGAGGCGGTTCTGAAGGATCTAGAAAAATCTCACCAACACGTGGGGGAAAAATCAGCTAAAAAGGCCCTTGCCTCTATGCCCTCTAAAGACGCCATGCAACTTAGTTTTTTTCAACTCAACGACCCTGTTTTGGAACAAATTCATTCGGCTTTGGTAGAAATAGACATCAATGTACTCACACCTGTTGAGGCATTAATGAAGTTAAATGAGGTAAAAAAACTCATTGGAGGCTAATTTCTTTTTTGGAAGAATCATTGTTTTTTGTAAATTTGTCGCCCGTTGATTAATGTTGATGTTCTCAAAATTTAAAAAACGGAAATGCGAGAATAGCTCAGTTGGTAGAGCGCAACCTTGCCAAGGTTGAAGTCGCGGGTTCGAATCCCGTTTCTCGCTCTGGATTGCTCGAGTGGTGGAATGGTAGACACGCCGGACTTAAAATCCTGTGGGCATTAGCCCGTGCGGGTTCAAGTCCCGCCTCGAGTACAAAAACCAGAGAAGATACCACGCGAATGCAAGGTCCCGAACTCTGGTTTTTTTTCTCTTATCCACACATTTTCTTTCCCTGGTTAAACTTTAGGTCAACCTCATTGCTCATTTGTTTCCCTAAAAAACTTGTATTCAGCGCAACTTCCAATGAGAAACCTCTAAACCCATTGATTTTTGTAACTTTGCTTCGATTTTTTTAGGTAAACGATGATTCATGTGGAGTAAAATTGCAAGTATAATTCTTAGAAATCGGTTATATATTTTAACCTTAATTTTTCTAATTACGTTGTTTTTTGGGTATTTTGCTGTAACATCTTTACGGGTTGACAATCGTTTTGGCATTATGTTGCCAAAGGACAACCCAACGCAATTAGACTACCATAAATTTAAGGAACAATTTGGCGAAGATGGCTCTACCTTGGTCATAGCCATTCATTCGGACTCTTTGTATACGGAGCGTAATTTTAAAAAATGGAAGGAGTTAGGCAATAAAATTTTAGCTTGTAAAGGAGTTCAAAATGTCATCTCTGAAGCCACTTTATTTTCAATTAGCAACAACAAGCAGGAGGAGAAATTTGAAGTTCATCGCATTTTTTATGACACGACTTTTAGGGAAAAAGGCATTGACTCCATTCGAAAGGAAATAAAAATAAATCCTTTATTCAATCGGGTTTTGTTTAACGACAGCAGTAAGGTTTCGCTGTTAATGATTGGCCTGGATGAAAAGATATTGGAAGACCGAAAAAAATCCAAAGTTGTATTCGAAATAGAAGAAATCGCGGAAAACTACAAGCAATATTTTGGCAAACCACACTTCGCGGGATTGCCACACATTCGCGTACTTGTTGCCAAACGTATCCTTAACGAGATGTACATCTTTTTAGGATTATCTGTATTGGCATCCTCTCTTTTGTTGTATATCTTTTTCCGTTCCTTACGAATTGTTTTCCAATGTAATTTAGTGGTTTTCATTTCCGTAATCTGGGCCTTGGGAATGGTTGCTTTGTTCAATTACTCATTGACCGTCATGATGGCTCTAATCCCACCGTTACTCATCGTAATTGGGGTGCCGAACTGCGTTTTTATCGTGACCCGATACCACCAGGAATATGTGCGTTTACAAAACAAAACAAAGGCATTGTTCACGATGATTCGTAGGATTGGCCCGGTAACCTTTCTTACAAACCTCACAACGGCTGTAGGTTTCGTAACCTTTACAAGCAGTGAGCGCCTTGCTGAATTCGGAATTATTTCCAGCATTAACATCATGGTGGTTTTTGTGTTGTCTTTATGCATCGTGCCCATCATGGCTTCGTTTAGTAAACCGCCCCTTGAGAGACATTTACGACACCTAAACAGGGTTTATTCCCAAGGATTTATCGAGGGAATAATAAAAATTATCTCGAAGCATAGACCTTTGATTTATTCAGTTTCGATTGTCTTGGTTATTGTTGGGCTTTATGGTATGACAAAAATCATTGCGACAGGAAATGTAACAGGAGACATTCCTAAGAACGACCCTATTGCTGTTGATTTGAGGTTTTTAGAAAAAAACTTTGGTGGATCCATTCCTTTTGAAATTACCGTTAATTATAAAAAACCAGGGAATCTTTTTGACCAAACAACCATGGAACGAGTTGAGGCCGTTCAAGAAACCTTTGAACACGACACCTTGTTCTCCAAAAGTTTAACCTACCTCGATTTCTTGAAAACCATAAACATGGCTTACCATGGAAACGATCCAAATTATTACAAACTGATTAACAAAAGAGACAAACTTCGATTAAAATCCTACATGGATAAGTTCGATTTTAGTTCTGTGAACGGGGGCAATATTTCTTTAAAAGATTTGATTGATACTTCCCACACAACCTTGCGCATTAGAACCCAAATGAAAGATTTAGGGTCCTACAGTGTTTCTCAAAAGGTGGATACTTTGCGCTTCAAAGTGGACCAGATCATGAATCCGGACAAAGGAATAATGGAAAGACAATTTGCGCAATTAAAGAATGGGAAAAAAGGGATGTTTGACTCAATCGTAATGGAGAACCCTGCGATTTACAACTCACTTGCACAGCAAATCTCAAAAGGAGACACCGCGATGCTGTATCAATTTGATTTAGATCAAAGCTTTATGCTCAAATACAAAAACAAACAGGGAACACTGCAAAAAATACGAAAAGCCATAGACGAACAATACTATGATGTAACATTTACGGGGGTCTCGGTCGTGGTTTCTGAAGGAACCAAATACCTGTTCATCAATTTGATACAAAGCTTAATCTTTGCCATATTATCCATTGCATTGCTAATGGCCGTTCTTTTCAGATCGTTAAAGATTATTCTTATATCGATGATTCCCAACATCATTCCTTTATTGATCACCGCCGGAATTATGGGGTATTTTAAAATACCATTGAAGCCTTCTACCCTATTGGTTTTTGGAATTGCCCTTGGTATTACTGTAGATAATGCCATTCTCTTCTTAGCGAAGTATCGTCAGGAGTTAAAACTACATTCCCACGATATGAATTATGCCATCCTAAAATCTTTGCGCGAAACAGGACTGGGTATTTTTTATACTTCCGTGATCCTTTTCTTTGGGTTCATCATGTTTGTTTTTTCTCAATTTGGAGGAACAAAAGGATTGGGGCTGCTGGTTTCCATTACCATTCTCGTTGGGATGGTTACCAACTTAGTCGTTTTGCCTGCTTTACTGCTTTCTTTACAAAAAAGGGTAATGTCTAAATCTTTCGAGGAGCCTTTCTTCGAGATTTTTGATGAAGAGACGGATTATGACACCGAAAAACTTCAAGTGGAAGTCATCAAAGCAATCGGGGAGTAAGCGGTTATCGGATTTTCAAGGCTTTTTGTACTTCCTGGTCATATTCATTCGCAACCTCATAATACCCTTCTTCTTGAAACAATTGTCGGGCAATTTCTTCCTTGATGCGGTGTTTTAAGTGGGGTGAGAATTTCAGCCACGCAGCTTCATCCATGTTCATTTGGTGGTTTTTCTTTGCATACGCCTGAAATTGCAACATCATTTGAGCATTAATCTCCAGCCTTTTTAAATCACTTATTTTATTCCATTTTTTACGGGTATGTTCTAGGTAATCAAACCCAAAGGAGCTGATGGCTTCATTTACATTATAATTCTGGTAATAAAAATAATTAAAGGCGGTGTCCAAAGGGATAAAGACGTCAGGGGAAATTCCGCCGCCGCCATAGACTGTTTTTCCTTTAACGGTTTTAAATCTTTGTTTCGGGTCGTTTTTTTGTGTTTCCTCGTGAAAGAGGGCTCCTTTTTCATAGCGTTCTTCATCCCTTAAATACGCTTGGTAATCTCCATTGTATTCGCGTTGAATGCAACGCCCGCTTGGGGTATAATACCTCGCGATGGTCATCCGAACACTGCTTCCGTCCGCCAGAATTTTATCTTGTTGTACCAATCCTTTTCCATAGGATCTCCTTCCGAGAATGGTTCCTCGGTCATTGTCTTGCAATGCACCTGCAAGAATTTCACTTGCGGAAGCAGAACCTTGATCAATCAACACAACCAATTCCACATTTTCAAGGATCCCAAAATCGGTGGATTTTATGACTTCTGTCCCTACGTTTTTTCCCTTCGTTGTCAGGATGGTTTTTCCGGGTTTTATGAATTCATCTGCAATTTTAGTAGCACACTCGAGCACCCCACCTGGGTTTCCCCTAAGGTCTAGGATAAGCTTAGTCATTCCTTGGCCAACGAGCTTTTGAGCGGCAATGTGAAACTCATCAGCGGTAGGAACAGAAAACTGCTCTATTTTAATAAATCCCGTTTTTGGCTGTATCATATAAGCGGCTAAAATGGTCGCAACAGGAATTTGATCACGGGTAATCGTTACTTCTTTTTTTGAATGGTTTCTGTACAAGGTGACCGAGACTTCGGTTCCCATTTCCCCCTTCAAATTTTTCATGATTTTTTCGTTGGTAACCGTTTTTCCAACAAATGACTTTCCGTTTATGGCAACAATTTTATCGCCACTTAACACACCAGAAGTCCGGGCAGGCGCATTGTCAATGACATGGGTTATGCAAATGGTATCTCTAATGAGCTGAAAACGCACTCCTATCCCTCCAAAACTGCCATTGATGGATTCGTTTTCCTGGGCTAGGCTTTCGCGTGTGATGTACCTTGAGTGGGGGTCTAATTGATGAAGCATTTCTTGAATCGACCCTATGAACACTTCCTCCTTGTTGATGGTATCAACATAATTTTTGTCTAACAAGGAAAGTATTTCTTCAAGTTTTTGAGATCGACCTGCTGGAACATCGGGATGAAAGACATAGCCGCCAATCAATCCAAGAATAAAGACCAAAGAAACACCTATGGGAATTAAAAATTTATTTTTTTCAGACATCGTCTATGTTTTCTATTTGTTGAATAATGATTCCAGCACTTTTTAAAAAATCCACACCGCTTTGGTCCTTATAATTTTCCTGAAAAACCAATCTTTTAATTCCCGATTGTAAAACGAGTTTACTGCAATCTTTGCAAGGGGAATGGGTAAGATAAAGCGTGGCTCCTTCCATGTTATTGGTTGACTTAGCAACTTTTAAGATTGCATTTGCCTCAGCATGAAGCACATACCACATCGTTTCCCCTTTTATATCCTCACATTGGTTTGGGAACCCTGTTGGCGTGCCATTGTATCCATCAGAAATAATCACTTTGTCTTTGACAATGATTGCCCCTACTTTTTTTCTGGCACAGTGGGATAACATGGCCCAACTTTTCGCCAGTCGCAGGTAAGCCCTGTCATACCTAGCTTGTTTTTCTAAATCATACATGGTACAAATTTAATTCGAAAAACGATATAGGTCCAGTTCCTTGGGTAATTGGGTTTCATTTAGGATAAGATCGGCCATAAGCAACGATACATTGGGCGCTATTAAATAACCCTTAGCACCCAGACCATTAAACAAATAAAGTTTCTTGTAGTCCTTATGCTGTCCCATCAGCGGTTTTCGGTCGGGTGTTGTAGGACGTATCCCCGCGGCCTGGTCCACTACAATGGCCTCGTCATTTGTTAGGTTTTTAAATCTTTCCAAGAGGTTATCTCTAGCGCTTTCTGTGATGTCTAAGCTGTCATTCTTCCATTCATAGGTAGCACCTACACGAAAATGTTTCTCCCCAATGGGCAATACAAAACACTTTTGATGCAGTGAATGTTCCTCCGTTCCCTTGTCCCATTTCACGGTCAGTGTTTGACCTTTTGTTGTATCAACGGGCACATCTCGGAAATACGGTTGTTCCTTGTTTTTGTAACCTGTACAAAAAACGATGGCGTCGTAGGATTTTTCATGATAGGTTCCGGTTTCAGGGGAAAACAATTCATCGCAAAAGGGCGAAGAGATGAGCGCATCTTTTTCTTGAAAAAACCGTTGATTTTCGAGTACAAAAGTCTTTGCTTCTATCCAAAATCCACGCAAACGACCCGCTCCAAAAGGAGGGTGGTTTTTATCTGCCTCTGTTTGCTGAAGGAAAAAATCTCGAAAAGGTACTTGGGTACATTTGGACTGCCAATTGCTTGCTTCTTCAACGGTGGTGAATAACCTACGAATGACAAGCTCATTTAAAAACCGAACCGAAAGCGCTGATTCGAGTCCCTTGTAGAAATCGTGGGCATAATCAAAATACTGATCTGCGTTCCATGAGAAGAGGGTTCTTCGAAAAGACATCGGATTCACCATTCCCGCGGCGACCATAGACGATGCGTTTTTTTGGTCGTCGATTAAAGTGCAAACGGCACCTTTGCGCTTAAGTTGATGGGCCAAGGTAATCCCTGCTATGCCAGCACCTACAATTAATATTTTTTTGGGGGAAACTTGTTCTTTGTTCATTAAGCAGTGTATCCGAGGGCAAATATAGTAATTCGGACTTCTGGGTGTACCTCCTTAATGCGGGAAACGATGGCTTCTAAGGTGGCTCCTGTGGTTATGACGTCATCAACTAAGCCAATGTGGTGGTATTTGCGAAGTTGGTTGGCGTTTACTTGAAAGACATTCTTGACCGCTTCCCGACGATTCAAGCTGTTCTTTTTTGTCTGGCTTTCTGTGTGCTTTGTTCGGGTAATACAGTTTAAGTCTACCGGAACCCCCCATGCTTTTTTCATTCCAGCGGCAATGCACTCGCTTTGATTATACCCCCTCTTAAATTTTTTCCTTGGGTGAATGGGAACAGGCATTAGACATTCAATGTCTTTTGAATGATGGGTAAATGTAACCGCCATCTTAAATCCGTACACGTGCCCGATGGCTTGGTTGTGTTTGTATTTTAGGTTATGTAAAATGGCTTGACTAACGTTGTCAACAGAATAATAAAACAAAGCAAAGGCTCGAATCTTTCGATCGAAGGTAGGGTTGAATTTGTCATCTAATTCACTGTTCATTGGGAAGTTTTCATAATGGGTATGTTTTATGTCTGCTTCACAAAATCCGCATATAAACAATTCACTTTCGATTAGCTCGAGGCCACAATGCGTGCAACGTGACGGATACACCCAATGATAAAATGATTTTTTTATTTGATGCCAAGATCTTGACCCCGACGCATAAAGGTTGAGGGAGGTATTAAACACTTGCTTGTTAAAAAGGAATTGACTTTTAAAAAATTGCATGGTGCGTTTCGATGTACCTTTATTCCATAACATTTGTTTATTACTCAAAGCTTTGAAAATCAAGCGGGTAAACAAATTGTTACTGTTATATTAATAACTTTTAAACGGTGTTGATAATTAGTGCATATCAACGCTGACATGGGGTATAGATTGTGGATGTTGAAAACGGGTGTTTATTGTTAATTTCTTTAATTGTGTAGGATGCTTTTTTTTGACAAAATTTGTAGGCCTTTTTACACTGAAACAAGCGGCACGTGAACCACGAAAGTTGCTCCCATTAAGGAAAGGAAACATTGTTTTTTAAAGAAAATGAACACGTTATGTAAAATATAGCGCAAGCATTTTTTACGGATAGAATTTTAAAACTAAATCATATGAGTAAGCAAATTGAACCTATTTTAAATCCAAACAAAAACAGATTTGTTTTATTTCCGATTCAACATGACGACATTTGGTCATTCTACAAGAAAGCAGAGGCAAGTTTTTGGACCGCAGAAGAAATAGATTTGTCTGCGGATCAAATTGATTGGGAGAGTAAATTAAACGACGACGAGCGTCACTTTGTCAAACATGTTTTGGCATTTTTTGCTGCTTCTGATGGCATTGTTAATGAAAACCTTGCGGAAAATTTCCTTTCGGAAGTACAGTATACGGAGGCAAAATTCTTTTATGGTTTTCAAATTGCCATGGAGAATGTCCACTCCGAAACATATTCCCTGCTAATTGACACATACATCAAGGATACGGCTGACAAGAACAGCCTTTTCAATGCGATTGATACGATGGATTGCGTCCGTAAAAAAGCGGATTGGGCCTTGCGTTGGATTGAAAACGGTTCATTTGCTGAGCGTTTGGTTGCTTTTGCAGCGGTAGAGGGAATCTTCTTTTCAGGCTCTTTTTGCTCGATTTTCTGGTTAAAGAAAAGAGGTTTTATGCCTGGTCTTGCATTTTCGAATGAATTGATTTCGCGCGATGAAGGTTTACATTGTGACTTTGCATGTTTGTTATATACGCAGCACTTGGTGAACAAACTTTCCAAAGAACAGGTTCAGAACATTATCATGGATGCGGTAGAAATAGAGAAGGAATTTATTTTAGATGCATTGCCCGTAAAACTAATTGGCATGAACAGCGACCTCATGGCACAGTACATAGAGTTTGTTGCTGACCGTTTGTTGCTGGAACTTGGAAACGACCGTTTGTATAACGCTTCCAATCCATTTGAGTTTATGGAGATGATTTCTATTCAAGGAAAGGCAAATTTCTTTGAAAGAAGGGTTGGTGAGTATCAAAAAGCGGGGGTTCTTTCCAGCAAGGAAGACCAAACGTTTAGTTTGAATGAAGAGTTTTAAGAATTTTTAATTTAGGAGTAATTATGTACGTTGTAAAAAGAGATGGAAGAAAAGAAGCGGTAAAATTTGACAAAATCACCGCTAGGATTATTAAAATGTGTTATGGTTTAGACCCTTTGGTTTCTCCAGAAGCGGTAGCGATGAAGGTAATTGAAGGAATTTATGATGGTGTCTCTACTACGGATTTAGACAATTTGGCGGCTGAGGTAGCGGCAGGAAAAACGATTGAGCACCCAGACTATGCCTTGCTTGCTTCCCGCATCGCTGTTTCTAACCTTCATAAAGAAACCAAAAAGCTGTTTTCTGATGTGATGGCTGATCTTTACCATTACATTGACCCAAAGACAGGACAGCCAGCCTCTTTATTGGCTGATGATGTATACCAAATCATACAAGAAAACAAAGAACTGTTAGATTCTAGCATCATCTATGACCGCGATTTTAGATACGATTACTTCGGATTTAAAACCCTAACACGGTCCTACCTAATGAAGCTTGAAAACAACATCGCAGAACGACCTCAACACATGCTTATGCGTGTTTCTTTGGGTATCCATAAAACCGATGTGAAATCTGCCATTGAGACCTATAACCTAATGTCTGAAGGATGGTTTACCCACGCAACTCCGACGCTATTCAATGCAGGTACGCCAAAACCACAAATGTCTTCATGTTTCTTGCTAACCATGAAAGAGGACAGTATTTCAGGCATCTATGATACACTGAAATCTTGCTCACAAATTTCTCAATCGGCAGGAGGAATAGGCTTGTCTATTCATAACATCCGCGCAACAGGAACTTACATTAAAGGAACGAATGGAACTTCCAATGGCATCGTTCCAATGCTCCGTGTTTTCAATGATACCGCAAGATACGTTGACCAAGGAGGAGGAAAAAGAAAAGGGTCGTTTGCCATCTATATTGAGCCTTGGCATGCAGATGTATTCGACTTTCTTGACCTAAAGAAAAACCACGGAAAAGAAGAACAAAGAGCGCGTGACCTTTTCTACGCACTTTGGATACCAGACTTGTTCATGAAACGGGTAGAAGAAAATGGTTTATGGACCCTCATGTGCCCACACGAATGTCCTGGATTGGCTGATACACATAGCGAAGCTTTTGAAGCCTTGTATACAAAATACGAATCTGAAGGAAAAGGACGTAAAACCATTAAAGCGCAAGACCTTTGGTTTAAAATTATGGAGTCGCAAATTGAAACAGGCACCCCGTATATGTTATACAAAGATGCTGCAAACTCAAAATCAAACCAAAAGAACCTCGGAACCATCAAGTCATCGAACTTGTGTACAGAAATCATTGAATATACAGCCCCTGATGAAGTTGCTGTTTGTAACTTGGCTTCTTTGGCTTTGCCAAAATATGTAACGGATAAAGGTACTTTTGACCACGAAAAACTGTTTGAAGTCACGTATCAAGCAACGTTGAACCTAAATAAAATCATTGACGAAAACTACTACCCTGTTGAAGAAGCGAAAAACTCAAACCTTCGTCACAGACCGATTGGACTGGGTGTACAAGGGTTGGCAGACGCCTACATTTTAATGGGATATCCATTTGAATCCAAAGAGGCGGCAACCTTAAACCAGGAGATATTCGAAACCATTTACTTCGCTTCGATGACCGCGTCCAAAGACTTGTCCAAAACGCTTGGAGCCTACACAACGTTTAAAGGCTCTCCCGTTTCAAAAGGGATTTTCCAATTTGACATGTGGGGGGTTACGCCATCCAAACGTTGGGATTGGAGCGAACTTAAATCTGAAGTTAAGAAACACGGTGTGAGGAACAGTTTATTGTTGGCCCCTATGCCAACGGCTTCCACCGCACAGATTTTAGGAAACAACGAGTGTTTTGAACCCTACACATCTAACATTTATACCCGCCGGGTACTTTCAGGTGAATTCATCATTGTGAATAAACACTTACTGAAAGATTTGGTTAAAGAAGGCTTATGGAACATGGGGATGCGTCAAAAAATCATGTCCGCCAATGGTTCCGTTCAACAAATACCTGAAATACCAAAAAGACTAAAAGAACTTTATAAAACGGCGTGGGAAATTCCACAACGTGCAATCATTGACCAAGCCGCAGATCGTGGGGCATTCATCTGCCAAAGCCAATCGCTTAACATTTTCTTGGAAAACGCAAATTTTGCCAAACTTACGTCCATGCACTTTTATGGCTGGAAGAAAGGTTTAAAAACAGGCATGTATTACCTAAGAACAAAAGCAGCTACGGATGCCATCAAATTTACCTTAGACAAGTCAATTGTTGATGAAAAGCCCGAAGACTTAATCGCTACACGTCAGGCTGAAATCGCTTGTTCGTTGGACAACCCTGATGCGTGCGAAAGCTGCTCAGGATAGTACCGTCCTCCAAAAACTCGAAAAGTCGGCCAAAAAGCCGGCTTTTTTTTGTAGTAGAACGCAACTAAAACTTTACCTTTGGGGCTTGCTTTTTTTAAGCCATTTATTCTTTTTACATGAAAAAAATTCATTCCGCACTCTTATCCGTTTATAACAAAGAAGGCCTGGCAGAACTTGCGCAAGCCCTCATAAACAAAGGGGTTGTAATCTATTCCACAGGGGGAACCTTAACACACCTTAAAGAAATCGGCATACCCGCTGTACCGGTTGAGGAACTTACGCAATTTCCTGAAATTTTGGGCGGACGTGTCAAAACACTGCACCCTGTAATTTTTGGTGGTATTTTGTTTCAACGCGACCTACCCACTGACACAGAAACGGTTACACAACACAACATCCCTCCCATTGACCTTGTGGTTGTGGATCTCTACCCTTTTGAAGAAACCGTTAAACAAACCCAGGACGCTAAAGAAATCATTGAAAAGATTGACATCGGTGGCATTTCCTTAATTCGTGCTGCCGCCAAAAACCATAACGATGTTGCGGTGCTTTCTTCAAAGAGCCAATACAGCTCGTTCTTGGAGAACTTTGGTAACCAAGAGGGGGCTTTGAACGCAGACCAAAGAAAGCAACTTGCTGCCGCAGCTTTTTCCGTTTCATCTGGTTATGATTCCGCCATTCAGAATTACCTACACACGGGTGAAATTTCCTCCCTTAGCATTCACAATGCAAACAAACACACCTTAAGATATGGAGAAAATCCACATCAACAAGGCTTCTTTTTTGGAGATTTAGCAGGTTTTTTTGACAAACTTTCTGGAAAGGAATTGTCGTACAATAATTTATTGGATGTAGATTCCGCCGTTCATTTAATGAGCGACTTCAACAAATCTAAATGTACCTTCGCGATTTTAAAACACAACAATGCCTGTGGAATTGCCATTGCGGATTCTGTAGCAAAGGCTTATTCTCTGGCACTTGCGGCCGATCCTGTAAGCGCTTTTGGAGGCGTCTTGATTGCCAACGCAAGCATTGATTTAGACACCGCTACCTTGTTAAACGATTTGTTTTTTGAAATACTCATTGCACCTGAATTCGATTCCGAAGCCATTGAATTGTTAACCCAAAAGAAGAACCGCATCCTTCTTAAACAGTTGACCTTTTCATTTCCAAACAAAAAAGTCAGAAGTGCCCTAAATGGATTTTTGTTGCAAGACAGCGATGAAAAATGCGTAGGGGTAAATGACATTACCGTAAGAACAAACTCGGCGCCCAGCCCAGTAGAGTTGGAGGATTTAATTTTTGCAAATAAAGTGGTGAAACATACAAAATCCAATGGCATTGCCCTCGTGAAGAACAACCAATTGCTTGCCTGCGGAACGGGACAAACCTCTCGGGTTGATGCTCTGCAACAAGCCATTCATAAGGCGAAATCATTCGGATTCAATTTAGCGGGAGCCGTCATGGCAAGCGACGCATTTTTTCCTTTTCCTGATTGTGCTGAAATTGCACATCAAGCGGGAATCACCGCCATTATACAGCCTGGAGGCTCCATTAAGGACCAACTTTCTATTGATTACTGCAACACGCATGACTTAAAGATGGTTTTTTCGGGATTTCGACATTTTAAACATTAATTTTGAAAGTTTTTACATACCTTCGGAATTCATTACGCTTTTTTAATCACCTTTAAGAATGGGCTTATTCAGCTTTTTAACGCAAGAAATTGCAATTGACTTGGGCACAGCAAACACGCTCATCATCTGGAACGACAAAGTTGTGGTGGACGAACCCTCCATTGTCGCTCGAGACATTCAAACTGGACAAATTGTTGCCATCGGAAAAAAAGCGCAACAAATGCATGGAAAGACGCACCGTCTTATCGAAACCGTTAGGCCTCTAAAGGACGGCGTAATCGCAGACTTCCAAAGCGCAGAGCAAATGATTCGCGGGATGATTAAAATGATCAATCCGGGCAGGACCCTATTTCGCCCAACCTTGCGCATGGTAATTTGCATACCTTCAGGGATTACAGAAGTAGAAAAAAGAGCCGTGCGTGATTCCGCAGAACATGCAGGTGCAAAAGAAGTATACTTAATTCATGAGCCTATGGCAGCCGCCATCGGAATTGGCATTGACGTTGAAGAACCCATGGGAAACATGATCATCGACATAGGCGGGGGGACCTCAGAGATTGCAGTAATCGCCCTGGGTGGTATTGTTTCCGACAAATCCATTCGAATCGCTGGAGATGACTTTACAAATGAAATTGAAGAGTACATGCGTCGACAACACAACATCTTGGTGGGTGAACGTACTGCAGAACAAATTAAAATTGAAGTTGGCGCTGCCATCGTAGACCTTGAAGACCCGCCGCCGCCATTCGCTGTACGCGGAAGAGATTTAATGTCGGGGATTCCAAAAGAAATATACATTACACACGACGAAGTTGCAGCGGCACTGGACAAAACCATTGCAAAAATCGAAGAGGCCATTCTCTCCGCGCTTGCCATGACTCCTCCAGAACTGAGTGCAGATATTTTTAAAACCGGGATTTACCTTGCCGGTGGAGGTTCTATGCTTAGGGGATTGGATAAAAGAATCTCGGATAAAACCAAACTTCCTGTTCACATTGCGGAAAACCCTTTGCGCTGTGTCGCGCTTGGGACAAGCATTGCTTTGAAGAACATTGACAAATATCAATTCTTGATCAGAGATTAATTTCTGATCGTTACATTTCGATTGGACTTTCTTATTTTTGTCTATGCAAAATTTATTCGCTTTTCTGCGTAGATTCCGAGTTTTCATCTTTTTTCTGTTTCTTCAATTGGTCTGCCTTTTTATCTATGTTCAATTCATGAATTATCCGAGAAGTGTATACCTTTCGTCTGCAAATCAAATTTCCGGATCCTTCCATTCTTTTGAAAACACACTCACCGAACAATTGCATTTGCAAGAAACCAATCGCAAACTTCAATATGAAAACATACAATTAAGGAAGCGCGTTTTTTCTGATGCATATAAAGTACAACGTGGGCAATTCACGATAGACGACACGGCCTTTCTTCAGCGATACACCTATACGCCTTGCGTAGTTGTAAATTCCACATTAAACAAAAGAGACAATTATTTCACGGTGGATGTTGGGTATCAACAAGGGATAAAAAAAGGGATGGGCGTCATAACCCCAAATGGAATATTAGGGGTGGTTTTTAAATCTGGGAAACACTTTTCATTGGTTAAAAGTGTGTTGAGTCAAGACATTAACACAGATGTTTCCATCGGAAACAAGGGGATTCATGGAATCTTGAAGTGGGGCGGAAAACACGCAAAATTTGGAACCATAACCGGTGTTTCAAATGATTTGGTTGTTAAAAAATGGAGTAAAGTAAAAACACTTGGGGCATCAGGGATTTTTCCAAAAGGAATTGTTATAGGCAGCGTATACAAAATCAAGCGTGTAGAAAATCAAGCGTTGTGGGACATCACCATTAAATACAGCGAAGATTATCGTTCGCTTCAAGTTGCCTATATTGTGAATGCCTTATTTTTGAAAGAAACGCAGGCCTTGGAGCGAAGCATACCCTTAGAACCTGAATTGTAATGAATCCCATCCTAACCCATGTTTTTCGATTTATTGTTTTTTCCCTTGCCCAAACGTTTATACTTAATAAACTGGACTTAGGATTTGGTGCACAGGTCTTCTTATTGCCTCTTTACCTCTTTTTACTTCCGTTTGAAACCAATGTGCTCGTGCTCATGGCCATTGCTTTTGGCCTTGGAATTTCTGTAGATGTTCTTTCCAATACGATGGGCTTGAATGCCTCTTCCTTGGTCTTTTTTGCTTTTTTGCGTCCCTTAGTGTTCAATTTGTTTCGGCCCCGAGACGGGTATGATTCTTTAAAAACCCCGACCATCAAAGACATGGGAACCTCTTGGTTCTACGCCGCCTTCGTTACTTTGCTCGGCGCTTATCTTTTGTGGTATTTTACGCTTGAGTTTTTTAGGCTATCGGAAATTCTGTTAATCCTGAGAAACATATTAAGTTCGCTGCTTATCACCTTAGTGTTTGTAACCATAATACAACTTTTCTTCCTTAAAAGAGGGGTTTAATCATGAACTACGAAAACAGAAAATACATTCTTTTTGCATTGGTAATTGCCACCTTTTCGGTCTACCTTGGAAGGCTTTTTTACATGCAAATTTTAGATGATTCCTGGAGTCTTCGCGCTGGACAGATTGCTGAAAGAAGAAGAGAAATCTTGCCTCCTCGCGGCGTAATTCTGGATAGAACCGGAAAGAAAATCGTGACCAATAAGATTTCTTATAACCTCATGATGGTAGAGGACAAAATAACCCACCTAGATACCGTTGCCTTTGCAGAACTTATTGGATGGAGTCCAAAAAAAATCCGCGCTCGCTTCAAAGAAATCATTCACAAAGAGGGAAAGTACAAAAATAGGAGTACCGGAATTACCACTTCAAATTATCGAAAAGATCGCCCTTATCCGTTCGTGAAGGAATTGTCATTAGACGAAATCAGTTTAATTGCTGCCAAACTTGGTGATTTCCCTGGATTTTATGAAGAGCCTACCAGCACACGTTTTTATCCTTATCCAAATGGTGCGAATGTGTTGGGTTACATGAATGAGGTTATTCAGGAAGAAATTGAAGCGGATGGATTCTACAAACCGGGTATGAACATTGGAAGGTCTGGCCTCGAACGATCTTATGAAAGTGTGCTTAGGGGCAAAAAGGGCGTTAGGTACATTGTAACCAGCGCTACGAATAATGAAGTTGAGCCCTACGCAGATAAAAAGTATGACACCATTGCAAAGCCCTCCCCTAAATTAAAACTAGGCCTTGACATCCGACTGCAGGAATATGGAGAAGAACTCATGCGAAACAAAAAAGGATGCATTGTTGCCATCGAACCGAAAACAGGAGAAATCCTCGCCATGATCTCCGCCCCAAGCTATGACCCTAACATTTTGTCTGGAAGAAAAAACATTCGCGCAAACTACCCCAAACTTGCCACAGACCTTAACCTACCGCTTTTCGCGCGACCTCTTCAAGCGGAATATCCACCAGGATCAATTTTTAAATTGCTTCAAGCACTCATCTGCTTACAAGAAAAAAAGATTACCCCAAATACTGGTTTTTCTTGCAATAAATCGGTGGTTGGATGCCACAATCACCCATCTCCTTCCAGTGTAACCAAAGCAATTCAATACTCTTGCAACCCTTATTTCTATGCAGCAGTTCGGCGTGTAATTCAGCCCAATAAAAGAAAAAACCTAAATGAAGACGCTGTAATCGGACTGAATACCTGGCACGACTACATGTTGCGATTTGGGCTTGGAAGAAAACCCGAAGTTGACATTGATTCGTATGCGCAAAGAAGCGGTTTAATCCCGGATTCAAAGTATTACGATCATTATTTAGGTCCTCATCAGTGGGCTTTTTCGACCATTCGTTCCATCTCAATTGGACAAGGAGAAATTAAACTTACCCCCATTCAAATGGCCAACATTGCAGCCCTTATTGCAAACCGAGGTTGGTATTACCTTCCGCATTTCGTAAAATCCATAGGCAAACAGGGTCCCTTGCCTTTGTATAGACAAAAACAGTATTCCAAAATTGAATCCCGACACTTCGATCCTGTGATTGAAGGCATGCGTCGCGTAGTAAATGAAGCCGGGGGGACAGGAAAAGAAGCGCGACTTTCAAATGTTATGGTTTGTGGAAAGACCGGAACCGTACAAAATGGGAAAAACAAAAAAAATCACTCTGTTTTTATTGCTTTTGCACCCATGGAAAACCCTAAAATCGCCCTTGCTGTTTTTGTTGAAAACGCCGGTGCTGGCGGTGAGTGGGCGGCACCGATTTCTGGACTTATGATTGACAAATACCTTCATAAATTGGTACAAAACAAAGAAAAAGAAGCCTATGTGAAAGCTGCGCATTTGATCTCAAAACCAAAACCAAATCCATAGATGAGACAGAACGAAAATGTGTTTACGAACATCGATTTGCCTTTGTTTTTTGCAATGATTCTTCTAATGATTTTTGGCATTGCAACGGTCTATTCGGTCTCCTTTAATCCAAACCATCCCTTGCTGTTCGCCCCAAGTGAAAAATATGGTAAGCAGTTTATTTGGTTATGCGTATCGTTGTTTGTTGGTTTTCTTATCCTGCTAATCAATTCAGAAATTTATAGAAAATATGCTGAATACCTTTTTGTCTTTACGATTCTAATGCTTGTCTTGGTGCTGTTCATGCCCCCTGTGCACGGCGCACGGGCTTGGTTAGGGTTCGGGGGACTGGGGATTCAACCTGCTGAATTCGCGAAAATCTCCACCGCGCTACTTATGGCAAAATGGGTCGCACAAACCAACATAAAGCTTCAAAACATGAGAACGGTTTCAGAAACGGTTGGAATCATTCTGCTTCCCTCTCTCCTTGTGGCCCTTCAACCCGATGCAGGTACGCTGCTCGTTTTTACCTCCTTTCTTTTCGTTTTATACCGTGAAGGGATTTCTTTCGACCCAATTGTTTTTCGGCTGTTAAGGCTCGTAACCCGATTCAAATTTACTTCTACGTGGGTGGGTACCCATTTCATTCCCCTTTTGTTTTTTATGGTCATCCTCTGCGTCTTCAGCTTATATACCAGCGAATCGAGCCTGAAGCTTGGAGAAAACGTTGTCGTTTCAGGTACGGCAGGTATGATTTTCGCTGTTACGGGTTTGGCGCTTTTGGTTCTGGGCGCTGTTTTCCTTTGGGGTTTTAAAAGGTTTAGGGTAAAAAACTTGATTATTTTACTGGGCAGCTACTTATTTGCTGTACTCTTGATTTCAAGCGTTTCCATTTTCTTTAACCAACTTGCTGCACCCCACCAAAAAAACCGCATCGAATTGGTTCTGGGTCTTAAAGAAGACCCCAACGGTTCTGATTACAACCGAAACAGAGCGATGGCTTCGGTTGGGTCGGGACAATTTCTTGGAAAAGGATACAAAAAAGCTTCCGTATCCAGTGTGAAAACGAATCATGTCCCTGAAAGCGAAACCGATTTTATCTTTTGTCCATTCGCAGAAGAATGGGGGTTTGTCGGGTCTTTGGTGCTGGTCTTACTTTATTTGTTCTTGCTTTTTCGCATCTTCTTTATTGCAGAACGTCAACGCTCTGTCTTCTTTAGGGTGTATTGCTATTGTGTGGGAATGATTTTGTTTTATCATTTTGCGATTAACATTGGAATGAACATAGGGCTTGCCCCTGTAATTGGAATTCCCCTCCCTTTTATGAGCTATGGAGGATCCTCCTTGTTGTCCTTTACCATAATGCTCTTCATTCTGTTAAAACTGGACAGCCAACGTAAAGATGTTCTCAGATAATTGATTAATTTTGAATAAAAGCACTAACATGGAGTTAAGCGAAGACCAAAAGAAAAAATTCACGCGCATCTTTTGGGGATTTTCATTGTTGCCTTTTCTTTTTGTAGCTGGCCTTTTGGTCCTGCAGTCGGAAGACGACTTACCGCCCGTTTCAATGTTGGACAATCCACCCGAACTTCAAGCATCTTTGATTCTTGGTCAAACGGGCGACACCATAGGGCGTTATTGGCAAGTGAATCGGACCAGCGCTTCTTTTAAAAACATTTCTCCCTTTGTTTTTGATGCCTTGATTTCTACGGAAGACGAAAGATTCATGGATCATTCAGGCGTTGATTTTCGCTCCATCGCACGTTCCTTTTCTTCTTTGGGACGTTCCGGCGGCGCTTCAACCATTTCGCAACAATTGGCTAAACTTCTTTTTACCCTACAACAAAGGCAACGCGAAGAACTTGCCCGAGCAAACGGCGAAACGTTGCTTTCAAACAGAGGAGGAATCATTGGAAAATTTCGCCGCTTAAATGAAAAAGCTCGGGAAAACATAATTGCCACCCGCTTAGAATCACGTTATACCAAAGAAGAAATCATAACGATGTACCTGAACCAGTTCGATTTTCTCTACAATGCCGTGGGAATTGAAAATGCTTCAAAAGTATATTTTAATAAACGTCCAAAAGATCTAAAAAAGGAAGAAGCCGCCATGCTTATTGGTATGTGTAAAAACCCCGCGCTGTACAACCCCTACACTTTCAAAATTAAAAATTACAGACGGGTCATCGCTGACCAAGAAGGGATTCAAGTCGCCGCGGTTACCAAAACACAAATTTTAGAAGCAAGAGCGAAAGATTCCCTTCGCGCAGTTTCAAGGAGAAACCAGGTGTTGTTTCAATGGTTGAAAAACAGCGAGAAAAACAGCGATGCCCTTAAATTCACACTGACCAGAGAAGAGTACGACCGCCTGATTTTGAAACCCGTGGCAGTTAAGTACCAATCGGTTGACCACAAAGAAGGAATGGCTCCTTATTTTAGAGAAGCATTGCGACAAGAAGTAACCAACATCCTCTTGAAGAAAAATGAGGACGGCACCCTAAAATACATGCGTGAAGATGGTCAACCTTACGACATCTACAGAGACGGGCTAAAAATATACACCACCTTAAACACGCGTCTGCAAAAATATGCCGAATCGGCCGTAGAAAAACACATTAAAGAATCACTCCAGCCCGCATTTAACAGCAACAACCGAAATTTAAAAAACTATCCGTTCTCCAATGACATTAAGCAGGAAACCGTCAACCAAATTATGCAATCGGCTCGGGTCGGTTCTGGAAGATACAAAGCCATGACGGAGGCCGGTTATACTTCGGATGAAATTCTTAAGTCTTTTAATACGCCAACGCAAATGCGTGTTTTTTCTTGGCATGGAGAAATTGATACGGTGATGACACCCAATGACTCCATTCGATACTATAAAGCTTTCTTACACGCGGGACTTGTGAGCATCGAGCCTCAAACCGGGTTTGTCAGGGCATGGGTTGGTGGCGTGAATTTTAAACACTTTGCCTATGACCATGTACGTCAAGGAAAAAGACAGGTGGGTTCCACGATTAAACCCTTTGTGTATGCCGCCGCTTTGTCGATGAAAGTTGTAAATCCATGCACGTCCTTTTCTTCTGGTGAATATTGCGTGGACCTTGTAGACCCCAATAACAAAGTTGTTGGACAATATTGTCCAAAAGGAAATGTTGCCAGCAATGTAAAAATGGGATTGGCACTGTCTTCAAATCCAACCACCGTAGCCGTCATGGCGAAAATGGGCTCTTTTAATCCTGTGAACAAAACGGGGGGTCCCTACCAAATTGAGAAACTGCTTAACAAAACAGAAATCACCTTAAACCCAAATGATGTCGTTCCATCTATGTGCTTAGGAAGTATGGATCTCTCACTGTTTAAATTGGTTGCTGCGCAATGTATTTTTCCAAACAATGGGATTTACATTCGTCCTACAACCATTGAACGCATTGAGGACAGAAATGGAAAGATTATCTACGAAGCCATGCAACACAGTGATCAAGCACTGAACTCAACCGTTTCCTATGAAATCTTGAAAATGATGAAAATGGTCGTCTCTCAAGGTACCGCCGGAAGTCTTAGAAGCGGAAAATATGGCCCTATGCCTGCTACAGCAGCAAAAACGGGTACGACACAAAACAATTCGGATGGTTGGTTCATTGGCATTACCCCTGACTTAGTTACCGGGGTTTGGGTAGGAGCCGAAGACCGTTCCGTACGTTTCAAATCAATGAATTGGGGACAAGGTGCAAGAATGGCTCTTCCCATTTATGGTTATTACATGCAACAAGCCTACAAAGACCATTTTTTAGCGCTTTCCACACTTGATTTCCCTGAACCTGCAGATTATGACGCAAAAACCTATGACTGTAACGAAGCCATTTTGCCCGAAGAAGCAGATGAAACCGATGTCCCCTTTGAAGGTCTTTAGCTATGAATAAAACTGTAAAAAATGTTGCCCAGGCCTTGGAAGGCATAGAAAGCGGAATGACCATCATGCTTGGCGGTTTCGGTTTATGTGGAATCCCTGAAAATGCGATAAAACAATTGGTAAAAATGGGGGTGAATAACCTAACCTGTATTTCCAACAATGCCGGGGTAGATGATTATGGCTTGGGACTATTGCTTCAAGGTAGACAGATAAAAAAAATGATCAGCTCATATGTTGGAGAGAACGATACATTTGAGCGTCAAATGCTCTCGGGAGAATTGGAGGTTGATTTAATTCCGCAGGGATCATTGGCTGAACGTTGTCGAGCAGCTGGCGCAGGAATCCCGGCGTTTTTTACGCCCGCGGGTTATGGGACAGAAGTAGCTGAAGGGAAAGAAATACGTGTTTTTAATGGTAAACCGCATCTGCTAGAAACCGCTTTGTATGCAGACTTCGCCATTGTAAAAGCATGGAAAGGAGATGCTGCTGGAAACCTTGTTTTTAAAGGAACAGCCATGAATTTTAACCCAATGATGGCCATGGCAGGAAAAATCACCATCGCCGAAGTTGAAGAAATTGTCCCTTTGGGTACCTTAGATCCCAATCACATTCATACGCCGGGGATTTTTGTACAACGCATCTTTCAAGGAGAGGTGTTTGAAAAAAGAATTGAGCAAAGAACCGTTAGAAAACGCAATTGATATGGGTTTAGATAAAATAGGGATTGCAAAAAGAATTGCCCAAGAACTTCAGGATGGATGGTATGTGAATTTAGGAATAGGAATTCCCACCTTGGTTGCCAACTATGTCCCGGCAGGGATGAGTGTAGAGTTCCAATCTGAAAATGGTGTGTTGGGAATGGGGCCTTTTCCTTTTGAAGGGGAAGAAGATGCAGATCTAATAAATGCCGGAAAACAAACCATTACGGCAAAGGCAGGCGCCTCCTTTTTCGATTCTGCAACTTCCTTTGCCATGATCCGCGGTCAACATGTTCAGCTGACCGTTTTAGGAGCCATGGAGGTTTCTCAAAATGGGGACATCGCAAATTGGAAAATTCCAGGGAGAATGGTGAAAGGAATGGGGGGAGCAATGGATTTGGTGGCATCCGCAGAAAACATCATTGTAGCCATGATGCATAGCAACAAGATTGGTGAGTCTAAATTACTGAAAACTTGCACCTTACCCTTGACAGGTGTGGGTTGCGTGAAAAAAATTGTCACAGAACTCGCCGTACTGGAAATAAAAAATGGCGCCTTTCACTTAGTAGAAAGGGCTCCAGGTGTTTCTGTGGAGGAAATCATACAAAAAACCGAAGGAACTTTGATTGTTCCAGACATCGTTCCAGAAATGGTACTTGCATGAGGCTTCCGTCTGAATATCATTTGGCCATTCAAGCCAGTATTCATGCCGCAAATGCCATCATGGAAATTTATAATACACCGTTCGAAACTTTTACCAAATCAGATTCTTCTCCCCTAACGGAAGCAGACTTACGTTCCTCGCAAACCATTCGTTCCTATCTCAATAAAACACCGCACCCCATTGTTGACGAGGAAAGTGAAAACGCATCGTTTTCCGTTCGTAAAAACTGGGCGCATTGGTGGTGCGTTGATCCGCTGGACGGCACCAAAGAGTTTGTACAGAAAAATGGTGAATTCGCCGTAAACATTGCCCTTATTGAAAAAGACAAACCGATTTTTGGCATTATTGCAGCGCCCGTTTCCCAACGTGTAATGTTTGGAGGCAAGGGCCTTGGTGTTTTTTACATTTCTTTTTCAGATTTTGACTCCGCGAAAACATGGCCTTTGATTGTGCCAAAACCGTTTGACTACCCCCTTAGAATGATTGGTTCGAAAAGTCACCATTCAGAGGCCGTTTCAACCATGATTCAAACCCTCAAAGGGGCTGATTCCAATCTTCAATTTATCCAACGGGGATCATCGCTAAAATTCATTGACCTGGTATTAGGAGATGCACAAATTTACCCAAGGTTTTCACCGACCATGGAATGGGACATTGCCGCAGGTCAAGCTTTACTCGAAGCTGTTGGGGGTGAAGTTATCAACTTTGACAATGGGTCTCCTTTGTCCTACAATAAAGAAGAACTCGTTAACCCCGCTTTTGTCGCAAAAATTCATTCTTTCCCAACGCTATGACAAACCCCAAGTATTTATGGGTGCTCTGTCTGCTCTATGCGTTTAACAGCGCTGCGCAAACCTTGTATCATGCAACTTCTTTTGAGACAAGAATGACCAGCGCATCAACTTCACAACCGTTGAAGAATGGGTTTTTACAATTAGACAGCACACAAAGTTTGACAAGAAATAACAAACTGTTGCGGAAATTTGACCAGCGCTACCTCTTAAATTACCAAGACACAGGGGTTCATTTAGGTATTTGTCCACTTGTGAATTTTTCAGGAGGTAAGGACTTCAATCATTCAGGTAGGTTGTTTCAAAACACCCGAGGAATTCTATTCTTAGCAAAAACAAAAAAATTTAACTGCTATGCCTTAATCAGTGAGAATCAAGCGAGGTTTTCAACCTATGAAACAAAATTTATCAAAAGTCATGGGGAATTCTATCCGTCGGCCAATGGATTCAACCAACAAAATGGGTTTATTCCCGGTGCCGCTAGAACCAAACCCTTTCTCTCTCAAGCATTCGATTTTGCATATGCGCGCGGTGAAATGTCCTATTCCCCGAATGAATCGGTGTCATTTATCGGTGGAAATGGCTCTCTGTTTTTAGGTGATGGGTATAGGGGGCTCGCCTTGTCAGATGTTGGGAACTTTCCACATCTGGGCTTTCAACTTCGGATTTCTAAACATTGGCAGTTGTTAACCCTCAGAGGGGCCTTGTTCGACCTGATACGTAAACCCTACTATTCCGGTGTGGAAAGTAATTATTATTCAAAAGCGTATTCCTTACAATTATTGACTTTTCAAACACCTAAATCCTCCTTTGGATTTTTCTACCAAAACATTTGGTCCATGGGAAGCGTGGTTCGAAATCAACCGGTTAGTTCCCTTTTTTGGATTCCCATTGCGGGCATGGACGCGTTCAAAAATGCAAATGCTTCAAAACCTATGTTTGGGATGACTTTCCAAACTTCCATCAATACCTTCTTCTCTGTTTATGGGCAATGTGTTTCGCGGGGATTTCAAGCCAAGGGACAGGGTGCGCAGTTGGGCGTGAAATGCCACGCATTACACAAACCCTTGTTGAACCTAACCATTGCTTCAGAATTCAATTACACGGGTGAATCCTTGTATGGAAATTCCTTTGACTTGGCTTTTAGCAATGCCAATCTCCCAATGGGAAGTCTTTTGGGGAATGGTACAAAAGAGGGTGTTTTTATCCTGATGATGAATTATCATAGATGGACGCTCTCAAGTTTTACCCATGTCTTTTCTGTTGGGTCACCGGAGCAAATTCTGTTGCAACCTTCGTATGTGAACGATTTTGAAACCGTCTTTCAAAGTGTTGTGGAGCTTGGTTTTGTGGTCAATCAAATGAGCAATCTGCAAGTTTTTACTTCCTATGGTTGGAGAAATGCCCCTGGCACTGTTACGAATTCAATCTTGAACTTTGGGTTAAAAACAAAACTATTTGAATCCCACAATGCATATTAAAAATTTGTTTTTTATTGCAATTCTCTTCGCAAGCTATGGCTTTAATGCGCAAACCCACATTGGCTATTTGGTCAAAGACCTTCCCGGGGACACCCTCCTTGCGAGCACCCCTGCCATTATCTATCCCGTTACAGGTCCATTGCAACAAATCACAACAAAATCGGGATTGGTTCCTTTGGTAGATGTGGTTGGGGGAGGCACAAGCGCCTTTGTGTATAAAGGACGAGGGGGAATCAACTTCTACAGGTCTTCAAAAAAAAGATGCCTTCGGGCAGGGTTTCTTGCCGGTTTTTCACCCTTTGACAGTTTATACCATCAAAATGATTGGCTTGTTAAAAAATCCCGTTTTTCGATAGACCCAATGGTCCGCTTTAGCTACCAACCAAATACCTATTTAAATGTACAGATGGGCTGGGACCGAAATTTTTATGGTGAAGGGCTTCGCTCCCTTTTTCTTTCGGATTATGGACGTTCCTGTCCTTTTGTTTCCACAAAATTTAGTGCTGGCCCCCTTAGGTATCAGGCAATGGCGCTGCTGTTAAAAACGACCTCTTTCCAATATAAATTCAATTTTTCGCATTTTTTAGATTGGAAAATCACAAAAAGCATTCATTTTCAATTCTTTGAATCCGTTGTGTTTAATTCCCACGACACCCTTTCTAACCGACCGTTTGAGGTCTCCTATTTAAATCCCCTGGCCTTCATTCGTCCTAAGGAATATGCCATTGGCTCTGGGGATAATGTGATTATGGGAATAGGTGGTACGGTGAAAATCGGCAAGGGATTGATGTATTCACAATTCGTTTTAGATGAGTTTTTACTTTCTGCGTTAAAAAACAATAGCCACTATTGGGGAAATAAATATGGCTTTCAACTTGGATACAAAATCGCCACAAACAAGGGGAAATGGAAAATGTTTTACCGTATAGAAACGAACGGTGTACGTCCATATACGTATTCCCATATTGGGGATCAACTAAGTTATAGTCACGGTTCCATGGCGCTTGCCCATCCGATGGGGTCTAATTTTCTGGAAGGATTGCTCGAGTCAAAAGGAACGTATAAATCTGTTTTTTACAATGCCACAGTTATCGTGGGGCAAAAAGGAGTTGATTCCACCTTCATTAATTATGGGAACAACATTTTACTTCCGTATACAACGCGACCGCAAGATTACAATGTGTACTTTTTCCAGGGGGTGAGCACCCGTTTTATACATGTCCAATTACAACTGGGGTATCAATTCAAACGATTTGAAAACCTTGGAATATTTGCTGAAATTCTTCTGCGGGCCTCGAAAAACTCATTGGGTTCAAGCTTCACTCTGTCCCCCCTCATCGGGATTCGAACCTTTCTTTGGAATGATTATAGAAATTATTAAAGTTTCTATTTAAGTTTGAGGTTAAACTTTTTAGAAAAGTTTCTTTGTGTTGCACTGAGTTCCTTCCACTGTTTGCCATATTCATCGTCTAAATAGGTTGCTGAAAGGTTTATTTGGGACGCTCTTTTAGAAAACGCATCCTTTTGGCACATCGAATAGCAAAGATGAAAGAATTCGGGCATCGTTTTTTCGGTAATTCGGTTAAAATGTAAAATGAATTTTTTCGCAGCAACGCACAAAGTACTGTCACCTTTAAAGGGCTGAATGTTGAGCCGTCGTAACGAAATGGCAGTTTGCTTTGCTAAGGTTTTGGTCTTTTCCCTGCTTACTTTTTCATTTTGGTACATCATCGCTTGGAGGTATAAAGAATCAATTTTAACCACTTCTTTTGTGATGAAATCATTGTAGGACCTTGCGTCCACAAATGCCTTTCGTTGGTCTGTTTCTTCACCGCAACGGTTAAAGACTAAACCTATAAGCAAGAGGATTGTTCCTAAAATTATAGCGTTTCTTTGTTTCAAATCTTAAATTTTCTCAAACATACCTATATTATTTCTAGGGGCCATAAAAAAGCCCGGTTGCCCGGGCTAATGTATTACAAACCAATAATTTGACGAAGCTCTAATTCGGTAAGGCTCTGTTTCTTCCCTTCCTTGTCTAGGTAGGTACGTTGAACAACTCTTCCATGTATGGCGACTTTTTTACCCAGTTCCGCATTTTCATGCACAAACGAGGCCATATTGCCCCAGGCAAAGACACGATGCCAATCTAGTTTAGAAGTATACTTCCCGTCGTTTTTTCTATAAACTTTAGGGGTTGTAATGGCGAAACGGGCGACCTTATTTCCGTTTTCAAATTCCGTTATTTTCGGATTTCGGGATATACTCCCGACGATGGTTACATAATTATTCATGGTTTTTGATTTATAGTGTGGGGTTGTCCGGATAATTCGAGGTGCACATTTTGGACAACCCTCGTTGGTTTTACATAATGATCAGATCATTTACTTCTACTTCAGCTATTTTTATGGGTTTTCCTTGGTTAGAACAGAATCGATAAACCAATTTTCCTTCGATGGCAAGCTGCAGCCCCTCCGTCCCATAGGCTCTTAAAACTTGTTCCCACTTTCCCCAAGCGAACAATTCGTGCTTTTCAATTTTACTTTTGACTTTACCTTCTTGGTTGACTGTTTTGTCAATGGTAACCAATTTGAAACGTGCTAAATTCATGCCTTTGGAGGTGGTTGTAAAAACAGGATTTGTTGCCATTTTTCCGATGAGTGTAACGTAATTCATTCCTTTAATATTATTTTTTTGCCTCCGTGGAGGGTTTATTTAACAAAATAAATTCACTCGCTTCAATGATGATGGCATTTCTTTTTACCCCTTCTGATGTTTTATAGTTTTGAGACACAAGCTTTCCTTCCAATAGAATTTCTTGTCCTTTTTGTAGGATTTTCTCTACGCGTTCTGCTGTTTTTCCCCAGGTGTTAATTACATGCCAGCTTACCTCCTCTTGCCATTCACCTTGCTTGTTTTTATACCTTTCTGTGGTGGCTAGGGTGAATCGGGCGAGCTTTCTGCCTGAATCAAAGTTCATAATTTCAGGCTGCACACCCAATCTGCCAATTAAATTGATCTTGTTTTTTAACGTATTCATTTTTTAAGTTATTAAGGTTAAATGATCGGTTCGTTGTCACCAAATCACACCGCAAAATTCTATCAGGCACTTTCATTGAATCGGTAAAATTCCACTTACTTTCGAATGTCTTTCGTTTGTTGTCGTTTATTGAATAGAAATGGGTGGGTTGATCGGGGTTAAAAGAAATTGGATTACCTTTATCATTCAAATTTTATGGCCATGTATACGAATATTTTAGTTGAGGAAAAGGACCAAATTGCTTGGGTAACCATCAACAGACCCTCTTTTTTAAATGCCTTAAACAAAGAGACCATCCAAGAATTACACAACGCTTTTTCATCGTTAAATGAAAATGCACAAATTGGCGTAATCATCCTTACAGGAAGTGGAGAAAAGTCTTTCGTCGCAGGGGCAGACATCAAAGAGTTTTCTGAATTCACCATTGCGCAAGGAGGGGAATTAGCCGCTTCGGGACAAGAAAAATTATTTAATTACATAGAGAATCTTTCAAAACCAGTCATTGCCGCCGTAAATGGCTTTGCTTTAGGAGGGGGTCTTGAGCTTGCCATGTCTTGTCACATACGCGTTGCATCAGAAAATGCCAGAATGGGACTTCCCGAGGTCTCCCTTGGCGTTATCCCGGGATATGGAGGTACACAAAGATTGCCCCAGTTGGTTGGAAAAGGGAAGGCCAATGAAATGATTTTTACTGCAGAGATGATTCCTGCGCAAGATGCGCTGGCTTGGGGCTTGGTAAACCATGTCGTTCCATTGACAGAATTGACCTCAGTTTGCGAGACAATGGCACAAAAAATTCTTAAAAACAGTCCCTCGGCCCTATCTGCCGCAATTCGTTGCGTTAATTCAGGATATAATCCGATGCAAAATGGCTTTGAAGTAGAAATTGAGGAATTTGCTAAGTGTTTTGGAACATTGGACTTCGCAAAAGGAACACAAGCCTTCTTAAGCAAACAAAAGCCTAACTTTAGGGATTAATGACCTCTCCATTAAAACGTTTGTTCGGTCAAACGGCAATGTACGGAATGCCAAGTATTCTTGGGCGGATGTTGAATTACCTTCTGGTTCCATTGTACACGGATGTTTTCGCTAAAACGGCAGATTATGGCGTGCTCTCAGATCTTTATGCCTACGTTGCCTTTTTTGTCGTACTACTGACTTTTGGAATGGAGACGGCGTATTTTCGATTTATTCAAAACAGCGACGACAAAGAACATGTCTTTAGGAACAGTCTTCTACCCATTGTCTTCATAAACATTCTTTTCTATCTTTTGCTTTTCGTAGGGAATTCAACCATCGCCAGCTGGATGTTGTATGAGGACCACAGCGAGTTTATAATGATGATTGGTGGAATTGTATGCATAGATGCAATTGCCTCTCTCCCGTTGGCAAAACTTAGGGCAGAAAACCAATCGAAAAGATTCGTTTGGATACAAATGAGTTCGATTTTATTAAACATCTTGCTTAATCTGATTTTTCTACTCGGCTTTTTTGATCCTTCTAGACCTGAAGAGGGTATCCTATTTATCCTTATTGCTAACATTCTTTCTTCTTCGTTAAAATTGATTTTGGTATCTGACATCATCCGAACCATTTCCTTTCAATTTGACTTTCTATTGATGAAACAAATGCTGTTCTATTCCTTTCCCCTTGTCATTGCAGGATTTGCAGGAATCATAAACGAAACCTTAGACCGCATCCTTTTAAAACAAATTCTTTACGACCCAAACGTAGCTGATTCCTTAGAAAAGGCAACTTCACAAGTCGGTATTTACAGTGCCTGCTATAAATTGGCAATGTTGGTTACGATTTTACTGCAGGCATATCGCTATGCTGCAGAACCGTTTTTCTTTGCGCAAATGAAAAACCAGGATAGAAATGTTGTCTTTGTAAAGGTTATGAATGTTTTTGTGGCAGTGGTTTGCCTTGCTTTTCTATTCGTCTCGATGAATTTAGGTTTGTTTAAGTTTTTTATCCGAAAGGAAGCCTATTGGGTTGGGTTGAAGGTGGTCCCCATTCTCTTGTTTGCTAATGTCTGCTTGGGTATATATTACAACCAAAGTGTTTGGTACAAAATAAGTAACAACACAAAATATGGGGCCTACATCTCATTGGTGGGCGCCTCCATCACCATCCTCATCAATTTGGCATTTATACCTATGTACGGTTACATGGCAAGTGCGTGGGCAACTTTCTTTGCCTACTTCATCCAAATGGTGTTGTCGTATTACTGGGGACAAAAAAAGAATCCCATTCCTTATGATACACGAAAATTTTTCATTTACATCGGCGGAGCCATTGCGATTTATTCGGTTTTCAGTTTGGTAAGACAAAGCATGTCAGTATCGATCAAAGATTTTAATCCCTTGCTATTTTTTATGGGAAATGGAATGGCTGTCGCTTACCTCGTATATGTTTATTTGAACGAGCGTACGGTTATTACTAAACCAATCCGTTGAACTTAGCGGCTAACTTTTCTACGGTTGCCTTCTCACTTCCCACGCTTATAAAATCTTCATAGATTACCACCGGGCGCTTTAAAAAAGTGTATTCTGTTGTCAACAATCCTTTGTAATCGACATCTGATTGAATCTTTTCTTTAAGGTTTGGATCTTGAAACTTCCGCGCCTTTTTTGAAAACAAACTTTCATAGGATTGTGTGTGTTCAAACAAAACGGCTAGAGAAGCCTCGTCTATGGGATTGTTTCTAATATCTATTTTTTCTATGTCAACAGGAAACTCAATGTCTTTAATAATTTTTAGACAGGTTGAGCACGTGCTTAAGTAGAATAGTTTTTTCATTTGCAAAACTCGTCGTATGCCGCCCTTAAATTATCTGCAATCATATCTGCAGTTGCCCCTTCAATGTGGTGTCTTTCTAGAAAATGAACCAAAGCACCGTCGTGAAAGATGGCGATGCAAGGAGAGGAAGGAGGATAAGGTAAAAAGTATTGTCGAGCTTGGTTTACGGCTTCAGCGTCTACGCCGGCAAAAACGGTATACATCTCATTGGGAATGGTGGTATGGGTCAATGATTTTTTAACCCCGGGACGCATGTTTCCTGCAGCGCAACCGCATACAGAATTCACCACCAGAATCATGGTTCCTTTCGAGGAAGAAATGGCATCAACCACCTCTTTTCCGTTCAATAATTCTTTGAATCCAACCTGAATTAGGTCGTTTTTCATTGGTTGTACAAGTTCTAAAGGATACATAGTTTTTTTTTACAAAAATAAGAAAGGAATGCAGAAAAGTAGATTTTCTTTTTAATTAACAACAACAACCTTTCCTACTTTGTTCGCCGTCCCAAGGTTGTTTGCCGTCCAAATAAGGTAAACGCCTGAAGTCACCTTCGTGCCATTCAGGTTTTTCCCATCCCATGTGGCCGTTCCGCCGTTGGAGGTTGTTTTGTAAACCAAATTTCCTGCTGCATCGGTTACTTTTACATCGGAATCATAACGGATGCCTTGTATGGTAATAACCCCTTCATAATTAGGTCGTACGGGATTTGGAAAAACCTTCGTCGTGGCATAATTAGGGTCTTCCATCGTGGCATCTGTTCTATAAGAAACAAGCCCTTTGTCTGTAATGATAAAAAGCTCTCCGGTGTCGTGATTTAACTTAAGGTCATACACATTGTTTGAAAGCAGTGGTGAGTTTTCAGTGGTAAGCTGTTGGATGACTTCTGAACCATCCGGAGAAAGTAAAACAATTCCCGCACTCGCAGTGGCTATCCATTTTCGGTTGCCTCCATCCACTTCAATGTCTGTAATATGGGTGCTGCCTAACACGTATTCAACATTTCCTTCGAAATTAACTTTTATTCGTTGTGGGTTATATTCTCCTGCTAATGCATCAAACGCTGCGGACGGATTGTATAAAACGGCAAACCCAGCATCGGTGCCTATCCAAATTTTATTGTCCAAATCAACGGCAATGGCTGTAATATTGGAAGAGTTTATATCAATACTATTAAGCTCAGCAGATGAAATATTAACCATCTTATCATCTCCAAGGTTGTCAAAGGTTCCTCCATAGTTATAGCCAAAAAGGCCACTTGTTTCTGTTGCAAACCAAACATTGTTGTTTTGGTCCAATGTCATTTTTGTTGTGTATTTGTTCCTGGCCGATGTCCCACAATCATAAGCCCACCAAACATTTTCTGACGTTTTAACTACCAGGGGGCGGTCGGTCCAACCATTAAGCACCCATAAGTTTCCTTTTCCATCATAACAAACATCTGAGGCTAAGTACCAGCCATTCCCTGCCAATGAGGGTTGTAGAAATGAGTTTGAATTATCGTACACTGTACAGGTGTTTTCCTTGGCATTCAAAACAGAAACGGGATAGGCCGAATAGGTAGAAACCGCGAATTCGTCAGGGTTCTTAGGATTAATAGATACGTCAATAAAATCGTGTATATCAATGCCTTGCCATTGGGGAATGGTCATGTTGTTTCCATAAATCCAGTTTTCATCTTCCAAGATGTAGTATCCGTTTTTCAAAAAACCAGGGCTTTTAAATTCAAGTCTTCCACTTGCAACAGCCAATTTCCCTTTTTGCCAATCCAACGCATAGCTGTCATTGCTTGGTGGTCCTGGGTAATTTATTTTTTGATATGAAAAATTTTCAATCACCCGGAACAGTCCCCCTAGATCATCCGCTACCCATTTTGATTGGTTTGCGATGACCATTTGATTGGGCCGAAAATAAAAACCCAAATAGAAGGAAAGGGCGCTTTCAACCACTTGGCCTGAAACATTATAGGTTAAAAGGGCTCCGTCGGCCAGGACGTCGATGTATCCATTGTGATTGGTTAAGTTACTAATTTCCAAATCGCTTGGATAATTGGAAAAAAACACCGGCTCAGTAGGGAGGAGCTTATATACAGAATCAGTACCAAATGCAGTAGATTTTGCCAAAACAAACAAAGTGTCGCTGGCTTGTTCTATGGCGGCATATTTCCCAAAAGCAAAAGGAGGAACCCTATGGTCTTGCAACCAGGTTTCAGGTGCGGGCAACAGCGCGGAGTTCTCAGGTGCGAAAAGCATCATTGTGGGTGTTAATGCATAGATGATTCCATCTTTTACTTCTAAATCAACCACCCCTTCCAATGCGTTGGTTGGGTAATACGTATCTATGATTTCTTCCTTTTCAGGATTTAACAAAACCAACCCAAAATCTGTAGCTATATATAGGCCTTTAGCGGTTCTGTAAAATCTATTAATGCATTTTGAGCCTGAAATGGCGGCCATCTTAATTGCTGGAATGTTGATGACTTTGTCATTTATCAATTTGTCAATGTTGCCATTTTTATACCCAATAAACAAGGCTTCAGTCAGTGTGTCGTAAAAGATTTTTGAAATGAAGATGTCTGAAATCCCATTGATAACAGTCAATAACTTTTTTTCTTTCGAATCGATATGGTATTTCATTAACCCATTTTCATAGGCTGTAAAAATGAATTCGTCATTTTTTGCCACATCAATTGCCCGCATTGTGGCTACATGTAGCCGCCACGAACCCGTTTGAATTTGCGCAGTCATGGAGATTGACACGCTAACAATGGCGAGAAATAAGAGTAGTTTTTTCAACAATTTCGTAACGATTTGAATGTAAAAATATTCGCAAATGGGATGATATGAAACACTTTTAACATAAATGTTCTTTAAAAAGCCCTTAACTTCGGTTTCCAATGTCAGCAACCATCCCTTTTTCCAAAACGCTTTACGGAATTGGTTCCTTTTTGTTGCTTTTTCTTTTTTCAATGTTTGCCCTAGGAAATGTAGGCTTTTTAATGGGATTTCCAATCCATCAAGTGTATTTCTACTTAGCCATTCTGTCTGCAACCTTTATCTTGTTTTTTCTGGATAAAAAAGCCGATAGAAACTATCGTTGGATACTCTTCGTTGTCGGATTTTCGATTGCTCTTGTTTTTCTTTGTTTGCAATTGTCCTCGTTGTATTTTGATTGTTCTTTTGACGGACAATGGTATCACCAAGACGCCATCTTGTTTTTAGACCGTGGCTGGAATCCTTTTTATGATCCTTTGCTGAAAAACGCAGAGGTTTCGGGGTTAAATGCCAATTATGTAAACCATTATCCCAAAGCATCTTGGATGGTTTCTGCGATTGTCTACAAGCTTACCCACAACCTTGAAACAGGAAAAGCGATTCACTTCATTGCTTTTTTTGCATGGGTGTTCATGGCAATCCCTTTACTGCGTCGGTGGTACAATATTGCTTGGTTTCAGTGTGTATTGGTGGTCATGATGCTTGCCTTATCGCCTGTTATTTCAGGTCAATGGTTTAGTTTCTATGTAGATGGACTCGTTGGGAGTTTTCTGTTTTTGTTTTTTCTCCTTTTGATTCAGCTGGTTATGGACCCTCGTCAAAAACATTCTTGGATTGTTTTGGGTGCGTGTTTTATCTTTTTAATTAACCTAAAATTCACTGCATTGGTTTATGCCGGGCTGTTCATCTTTGGTGTTTTTTTATACCTCCTCTTGCGCAAACGAACCTTTATCAAGCCCTACGTGGTTGGGTGGGTGATTGTTTTATTCGTTGGCGTGGGGATGCTCGGATACCCTACATATGTGCGAAATGTTGTAGAAAAAGGACATCCCTTCTTTCCTTTGATGGGGAAAAACAACGAGGGGAAATCCATTTCTGAGGTACAATATGCTGGTAATTTCTTCAAAATGAACCGTTTTGAAAAGTTCTATGCTGCGCATCAAGCCATTCCGATGTACACTGACCATACCCACAACGCCATTGCCAAACCCCTTTTTAACCTATACCACAGCAAAGAAAACTGGGATTATTACAGAAACCATCAACCCGTTGCAATGAGCCCCCTTGGTCCGTATGGAGCTGAGTTGTGGTTGTTTTTCTTTGGGTTTTTACTGCTCTTTTTCTGGAAAAATAAAAAACCTTGGTCCATTGGCGCTTTTTTTCTTGTCATAGCAACCATGGTTATACAGCCTGAGTTTTGGAATTTTCGCTATGCCCCTCAACTCATGTTGGTTTTTGGTTTGGTCTGTTTGGAAATGTTCACGCGCAAAAACCGCATTCTTCAGGGTTTTACAGTGCTGTTTACCCTCTGTTTTATATTTAACGAAACCGTCGTTGTATACAAAAACCTGCAGTGGGTTCGAGAGAAAAACGAGTGGTTGACAAAAGACTTACGATCCCTTTCTCATCAAAAGGTAAAAATCCGTCGGGGTTGGATGCAATCTTTCGAAGTAAAATTGAAATCATTTCACATCTCGCCTGTTTATCAATTGGATGCGAAAGATAGCTTGGTTAAATTTGCAGGGGACGACTGCACAAATTGGCAATACGTAATCCCCAAAAAAGAATGAAAACCTTTACACAATTATTAAGGGTCAAAAGTTGGGTTAAAAATGGTTTCATCCTGTTGCCTTTGTTTTTCTCCTTCAAACTAACGGACCTAAATTCTGTAATACAAGCTTTGTTAGGTGTGGTTGTTTTTTGCCTTACCAGTTCTTCTGTTTACATTTTAAATGATTGCATGGACGCGGCTTCAGATGCATTGCATCCACGAAAAAAACACCGTCCCATAGCCAGTGGGAAAATATCAAAAAAGCTGGCGGTTTTCATTGGTGTCTTGTGTTTGGCCAGTGCATTTATTCTCTCGTATGTCAGTGGTTTACCCCTTGGGTTTATGGGGATTTTTTCTGGTTATTTTTTACTGAACCTGGCTTATTCTTTTGGGTTAAAACAAGTTTCATTAATCGAGTTAATGGTGGTTGCTATCAATTTTGTACTGCGGGTACTTGCCGGTTGTTTTGTTATTGGCGTCACGCCTTCCAATTGGATTTTAGTGGTGACCTTTTTCTTGTCGTTTCTGATGGTTTCGGTGAAGCGGAAGTCTGAATTACAAATGCTTGAAAAAAAGGCGGTTGAGCATCGAAAGGTTCTTGCAAGCTACTCAATTCCGTTTTTAAACATGTTGGTTTATATCTCTGCTACTGTTACGATTACGGCATATTTACTTTATTCCATAGACCCAAAGGTGATTGACACCCTCCACACCAATCGTTTGATTTACAGTACCCTTTTTGTGTTTCTAGGAGTCCTGCGCTTTATACAAATTAGCGAGTTAAAAGCTTATGACGGAGAAGGCGATCCGACAACCATTTTGTACAAGGACCGGTTTATTCAAGGAACGATTGCGGGCTGGCTTGTTTATTTATTTGTCGCGATTTATGTCTGTTGAAGCCAAGAATGTGGTCGTATTTGACTTTGATGGCACCCTCTACGCTGGCGACTCTCTCTTTGATTTCTGTCTTTTTTATTACCGTAAAAAACCCCTTCGCATTTGGTTTGTTTTTTTACAGTGTTTTGGATTTCTTGTTTGGAAAATGGGGGTGATTTCCACCACCCGTTTCAAATCCCTTTTTATTGGTTTCCTTCATTCTGATTCTCAATCAGAGGTCCTGCGCATTGCACATTTGTTTTGGGCAGGTAAAAGAAAGTTCAATTCGAACGTAGTGGATGAATTTTCTCGTTGGAAGCAAGAGGGGGTTATACTTGCCATCGTGAGTGCCTCTCCATCCCTTTTTTTAGAACCCGTCGTCTCACTGCTAGGTGCCGATGTGCTGCTTGGAACGGAACTCATTCCTAGCAAATTACGCTATCAAATTCATGAAAATTGTAGGGGCGAAATAAAAATCAAGCGACTCACTTCACATTTTGAGTCATACGCGCTGCGTGCTGCCTACTCTGATAACTTAGATGACCTACCCCTGTTAAAGTCGGCAAGCCTTGGCTATTTTATCGAAGGGGATACAATCACACAGATATGAGCTTATTTTATCGACTGATAGTAGCAATATTCTGCTTCTAGCAAGACCTGGTCCTCCCATTTAATCGCTGCCTTTTTGGCTTTTTCCTTCACGATGATCATCCATTGAGGGTTTTCTAAAATTTCTTTTTTGAATACTTCGATCTTCTGTTTTCGCACCAAAGAGAGCACTTTTTTTCCACTAAGCGCAGCTTTTTGTTCAAAATCATCAATGTAATACCACTTTTCTGTTCCCGAGTAAACGACCTTTGCTTTATGCAATGATGTCTCTGGATAACCAAAAAATCGCAAGGTGTCTAGGTTGTTTTGATGAACGGCAACTTTGGTAACCTTCTTGTTTTTAGTTGAGATGTAAAAAACGGGGGACGATTGTTGGGTGAAATTAAAGAGTCGAGCGGTTCTTCCAATGAAAATTTGAGGGTCGGGATTGTAATACCCAGCATGGTTATCTAAAAACCAAATTGCAATCGGCATGTGGCTTAAATTAGACCAATCAAAACGATTATAGGGTTGGTGTATGTTTATCAACAAAAGTTGAGACAAAACAACCGGAGCCCAAAACCCTATGAACATAGGTTTCGATGTGGTTTCAAAAAGCATTTTCATCGAATGAAAGATTAGAGGCATGGCAATCCAGACCGAATAACGATTGACAATGGCCATGCCATGGTTCCAATTGCTCATTGCGGAAACCATCAGGGTCATGGCCAGAATAACCAAAGGTAAAAGATCCCAATGGCTGAAAGATTTGAATTTAATTGCTTTGTAATACCGAACGGCCAACAGCGGCACATAAAAGAGCATTAATAACCCCAAACCAATAACCATACCTTGGTTGAAGTCAAAAAAGAACCCGAAAACCCTTTGGAAGTTGATGTTTTGAGGGTCTAAATACCCCGCGTCCTTTATTAAGCTTGTGGTATTGAATAGGTATAAAAAGTAGAATGAGGGAAATAAAAAAAGCGAACATACCCCGGCTACCTTAAGAATGGTTTTCCAATGGAAGCGATGATCAATACAGATGCAGAGTGCCATCCAGCCCAATAAAAAAACCAAGGGCTGATTCTGCAAGGAAGCAAGGGCCAAAAAGAGAAGGCCTAAATACATTTGTTTATTCCACCAAAAAATCAAAGCGATTGCAATGAAAATGGCCGTAAAGGATTCTGGGTGCGTCCAGTTTGTATAGTAAAACAACCCACTAAAAAAAACGCAAGCCACACCGAAGAGTTTTCCCATTAGGCTTGAATTCCAAAGGAACAAACCGACAAATAAAAACAGCCCCAGAAGGAAAATATTTGTGTAAGTAAATCCGAGCATTGGATGGACGTCTCTCAGCGCACAAAGTTTTCGCGCGGGGACGTTTAGCAAGGAATAAAACGGAAAATGATAGCCGTAAACATCTCCTTTAGCATTTCTGTAAAAACCCCCAAACTCTTTTTGGTTTTTTTGATTAAGGAATGCTTCAATTGCATCAAACGCAGTGCTTTTGTAATTTGAAGCCCAAGATTGATGGTTACAAAAATCTTTCTTGAAGGAGTTGTAATCCGAGACGCGAATATCGGGAGACCCGTGGTTTAACCATGCTTCTGTGGTTAAAATGTATTCGATGCCATCCCCCGTTGGATAAGGCTCATGGTTAGAAAACTGAAAGAGGGTAAACCAGCATCCCAGCAAGAAAATCAATCCCAAAAACCAGTGGTTTTTGATTTTATTTAACATAATAATAGAAGGCTAAAATGACCAAATAGCGAACAAATTTACCTATAAAAATATACAGAAAAGAGGCTTTCCAATTCACCCGAAAGAAACCCAATGCAACAGAGAGTACATCCCCAATGAAGGGCAGCCAAGCAAAGAAGGCTAAATAGACACCGTGTTTTTTCACCCGACCCTCCCATTTCAGAATTTGATGAGGTTTCACGCGAATTTTAGACAACCATTCAGGTTTTCCTGCCATTCCAATAAAATAATTCAAATAACTTCCTGCGCTGTTTCCTATCGTGGCAATAAGAAGGCAGTAGTAGGGGTCGTAATGATAGGCAACCATACTCAAAAGCAGCGCTTCCGAAGTAATTGGCAAAACGGTAGCGGCAAGAAAACTTGCCACAAACAATCCCAAATAACCCCAGTGAATCCAGTCCATAAAAAAAGGCCGGTTGCCCGGCCTTAACGATTAAGAAGAATGATTACTTTTTAACGAATTTACGTGTTGAAATTCCTTCATTGGTTTGTATTCTTACGGTATACATTCCTGCACTTAATGACGCGATGTCTAAAGTAAATTGTTGGATTCCATTTCCTGATTGGATGGTTGTGGTTTTAACCTCTTTCCCTTCCAAGTCTAACAAGGTAATGGTACCATTTGAAACCGTGTTTGTTTCCATTTTAATGTAAAGAACTTCGTTCGCTGGATTAGGATACACAAGGCTTTGAATTTCATTGCTGTTTTCATTAAGTCCAATGGTTGGGTCAAAATTAAGACGAACGTAAGGTGTTGCTGTTTGGTAGTACCATGTGTTGTCAAACATATCGAAGAAGAAAGATGTTTGCACCTCAGATGCGCCTGCATTTACCACTTTTAACCCTTGAGAATACGCTCCACAAACCGCCAGGTAAGTCGTGTTTGGCACTAGGTTCACAGGTACGTTCAATGCAACGGTTCTGTTAACATTCAAATCTCCCGCTACCACGATGATTGGGTCTGATTCAGATTCGAAAACAAAATCACCTGTTGTTGTATCGACAGAATACAATTTAACAAAAACTTCAGTTCCTACGGTTGTACCACTGGCACCCCCTAACAATCTTACGTCGATTGCTTTTAACGTTTGTGCATTCCAGATGTCGTACAAGTTTCCGGTTTCAAAACCATCTGTCCCGTTTGATGTTGATCCGGCTGGGGTTGTATTGTCTCTTGCATACACATAATTGGTTACATTGAAGACGGTATTGGTAAAGGCGTTGTTCGAAGGGACGTCATCCGTTGAATCGGCCGTTAAAGTATGAACAACCGTATACGCTCCCAATGCAGCTGGGGTAAATGAATTAACGGTAGTCAAAGTCATTGTGTCCAATGAAGGAATGCTTGTGCTTGCACTTGAACTCGTAAACGCACCAGCATTTACATTGACGTTATATTGCACATTGGTTTGTGGATTGATTCCGCCATTAAACGCCTTGATTTGAAAATCAACAGGTGCGGTTTGGGTAATTGGAATTTGGTAGTAAGGCAGACCTGCTGTTCCCCAATATTTTGACGTAACACTTAAGTCGTTTGTAGGATTTGTAACAATTTTAACATTGTCAATATACCAACCATAGGTAATCCAAACATTTGCATTTGCTGCTTGGGCAGGATAGTTTGTCGTCCAGCTGAAACGAATCCAAACGTTTCCTGGATTTGCGGCTAAAATGGTTGCAAGGTTTATGCTTTTTAATTCTGGATTGTTGTATGCCGATCCTCCTGATTGGGACAAAACGGTTTTGTCAAGGTTGTTTCCAACGGTTTGAAAAGTTACACCGTCTGTACTGATTAGGATTTCTTGAAGGTCGTTGAATCTTGCTCCGTATTGCTCAAACTGAAGGGTAACTTGGTTACTTCCTCCCAGCGCAGTAATGTTAATCGGGCTTGCAGTGGTCATGGTATACGTTACACCTAATGCTTGTGTTCCTGGTGTAACCGTTGGGTCTCCGTTCACAACTTCCGCATAATTTCCACCGCCTGTTGAAAGAATGCCATTTGCAGCCCACCATCCGTCAGAAACATTGTTAATGTTCCAACCAAAATCGATTCCTGCTTGTCCATCGTTGTCAATGGTCCAGTTCGCTGCATTTGTAAAGTTATCCGACCAAAGGGTAACGCCCAATGTTTTGGTTTGCTCCATTGTGCTTTGATGCGCCTCTTGAATAGAAGGCATTAACATGTTACTGTTTTGAATCACAGGGTTTCTTTGGCCAAAAACCATAAGGTTTGCCAACATAAAAAGACTGAATAAAATTTTTTTCATGAAATATTTTTTTTGTGGGTAGTAAATATACTTAAAATGGAACAATACACAAACTTTAGCTTTTCAAAAAAGGAAACTTTGATCGATATGCATAAAGGTCTTTGTAGTCAAGCGCTAAAACACACAACGCCATTTGATGGTCATTGGCTTTCATTAACACTTCCCCTCCAGGATGAATCGCTTGAGTCGAACCTGAATAACCGTAGCCTTTCCCGTCCGTTCCAATGCGATTGACCCCAATTGCAAATTCTTGGTTTTCTATTGCCCTCCCTTTCAATAGAGCATTCCAGTGTGAGATGCGTGAGGAAGGCCAATTGGCAACATAAACGGTAAGGTCCTGTTCGTATCCATTTTCGAAGTCAAAAGTATTTCTGGAAATTTCTGGAAACCTTAAATCAAAACAAATTTGCAGGTTTATCTTCCATCCTTTACAGTTGACGATGCACTTTTTACTGCCTGCGCTATAAGCCAACTCTTCCCCCGCGAAAGCAAATAATTTTCGTTTGTCATAATACGCTTTTACCTTTCCGTTTTCAACAAAAACCCCTCGATTATAATGATTTCCCTCTTCAGATATCGGAACCGATGCATAAATCGCCGCGTTGTGTTTCAAGGATAGTGATTGTAAAAAAGCAACGGATTTTGATTGATTCCACGGTTCGGCAAAATCCTCCGAATTCATGGTAAAACCTGTGCTGAACATTTCGGGCAATACCAAAAGATCAAACGACGCAGTGTTGGATGCCAAACATTGCGTTATTGTTGTGAAATTCTTCGTTGGGTTTTCCCAATGCAAATCACATTGTAAAAGGGCGACGGTTAAATTTTGCATAGTTTTTCTAAAGCATTTACAAGGGTGTGGTCGTCTTTTGCAAAGCACAACCGAATGTGGTTTCGGTCTGTCTTGTTTTGATAAAACACTGAAAGGGGAATTGCCGCAATTCCATGTTCCTGAACCATCCAATCACAAAAATCCACATCAGATCTTGAACTAATTCCTGCGTAGCTTACGGTCTGAAAATAGGTTCCTTCACAAGGCAACAGGGAAAACCTAGAGTTTGAAAGCTCCATTGCAAACAAATCTCTTTTTGTTTGGTAAAGCCTTTGGGTTTCTGTTGGATTGTATTGTGGAAGAAAATTTGCGATGGCATCTTGAAGAAAGGAGTTTACAGAAAAAACCAGGTATTGATGAATGTTCAACACCGCTTTCAATAGATCCGTTGAAGCGGTGACGTATCCGATTTTCCATCCCGTAGCCTGAAGGGATTTTCCGAAGGAGGAAACCACAAACGCTCGGTCTTGGAGGGCGGGAAAACAACGCACGCTCAAATGGGGTTTTTCGTAGGATAAATATTCATAGACCTCATCCGAAAGCACCAATAATTCTGGGTGTTTTTGGGTCAATTCGATAAGTCTTTCAAAGGAATCTACATCCCAAACTTTTCCGCTGGGGTTGTGTGGGCTGTTGATAACGATCATTTTTGTTTTCGAGGTCGTCTTTTCAAAAATCAAGTCCCAATTGGGTGTAAAATCTTCTTGTAAGGGTACATGAACAGGCAGTGCTCCGACCAATAAAATCGGGGTTTCATAACAATCATAACACGGGTCAAGCAAAATGACCTCGTCGTTTCTTTTAACGTGCGCTTGAATGATGGTAAAAATAGCTTGGGTGGCTCCCGCTGTAACCAAAACATTCTCAGGCGAAACATCAACCTTCGAATGTCGAAGCAGCAATGAAGAAATGGATTCACGTAAAGATGGTAATCCTTGATAAGGGGCATATTGATGGGTGTTTTTTTCCACCGAGGCCCTTATGTTTTCAATTAACTTAGGGTCTATAGGAAAATTAGGAAATCCTTGGGCAAGGTTGATGGCCTTGTATTCATTTGCCAACATCGACATTTTGGTAAAGATGCTTGTTTCTTGCTTTTTCGGGGTTTCTTTCATGGTTAGTGGGCTAATAATTGGTCCAACAATGCGTCTTTAGATGCTTTAATGTCTTTTAATAAAATGACGTGGTTTGCCTTTGGCTTAACGGCTTTTTCTGGTTCTGTTTCGTTCCAAACGGGATTGATTTTCATGGTCGAAATCATCACCGGGAGTGAGGTGTTTTTTAAAAAAACCGTGATGGGATTTGCAAAAGTCCCAGCATTTGTGCCCATGGCCGTGGTGCCCAATACCGTACCTCTACTCGACTGTTGAAACCACGCCGTAAAATTAACCGCAGCAGACATTGACATACCATTAATTAAAACCGTACAAGGACCTTCGTACAAAAGATTGTTGCGGTTGTGCAGTTTGACGTCATTTAACACGGTATCTACCGTTCCTTCGGGGCTTCTATAAAAATCGAATTCTTGTGCGATTGCGCCGTTTGGATAGAATTTTTCGGCCGTTTTTTTAAATCGCCACAACTGCCATTTCCCGAGTTGTTCAAAACGGTCGTTTTTACTTCTTTTATACACATAGTTCGCCGCATAACGCTCGTTTGAAACATTCAAAAAACTCATTAGGTATTCTTGCAAAAGAATGTACCCTCCTGTGTTGTTGCGTAAATCAATGATTAGGTTTTGGGCTGGGTTTGATTTTAAGGCTTCAAAAACATCGTCCAATTTATGTTTAAATTGGTTTACAGAGCGTGCGGAAAAGGTCGAAATGGTTAACAATGCTTGCTGGCCTATACGCTCAAAGTTAATTTCAGGACTATGGTGTCCGGTTCCTGTATCATCTGTGAAACGTGAAAACTTTTCGCCTTCTATCGTTTTTCGCAGCGTATCGGAATCCAGCGTCCAACAATATTCATTTCGTTTTGCGGGATGGTATAAATTGACAAGGTTTGCCAACATTAAATCAGCCATTTCCTTCCTCGCCTCCACCACAAATGATTCTTGCGGGGTCAATCTGTAAACCAACGAGTCATAAAAAAGCAGAGATTTACCGTTGATGCTGAGTAATTCTGCCCCAATCGGAAGTTTGTTTAGCCCGCTTCTGGTAATTGTCTTTTTTCCGTCAACGGTATATAAATCAAATGGCAGATAATGTCTTTTTGACCGTTGAAAGTAAAACAGTTCTTTAAAGTTTAAAAAGGTGTGAGAGTCTTTGATTTCGGATAGAAAATCATTAATAATTAAGGTAAATTCTATTAAACGCTTGGGCTGGGTTGCTTTTGAAATGGCCACAAAATAGGCAGAGTCGAGTTGTTTTACATCCACGTTTCTATACAAGTCTGGATGGGTTGATTTGAGTTCAGCATATAACGCTTTTAGGTCTTCAACCATTAACTCCGGACAAATCATCTCCTGGATTACATCTGTTTTTGTTCGTAATACGAAAGAACTGCAGTTTTGGGAAAAGCAATGACTACAGACAAACAGGAAAAGAAGTGATGTTAATCTATACATGGTAAGGTACAAAAATAGAAATCCCCACAAATCAAGTGGTTTTTAAACAAGATATTAATTTTTTACACGAGTGAATTATGATTGCATAATTTACCTAATTTCATCGCGAAAACAGAAATGAGCAATGGTGGTTTTAATCGCAGGGGGTACTGGTTTTATAGGAAAAGCAACAGAACAAGCGTTCTTGGCTCATGGATTTAAGTCCTTGGTTTTGAGCCGATTCCCCACAAAACCCAACCACATTTTATGGAACCCCTCCGCTCCGTTTAAGGGTGATGACAGGCTTTCAGAGGTAACCCACGTTGTGAATTTGATGGGAGAGAGCATTGCAACCAAACGGTGGACCGAATCAAGGAAAATAGCGCTAACCCAATCGCGGGTGGAAACCACACATTACCTCTTTGATTTGTGCAAGGAACATTGTCCAAAACTCACTTCTTACATTGGGATTTCAGGTGTGAATGCCTATGGATATTCTAACACCATCACACGAGACGAGTCAGATGCCTTCGGCACCGATTTTCTTTCGCAACTTATCCAAAAATGGGAATCGGCGCACCGCGACTTTGAATTTCTTCCAAGTTTTCACATGATCCGCTTAGGCATGGTCTTATCAAACAAAGGGGGCGCATATGAATCATTGTCACCCCTCCTTAAAAAAGGCCTAGGCGCAGTGCCTGGAAGCGGAGAACAATACGTCCCTTGGATTCACTTAGACGATGTATCAAATCTCATATGTTTTCTAAGCCAACAACCTCAAAAAAGTGTTGTTCATGGTGTGGCGGGTTGTTGCACGCAAAGGGAACTAATGGTCGCAATGGCCACCTCCTTACAAAGAAAAATTAGGTTGCCCAATTTGCCGGCTTTTGCTTTACAACTTATTTTGGGTGAGCGCAGCGAATTATTAACCAAATCCTTAATGGTTTCCACCCAAAAAATATATGCCCTGCCTTTTGAATTAGAATTTAAAGAAATGACCGACACCCTTTTCAAACAATAACCATGAAGAAAAAAACAAAAATCTTTGTTCTCGATACATCTGTACTTCTGCATGACCATCAAGCGATCATAAACTTTAAAATTCATGATGTTGCCATTCCCATCACTGTGTTAGAAGAGCTTGACAAGTTTAAGATTGGAAACGATACGAAAAACTTTTCTGCAAGGGAGGTTATCCGATTCATCGACAGAATGGCGGGCGGCGGAAGTTTACAGGAATGGGTGAACATCGAAAAGGGATTGGGTAATTTTAAGGTGGTAATGGACCACGATCTCAAAGGAATTAATGCTGAAACAGTCTACGCTTCCTCTAAAAACGACCATAAAATCATTAATTCAGCACTTGTTTTAAAAGAACAAAACCCTAGTCGAAATGTGATTTTAGTTACCAAAGACATCAACTTAAGAATCAAAGCAAAGGCGCTTGGCGTACCTGCTGAAGATTACGAAACGGGTAAGGTGTATGAAATTGATGATAAACCTAAATCTACAATCGTCATTGACGGAGTGGAAAGCGATGTCATTCGTGAAGTTTTCACCCGTGGTTCTTGTGAAGAAAACGGGATATTAGGGGATTTAAAAACCATTAACGGTCATTATATCCTTAAAAACGGGAAGAGCTCTTCGTTGGTTTTTTACAATCACCTTGAAAATACCTTGGAACGTATTGAGAAAGAATTTGTGTACGGAATTAAACCTAAAAATGCTGAACAAGCCTTTGCTTTTCATGCCTTGCTAAACCCAAACATCAAATTGGTTGCCCTCCAAGGTGTGGCAGGGACAGGGAAAACCCTTTTGGCTTTGGCGGCCGCATTGGAGCAAGAGAAAAAATTCAATCAAATCATTTTAGCCAGACCCATTGTTCCATTGTCCAATAAAGAAATTGGCTATCTTCCTGGAGATGCAAACGACAAAATCGGTCCGTATATGGAGCCATTATGGGACAATTTGAAATTTATTAAATCCCAATATGGAGAAAATGAGAAAAAGCACAAGGCCATTTTAGAAATGGAACAGAACAAAAAAATCATCATCACTCCTTTGGCTTTCATTCGAGGAAGAAGCCTTTCAAACATCATGTTTATCATTGATGAGGCTCAAAACCTTACCCCTCATGAAGTAAAAACCATCATTACGCGGGCAGGAGAAAATACTAAAATCGTGTTTACGGGCGACGTTAGACAAATAGACACTCCTTATTTGGATGAATTTAGTAATGGCTTGGCCTATTTGATTCAAAAGGTTAGCAATCAACCTTTGTTTGCGAATGTTCGGTTAGAAAAAGGTGAACGGTCTGAATTGGCGAACTTAGCCAACGATTTATTATAGTTGTGGCTTTAAACTGCCATCAATGACCCGTATGGTTCTGGATGGAAATTTCTGTACCATTTGATTGTCATGGGTTGCCATCAATACAGCTGTTTTCTCTTCCTTTGACAAAGCCATCAATAGCTCCATGATTTCCTCCGATGTTTCAACGTCTAGGTTTCCTGTGGGTTCATCCGCAAGAATGATCTTAGGTTCATTTAACAAGGCCCTGGCAATGGATACCCTTTGCTGTTCTCCTCCAGATAAGGTGTGAGGCATTTTGTCCGCCTTCTGTTCTATTCCCACCAATTGTAAAACACTCATTGACCTTTTGTGAATCTCCGCCTTTTCTCTCCATCCCGTTGCGCTTAGCACGAAGTACAAGTTTTGAATTACTGTGCGGTCCATCAATAATTGAAAATCCTGAAAAACAACCCCTAACTTTCTACGCAAGTAAGGAATTTCTTTGTTTTTTATGCTGCGTAAGTTGTACCCTGCAATTTCGCCAGTACCTTCTGATAATGGAATTTCGCCATAGAGGGATTTTAATAGCGTGCTTTTACCACTTCCCGTTTTGCCTATTAAATAAACAAATTCAGCTTCTTCCATTTCAAAGTTGACGTCGCCGAGAATAAGCTTACCACTCTGATAGAGGTTTACGCCACTAAGGTTAATTATTTTATCCACCCGTTTCTTTTTTACAAAGATGACAAAGGCATTCTTTACATGGATGGAAATCGAAACTTTTACTTAACAAATTTTCGTTAAAAACTTTTGTTACCAATGCCCTTCGTGCGCATTTAACCACAATACCTTTACCGCGGTATGTATACTCGATTGCTCATTTTTATCCTCTCTTCTGTTGCTTTTACCAGCGCATGGTCACAAAACACCCAAAAGTTTGAAAGTGTTTATGCCGATTATCACCGTGCGGAGGACCTCTACGAGAAGTCGCAGTTTGCTGCCTCGAGGATTGAGTATGAACGATTTTTGGCTCAAAAACTCGATAAAAATGACCCCATTGTCTTAATGGCAACCTACCACCGAGGGATGGCCGCGCTGCACTTATACCATTCCGATGCGATTGCTTTGTTGGATGATTTCAATCGAACCTACCCTGAAAACACTTATAAAAACATCATTTACTTTGAAATTGGCAACAGCTATTTTGAAAATGAAGACTATGAAAACGCCAACCTATCGTTTGATAAGGTGGATGTAAATGCGTTGGACAGTATTGAAAAAGAAAGCGTAAACTTTAAAATGGGGTACGGATATTACCAAGGGGGCTCCAATGAAAAGGCGTTGCAACACTTTCAAAATGTTACCTATTCAATCAACCCTTATGGCCCTATTGCCCTATATTATGCTTCCCATTTAAGGTATTTAAAAGGTGCTTTACAAACGGCAAAAGAAGGTTTTCATTTACTTAAATCAAAGGCTGAATATGCTGAAATTGCGCCCTATTACATTGTTCAAATCAATCACAAACAGGGACTTTACGACAGTGTAATTGTGTACGCCAATGCCCTCCTTCAGGTGGATACGCTTGAATACAGTAATTACCAAGACATTGTTCATTTGTTAGGCGATTCCTATTACCAGACTGGGGATTATGAAAACGCAGCAAAGTATCTTTCACAATATGACGAGAAATCCAACACCACACGGATGGATGATTATCAATTGGGATTTTCCTTCATGATGTCTAAAAAAAATGAAGCTGCCATTGCCTATTTGGACAAAGTGGCAAGGATAGATGACAGCCTTGGACAAACCGCCATGTATCAAATTGGGACCTGTTATTCAAGTCTTGGAAAGCCCGTTCCGGCGCGCAATGCATTTGAAAAAGCTTCTCGGATGAAGTCCCTGCCCAACGTATCCGAAGATGCGCTCTATCAGTTTGCTGTAATTTCATTTGACATTGACATCAATCCCTATGATGAATCGGTACGCGCTTTTGAACATTACCTTTCGATGTACCCAAATTCCAAAAGAAAGCAAGATATTTTTCAATACTTAGTGAATGTTTACGCCTCCACAAGCAACTATGCTAAAGCCTTAGAATCGTTAAACAAGCTTGCCAATAAGGATGCTCAATTAAAGCGTGTTTACCAAACAGTAGCCTATAATTTTGGCGTAGAATTGTTTCAAAAATCGGAATTAGACTCCGCTTTGAACGCTTTTGGATTGGTAGATAAATATGACCTTGAACCTGAACTCATGGCAAAAGCCAAGTTTTGGAAAGCGGAATTGTATTATCGAAAAGGCCTTTACAAGAATGCGATTACTGCGTATAAAACCTTTTTAAGCTCACCTTCAGCCAACCTTTTGGAAGAAAAATCAGAGGCCTATTATAACATCGGTTATGCTTATTTACAATTGGATCAAGCAACCGATGCCTTAGAATATTTTGGAATTTACCTTCAATCCAACCCTTTGAATAAAGAGAAATCTTTGGATGCAATGTTTCAACTTGCGGATGGAAATTATGCCCAAGGGAAGGATGAGTTAGCCATACAATACTACAAGCAAATCCTTCAATTAAATTCTGCTTTGTCAGACCGCGCAACGTATTACTTAGCCAAGTCTTATGGTTATAACAAACAACCTTCACTAAAAATCAATACGCTGGAAGGCTTGCTAAAAAAATATACGCGATCCAAATACCTACAAAATGCAAGTTTTGAGCTTGCCATGAGCTACAAGTCTCAATCAGAATTTGAGAAAGCGTTTCAACTTTTTGAAAACTTTGTTTCTACCTATCCTAAATCTCCTAAAATTTTAAATTGTAGAATCGAAATTGCGGATTTGTATTACAAACAATGGAACTATGTTAAAGCCGAATCCGCATATAGAGGCATCTTGCTAGAATTCAGCAATAAAAATGACATTTGTGCCTTGGCCGCAAAGGGACTTATGGATGTCTATGTTGCCATGAAAAGCCCAGAAAAAGCAGAGGCAGTGGCAAACGAATACGCTTGTGCGGATCTCTCCTCTGATGAGAAGGAAAATTTGTATTACAACCCTGCCCTACAGAGTTATGTAGATAGCAATTACCAGGATGCAATTCCTAAATTTAAACAGTACATTAATAAATTTCCCGAAGGCCGGTTCTTTCAAGATGCAAACTTTTACTTAGGAAACAGTTTCTTAAAAACCAAGGATACCGTTCAAGCCATCCAATATTATGAAACCTATGTAAGTGGTCCTGTGTCGCTATATTTTGAAGGGGTGTACTACCGTATTTCAACTTATTACTATGATCATAAACAATTCGAAAAAGCCTTGGAGTACTATCAGAAATTAGATCAAATTGCCGAGAAGCCCACGAATCAATTTGCAGCTAAGTTAGGTTTGATGCGTTGCTCTTTTCTGCTTAAAAACCATGTCAACGCAAAAACACATGCTTTGCAGGTTAAAAACAATCCCGCATTGACACAGCCCTTGCGCATTGAGGCTGAATATGTGTTGGGTATGAGTTCTTATTATGTAAAAAGTTATGACGATGCGGGTCCTTCGCTCCGTTGGTTGGTAAAAAACACCACCACGGTGAGGGCTTCAGAGGCAAAATATGCGCTGGCTGATATTAAATATGCCCAGATGGAAATGGACTCCGCATTAACCCACATCAAGCAGCTGTTGAAAATGAAACCGAGTTACAATTATTGGGTTGCAAAAAGCCTAATTCTTCAAACCAAAATCCAAATAGATCAACAGAATTATGTTGAAGCGGAACAAACCATATCCTCGGTAATTGATTTTTATCCCACAAAAGAAACAGACGGAATTCTGGTCGAAGCAAAAGCCTTGGCAGAACAAATTAAAGTACTTCAAAACCCAACGAAAAAAGTAGTTGACGAACCACAGAAAACCATTGAAATCAAGCCAGAATAATATGAGATTCCTTTTTTCCCTTTTCTGCTTTTTTCTTTTGCAAATGCATTTTGCGCAATCTGATGTTTTTGAAACCGATGGAAAGGGCAATCGGGAGATAGAGCGTGCTACCCGCATCGTTTCTTTCCCAAAAATATATGATTCTATACAAACCTCACCCGTGACCCATCGGCCACTGTTAAGTTTGAAAACCGAAACCCATGCCACCAGCGACACCATAGAAGCCGCGGTCATAGAAACAGAAACCTTGTTGGAAAAATACTATCCATTCTACTTAAAAGCCGCAATGGGCTCTTCTTTAATGCCTTTAGGAGAGTTTTACATGAATTCTACACGTTCGCGCAACAATTGCTTCGGCTTTCATGTAAAACATGTCAGTTTTTTTGGTTCTTTGAAAAATCGAGAAAAACAAAAAATGGCTCCTGCTACCTTCGATAAAACAAATGTATTTGGATACTTTTCCACCTTTCAAAAAACCTATGATTTCGGTGCTAACGTAAGCTACCTGAATCATGGATTCCATTATTATGGATTAACCAACCCAAATGCAAATGCCGATTCCTTAAAACAACGTTTCCAAGTGCTTAACACGAACCTTCAATTTGATTATCATCGCGCAGATACCAACGTATTTAACCTCAAAACTGCGCTGGATTTTCGTTTTCTAAACCATGCAAAACCCTTCTATGACAGCTTGGTCGATTGGCGCGCTAAAGAAAGTGCTTTTTCACTTCGTACCATGGGTTACTATCGTAAAAACCACGAGTTGTATTATGCATCCATTGGGGTAAGGCACAACAACTACGCCTATGGATTAATGGATTCTATGGTTCAGTTGGGAGACAGTGGTTTGTTGGTTAAGAACACCATTGTGGATTTTGTTCCCGGCATCAAATCCCATTTGTTAGCAAATAAATTATTGGTAGATGTTGGTTTTGGACTGAGCATCGACGTTGGGAGCACCACAAAAGCGTACTTTTTTCCGAACATTTACATGCAGTTTTCGGCCTTCAACGATGCTTTTATCCCTTACGCAAAAATCAGTGGCGGGGTAAAACAAAATTCATTGTATGCCTTATACAATGTAAACCCATACATCCTTACCAATGTTTCTGTAAAAAACGAAGTCGCACCCTATGACATTACCTTAGGTTTTAAGGGTGTGGCGGGCAAACGCATTTCTTATGGTGTCATGGCCAACTTCAGTAAAATCAATCAAAAAGCATTTTTTGTTACCGACACTTTATTGTCATCGGGAAATCGTTTCACGGTGATTTACGACTCTTTAAGTTACGCCAAAATTGAAGGGAACTTTGCTTATCAACAATCCGACAAACTGAACATTGCCACCACGCTTCGCTACCATTCCTATACGCTCCTAAATGAAGCAAAAGCATGGAACCTCCCCCAATTTGAGTTTTTACTAAATGGGTCTTATAATCTTTATCACAAGTTTATTGTTAATGTGGAGTTAGAAATGTCCTTTAACCGCTTCGCAAAAATGTATGCACCCGGTCAAGGTGTGGTCGCCGAAAACGGTCAATATTACACCTCAATAGGATCCATTGTGGATGGAAACATTGGTTTAGAATACCGTTACAATCCTCGTTTGTCAGCTTTTATAAACGTGAACAACGTTGCCTCTCAAAGGTATTTGCGGTTTTATAATTATCCCGTGCTTCCCATTCAATTTCTTGCAGGAATTACAGCACGTTTCTAAACCAGAACTTAACAATCATTTATTGTCGAAATAAAATTTTTCTTTTGAACTTTGCGTTTGATAACAAAATTTTTAATTATGCGATTATTCTTGTTTATTCTGTTCTCTACTTTTGCTGTTGGCTTCACTACAGCACAATCGGTATCTTTCAACCATGCTTATCAACAGTTTCCTTCTGTGCCCAAGGGGTTCCTGGAGGCCTACGCCTATACACATACGCGTATGGTGCCCATCGATGCGCAAGAAACAACGCCTTGTTCTGGTATGCCTTTGCCTTATGGCATCATGGGGGTGTTCGCGGATGGAAAAGGGTATTTCAATGAGAACGGAAAACTCATTGGAAAACTCAGTCGAATTGGGATAAATGAACAAAAAGATCAGGTTTCTGTGCAAATATTTGCCTTTGCAAAGGCCTGCGATTCGCTTTTACGCTTTTGGGAAACAAGCCAAAATACCCATAAAACAGAGGCGGAAAAAATATATGGTCTCATGGCTGTTTTGACTGAATTCCCCCAAAACAATGAAGGCAACTTATATGCCTTTCAAAGCAGCGTTTACGAAGTCTATTCCTTTTTAAACGATGAGTATTATGCCGCTATGTATCAATTCCCACAATATGCTTTAGATATGAAGGCCCAATTTGGTGAAAAGAATTATGCTGTGCTTTCATCCCAAAAACTAACCTTATCTGACGAGGGCATAACCAATGTGGATGGTGTTAAATACGATGCTCAAATCGCTCAACTCAAGTCGGCTGACTACGGTCCTGCCTTGTGGACAGCAGCACCAACCTGTAATTACAGTTCGCGAAATGGAACAGCAATCTCTGCGGTTACCGTTCACACCGTACAAGGAACCTATTCCGGAGCAATTTCTTGGGGCTTAAATTGTAATTCACAGGTTTCTTATCATTATGTGGTAAGAAGTTCTGATGGACAAACCACACAAATGGTATTAGAAACAAACAAGGCTTGGCATGTAGGTACAGAGAATCCTTACACCATTGGAATAGAACATGAAGGGTATGTTTCAAATGCGACATGGTATACCAACGCTATGTACCAAGGATCCGCCAACTTAGTGAAAGACATTACACAGAGTGGCTATGGAATTAACCCCCTTCGGACCTATCATGGGGCATCCTCAACAACCACCCAAACGCTTGGGAATTGCTTAAAAATAAAAGGCCACCAGCATTACCCAAGTCAATTACATACCGACCCAGGAATTAATTGGAATTGGGAAAAATACTACCGTCTCATAAACAACACCTACACACCAACCCTCATCACGAACGCCAGCGGAAGCTTTTTTGACACCGGAGGAGCAGGTGCAAATTATCCAAACGACGAAAGAAAAGTGTGGGTGATACAACCCGTTGGCGCAAGCAACATTACCCTCACTTTTACGCAATTCAATGTGGAACCGGTATTTGATAAAATGATTATCTATGACGGAGCGAACATTAATGCCCCTATTATTGGGTCCTATTCAGGAAGTACCTTGCCCGCAACAGCAACCTCTACAACAGGAGCCTTAACCATTGAATTTCGTTCGGATTGTGCTACCAACCAAACCGGTTGGAGCGCTACGTATGTGTCCTCTCAAAACAACATCGACAATACCCCTCCATCTTGTGTGGCAACGGTGCCTCAAGTTTGGAATACCCAGGATTTCACTGCCACGTTACAATCGACAGATGCACAGTCAGGTGTTTTAAAATCTTACTACAATGTCTCAGACCGTTCTTCGATGAATGCAAAATTCTACAGTAATCCCAGTTATGGCTTTTTACGAGATGAATTTACCTTAAACAACCTTCAATGGACAAATCAAACAGGGGCCTTTCAAGTAAACGCTGGAGTATTCTCCTTAAACGATGCAAGCCAAAACAACTCCAATGCGTATGCCCAATTAACCCAAAACACCGGCTCCATTTATTTATACACCTGGAGACAACGCATGACCTCTAGCAACGCTAACCAGCGAGCAGGAATGCACTTTTTTTGCAGCGATCCCATCTTACCCAATAGAGGAAATTCCTATTTCGTGTTTTTCAGAGAAGAGACGAATAAGGTACAAATTTACAAGGTTATCAATGACGCATTTACAGTAGTATTTGAGGACACGGCTATCATGGCGCCAAATGTCTGGTATAAAGTTTACACGCATTATAATCCTTCTAATGGATGGATTAAGGTGTATTTAGATGGTGTTGCCATAGCACAGTGGCAAGATGCGAACCCTCTGCTTACCGGTAACTCTGTTTCTTTGCGGTCTGGAGGCTGTACAATAGATTTTGATGACATCTTTGTATACAAGGCAAATTCACCTACGGAAATTGTTTCTGTTGGGGCTAATAAAGAAATCCGGTACCAAAGTGATCAACAAATACAGTCTGGTGACATTCGTATGATTGCCATTGATTCAGCTGGAAACTGGTCCGCTCCCTCATCCCAATTGGTACAAGTAGATTGGACCGCTCCACAGTTAAATGCCATCAACGATGGAGCAGGCAATGACATTGATACTGTATACACTTCTACCCTTAATTCCAATTGGAACATCGTTGATCCTCATTCTGGAATCTCCTATTTTGATGTATCCGTTGGAACAAGTGCGGGAAGTACAAACATCAGCAATTGGGTGGGTGTAAACAATGGCAACTCATATAGCCATACGCTCGCTTCGCCGGTTTATAATACCACATATTACATTAACAATCGCGCTTTTAACAATGCCTCGCTTACTGCCACTTACTCTACGGATGGGCAAAAATTGATCCTAAACGCAGGTTTACAAGAAGACCATTCATTAAACAATGTAGAGATTTATCCGAATCCGAATGACGGTTCTGTATTGTACTTTAACAATGTAACGGAACCCATTCAAATTGAGGTATACGATGCCAACGGAAAATGCGTAATGTCATCAAAACTGCAACAAAACGATGGGATTCCAATCTCTTTGGCCAATGGGTTTTATCAGGTGTGGGTTAAAAAATCGAATGACTGCGTGGTTAAAAAGCTCATAGTTCATTGATTATCAGACCATTCTAAAATTTTATCTGCCAAAACATTGCTGAGTTTGAAATAACTCTCTTTGGTCCACCCGCCTACATGAGGAGACAGTATAACCTGTTTCATTTGGGTTAATTTAATAAAATCGGCAGGGAGCGTTTGTGAAAATAAGTTTTCGAAATCTTTAGATTCATAAGCCAGTACATCAAACCCTGCCGATTTTATTTTCCCTGATTCCAATGCTTCTATTACGTCAGTTGTATCGACGATTTTTCCCCTAGACAAATTCAAAAGAATGATGGGTTTGTTAAAATTTCTGATGAATTCCTTATTGACCAATCCTTTTGTTTCTTTGTTTTGAGGGATGTGAAATGAAATTACATCTGCTTCTTTCCAAATGGCTTCCATGGTGGCTTCTTGTACATAGGAATCCCCGAAGCCTGTTTTGTACTTATCGTAGACCAGTATTTTTACGTCGAAGCCTCGTAGTTTTTTTGCAAAAGCACTTCCTGTATTTCCAAACCCAACGATCCCGATGGTTTTGCCATCCAATTCTTCCCCTCTATTTTCTTCTCTTCGCCAGAGACCTTCTCGAACTTGTTGGTCAGCAAAGTTTAAATGATTCAACAGAGACAACAACATGCCAAGCGCGTGCTCAGCAACAGCGTTCCTATTTCCTTCAGGTGAATTAAAAACCATGATGTTTTTTTGCTTGCAGTAATTAACATCAATGTTTTCGAGTCCAGATCCTGAGCGGGCAATAAATTTCAAATTTGACAAAGGCAACAGTCTCTCTTCATCTAAAACAAACCTTGACCTTAGCACGATGCCAAAAACATCTTGTTTATGTTCGAGCAAATCCTCAAAATTAAAATGGGTTGCATCAACACATTCAAACCCAGATTTCACCAAACGGCTTTCGAGAACGGAATGCACCTTATCTAAAAAATAAATTTTCTGCTTTTTCATGCTTTACGAAAATAGCCATAAAATACGCTTAAATGTAATTTTGTGAAAAAAACGGCTTTTATAGTTTTGTTTTCTCGGGGTTTCTTGATGTTGTCTTAGTGTTTACACCTTGAAACAAGTGAAACGCGCTGAAAACGTCTAAAAACGCAATTTACCTCCCCAGGTAGATTAACAATACCGCAATGTCGCTTGGAGAGACCCCAGAAATTCTTGCAGCCTGTCCAATGGACTTCGGTACGATGGCTGTTAGTTTTTCAACGGCCTCTGTACTTAAACTTTTCAACTGGGAATAAACAACATCCTCTGGAATGGCTAAATTTTCCAATCTACTCATCTTCATCGCGATTTCCTCTTCCCGTTCAATGTAGCCTTCGTATTTTAACTGTATCTCTGTTTGGGTACAAATTTCCTCATTGATGTCGTTTTGGGATATATATGCTTCGAGTGTGGGTGAAAGCGCCACAAGATTTTCTAACTTAACAAAGGGTCGCACCAAGATGCTGGTTAGTTTTACTTGCTGTGAAATGGGGGCTGAATCTATGCCTTCTAGCAAGGGATTTACGGATTGAGGTGTGATTCCTGTTTTACGCAATAGGTCTTTTAACCCGGCCGTAGCTGTGCGTTTGTTCATCACTTGATTCATTTGATTTTCACCTACCATCCCCAACTCAAATGCCTTTGGGGTAAGTCTTAGATCCGCGTTGTCTTGTCGAAGGAGAATTCTAAATTCAGCCCGGCTTGTAAACATTCTGTAAGGTTCATTGGTTCCCTTGGTGATGAGGTCGTCAATGAGCACTCCAATATACGCTTCGCTTCTTTGAAGTATAAACGGTTCTTTTTCAACAACTTTCAGGTGCGCATTGATTCCAGCCATTAGTCCTTGACAAGCCGCTTCTTCGTAACCGGTCGTACCATTAATTTGACCTGCAAAATAGAGGTGTTCAATGTTTTTCGTTTCGAGGGTATGTTTGAGTTGGGTAGGTGGAAAATAATCGTATTCAATGGCATATCCAGGACGAAACATTTTTGCGTTTTCAAAACCTTGGATCGTTTGAAGTCCTTTCATTTGAACATCTTCTGGTAGCGAAGTACTGAAACCATTCACATAAATCTCTATGGTGCTCCATCCTTCTGGCTCTACAAAAACCTGGTGTCTATCCCGATCTGCAAAGCGATTTATTTTGTCTTCAATGCTTGGACAATAGCGAGGCCCCACACTTTTAATCGCACCGTTAAACATGGGTGAGCGATCAAATCCAGTTCGGAGTACGTCGTGTGTTTTCTCATTGGTATAGGTTATGTGACAAGGACGCTGTTTAACGAGCGGATTTGTGTCCCAATAACTAAATTTTGTCGGGTTTTCATCTCCCCATTGCACCTCCATTTTACCATAATCCAAAGACCTGCCATCCACACGGGGAGGTGTCCCTGTTTTCATTCTTCCTGCCTCGAAACCTAAAGAGACCAGCGCTTCTGTTATACCGGTTGATGCTTTTTCTGCGGCACGTCCCCCTCCAAACTGCTTATCTCCCAGGTGTATAATTCCATTTAAAAAGGTGCCATTGGTTAATACTATGGATTTCCCTAAAATGGTAATACCTAAACTTGTTTTTATGCCAATTGCTCGGTTGTTTTCAATTAAAAGGTCTGTTGCCATGTCTTGCCAAAAATCAACGTTTTGGTTTTGTTCTAATAACAGGCGCCATTCCGACGCGAACATCATCCGGTCATTTTGGGTTCTGGGTGACCACATGGCTGGGCCCTTAGACATATTGAGCATCCTAAATTGAATTGCACTTTTGTCACTCACGATGCCAGACCCGCCGCCCAAAGCATCTATCTCCCTAACAATTTGTCCTTTTGCCACTCCGCCCATGGCTGGATTACAACTCATTTGTGCAATGGTGTTCATATTCATTGTCACCAACAACACCTTACTTCCAAGCTTACCTGCAGCTAAAGCAGCCTCACAGCCAGCGTGACCAGCACCCACGACGATAATGTCATATTTTTGTAACATAAGAAGTTTTTGTTGGGTGTTTTTATGCTTGTTTCACGTGAAACAATTTGTTTAGGTAGTGGTTTTCTTTTGAGCGCATGATTGCTTTATCCTCTTCTGATTTATCGTTATAGCCCGATAAGTGGAGCAAACCATGAAAGACAACACGTGCCAATTCTTCTTCAAATTCGACCCCAAACTCAGTTGCGTTTGCAGCTACGCGTTCCGTTGAAATAAACAAATCTCCACTGATTGTATTTCCCTCGCAATAATCAAACGTTATAATGTCTGTGTAAAAATCGTGATTTAAATGGTCTTTGTTCACCTGTAACAACTCTTCGTCGGTACAAAAAACCAATGAAATCTCTCCTTCTTCTTTGTTTTCTTCGGCCAGTAAAGATGGGATTGTTTTAACTAAAAAAAGGTTTGTCTCTGCCTCCTTCTCAGGATTAAAGTAAGTAAAGTCTATCATTTCTTAAAGTAAATATTTACCCGTGTGCCGTTTTCTTCAAAATCCATTTCATCTGCTAAGTTTTGCATGAGAAAAACGCCTCTCCCATTTTCTTTCATAAGATTCTCTGGAGCTGTAGGGTCTGGAATTTGAAGAGGATCAAAACCTTGCCCCTGGTCTTTAACAGAGAAACATACCCACTCAGTGTTATCGAACACACCTACATGAATCATAAGACTTGCATCCATTTTATTGCCATGGATGAGTGCGTTATTTACGGCCTCAGTAACTGCTATTAAAATGTTGCCATAGAGGTCCTCGTGGAGGTTCAACTCTGCACAAGCTTTGTCAATTAACGTTTCAACTTCCGTAATCGATGTGGTTGTTGAGGGTAGGTTTACTTCGTGTATAAGTTGTAAGCTTTGCTTCATGTGTTAAAGTTAATCAACTAAATTAAAATATGCTTCTGCCCTGGTTTTATAATAGTTGTTGTAAGCAGGGTCTACGGTGCGAAGCAATTCTATTTGTTGCAATTTGGTTTTATGGTACGAGGGTAATTCTATAAGGTTACTCTTAATCGGGTCTGTTCCGGATTTTGATTCGCGCTTCTCTTCAAAACCTCTTTCCATAAGGGCTTTTTCACTTTCCAAGAGCCTTGTCATGATGTCTTTTTGACGATTGATCATCTCTTGATTGAAATTCTTATTAATGAGGTCTTTTTCTTGTTTTTCTAGTTCTTTCAACAGGGGATTCAGTTGGTTTCCTTTGCCATTTCCATCTTTGTTCAATTCATTTTTCAGTTGTTCCAATCGTTGTCTGATTGCTGTTTGTTCCGCGGCCATTTTAGCAATCTCTTTGCTTCCTAAACCAAGCATTCCCATGCCCTGCTGTCCGCCAGGCTTTTGTCCCGGACTATCCCCCGGTTTATCTCCTGGTTTCTTTCCCCCTTCCTTCATTCCTTTTTGCATTTTTTCAAGTTGCTTTTTCAACATTTCTTTCATGTCACCATTGTTCATACTGCTACCTGGTTTAGGCTTTCCATTACCTGGTTTACTGCAACTTCCGGAGCTTTTCATTTGTGACTGGCTTTGGGCCTGCATTTGTTGAAGCGATTCATTGAGTAGGAGCGCAAGGTTGTTATAACCCGTCATGGTTTGCTGTTCGTTTTGGAAGATGTCATTTTTATCGTGGTCGTCGATGGCTTCAATGGCCGCAGCTTGCGCAAAATCAATGTTGTTAAGTTCTTTGTCTATGAAGGTCGCGACCTTCGGTTGCCTTTTTGCTAAAGCCAATAAGCTGTCTTTAACGATTTTGGTTTCATTGTTAATTCGGATTTGTTCTCTTCCTAATCTTTTATACTTAGGATCCGTAGTCGCCACTTTATAAAACTTGTTCATCAGACTTTCTTGGTCAAAGCTTAGTTTCATTAAACTTTCCAATATTTGCCTTAACATTTCCATGTCTTCTTCATTTTGTTGTTGGTTAGCGTCCTGTTGTTGGTTGTCTAGCATTTCTGCCAACTCTTCCATTTCGCTTGCCGCCTCCTTTTGCGATTCTTTCGCTTTGCTTTTCTTACCTTCTTTCACATTTTCCTTTGCCTCGGACAATTGCTCCTTTATTGATTCTTCCAAGGCATCGGTGCTTTCCAGATTTAGCGGAGATTCTAAAGCTTTATTTAGCTCTTTTGTTTCGGCTAGTTTTTTCTGTATTTCTTCAAAACGCTTGTTGATTTCTTCTTGTTTTTTGGTAGCTTCTTCTTTGCTGATTTTCTCCTCTTCTAACTTTTTCTCTAAATCTTTTTGCTGTTCTGCGTTTTCTTTAAGCTCCTTCTCAATGTCATCAATCTTTTCGTTTACCTGAAGTTTTTTAAGCATTTCTAAGGTTCTGTCCAATTGCTTACTCATGTTTTCTGCTGACTTATCCAATTTATCCATGTCTTTTAATAAGTCATTCTTTTGCTGCTTATCAAAGAGTTTTTCAATTTCATCTAGGAGTTTTTTTAACTCTTCATCCATCACCTTCTCTAGCATCTTCTCAATCATTTCTTGTTTTTCTAAAATTTCCTTATCGATTTCCGATAATTCATTTTTTTCTTTGGTGGATTGGTCCATTTGTTCCTTGATGTCAGACAGCTCTTTTTCCAGGTTTTTTTGATCTTCCTTGAGTTGTTGTATTTGTTGTTTTTTATTCCAATCACTTGACTTTGAATCACTTATATTCTTCTTAAGCTTTTCGATGTCCTTTTCAAACTGTTTGGTCTTTTGAATTATTTTCTCGATATCGGTCTTGGTTTGGGTCTGCTGTTCCTCACGAACTTCGTTTAATTCATTTAAAGTGGGAAGTTCATATTGTCCGATGTAGCTCTTTGTTGCCTTGCTTCCATTTACACCATCGTTATCTGTAATTGTAAAGTGATAAGAAACTTTGTCTTCCAATTGTACTTTTTCCCTTCTGAAGTCTACTGCAAACGTAAAAGTACTCTTGGAACCTTTTTGGAGAGTTATAGGAATTCGCTCTGTTTTAATTGTTTTTCCGTTGCGTTGAATCTGATAATGAAAGGACAGGGTGTTTAAACCGTAATCATCGCTTACGCTTCCGTTAAAGTACCTTGTGCCTTCTTGTATACTGTCGCTTTCCTCCGCTACTTGAATCACTGGATAAGCATCTTTTAGCACGGAAATGTTATGGAAACTTGAATCGTGTTTACCTGAAAATGCATTGACAAGTTCAAATTTGAGTTTTTCATTGTTTCTGGGTACCATTGTGAATCGCAGACCATTGTTTAAAAAAGATTTAAGTAGGCCTCGGCTGCTTACCTCTACGCGAGCAGTATTTTTAGCGACTGCCGTCCAGGTAAGTTTAGAACCTTCAGGTACCGTAACGTCGCCAATGTTATTGATAACTTCGTCTTTCTTGTTGAGGTAAGCGGGATAGTGAATTGCAAGTTTCATATTACCCAGAACACTTTTACCGGTTACGCTGTAAGTGTATGAATTGCTTTTGTACCCATTGGCTTCATAATAATAACTGCCATTGTTTTTTACTTTTTTGATGATCCCTTCAAATTCATTGCGACGTACTTTTGTCATTAGAAATTTGCCTTGGTCTGAAATCAAGTAAACCTTATCAGGCAGCTTATCTCCTTTCAGCTTTACCGAAACAGGGAGGTTTTTACCTTCTTCGATGCTTTTGTTTGTTACTTGGTTAATGAATGTAAAGGGTAAAAAAGTTTCGTTAAAATTTAAGATACGTATGGTTCCTTGTGTGAGCATTCCAGGAATGAAAACGCCTAATAGAAGGAGCGTGAGAGCGAAAGGAAGGAAATACTTTGCATATTTACGATTCAGTTTTAAATCGATTCCTTTACTAAAAGTAAATACTTTAAGCTCTTTCGTTTTTTGCGCGATGGATGCTTTTAAAAGGGAAACGCTTACATTGTTTTGTTCGGATGCATCACACAGTTGCAGTGTATTCAACAACCTATCTGCAATCTCCGGAAAATGGTTCCCTATCAATGTACTTGCTTCATACCTGCTCATTCTTTTCATAAGTTTACTACGGCGAAGTAGTGGAAGGGCAATGAGGTAGGAGAAAGACAATGCATTGAAACCTATAAAAAGCATCAGGAATACCAGCCTAACCCATGTTCCTAATTCAAATAGAAAAGCCAATGGTACGAAAAACAGATAAGATGCTAATAGAAAAGAAAGAAATAAGAAAAGACCTTTGAGACTTAAGTTTAGATAATACTTTTTAATGTATTGGTCTATTTCTCTATGTAATTCCAACAAGTTGTCTTTTTCGAACATGAGGCGCTTTATTAGGCATTAAAGGTAATTAATCAAAAACAATCTCCCTAGACAAGTTTTACGCAAACATGTTAATTAAAATAAATAATCTTTTTTTAAAATAAATCTTTATTATAACTACTAAGGGTGTTGATAAGTTGATAAGTAGTACGTGAAAATAAAAACCAATACTTATGAACGACTTATGAAAAGAAAGTTAACAATTGTAACGCGCTCAAACCTATAAGAACATAGGTAAATAACCGATTGCAATTTTTTAGTTCATAACCCAAAATGCACATGTAAAACCCTAAAATGTTAATTAAATTTTGTTCATAAGCGGTTCATATCAACCCGAGAAATACCCGACAAAAAATTAGGTCTTAATCATTCTAAATGTGGTTGCAAAAAAAATCTGATTTTACCGAGTCCTTTTTATAAAAAGTTTCACCCATGTTTTAACCAAGTTGTAAACATATGTTTTGGCCATAAAAACCGCTTACAAAGTCCATTGATTTATTAATTTTACCATAAAAACAATGGAAATAGCAATAGGGTCTGATCATGCAGGTTTTGCATTGAAAACAAAAATAATCACATTTTTAGAATCCAACGGTCATCAGGTAAAAGACTTCGGCTGCGACAGCGAGGCCAGTATTGACTATCCAGACTACGCCCATCCTGTAGCCAGCGCAGTTGAATTAAAAAATGTGGATTATGGCATACTCATATGTGGTTCAGGAAATGGCATTAGCATGACAGCCAACAAGCACCAAGGCATTCGATGTGCCCTGTGTTGGACCCCAGAAATTGCCAGTTTAGCCCGTCAGCACAACGACGCGAACATTTTGTCGTTACCGGCGCGTTTTATCAGTGAAGAACTCGCTATAGACATCTTACATGCATTTCTATCTGCCGAATTTGAAGGGGGAAGACACGCTACGCGTGTAGGGAAGATTGCTTGTGGGTGAGGGGGTTGAAATTAGGTGGTTATTTTTTATTGATTAACCGAGTTTTTAAAACGCAACATCGCTGACTAAACTCATTGAAATGTATAAAACTACGTTTCTCTCTGTTGTTATTCCCATTTACTTTCTTTTTACCTGTCCGACCGAAGGGCGGGCCTTTAACATTTTCAAATGTTCTTCTGGATCAAAATCTTCAGCTAAGCCACTGTTAACGGTTTCGGGCTTGGCGAAGGTGGCGATTTTCACCACAAATGTTGATGCGGAGAACCAAACTTTGATTAACCACAAATGTGTCTGCGGAGCACTGAACCGCCACTTTTGCCAAACCCGTGTTATGCCTTCGCCCTTTATTTTTCGGTTATTTTGTCTATTTCGTTATGTCTAAAACTTCGTTTACTTTATACAAGTTTGGTAAATCCTGTGACTTAATTCTGAACTGACTTCGTTTTTTAATTTTCGGCTTTGTTGAAGCATTTTCCATTTTTATACCTGGGTCGTAATAAATGTTACCGTTCGCCATTTGTCCGAGAAAAAGTTGAAAATCCGTTCCTGTTCCTAAAATTATATTGTTTCCGTATTTGTATTGTCTTTCGTTAACCGTTTCAGAAAGTGAAGGAACGTAACAAGCTTGATTGTGCTTTCTGTTCCAATGTAAAAGCAATGATGCAAAGCTCCAAGATGCCGTTTCATTTCCTTTTATATCAACCAATGAAATGCGTCCATTTGTGTTTCTGATTTTACCACTTTCTGCGTCAAAACCAATTAATTGCATTTCTAAATTTGTCAATGGGTGTCGAATACCTGTTTTGTGAACACCACCAAAATTTATTCGGTCTTCTCTTCCTGTTCTATCTGCATAACCATATTGCCTTAAAAAGGCTACAGCTCCTTCAGTTCGATAAATTCCGTCAGTTGGTTCGGGTGTCATTAAAGTTATAATTGCAGAGTTCACTCTTGCAAAATTGGCAACGCCAAATTGTTTTACTTCCCATCCTAAAAAGTCAGGCTCTGAATATCCATTTGGTGTAATTCCTAATTCAGCTTCTAAAGTGTAACCGCCACAATTTGGTGCTTCACAATCCATAATATTTCCAAGTCGGTCAAGTCGTTTTGATTTTATCCAACCCAATTGATGAATACGAAGCAATTCATTAATTAAATCAGCTTTATTGTTTGCTATTTGTGGCAATTCAATAATTTCAAAAACTCCGTGTTTTGTTATATTTTGTTGGTTTGCAAATTCATTTGCAATTTCAGAATTTGGGTCTGCAACGTAACCCAAAATAGTTCCGTTTTTTGCTACTGAAAAGAATAAAAGCCTGTCAGCAAGTCTTTGTGTCATTAATGCTGACGGTGGATTTTGGCATCTCGCCAAAAATCCTGAAAATCTAACTTCGGGATATTTAGGGTAGAGTATAAGTTGTGCATTTGGTGCAGGAAACAAATTTCCATCTTCTGCAATCCAAGAAAAATTTATTGAAGCTTTGAACCGTTCTTTATTCCAATGGTAAACTTCCCCGTTTTTCAGACAATTTAAAATCATTAAATTTAAATTGTTTTAGTTATGAAAAAATCAAAATTCTCAGAAGTCCAAATCGTAAAAA
>RFQZ01000009.1 GCA_009924735.1 Flavobacteriia bacterium | reverse complement strand
AAAATATCACATTGGTTTTATTCGACCGTAGTCCTAAAATTGGTTTACTTGTTATCATTTTTTTCACGTTTTGTGTAAACCTATTCCAGGACAAGACAGCCATCATTTTTTTCACCCTCCTTTGCCTTCCTCAAGGGAGTAATTACCAGAGGGTTTGGGCTTATTTCCCATCCAAGACAACAATTCCTCTTCTTTTATCAAATTGATCAAAATTAAAGGAAACACCTGCTTTGCCCCAAATCCCTGGCATTTGTACATATCCAGCCTCCACATAATCTACATTCAACAAATTATTTCCTTCAACGAACAGATTAAAAGATTTAGACGCATTGAATTGAAATTTTGCATCTAAAAGTGAAACTGTACCCGATCCAAATCTTTCACATCCGCGGTATGTAACACTAAAGGTTGCCCAATTACCCAATATTAAGGTTCCTTTTGCCACGAGTTGATTCCTAAGACCTGAAAATGCATAACGCGACTGGAACCAGCCTAAAAAATCTGCGAATTGATGGTTTGCATCCACAAAATTATAACCCAAAGAGAGTTCTTTGATCCTGATTTTTTGGTTTCCTTGCATCGTCCAACGAACATTGCTCTCCACTCCGTTAAAAACAACACTCGAAAGATTCACCGGCATCCAAGGATTCGGAATAGAAGTAGCGCTTCGTTGCCAATCAATCATATTCGAGTTGTTTCGATGATAGTAGGCCGATTCAAATGACAAACGGTTTTTTTGTTTGTCTTTATTTCCCCAAGAATGGCTCCATTCAAATCCCATTTCTGCAGAAGTTGCATACTCAGGTTGTAAATTCGGATTACCCAGGTTGGAGTAATCTTGATAATACAATTCTGTATAGGTTGGCGCACGGTAACTTTGGGAAACATTTCCAAAAAACCTCCATGATTTATTAACCAAATAAGTCGCTTCGAATCCGGGGAGTAACTTTTGGTATCGGTTTCCATTCATCTCCAAATGGAAAAAATGAACATTGGCTGTAAGAATCAACTTCTTGTTAAACAATTTAACTTGATGATCTAAAAATCCTGAAAGGTAGTCCCTACTTCTTTCTCCAAGATTTGAACTTGCCAGTTGTTCCATTCTGTACTCCGCCCCAAGACCAGTGAGTCCCAAGACAGACTTCCACTGACCTGTTTCCTCGAATGTCACTACCTCCGACCAATGCTTGTTGGTGTAGAAAGAGGGGTCCATGCGCTTTAAGCGAAATTCGTCACGATGCGTACGAAGCGACGCCTTGGTAAGAAACACGAACTTTCCATTAGAAAATTTATGAGACAAACCGGCCAATGCCATTTGGGTTGACTCCCATTGATCAGGAAAGGACGCACTGTAATAACCATTTGCACCAAAGGCGCGATCTGTAAAACCCACCAATCCCCTCACTTCATTATTTCTCCCCAAGGACAAAATGGCATCGTAACAATACTGTTGATTGCTAAAATCTGAATTATACCAATGTCCATTGCTTTTATCGTATGCCGCAGAAAAGGTTTGTTTCAAATTTTTCAAGGGCATAGAAACGGAAAACTGACTTCCCAAGCCTCCAAAATAACCTCCGTAAATTTGACCATTTACTGAAGTAATTTCTTTTGGACGGGTCACAAAATTGACTGCACCGGTCATGGCATTCTGCCCAAAAACCCTTGTGCCTGAACCTTTGTAAACCTCAATGGTTTCGACATTTGTCAGCAATACAGGTAAATTCAACGCATGATGTCCCGTTTGTGGGTCAACCAATTTAAATCCATTCACCAATACTATGTTTTGCTCAAACGTTCCCCCTCGGATGCTCAAATCACCCTGAACGCCTTGGACCCCTCTTTGGCGAAAATCAAGTCCCGGAATGTATGAAAGCGCTTCATTTACCGAACGAATAGGGAGATTCTTGTTTTGCTCCATTGTAATGTTTTGAATACTAGAAGAACGTTCCGCATAGCTTGATGTAATTCCTTTCCCAAAGATAACGACCTCTTTTTTAAGTTGAACGGTGTCTGCGCCTGAGGTAGTTCTCTTTTGACCATGGATCGAAGTTAAGATGCATACAGCACCCACAGTAATCATAACATTTTTCATCTGTACATACATTTTAAGTCACCTATTTCATCGGTGAAGGTTAATTTAACAAGGTGCTTACCCGGCAGGTAATTCGTGAAATTATTTTCAAAATGGACTCCCAATTTATCTGAATAAATCCAACAGTCGGCAAGAAAAGAATCCGTTGTTAATTCGACAACAGCCTCCTTCCTTACGGCATCAATGGAAACAATTCTCAAAGAAGTTTTAAGCGGTTGTTTTGGATTTCTTTTAAAATCTCCTACTAAAAATGTACGCGCTTCTACACCATCCATTTTAACAACCACGACTTTTGGCGAGACATCAGCAGAATAACTTGCAAAGGACTCCGAACCAAATACCTGTAAATTAATTTGCTTTGAATAGCTACCTCCTGGCTTTCCCGTTAAATCAAATTCCAACCAAGAAACCGTAACCTCCTTTGGCGCTTTTCCATTGAGGTATGAAACAAACAATTCGGTTTTTCCATGGGTTGTTTTAGAGAGAACCGTCAAATCTTTATAGATTTCGTTGACTTTATACTGAAGACTTTTCCAATTTCCATAATAATCAATGCTGGACCATGTGGGTGCTGGCCAACAATCATTAAGCTGCCAATAAAGCGTTCCCATACATCTTGGCGCATCCAAACGATGACCTGTGATGGCAGATTCTACAGCGTATGCTTGAGTCAGTTGCGAGAAGTACACAAAGGTTTTAAAATCCTTTGGTTTTCCGAACAGTTTTTTAGCATGTTTAAGGATCATTCCATTTCCGACATAGCTTTTTTGATGGGCTTTCATTATTTTAGAATCCAACGACCAATCTTCTTCATTTGAAAAAGCAGACAAGGTCGAAAATTCAGGAAAACTCTGAAATCCATATTCAGCATTGAATCGCCCAATGTTCTTAGCAAACCCCTCCATCTCATCTGCACCATGCCAGACGCCCCAATAATGCTGGGTGCCATGGTTATAAAACTCATCCTTTCCCCAATTGCTTAATGGTGAGGTATGGGTAAAGGGAAGGTTCGAATACTTTGCCATTGTATTTGGTAGCAGTACCTTAAACAATGCATTGTAGTCGCTTTCAATTACTTTTTGGTCATCCTTATCCAGATGGTATTGCGATTGAAAACCCCAATTTTTCCATGCAACATCAACCTCATTGTTTCCATTGATCAGAATTACAGATGCATGTTTTGTCAACCTAGGAATTTGGTACTCGAACTCTTCTGATACATTGGCTAAAAAAGCTGAATCACCTGGATACATTGCACACGCAAACATGGCATCATGCCAGACCATAAGTCCCGCCTTGTCACAAGCCTCTAGAAAAGCATCACTTGCATAGTCTCCTCCTCCCCAAATGCGAACCGCATTGAAATTAGATTCCTTCATCACCCGCACCCATTCGTTCCATTCTTCATCCTTCGTAATCCCATTAAAAACCGTTGGAGGAATAAAATTTGCCCCCTTTAAAAACACCGGTAATCCATTGATTGTAAACTGAAAAGAAGTTCCCCATTGATCTGTTTGTTGAAGTAAATCCACCTTTCTCACCCCAAAAGTGTAAGGCACTTCTTGAATACAATTAGCTTGCTTGTCAAAAATTCGCAGGGTGTCGTAATACAAGTTCGCATCTCCCATCCCAGAAGGCCACCACAGCCTGGGATTTTTGAGCGAAAGAGTCAACCGTGTAATGGTACCTTGGGAGAATGCATTTTTAAGTTGAAACATATCAGATTCAAAAGAATAACCTTCAATGTTTTTAACGTGGGTAATAACCATTTCCAATGATGCATCTTCTTGTAGGCTCAAGGTGTTCATCCCTATGGAGCTTACCAAGTTTGTTTTTGGAATCTCGATGCATACAGGCTTTGGAAAACCAATCGTATTCATTCGCAATGCCCAATCCCAACCAAACTGGTATTGCGGTTTACGAGTTAAGGAGGACACTTTTATTTTCGCCAAGTCATTGGGTGTGGGGTAATGAAATTTCGCCTTTTTGTAATCCATTTTATGATACAGCGCCGGAGGCGAAAAAACAACGGTAACTTCATTGTAACCGCAACGAAGGTGATCTTTTATCGCAAGGTCATAGGGTCGGAAATAATTTTCAGTTTGTAAGACAAGAATGCCATTGACATAGATTTTTGCGTAGGTATCTACACAAGGCAAGTTGATATGAACGGACGGAGCGTTAAACAATGTTTCGGAGAGAAAAAACTTGCTTCTAAAACTCCATTCATGGTCTTCAATCCATTGGTATTCATTTTCATTCTCCCCAACATAAGGATTGGGTAAAATTCCCTTTTTCCATAACGTTTCTTGTACTGTTCCCGATTCCCCCATGGAAATCCAATCTTTCTTAACTGGATGTTGAAATTCCCAAGAAAGGACACATTGTGAAGAAAACCGCATGGCAATGGTTAAAATTAAAAATAGAAATACCCAACGAATTTTTGTTACCATTCTCGATTGTATGAAGTGTTAATCATTTCATCGCGTTCCTTGGTTTTCAGGGCGAAGTTAAATCCATTGTAAACAGAATAACCCCCAACATTTCCAAGGGTATCCATCGCAAGAAAACAACATTGGAGATTCGTAAGGTCTGTGTTTTTCCGAATGATTCTATCTACTACTTCTTTACAAGCTTCAGAAGGACTTAATCCATTTCGCATCAGTTCAACAACCATGCTGCTACCTGACACCCGAATGATGGCTTCTCCCAATCCACTTGCCGTAGCAGCACCTACCTCATTGTCGACGAACAACCCTGCACCAATGATTGGAGAGTCACCAATTCTTCCATGCATTTTATAGGCCCATCCGCTTGTCGTGCAGGCACCCCCGAAATTACCATTCGCATCTCTTGCAATCAATCCAATGGTATCGTGGTTTTCATGGTTAATTTTAGGCCTACGAAGCAGTTCTTTGTTTTCTTTTTTCCATTCGAGGTACTCCTTTTTTACTTCTGGCAATGGTGTTTTCACGGTTTCAAATCCACGGGAGATCGCAAAATCTCTCGCTCCATCCCCTACCAACATCGCATGAGGCGTAAGATCCATGATGGCTTTAGCCACAGAAACAGGATGCGCAATTCCTTCTAAACAACCTACTGCACCTGACTTTCCGTCACCATCCATCACACAAGCATCCAGGGTAACCTTCCCCTCGCGATCTGGCCTACCTCCGATTCCTACACTCCTATTGGTCAAGTCGGATTCTGTATGTCTTGCACCAGCAATTACGGCATCCAACGCACTCCCCCCTTTTTCCAAAATGGTCCAAGCCGCGCGATTGGCTTCCAAACCATGAATCCAGGTGGATAGAATTACAGGCCCTACGATTTTCTCTTCAAAAGGAACACCTATGAAAGAAGTTCCTTTGATCGGATTTGTAGCCCCAACTGCCATTGCGAGCGCACCTAAATGAATAAATTTCCTGCGATCCATCAGTTCGATTTTCGTTTTTTCTCTGCCGTCATCCAATTTTGAAAAAGCTTTGCATTTCTCATATGGTCTGCACCGCCTACAGCAAAATTATGTCTTCCCGTATAATCCGGCTTTGCACACATGTACAGATATGGAACATCTGCGCGATTGAGTACAGCATCCAACACGGCTGAAGAAGGTAGGTTTATCGGTCCTGGTGGCAAACCATCGTACTTGTAAGTGTTGTAAGGGCAATTGATTTCTCGGTGTATGGCCAACAACCTTTGTACCCCATTTAATTTATCACCCCAGCAAAACTTAAAGGTAGGATCTGATTGTAAGCGCATGCCCACTTTTACGCGGTTTAAATACAAACCAGCGATGATTGGCCATTCATCTGAATTAACTGATTGTTCCGCATATACAATACTTGCCATGGTCGTTACTTGGCTGGGCGTCTTCAATCCAATGGCCTTCATTTTAGCCTTTCTAGATGGATTCCAAAAGGTCTTAAACTCCATTGCCATTCTTTCAACGAATTGTTTTTCATCGGTATCGTAATACATTTTGTACGTATTGGGAATAAACAATGCGGGCAATTGTGCCAAATCAAATTGATATTTTGCCAAGGTGTTTCCGTCCTGCAAGAATCCAATTAACCTTGCACTGTCAAGGGCAATGCAATCGGAAACTTTTCCCGCCATTTGGTAAATGGTTTTGCAGTTGTTAAAGGTAACTTCGACCTCCACTTCTGCATTTCCATTGCCGGCAGCGTTCATCTTAAAGCCATTCAACAAGTTTCGATAAGAAGTACCCGGAGCGATGATGTACTTACCCAAGGCAATGTTTTCCGCATTCATGGATTTATAATTTCCTACTTTTACAAAGTCCGATTTAGAGGAGATTAAGCCTTCCTTTTCCAACAAATCCGCCAAAGCGTTTAACTCCACAGATTTACTTAGGTAAAATTCCTTATCTTCCTGGTTTTCAGTTCTATTAAGCGAAGACCAATACAACATGATTTTTGGAAAAAGCAACAAAGCGATCAGTCCCGCTCCCGCGACGCAAGCAATGATGATGTTTCTCTTTTTTACACTTTTTTTAGACATAATTGAAAAGCTATTTCGTGAATTCTAACTCCTTTATATTGATACCAATCTTTCCTAATTCCAATTTCTTCAAAATTCAATTTCTTGAACAAATGAATGCTTGCTAAGTTGTCGGCATGGACAAAACACTGCAAGTTATATAATTCCAAATGATCTCTGCAATAGTCAATGCATAACTGAAGGGCTTCTTGGGCATACCCTTTCCCACGTTCTTCTTGTTCCGCGAGTAAAATACCCACGGTAGCAAAACCATGTTTGAAGTTCACATCAAAGAGGTCTATGGTTCCAATGCTTTTATTTGAATCTTTCAGGACTATGATCAACCTAAATTGTCCAGAGGTCCTAAAATTTGAAAACTGTTCGATGAGCTGGTGAATGTTATGCATTGAAAACGGTACTTCCGTATGGCTAATCCTCCAGTTATCTGTATTGTTTTCCCACATGAACATTGCGGTCGCATCCAACGGCTCTACAGGTCTTAGGACTACCTTCTCTCCTTGAAAATATTTCATGCCAATTGGAGATTTCCGTTAAAAACAAATTCTGCAGGACCAGATAGACAAATGGAAGAAAAACCATCTTCACGTTTTATAAAATCAACCTGTAACTCCCCTCCTTTTGTTTGGACAACGATAGGCCCTGTAGTTAATCCCAATTTGTCGGCATACACCAAAGCACAAGCGGTAGCTCCTGTTCCACAAGACAAGGTTTCATCCTCCACCCCACGTTCATACGTAGAAATGGAAATCGATTTTTCGCTTCTGAGGCTCACAAGATTTACATTAATGCCTTCCTTTTCAAAGGCTTCGGAATACCGAATTTGTTTACCGAAATTTACCGTATGTTGATTTGACAGATCGTCGGAGAATTTGACATAATGAGGAGAACCTGTATGTGCAATGAAATCTTCTCCACAAGGAAAAATTTGATGAACATCTTTCATATCAATGGCTACCATTCCTTCTTTCCAATGGTAAGAATGCTCGCCATCTATCGCGATGAAACGATGCTTCAAAGGCGTTTGAATTTTATCCTTAGCAAATGCGACTGCGCATCTTGCACCATTCCCACAAAAACTTTGACTGCCATCAGAATTGAAATATTCCATTTCAAAATCAAAACCTTCGGATGCATTTATTTTAATCAATCCGTCTGCACCAATGCCAAACTTTCGATCGCACAGAAATTGGATTTGACGAATGGAAAGCAATGAAAAATCACCCTTCAAATTATCCAAAAGGATAAAATCATTTCCTGTTCCTTGAAATTTAGAAAACACAATCTCCATACGAAGCGGTAAAGGTAATAAATGTAGTTAAAATGGCTTAACAATCTTTAACAGCAAGAGAATTTCAAGTTTAGTCAATGCTTTGTAAAATTGTGAACCAAATTTTATTCAGATGAAATACAAAGCAGTTTTTAAAATTTTAGGCATCGGTTTTATTGGAGGCACCCTACCCTTAGCGGCGATGCTGACCTATTACCACCAAACCACAAAATTATCAGATCGTGTTCTGGATGGAAATCAATACCCAGTTCAAACCGTAGGATTGAATGGTGAAACCCTCCCTGAACTTACTACAGCCTCGGAGTCAAGCATCAACTCTGTGGTCCACGTCACTACCAAAGTGGTTTCCACCACTTTTCAACGAGATTTTTTTCAAGAATTCTTTTATGGTCCAGGTGCAGGGGGAAGAGAATTTAAACAATATGGTTCAGGCGCAGGTTCCGGAGTGATCATTTCATCCGAAGGCTACATTGTAACCAACAACCATGTAATTGAGAATGCCAGCGAAATCCATGTCATATTAAACGACAATTCAGAATACACCGCAAAGATCATTGGCACAGATCCAGCGACAGACATTGCGGTATTAAAGATTGAGGACAGTAAACCCTTTACCCCCATGAAGTTTGGCAACAGCGACCAATTGCGTATCGGTGAATGGGTACTTGCTGTTGGAAACCCTTTTAACCTGACCTCCACAGTAACCGCGGGCATTGTAAGCGCCAAAGCACGTAACATCAATTTGTTATCCGACCGAACGGATAAGGAGATTGTTCCCATTGAATCCTTCATCCAAACCGATGCAGCCGTAAACCCCGGAAACAGTGGAGGTGCATTGGTCAACACCAAAGGAGAATTGGTTGGCATCAACACGGCCATTGCTTCGCAAACAGGCGCATACAGCGGTTACTCCTTTGCCATTCCAGTGAATTTGGTTGAAAAGGTCGTTCGTGACTTAATTGATTACGGCCTTGTTCAACGCGCTTATTTGGGAGTGCAGATTTCGGCAATAAGCCAAGATTTAAAAGAGACACAAAAACTACCGAACTTAAAAGGTGTCTTTATCAGCGGTGTGGTAGATGGTGGTTCAGCCGACAAAGCAGGCATAAAAAACGGAGATGTGGTATTGAAAATCGGTGTGAAAGAAGTGAACTCCCCCGCACAGCTGCAAGAAGAGATTGGGAAGCAGCGACCTGGTGACAAAGTTGTGGTCACGATTCGAAGAAAAAATGGTGACGAAGATGTCATTGATGTATTGTTGCGTAACAAGGAAGGTGAGACCGAATTGATGTCCAAAGAACAAATCTCAGCGAATTTCGCCTTGGGTGCCACCTTTGTTGCGTTGACAGAGAAAGAGAAGAAGGACCTCAACCTTTCTTACGGCGTTAAAGTCACCTCCATCAACACAGGAAAGTTAAAATCCATCGGGTTGTCTGTTGGTACAATCATCACGAAAGTAAACAACGATCCCATTGAAACCATCGAAGAGCTTACCAGTAAATTAAATGGTGTAAACCGAGGTATTCTATTGGAAATTGTGTTGCCAAATGGTACCAAAGACTATAAAGGTTTTGGCTTGTAAAACAAGTAAAATAAGAAGAAAAGTTTTTAATACAATTCGGTTGAAAAGTTGTTGATATTCTTCAATTTTTAATTTTTTATTACCCAATATTTCACTTTACTTTGCTTCCAACACATTCATTAATAATTCCTTAATAAAGAGATCTTTACATAATGAGACAACTAAAAATCACCAAATCCATTACAAATCGCGAGAGTCAATCTTTGGATAAATACCTACAAGACATTGGCCGCGAAGAATTAATCACAGCAGAAGAAGAAGTAGAGTTAGCGAAGAAAATCAAAGCTGGAGACCAGAAAGCATTAGAAAAATTAACCAGAGCGAATTTGAGGTTTGTCGTTTCTGTTGCCAAGCAATATCAAAACCAAGGACTTACCCTGCCAGACCTTATCAACGAAGGCAATTTAGGCTTAATTAAAGCAGCCCAAAAATTTGATGAAACGAGGGGATTTAAATTCATTTCTTATGCCGTTTGGTGGATTCGCCAATCCATTCTTCAGGCATTGGCAGAACAAGCAAGAATTGTCAGGCTTCCGTTAAACCAAGTGGGTTCTTTAAATAAAATCAACAAGGCATTTTCAAGATTGGAACAAGAATTCGAACGCCCACCTTCAGCAGAAGAACTTGCCGAAGCTCTTGAAGTTCCCGAAGAAAAAATCAAAGAAAGCTTAAACGTTTCTGGTCGACACGTATCCATGGATGCGCCTCTTACCACGAACGAGGATGGCGGTACGCTCATGGACGTAATGATCAACAACGATACTGCGAGAACAGATTCAGGATTGATGGCGGAATCATTGCAACGTGAAATCGAACGCTCCTTAAGCACCCTAACGGATAAAGAAAGAGAAATCATCCGTTTGTTTTTTGGCATCGGAATGAATCACGGTCTTACCTTGGAAGAAATCGGCGCGAAATTCAACTTAACGAGAGAACGCGTACGTCAAATCAAAGAAAAAGCCATTCGAAGGTTGAGACATACTTCCAGAAACAAACTTCTAAAATCCTACTTAGGATAACCAATCAGGCTGCTTTTTAGCGGCCTTTTTATTTTCATCATTTTTAAATTAAAGTCATGCATAATCAACTCGGTTACGAACAAGCACTTAAAAATCACATAGAACAAGAAAGAGAAGCCGTAAAACTCCAATCTAAGGTCGGTGAATTACTCTATGAAAAAGGAATTGAACTGGTGCTATTCAGAAACCACCTCATTGACATTACCATCTCCGAAATCTTGAACCTTCACGATTATGCGGCGAAAGTGGTAAACAAACCCATCGATATTTTCACCACCTCGGAAATCGCAAGTGAAATTGCCAAAATGGACCTCGCTCCTGCAAAATTAGACATCGGGAAACTTGCCAATGAATGGCAAAATGAAGCCAAGGAAACTTCTAAGTCTGATTTCCTTCAAAGCAAACTTAAAGGATTCCAATTTGAATCCTCCAGAGAACTCAATCCACGCGACGTGATTTTATATGGATTTGGTAGGATTGGAAGACTCGCTGCGAGAGAACTTATTCGCCAAGCCGGAAAAGGACAGCAACTGCGCTTGAGAGCCATTGTCACCCGTGGCGCTTCTGAAAAAGAAATCATCAAACGTGCTTCTTTGCTTAGCAACGACTCCGTGCATGGTGCATTCAAAGGAACCGTAAATGCTGATTTTGAAAACAAATGTTTAATCATCAATGGACAAGTGGTGCATATGATTGAAGCATCTGCTCCCGAACAAATTGATTACACCCTTTATGGAATTGAAAACGCGCTGGTAATTGACAATACAGGTGTTTTTACAGACAAAACGGCGCTTAGTCGCCACCTTCAATCCAAAGGTGTTTCAAGGGTCATATTAACAGCTCCTGGAAAAGAAATCCCTAACATCGTTTTTGGAATCAACCAAGGAACCTTGGATTTGGAAAATGAAAAAATATATTCTGCCGCTTCTTGTACAACCAATGCAATCAGTCCAATACTGAAAGTGGTGAACGACAAATTTGGCGTAGTTAAAGGACACATCGAAACGGTTCACGCATATACCAACGACCAAAATCTTTTGGACAATATGCATAAAAAAGTACGTAGAGGAAGGTCTGCAGCGATCAACATGGTAATCACTTCTACAGGGGCTGGAAATGCAGTTACAAAAGTAATCCCTTCCCTTCAAGATAAGCTGACTGCCAATGCAGTTCGCGTACCGACGCCCAATGGGTCTTTGGCCATCTTAAGCCTAGAGATTGAAAAAGAAACCACCCTTGAGAGCATCAACGAAACCATTAAAAATGCAGCCTTAAATGGTGATTTGGTGAATCAAATATATTACTCATTTGACCCAGAAATGGTATCTTCAGACATTATTGGCAATACCTGTTGCTCTGTATTTGATTCCAATGCCACCATCGTTTCAAAGAATGGGAAGAACATCGTTTTGTATACATGGTATGACAATGAATTTGGCTACACAAAACAAGTGATCCGACTAGCGAAATACGTGAGTAAGGTTCGTCGGGCAATCTATTATTAAGACGTTTTCAGACGATTGGTGTTGATAAAATAAACTTCGGTCTTTGTCTTAAATACTCATTAGCCTTATTTTTGCTGAAACTTACTTTAACACGTCTATACATTATGGCAGCCGATATTTTTGAAAAAATCAAAGCGAACAGAGGTCCCATTGGAATGCATGCAAAGGCATCTCATGGCTATTTTACATTCCCTAAATTAGAGGGTGACATTGGTCCGCACATGGTGTTTCGAGGGGTTGAAAAATTGAATTGGTCATTGAACAATTACCTTGGGCTTGCGAATCACCCTGAAGTTCGTCAAGCAGATGAAATGGCAGCCAAATCCTTTGGTTTCGCAATGCCCATGGGCGCAAGAATGATGAGCGGGAATTCGAATTATCACGAGCAACTTGAACGTGAATTGGCAGATTTCGAATCTAAAGAAGATGCCATTCTTGTAAATTTCGGATACCAAGCGGTGGTTTCAGCCATTGACTGTTTGGTGGACCGCCACGATGTGATTGTATACGATGCAGAATCCCACGCTTGTATTTTGGACGGTGTTCGTCTTCACATGGGTAAACGATTTGTATTCAAACACAACGACGTTGAAGATTGTGAGAAACAATTGGAACGCGCAACGAAATTAACAAATGAAACAGGTGGGGCAATCTTAGTAATCACCGAAGGTGTATTTGGAATGCGCGGTGACCAAGGAAAATTGAAAGAGATTGCTGCCTTGAAACAAAAGTTCAACTTCAGATTATTCGTAGACGATGCCCATGGCATCGGAACCTTAGGTGCTACAGGTGCTGGTACAGGTGAAGAACAAGGCGTTCAAGATGAGATTGACATCTACTTTGGAACGTTTGCAAAATCATTTGCATTAATTGGAGGATTCGTAGCAAGCGATGCCCAAGTCGTTGAATATTTACGATACAACATGCGTTCACAAATCTTTGCAAAAGCTTTGCCCCTGCCTTTGGTCGTTGGTGCCTTGAAAAGATTGGAACTCATGCGCACCATGCCCGAGCTAAAAGACAAACTTTGGGAAATTACCCGTGCGTTGCAAAGCGGATTGAAAGCTGAAGGATTTGACATCGGACCAACAAACACCTGCGTAACACCGGTTTATTTAAACGGGTCTATTCCTGAGTCAACCAACTTGATTTATGACTTACGAGAAAATTACAATGTATTCTGCTCCATGGTAGTGTATCCTGTTGTACCGAAAGGAATGATCATTTTACGATTGATTCCGACCGCAGTTCATACACTTGAAGACGTAAGGTATACCATTGAATGTTTTTCGAAAATTGTTGGAAAACTAAAAGCTGGAGAATACATGAGCGATGAAATCGCCAAGGTATAACCTTAGGATTTTTAAGCATTAAAAAAGGGGTCTTACGACCCCTTTTTTTATATACTAACATTTGCAGTTACTGCAATCAATCCTTTTTGGAACTTGGCTTCTTAGGCTTAACCTTCTTTACATTCAAGGTTAGCTCCTCTTTGCCATCTTCTTTATCCAATTCAATTACATCACCATCGTGTAAATCCGAGTTGATAATGCCTTCAGCAAGTGGGTCTTCGATGAATTTTTGAATGGCTCTTTTCAAGGGACGTGCACCAAACTTCTCATCGTATCCCCGCTCTAATATAAAATCCTTGGCTTTTTCGGACAATACAACAGTATAACCAAGTGACTTGATACGGATGTACAATTTCTCCAATACCATCTGTCATGTGTCCGTCATCCAAAACTTGCAATAACAAATTGAATACATCAGGATGAGCTTTTTCGATTTCATCTAATAAGATGATGGAATATGGTTTTCTTCTAACTTTCTCAGTTAATTGCCCGCCTTCTTCATAACCGACATACCCTGGAGGTGCTCCTACCAAACGAGAAATGCTAAATTTCTCCATGTACTCTGACATGTCGATTCGGATCAAAGCGTCGTCGGAATCAAACAAATATTTCGCAAGTACTTTTGCCAATTGTGTTTTTCCAACACCTGTGGGTCCAAGGAAAAAGAATGAACCAATGGGTTTGTTGGGATCTTTAAGTCCTGCTCGGTTTCTTTGTATCGCCTTAACGACTTTTGCGACGGCCTCATCTTGTCCAATTACTTTTCCTTTCAGCGAATCGGCCATGTTTACCAATCTCCCTGATTCGGATTGATTCACTTTAGTCAATGGAATCCCACTCATCATGGAAACAACTTCTGCGACATCCTCTTCGGTAATCGTGATTTTGTTGTTTTTAGAAGCCTCTGCCCATTTTTTCTTCTCCTCTTCTAATACATCAGTCAATTTCTTTTCAGCGTCGCGGTATTCTACGGCTTTTTCATATTGGGAAGCTTTGATAACCTCACTTTTCTTTGCTTTTATGCTTTCTATTTCCGCTTCAAGCGCTACAATTTCTTTAGGAACATTGATGTTGGTAATGTGTACCCTTGATCCCACTTCGTCCAATGCATCGATGGCTTTGTCTGGCAAATGACGATCGGTAATGTAACGTTCGGTTAACTTCACACAGGCAGCGATGGCTTCCGGAGTGTAGGTTACCGAATGGTGGTCTTCATACTTTTCTTTGATGTTCGTTAGAATCTGAATGGTTTCCTCAATGGAGGTTGGTTCAACAATTACTTTTTGAAACCTTCGCTCCAATGCGCCATCCTTCTCAATGTATTGACGGTATTCGTCTAAGGTTGTCGCGCCAATTGCTTGAAGCTCTCCTCTTGCCAACGCTGGCTTAAACATATTTGAAGCGTCGAGCGATCCACTGGCACTTCCCGCGCCAATAATGGTATGGATTTCATCGATGAACAAAATGATGTCTGGATTTTTTTCCAACTCTTGCATGACTGCTTTTACACGCTCTTCAAATTGACCACGGTATTTTGTACCCGCGACCAACGAAGCCAAGTCCAACGAAACCACCCTTTTGTCGAATAGGATTCTTGAAACTTTGCGCTGAACGATTCGCAAGGCAAGACCTTCTGCGATGGCACTTTTACCAACGCCCGGTTCACCAATAAGTATGGGATTGTTCTTTTTTCTTCTCGATAAGATTTGACTTACGCGCTCAATCTCCTTTTCTCTTCCAACAATGGGATCAAGTCTTCCCAACTCAGCCATTTTTGTTAAATCGCGACCAAAATTATCCAACACAGGTGTTTTGGATTTTGAATCTGTCGGTTTTCTCGGTGTGGAAGTCGTTTCATCCTCATCATTGCTTCCAGGGAATTCTGCCCTAGGTGTCTTTTTTTCGTCTATCATGGTTTCATATTCATCTTTCGTGTTCTCATAAAGGATTCCGTACTTGTTTAATATTTTACAAGCCGCACAATCCTCGTGTTTTAAAATGGTTAGCAAAATGTGCTCTGTACCAATAACCTGTGCTTTAAACAGTTTCGATTCAAGGAAGGATTGTTTAATGATTTTCTCAGTTTGTTTTAGAAGAGGAAGACTCGTGGGCACAAAACCCGTTGGATGCCCCGTTTGTTTTAAAATCTTGGTAAGCTCTTTCTCCAAAACTTCAAAGGAGATGTCGAATTCCACCAATAATTTATGTCCCTTGCCTTCATTTAATTTGAGCAAAGCCAACAACAAATGTTCAGGAGCTACAAATTCACTCTTAAGACGAATCGCCTCTTCCCTACTGATCCGAATCAAATCTTTCACGCGTGGTGAAAACTTAGCTTCCATAATAATGTAAATATCGACAAATATAAGGTTAAATTTTATTTACGGTACGTTTAGCCAACAAGTAAATCGAAGGGTTTTTAATCCCAACTTTTCCACATAAAAAGTCTCTTTTTGTTAGTAATTTATTCTTAACATTGATTTTATCCTTAGCGATATGGTTATCTTTGCTTTTTACAAAATAATGAACACGGAATATTAAATAACATGGCAGAAGGAGAGAAAATAATTCAAATAAACATTGAAGATGAAATGAAATCTGCTTACATCGATTATTCGATGTCGGTAATTGTTTCAAGGGCGTTGCCAGATGTAAGAGATGGTTTTAAACCTGTACACAGAAGGGTACTTTATGGGATGCAAGATTTAGGGGTATACTCCAATCGTCCACACAAGAAATCAGCGAGAATCGTGGGGGAAGTTTTGGGTAAATACCACCCACATGGTGACAGCTCAGTATATGACACAATGGTAAGGATGGCCCAAGAGTGGTCGTTGCGTTACCCATTGGTAGACGGACAAGGAAACTTCGGTTCTGTAGATGGAGACAGTCCAGCGGCGATGCGTTACACGGAAGCAAGGCTTAAAAAGATTGCCGAGGAGATGTTGGAAGATTTGGACAAAGAAACCGTCGACTTCAGACCGAATTTTGACGACAGTTTGGAGGAGCCAAGTGTTATGCCTACCAAAATACCGAATCTATTGATCAACGGTGCATCGGGTATTGCGGTTGGTATGGCCACAAACATGGCACCGCACAACTTAACCGAAGTCGTGGACGGAATCATCGCGGTAATTGAGAACAAAGAACTCGATGACGAGACACTTATTACCTATGTAAAAGCACCAGATTTCCCAACAGGAGGTATCATTTACGGATACGAAGGGGTGCGTGATGCTTTACTTACGGGACGTGGAAGAATTGTCATCCGTGGAAAAGCGGAGATTGAAGAGGCCAATGGTCGCGAACAAATCATCATTACCGAAATTCCTTACCAAGTGAACAAGGCGGAGATGATTAAGAAAATCGCCGAATTGGTAAACGACAAAAAGATTGAAGGAATCTCCGATTTAAGAGATGAATCCGACCGAAACGGAATGCGCATCGTGGTTGAAATCAAAAGAGAGGCAATTGCGAACGTTGTACTGAATAAATTATACAAGTTTTCTGCCCTACAAACCTCTTTTTCAGTTAATAACATTTGTTTGGTTGACGGAAGACCGCGCATGCTCAACTTGCGTCAAATCATCGACCAATTCATACTTTTCAGACATGAAGTCGTGGTTCGACGTACAAAGTTTGAATTGCGAAAAGCGGAAGAACGCGCGCACATCTTAGAAGGATTGATCATTGCCTCCGATAACATAGATGAAGTCATTGAAATCATTAAGGCATCCGACAGTCCAGATCACGCTCGTGAGCGACTTTCTGAACGTTTTGGGTTGAGTGAAATTCAAACACGTGCGATAGTCGACATGAGACTTCGTCAGTTAACAGGACTCGAGCAAGATAAACTTCGTGCAGAATTTGATGAGTTAATGTTGTTGATTACTGACTTGAAAGACATTCTGGCAAACGAAGACCGAAGAATGCAAATCATCAAGGATGAATTGATTGACATTCGAAACAAATATGGAGATGCCCGTCGCTCTAGAATTGAATACGCAGCCTCAGAAATGAGAATGGAGGATTTAATTGCAGACGAAGAAGTAGTCATTACCATTTCGCATGCAGGTTATATTAAACGTACCAATTTAGCAGAATACAAGGTTCAAAACCGTGGCGGAATGGGATCTAAAGGATCCACCACACGCGACAAAGACTTCTTGGAACATCTTTTTGTAGCTACCAATCACAATTACCTATTGATCTTCACCGAGAAAGGACGTTGTTTCTGGATGCGTGTATACGAAATTCCTGAAGGGAACAAACTTGCAAAAGGAAGAGCCATTCAAAACTTGATACACATTCCTCAAGACGACAAGGTTAAAGCCTATGTCAAAGTGCAAGACCTGACAGACAGTGAGTACATCAACAACAACTTCATTATCATGTGTACCAAACAAGGGGTTATCAAAAAGACATCCTTGGAAGCGTACTCTCGACCAAGAACAAATGGCATCAATGCCATCTCCATCCGTGAAAACGATGAATTACTCGAAGCAAAACTTACCAATGGAACGAACGAGATTGTATTGGCAACTTCAGCAGGAAGAGCCATTCGATTCAACGAAGCCAATGTAAGACCTATGGGAAGAAATGCCTCTGGTGTACGTGGGGTTACGTTAACTACTGAAACCGATGAAGTTATTGGAATGATTTGCGTAGAGGATGTATTCTCAACCATCTTGGTGGTGTCGGAAAAAGGATTTGGAAAACGCACCTATTTGAATGATCCGGAGGACAAAGAACCTGTTTATCGCATCACAAACCGCGGTGGAAAAGGGGTGAAAACTTTGAATATTACAGATAAAACGGGTAAATTGCTCTCGATTCAGAATGTATTTGATGAAGATGATTTAATGATAATCACCAAAAGCGGGGTTACCATTAGAATGCACATCGATACCATCCGAACGATGGGAAGGGCAGCACAAGGAGTGAAATTAATCAACCTCAAAGGCTCTGCAGAAATTGCAGCCATAGCACATGTTCCAAGAAGCGAAGACGCCGAAGATGAAGAAATCATCGAAGCTGACAACACGGGAATTGTTTTGGAAGAAGAAGATGGAACGGATGTTGAAGAGACAGATGAAAACATTGAAAACAACGAAAATGAATAACATGAAAAACCTCAAATTTTTTGCCCTTCTCTTTTTGGCCTCTTTGGTTTTTAACCAAGCTTTTTTTGCGCAAGGTTCAAACGTCACCGATGCCATTTTGAAGTTCAAAAAACTCAACCTTGCAGATGGATTGGAACCTTCAAAAAAGATTCTTAATGAAGCAAAAGCATACATTGATTTGGCCGCTGTAAACACAGAAACAGCCACTAAATCTAACATGCATGACATCAGGGCTAAGATTTATTATTCTTTAATGGAAATAAATCGAATTGAAGCTAAAATCAACAAAAGCGTTCCTGAAGCTAAAACCATGATGGAGTACGAATCCAAAGTGATTGAAAGCACGCAAGCCGTTATGAACAATCCAAAAGCGAAAGAAAAGAAAGGTTTGATTGATTTTTTCAATAACAGTGCGATCGTAGTCTCAGAAAGAGGAAACGACGAATTCAACAAAAAACAATTTGTCGATGCTACAAAAACCTTTATGGAGGCTTATAGCATTGCCAAATACGCTTCATTGACGATTCCTGAATATGCATCAAATACAACCCTCAGCTTTTATAGAGCTATGGACACATTGATGAAAATGAAGGAGTACGAAGCTGCTACAGTCTTAGGAAATGAAGTATTTCAAACCATCCCGAAAAACATTGACATCATCATTCCAATGATCAATCTGAACATTCAGAAAAAAGACAATGCCAATTTGGAAAAATACCTAACGGATGCCATCAACCTTGATTCTACAAACCTTCAAATCTACCTTGTACTTGGAAATTCATTACATGACATGAAACAATACACAAGAGCTGAAGAAGCGTACCTTCGCGCAATCAAACTTGACACAAACAATTCGGACGCAATCAATCAATACGGTACGTTTATGTTTAACTGGTCTCGTGATGTTTCAAACGAGGCTAGCGATCTAAAAATGAATGACCCTAAGATTGATGTTTTGTATAAAATGTCAAAAGACATCCTAATCCGCATCACAACAAAACTCGACCCTTTTATCAAAAGATTCCCTGAAGATAAAATGGCACTCGAAGTAGCATGGAAAACCTACTACTTGCTTGAGGACGAAGTGAAATCGGCAGCCCTCAAAAAACAGTGGGAAGCCTTAAAATAATCAAATTCAACCCTGGTCATTGCATCAGGGTTTTTTATTTCGCATAAATTAGTTGTTACGAAACGATTTCATTTTTGTATTTTTGAACGATGTCTTTTGTCCACCCAAGCTACTTATGGTTCCTCAGTTTAATAGGCATACCCATCATTATCCACTTGTTTCATTTTAGGAGGTATAAAAAGCTTTATTTCCCTTCCTTAAAGTTTATCCTCCAATTAGATGAGAAAAAAAAATCGGTAAAAAAAATCAAACGTTGGCTTATCCTCGCCACCAGAATCCTTGCCTTCGCTTGCATTGTATTCGCCTTTGCACAACCTTACGTTAACGACACCCAACAAACATCTACACAAGGAATTCCAGTCGTATCCATTTACCTTGACAACTCATACTCAATGAGCGCAAAAGGAACCGAAGGGGAATTGCTGTCAGAAATCCGGGAATATGCCAAAAACATTGTAGAACAAAGCAATTCAAACACCCGATTTCTAATTTTTACGAATGCCTTGTCCGGAGAAGAAAGAATCCTACACACCAAAGCCACCGCCTTTCAATACTTAGATAAAATTGATTACAACAGATCCCCTCGAAAATTGGGAGAAGTTCTCAACTGGCAAGATGAATTTCTCGACCAATACCACGCTGAAGAAATGCGCATTGGAAGCATTGACAAGGTGATTTTATCCGATTTTCAACAATCTACAACACTTGTAAATGAATTAAACCCATCCCATCCCTCAAAATACCACCTGATTCAATGCGTGCCCCAAAAACAAGACAACCTTTACATTGATTCCGTATGGATGGAAAGTCCCGTTCACCGTGCTGGTCAACAGTGTCAAATCTTTTACCGGGCTGTAAATGAAGGCGATGAGGACAGCAAAGATTGCAACATCAATGTGACTTTCGGAAACCAAAAACGCATGGCAAACTTGGACATTCTCGCCCATTCAAATGCCATTGGAAGCATCTATTTCACACCAAACAACAATGGCTACATTGAAGGGAAAATTTCCATCTCAGACAGAAACGTACTTTGGGATGATGACTTCTATTTTGTAAATCAAATTTCCAGCTTTGGAAACATCCTCGTTGTAAATGGAGAAAATGCAGTCGAAAAAATAGGAAAAGTATACGATGTCGAAGGATTCTATAAATACAAAGAGCTCAATCAATTTCAATGCAACCAAAGAGACCTTCGACAAGTTGACTTGCTTGTCTTGAATGGGCTAAATAAACTCCCGAGTGGCTTTGGCGAAATGATTCATCAATTTTACAAGAATGGTGGCAGTGTGTTTTTAATTCCTGGAAATCAAATTAACCCATCAGATTACAAAACATTTCTATCACAATTTGGATTGCCAAACCTGCAAACGTTTACTTCCAATGGAAATCAAGTGGCAGACATAGACTACAAGAGCATTTTCTTCAAAGGAATGTTTGAAAACGAAAGAAAAAACCTAAACCTCCCTCTCATCAAAAAAGCCTATTCCATTCGAAACATCAAGCAATCAGAGGCTAAAGTTCTTCTCAAAATGCGCAACAACCTCCCTTTGTTTTTACAAACAAAGGATAAAGGAAATTTCTTCATGTTAACCACTCCCTTACAACCTGAATTTGGTTCCATCACTGACAATGCGATTTTTCCATCCATATTGCTTCGCAGCGCTGAGTTGAGCCTTAAAGCCCTCCCCCTTTATTTCACCATCGGGAAATCCGCTGGCTTTAGCATCGAAAGCATGGCAACCGATGATTTACCTATAACCTTATTGGATCAAAACAAATCCGCATTCATTCCCAGACAGGTTCAAGACAATGGCATCACCCAAATCCAACTCAACAATCCAATCGCAAATGAAATTCTGAAAGAAGGAATTTACGCATTGAAAGACGAAAATCCTTTTGCCAAAATAGCCCTCAACTTAAATCGACTGGAGTCGGACATGCAAACTTTTACCCAAGAAGAAATTGAAAGCATGCTTGAGAAAAAAGGCGTGAAAAACATGTCCTTCAGCACCTTAAAAAATGGTCCCAGTGCCATGGAGGTCACCCTTGACAAACCAAGCACCTATTGGCGTATATTTGTATGGCTTTCCGTGTTGTTTTTGTTGACAGAAATGGCCATCCTTAAATTTTGGAAATAATGAAAATTGTTCTTAAATCTGCTCGAATCACAGATCCCAAATCGCCTTTTCATGCGACCACGCAGGATGTATTTATTGAAAATGGGGTCATCCAAAAAATAGCACCGAGCATAGAGGAAAAAGATGCGCTTAACTTATCCTTTCCGAATTTACACATCTCCCAAGGATGGGTGGATTTCAAATCCAATTTTTTCGACCCTGGGTTTGAATACCGTGAAACGTTGACCAACGGACTTGACACTGCAGCCTTGGGTGGATTCACCCACATTGGTGCGCTTTCATCAGAATCTCCCATTGCCGATAAAAAGTCTGCGATTGAATACAAGATTCGCCACGCCGAAAGTCACGCAGTTACGCTCCATCCCATTGGCGCCATCACCAAGAAACAAGAGGGAAAAGAATTGGCTGAAATGTTCGACATGTTTAATTCAGGAAGCCGCTGGTTTTCTGATGATTTGGAAACTTTGAATGAAGGTATGCTTTACCGTGCTTCGCTTTACATTAAAGATTTTAATGGTAAACTCATATTCTTTCCGAGGTCTAAAAACGTATCCAATGACGCCTCTGTCAACGACGGGGAAGCCTCTGTATACACTGGACTCAAAGGAGACATATCCATGGGTGAAACCATTGAAATCAACAAGGCAATTGCCATTTCAAAATACACCTCCTGCCCTATTCACATTACAGGAATTTCCTGCAAGGATTCCGTTGAAATCATTGGTCAAGCAAAAAAAGAAGGGGTAAACATCACTGCCGACGTGAATGTTATGAACCTTTGCTTTAACGAAACCGCGGTGTTGGATTTTGACACCCAGTTCAAAGTACTTCCAGTTTTACGAAGTGAAGAGGATCGCTTGGCATTAATTGGTGGACTGGAAAATCGAATCCTTGATGGCATTGTATCCGACCACCGACCGATGCACGAGGATGAAAAAGAGATTGAATTTGACCAAGCCAACTTCGGGTCCACACAACTCCAAACCATGTTTTCAGCCTTGAATACATTCACAGGATTGGATACAGACCAGGTCGTTGAAATGCTTTCCATACGAAACAGGGAAACCTTTGAAATTCCTTTCCACCCCATCGCTGAAGGAGCAATGGCAGACATCACATTGTACAATCCGGACTCGCTATGGAAAGTTGAACCGAACGAACTTTTGTCCTTCAACAAAACAAACCCTTTTACCCACAATGAACTGAAAGGACAAGTTTATGGTATCATCAACGGCAACCAATCCATTTTGAAAGAAAATTAAGTGGGGAAAATCACCTTTTTAAAAGAGTTTTTTAGCAAAACAAAAATGGTGGGCTCGATTACCCCCAGCTCACGTTTTTTAGCCAAGAAAATGCTTCGAAATTTGGAGATCGAAACCTATGACCTCATTGTCGAATTTGGTCCCGGAACGGGTGTTTTCACTGAAGCAATGCAACGTAGAATAAACCCAACGACAAAAATCATTCTAATTGAACTCAACCCTATTTTCTGTGAAGAAATATCCAAAAAACTCAACAACCCACAAATTGAAGTCATTCAAGGTTCTGCCTTAGACTTAGGGGAAATACTGAGCAAAAGGGGATTATCCAAAGCAGATTGCGTAGTTTCTTCCTTACCCCTTGCATTTTTCCCATTAACCTTGAGAGACGAAATCCTACAAACAGCTCATGGTTGCTTGAAAAACAAAGGGAAATTTGTCCAATTCCAATATTCCCTGCAATCCAAAGGAGCGATGAAGCAAATTTTTTCCGATGTAAAAGTTGATTATACAGCGCTGAACTTCCCTCCCGCGTTCGTATACACATGTGAAAAATAGGGCAAGAGAATTAATCTCTTTATCTTTGCAAAAAAAATTACATCATGTTATCGGTTCAAAATCTCTCCTTACAATTTGGCAAAAGAATATTATTCGATGAAGTCAACGCAAAGTTTGTTCAAGGAAATTGCTACGGTGTCATCGGCGCCAATGGTGCAGGAAAATCTACCTTTCTTAAAATTTTAATTGGAGAACAAGATCCAACGACCGGAAGAATTGAGTTAGAACCAGGCAAGAGGATTGCGTTTTTGCGACAAAATCACTTTGAATTCGATGAGTTCCCAGTGCTTCAAACGGTAATCATGGGCCACCACCGACTGTATGAAATCATGCAAGAGAAGGACATGTTGTATTCCAAAGAAGATTTTACGGAAAAGGACGGAATGCGCACTGCAGACTTAGAAGCAGAATTTGCTGATTTGGAAGGCTGGAATGCCGAAACAGATGCTGCCACCCTACTCAGCAACCTCGGTATTTTTGAAAGCAATCACGAACTAAAAATGAAAGAAATACCCAATGAATTAAAGGTTCGGGTATTGCTGGCACAAGCCCTTTTTGGCAATCCAGATGTATTGATCCTCGATGAGCCAACCAATGACTTGGATTTAAACACCATTACTTGGCTCGAAGATTTTCTATTAGACTTCAAAAACACGGTGATTGTTGTTTCGCATGACAGGCACTTTTTGGATACCGTTTGCACCCACATTTGCGACATCGATTTCAGTAAAATCAATTTGTTTACAGGAAATTACTCCTTCTGGTACGAAAGCTCGCAACTCGCAACCCGTCAACGCTCTGATAAAAACAAAAAAGCTGAAGAGAAAAAGAAGGAGCTCATGGATTTTATCTCAAGGTTCTCTGCCAATGCAGCTAAATCTAAACAAGCAACCAGTAGACGTAAAATGTTGGATAACTTGGATTTAGAAGAAATCAAACCTTCTTCAAGGAGATATCCTGGCATTACGTTTCACCAAGACAGAGATGCAGGAAATCAAATCCTACAAATTGAAAACCTTTCCAAATCACACGATGGGAAAATGCTCTTTAAAGATGCCAATTTCACAGTGAACAAAGGAGATCGAATTGCGCTCATATCTAAAAATTCTGTCGCGCTGTCTCAATTTTACCAAATACTAAACAAAGAAATCAAGCCAGATACTGGGGAATTCATTTTCGGAACGACCATTTCCACTGCCTACTTACCCAATGACAACCACCATTACTTTTCTGATAAAACTCCATTGATAGATTGGCTTCGAAATTATGCCGATACAGACGAGGAAAGAGAAGAAGTCTATTTACGAACCTTTTTGGGACGAATGCTTTTTACAGGTGAGGAAGCAATGAAAACTTCAAATGTATTATCCGGAGGGGAAAAAGTACGTTGTATGCTTTCAAAAATGATGCTTGCGAAAGCAAACTTCCTTATGATGGATGAACCTACCAATCACCTAGATTTGGAATCCATTACGGCACTTAACAATGCCATGAAAGACTTTCAAGGAACCTTGATTTTTACATCACATGACCAAGAATTGGTGAATACGGTTTCCAACAGAATCATTGAATTAACCCCGAAAGGACTCATCGATAAAATGATGCCTTTTGACGCATACATCAAGGATCCAAAAATCATAACGCTTCAGCAGGAAATGTACGCATGACCCATCAATATTCCATTTCCCTAAGCAATCACGCGAGAAATTTTCTAAAAATAGAAGCCCGCATCCCATTGAATACGGGGGATACAACCTTGCACATTGCCGCTTGGCGTCCCGGAAGATACGAAGAAGGGAATTTCGCTAAAAACATTTCCAGCCTTAAGGCTTTTTCGCCTGACCATCAAAAGTTAACGGTTCGCAAAACCGAAAAAAACACCTGGGAAATCGATACAATCGGTCACACTTATCTTATCGTGGAGTATTTGTATTATGCCAAGGACCTCACCGCAGGAAATACCTACGTTGATTCCCAAATGATGCTACTCAATCCTGTTAATGCCTTGATTTACAATCCGACGCATTTCCAAACACAAGCAGACATCACGTTTCATTTGCCAAGCACTTGGAGGTTAGGAGGTGCAGAAGGAATCGCAAATAACCAATACAGCTGCAAGGATTTAGAAACGCTGTTTGACACCCCATTTATCGCTTCTCCTACTTTATTGGAAGGATCCTACAAAGTTGAAGACACCCAATTTCATGTGCTTCACAACCAACAAGACCTTTTAGACATCGAGAAGGTAATGGTTGACTTTAAAAAATTTACAGAATCTCAGCTTTTTGCCTTCGGTGACATTCCAACAAAAAAATATTACTTCATTCTATTGGCTGTAAACCTACCCTATCATCACGGCGTTGAGCACCTCAACAGCACTGTGATTGTTTTGGGGCCTGTGTCCAAATGGATGACGGAAAGTTATACAGAATTGCTTAGCATCGCATCCCATGAATTGTACCATGTTTGGAATGTAAAAACCATTCGTCCTGCAGAGATGTTGCCGTATCGATTTCAGGCATTAAATTATGCGGAAACAGGCTACATCTACGAAGGAATCACCACTTTCATGGGAGATTATCATTTGCTTCGTTCCAAGTTAGTGGATGCCAAAAAATACCTTTCCATCTTGGAATCCCAAATCCAATCGCATTTTGACAATCCTGCAAGGTTCCACACCTCAGTGGCAGAAGCATCGGTTGATACATGGGTAGACGGGTATGTCAAGGGAACACCGGGTAGAAAAGTTTCGATTTACAATGAAGGAGCCTTGTTGGCACTCGTCATCGATACCAAAATCAGGGAATGTACCAACAATCATTTTAGCCTTCAAACAGTGATGAATCGTTTGTACGTTGATTTTGGAATGCAAAACATTGGGTACAAAGAAGAAGACTTTTTGAGGATTTTACACGAAAACAGCGGCGAACCTTTTGATGCATTTTTCAAGGATTACATTCATGGAAACCAAGGATTCGAATCCATACTTTCAAATGCGTTGGCGTACTATGGCATTGAAATGAATACCCAAGAGAATCCTGCCTACAGCGTTTCCAAGTTGGGATTAAAAACCCAACAAATAAGGGGTAAAATTGTGGTGCAATCCATTGCCTTGGGAAGCCCAAGTGAAATGGGTGGACTCTCAGAAAACGATGTAATCATTGGCATCAACCAAAAAGAAATTCAAGGAGACATTGAAGAATGGTTAAGGTTTTTTGCTTCGGAGGAGAAAAACATGCTCATTTCCCGCAACGGAAATTTAATGAACGTTATCCTTCCCGAAGTCCAAAGGACTTTCAACACAAATTACAAATTGATGTATTCGGCTGAAGACCTTTCGCCAAAAATCATTCGCAACAGGGAAAGTTTTGGTTGGGAAACAGCAAAATAATTTCTCAAAAACAACAAAAAATCTATAAATTTGAAGAAAACAATTACCATGAAAACAGCTTTACTACTTCTCGCTTTTTTACCGATTTTTAATTCTGCACAGGTATTCGACCAAAGCAATGAGCCTGCAATTGGTGCCCTTGCTTCCTTACACTTATGTGATTCAAATGCAAACCATTATGCAAATGTTGTTGGAAACAATGTCACTTGGGATTACAGCCAGTTGGCAGGAATATTTGGGGTAACCAAAGACATTGAAGTAAAAGACGCTTCTTTGGATGTTAATTTCGCTTCTTTTCCAGGTGCTACAAAGATGTATGACGTAGGAGGCACTTTTCAAACATTTTTCAGCTCAAACGCGGTCGGACGTATTTCTCAAGGATTTGTATTCAACGAAGTAAGCCTTGGCGCCGTTATCGCAAGTTGGACAACAAACCAAGAAAACATCATGAGCTACCCTTTTGCTTATTCTAATTCAGTTTCCGACCAATTTTCTGGTGATGTCAACAGTACTGCTACAGGAATTGTACCTGCTACAGGAACCAGTTTTGCCACTTTCGACGGTAAAGGGACTTTGCTTCTACCTGGCAACAATACCTACAACAATGTTTTGCGTTACCATTTAAAAGACTCTGCTACTGCATTGGTTTTCGGTACCCCTGTTGCATTTGTAAGAGAAGCTTTTGAATATTATGATTTAACACTTTCCAACTTACCTATTTTCGTTGTCCTCGCTGTGGATGTCAACTCTGCAATTTTCACAAATCAAAGTACTTTGGTTTTAAGTAAGGACATGCCAACCACTTTTGTAGGATTGGAAGATGTTAAATTAACCAACCTTAAACTCTACCCAAATCCTACCAACGCGACCTTATCTTTAAGCAGCGAAGCCTTAGGACATTCTTTTAACATCATCAATCCCCTTGGTGCTACCGTTGCAAGCGGCGTATACACTGAGTCCCTTGACGTAACCAATTTAGAGAACGGAGTTTACTTTTTGCAAATGGACCAACAAGTATTCTCCTTTGTAAAAAACTAACTTGTGGCGTTTAGATTCGCAATTTTCGTTCTTGTTCAATTCATTACGTTTTCGTTTGTTGCCCAGCTAAACCAAGACATCACGCCTGACATTCGCGCGTATCTTTTCCACGTTGTACGCAAGAGTCCCATTTTGGAGCGAAACATCGGCAAGGCTTTCGAATACAAAGGACCGTTGGTTTACCTTCCGGACAAAACGATCAATTACGACTCGATTGAGAAAATTCTAATCAATAACCCACAATACCTTGTCATCCGAACCGATGAGATGGCAAAATGTCCAAAAGGCGTGTTGGTTGAGGTAAGTAACAAAACGGCCATACAAGAGATGTGTCGCCAGATTCAACGCTATTCAAAGGGCGAAGAGACCTCTGCCTTGCCTTTATTGGACCAATATTTTTCGATTGTTTTCAACACGGTTCCAAATGAATTTCTTCGAGGCAAATACTACGAAGCTTTTTTAGATCCCGTTGAAAGCCCATTGCTTCACACCAACTTCTCTTTGAATGACCGTATTTTTGAAATGCAACGACTGGGCATTACCAAACCCCAGGATTTAAAAGCAATTTTAGATGCCCAGCACAAAGCAATCAACCAGACAATTTACGACCGTACCCTTAAATTATTTCACGTCCTCGGCGGCGAATCCAAACACTTCGAAAGCATGTTGATTGCTGCCGGAGACGGAAGTTATACCGGCGGAATGATGGAGGAGCGAGACAAAGATGAAAATGGAGAATGGAACAAAGGATTGCCAAAAGCCATTGGATTGTTTCCTTACACGATGGAAATTGTTGGGACAAAGAAAAATGAATTGAAATCGAAACGCATCATCGTAAGCGATTTCAAAACGGTGGGTAACGACAAACAGACGCAACTTCACTTTGACATTTGGGGATACAACAGTTCGAACCAAACCACCGTAATTATTGAAAAGGGGCCTTACCAATACCCCCTCTTTGGATCCCAAACCACGAGATTTTTAACACCAGACTCCACCTTTTCAAAAGGAAATACTTTCATGAAAGTCCTTAACGATTTGAATGACATCACCTATAAAAACCTTCGCATGCAAATTGAAGGAAAAGGAGGATACAACGACAGAATCAACGCAGCCTATAAACAACTAGGGGAAATTGAAACCATAATCAACCAAAAGGAAGGAGACCTTGGTGAGCTTTACAAACAAGATTACAAAACCAAGAACAAGACGAATCGAGAGATGCGCAAACGGAAGAAAGCACAAGATCAAACCTTGGTGCTTAAAACCACAACAAAAGCGCAAAAGAAAGCCAAGAACAAACACCAATGGGATTTGGTAGACTTGTACGGATTGTTCGATGATACCAATGTGGAACTGCAAGATTTAATTGACGAGCGTTCCTTGGTGGCGGAAGACTATACCCACAGAGATAAAATCTACCATTACTACGAATCATTGTTAGGGAAAAATTGGTGCCCGTTTACAGAGAAGGACGGACTTTATACTTTTATTGACGGAGCTACCTTCGATATTTATACCCAAGACTTCACCTTTCCTCCCTCTTCGACCGAAGATTTTTTTCAAGTGAAACTGCTTTCAATACCTGAAGATTTTGAGGGAAAAAGCGCTGATGAAATCATGTTGCACCTATCTTATGTCGACGCAGTTCCCTTTTATGATGCAGATTTTGAACTGACCTTTCAAGATGTTTTTAAATCGGATGATTTTCAATACAAAAACGAACTTTTTGTAACCAAAGACACCTCTTTCCTAAAGCAAATTTTCGCTGAATTTAAAAAGACGCCTTATGCTTTTGAACTTAACTTAGCTGGCTTTGGGGTTGGAAAATGGGTTGACAGCGTGTTGATCAGGGACCCAGAGCAATCAGAACAATCTTCTTACCCGGGAGAAAACCAAGAGGCGCGACAAAAAGCGCGCGAAAGCGCTGAATACAAATCTTTACGTCAATCGGCTTTGTACATAAAAATGAACCGTTCGATGCAAATTCAAATCAACAGCGCAACGGATCCAGTGAAATCCAATCTTGTTTCTGAAGAATTTGAGACGGAAGCGTTTACGACTGAAAATGGGATTACAAAAAATGAATTGCTGTCGGCATTAAGAACCCGTACCATTTTACTACAACTGAAGAAAGAACTCACCAAGGCAGCGCCAAAGTATTTGAATACCACGGAGGCTAAAAAGTTCATTGATACATTGGATTTAGCCTTCCAAAAAGCAAAAATCAAAGTGGGTGACAAAGAAGTAAAACTCCCAAAACAAAAGTATTAAGGAAGAAATCCGCAGGAAAATTGATCAAGTACAATCTTTTCTTCGCTCGGGTTATACAGGTGTAAAGCCATCTTAAATACCCTGCCTTGTCCATGTTCTCAGGAATAAAACCATAATCAACAAATACACTTTCCCATTGGCCCCCTTGCGATTTATGTGCGGTAACAGCCTGCGCGTACTTCACCTGAAGGGCATTAAAATAAGGACTTTTTAAAATTTGTTGGTACCGTTTCTTTTTGCTTTTCTCATGTAAAAAATCTTTCTCAATCTCATAAAACAACTTCTTCAGCACATTGCGATCTATGGAAGGTGCATCTGTTAGCAGGGCATCCTTAAATAAAATCACATCCAATTCCAGTCCATCTTCATGCTGAAACGCAATTCTTGCGCGGATGAAATCCATTTCGTACAGATGCTCGTGACGAATCACTTTGACGACCCGAACGATTTCGCCATTGGCAATGAACCCCATTTTCGTTTCGGCCGCCCAGTGATAGTTATTTTTTACGACCATCAAATCTTCGCCTCGGACAAGTTCCTCTTCATACAAAAACAAACGGTTTCGAATCTGTTGATTCCAAAGATTTGCGCGTTTATTTGACATGGTTAAAATGATAAAGGAATCTGAACCGTGACTTAATTCGACTTCCATGCATTCTAATAATTCACCTCCTTGAATCCGTTTGACTTCCTTTCCGGTCTCAATAAAGTAAGGCGTTTGGTAGTTGGTTAAATTCCGAATATACGTAGCGTTTAAAGTGATTTGCGAGGCCTCAGCCTGTCGAACCACTTGCGTCAAACGGTGAAAATAAACTTGTATGCTTGGAAAATGGTGATTCAGATAAGCTTCTTGCAAGGCAGGAGAATCCTCCTGTCCCACGGGCGGTAGCTGTCCTGGGTCACCCACCAACATCAAATAACATCCATCCCCAGTGAAAACAAAATTCATAAGATCTTCGAGTAAATTAAACTCAGAAGTACTTTCCTCAGCACCAATCATTGAAGATTCGTCCACGATAAACAAGGTGTCCTTGTACATGTTTTTTGCCTTAACCAAGCCCCCACCGCCAAATTCATTTCCTACAAAATAGATTTGTTTGTGAATGGTTGACGCAGGAAATTGGGCATAATTGGACATGACTTTTGCTGCCCTACCCGTGGGTGCCATCAGACGAACCTTTTTCTTTTCACGCTGAAAATACTGCACAATGTAGGAAATCAATGTGGTCTTCCCTGTCCCAGCATACCCTTGAAGAATTAAACATTTCTTGGTATTTTCATCCAAATGAAACGTTTTAAATAACTCCAAAGCGCGAATCTGGTCCGTTGTAAATTTCATAGTACAAATTTGACGAAATAAACGCTAACCCACCTTTATAATTTGACATCCTTAATCATTCACAGAAAATTGTAGTTTTGTAAAAGAACATGCAACAAAAATTCTGTATTTTTTATTTTCAAAATGCACTCACAGTCCTTAAAAACGACTTGGACGCTATCCCTGTCACCCGACAATTGGTCTCAAAAATACCCAGTGCATTGTTAGAAGAGGCAAAAGAAACGCTGAAAGAAATTACAGGCGCTTCGTTTTTATATGCTCCTGAATTTAAGCATGTATACTTTGGCGAGCAAAACCTATTGATTCCATCTGGCGTGTTTGAAAAAGACCTTGCGCAATCTTATTTCGAAAGAATGTTTATGGATTTGCCAGAAGATAAAGCGTTGTCAATCGCTTCCATTCCATCCTTCGCAGTGCATTCATTGGAAGCACATCCAAATTGGGCAAAATCATTTACAAAGGAGACATTCAACCACCAAAATTCATTTTCCCTCTTTGAATTCCACCTAAACCTAATGGCTGATTTTAAAACTAAGGAAACGACATTTTTACTTACCCTTTTTGCAGACACCTATTTTTTGGGATTGGTGCATGACAGTAAGTTATTGTATGCAGAAGCTTTAACGTATCAAAACAGTGACGACATCCTTTATACATTGTTGAATGTACTTCAAAAAAATGGACTATCGATGGCAAAAGGGACGCTCTGGTTTGGGGAGATATCCGATAATAACATTAAAGAAAACCTACAAGATAGCCTAACCAAGATACAAGATTTCGCTGCTTTCACTTACCAAGAATTGGAAAGAACGATGTATTTCAAATAATAGCAGATGAGAATCATAAGTGGATCGTTAAAAAGCAGAAATTTTCAGGTACCAACAGGTTTCCCTTCCCGACCGACAACAAATTACGCCAAAGAAGGGTTGTTTAACGTTTTGAACAATTTGGTAGATTTTGATGAGCTGGAAGTCTTGGACCTATGTGCAGGTACAGGAAATCTTTCATTTGAATTTATTTCGCGTGGAGCCGCTTTTGTTTCCGCAGTAGATAAAAATCCAAAAGCTTGTAAATGGATACAAAGCAATGCGCAAAAACTATCCATTGAGAAACAAATGTCCGTTACCTTTATGGATTGCCTTTTGTTTTTAACCAAGAGCCAAAAAAGCTTTGACATCATCATAGCAGACCCGCCTTATGACTTGGACATTCACAAAGCGTTGGTCGAGTCCATTTTCACAGGAAATCATTTAAAAAAAGAAGGGCTTTGCATCATCGAACACGGGAAGCAAACCGACCTATCCAAAGAAACAAATTTTCAGTACACACGTAAGTTTGGCAACGTTCATTTTAGTTTTTTTCAATGGGTATAAAGAGAGCAATGTTTCCAGGGTCGTTTGACCCTTTTACCAAAGGACATGAAGCCATTGTCCGCAAAGGACTTACTTTGTTCGACGAAGTAATCATCGCCATTGGCGTAAACTCGAACAAGCGATCATATTTCACCCTAGAAAGCAGGATTGAACACATTGAATCATTGTTTCAAGAGAAAGCGGTTAAGCTCATTACATTTCAAGGACTTACGGTAGATGCTTGCCAAAGGGAACAATGTGAATTTATTCTTCGGGGGTTAAGGGACACCAAAGATTTTCAATACGAAAGGTCCATTGCGCACATGAATTTTTCTTTGAAAAAAATAGAAACCGTTTTCCTTCTTACAGAGTTGTCGTACTCAGCAATCAATTCTTCCATTGTGAGGGAAATCATCATCAACGGCGGTGAGATTGGAGACTTTGTAACCAACCCCGAAAAATTAGTTCACAAAACAACATGAAAAAACTGTGTTTCTTACTGTTTGTTCTTTTGAAAGCTAACTGTTTTGACGCACAGGTTAAAATCATTGGCATCGCTCCTGAATTTACTGGTCAAACATTTTCAGCTTGGCGGATAGATGATTTTTTAAACAACCATAAAACCCTTATTCAAACCTACAAAGTGGATTCTTTGGGAATTTTCCGCTTTCAACTTCCATGCACCCAAATTGAGAAAATTGTAATCGGCACCGAGGACTTCAATGGCTTCCTCTACATCCAACCCAAAGCGAAATACAACCTCGAATTTCTTTCCGACAATCCCCAAAACCTTAGTTACAACCTAAAAGAGGAAATCGAGATGACCTTTTTTGATTTAGACAGCAACGACATCAATTTTAAAATCCTCGGATTTGAGACATGGTTGGATTCCTATTTAGGCGATATCTACATAGAAAAAGACGTTAACTCCAATGATTTTATTCGCAAAATCGCCTTAATGAAATTATCCGTCAACAATGATTATCAAAAGGATACGTCGGTTTATTTTAAGGACTTTATCACCTACACCATGGCGATGAATGTGGACAACATCAGGTATGTTGGCTCACCTTCCAACACAGATAAATACAGGATTTACCTTGAAAATGCGCCGGTTCGATATACAAACGATACCTACATGACCTATTTTAAATCGTTTTACGACCAATACATTTACCAGTTAGATGCAGCAACTGCGAATCAAATTTTCCAACTCTTGGCGGGAAATGAGTTAGAAAAATGTGATGAATTGTTGGGAAAACAAAGCCTTTGTTCAAACGCAGAGTTGCGATCCATGGTTCTACTCTTCATCTTGAAGCAAGCCATTACGGATAATTTCATTCCAAAATCTGTCATTGCATCCAATTTAAAACAATTCGCATCCCGATCAACCTACCCGAACCAGAAATCAATGGCGCAAAACATTTTGGGTACCATGAATCAAATCCAAGTGGGAAATGAGTTTCTTAACTTGAATTTGGCGACTTCGACTGGTGTTTTTACGCTCAACAAATCCCTCGGGAAAACGCTCTATGTTCACGCATTTAATCCTTCCAATACAAATTGCATCAGCGAGTTAGGTGCTTTGAAGAAATTACAAAAAAACTATGGTTCTAAAATTGAATTTGTTACATTTTACGTGGACAAACCCGACCTAACAGATACCGAAAAACGAAACTTAAACGCCATTACATGGAAAAAAATTGGGCTATCCCTAGAAGACCCATTGTGGACCAATATGGGGATTTATACTTTTCCATTTTACATTTTGGTAGACAAGGAATACATAGTCCAGGCCTCTCCTGCCCTATCTCCATCACCAAATGGCACCTATGAAACCATTGAGAAAACCTTCTTTGAATTGAGTAAACCTTAGTTTCTATTCAATCGCCGCCGTCAAACCTCGATCGCGTAAAGAAACACATTTCGGCGTCAAATCTTCTGGATAACCATATTTCACAACGCACTTACCTGTTGTATGCACAATGTAGGCGCATTGTTCTGCCGCAATCACTTCATGTCCACATATGGTTACCAGGCAATGAATCACATGATCAAAGGTATTGTAATCATCGTTGTACAAGATGATGGAAGCTTTGTCCATTACAGCGGTATCTTCACTTAATTCTTCTTGGTATTTTTCTTTCATTTCAAAGGGATATTGATTTCAAATTGATTTGTCTGTGCAATCGTTTCCAATTGACTCCTCTCCTTCTCATTTCTAGGGGTAAACGAAAACGAAAGTCCAGGCTCCGTGCGTTGCAACACATATGGAATGTTGGCATGAAGCGCAAAATCATGCATAACAGCCTCTTTCATGTTGTTTTTAGGTACCGTTATCTTTAGTAGGTCATTTGCATTGCTATCGATGCTTGTTGCGGTCATATCCGCATAATAGATGTACTCAAGTGGCGAAATCATTGAGACATCCAGTGGATTGGTCTCGTATGTTTTTTTGATGGAATCAAACACAAAAGATTCAAACTGGTTGAGGTATTCAAAGTCCATTCGTTTGTACTGTGCAACTGATTTTTGAAAAACAATTTGCGGTAAATTCTCCAGAAGTACGCGCGAAGTACCCGTTAGATCTTGGGCTTCAACCACCGAATTTTCTATTGGCGCTGGCTGTTGTTTGTTCAAATGGTTAATGGCAAGAGCAGCTTCTGCAAAAGAAATCGGTAAACCATCACGGTACGCTACGATGTATGCATCAGTGATTCCCATTGCTTGAATTTCATTTTTTCGTTTTTTCGCCTCGTTAACATCTAAAAACTTACCGCTTGAATATTTATACATTCCCGTTTTCGAAAGGTTGTAAATCAAGTCTGGAATGTCTTTCAATTGCCCTGCTTTTATGGGGGTTTTGATTGCAGCGACCTGTACGGTGTAATATATTTCCTTTGGAACATTCAATACAGGCGCATCCGTTTGGATGGATCCATTGTATATCGCACTGACCTCTGCAAATACTTCATCCGCATTTCTTTTGGTGCACGTTCCATTTTTTTCGAGGACCAATCCTTCTTGAATGGAAATACGCTTGCCATCACAATACGCTACCAAATATGCGTCGGCGTATCCAGCTGTACGAATGTTTTTTTGGGCAACAAAAGCTTCGTTGGAAGCCACAAAATAACCAGCCATGTAGCAAGTTAACCCATTGGGTCTTTTCTCACCACTTACAGGCGAAAATTCACGAAAGAAATAACTTGGAACGGCTTCTCTGAATGCACCTACTTGCACACGAAAAATCAATCCATTGGGCATCTTATCTGTAACAGGAAATGCTTGATTGACTGGGAAATTATTTTGCTCATTGATGGAAAAAGCCATGTTCGCAGCCATGACTGGTTGCTCCACCTTTCCACCAACTTCTGGTGCGATGTTACGTGAAATCAACGTAGAAAACGCAAGGTGTTTCTCAAAACTTTGGATTTTTTCGATCCTTCTGTCCAACAAGGCTTGTATCTGCAATCCCTTAACCGCCAAATCCTTCAGTTGGTTTTCCAACACCAAAAGATCTTCCTTAGAAACGTCGTTGTTAAGCGCTCGAATGTATTTCGACTTAATGAGCATCAACTCCTTTTCTTGATTTTGCTTGTTCTTATCCAATTCCACTAAGGCTTTTCTTTCGCTCACATAAAGGGAATATGCCGGATCAACTTTCAGCTCCTGCTGCGCTTCCATGGAAACACTTGTGGTGTCAAACACAGCATTGCGTTTTTCATCTCTTACCTTACTTTCCGGAGTACTTGATACAACAAGGACATTCTCTGCATTCACTTTAGAACCAAGGCTGTCATCGGATTTTATGTTTTGCAGCGCATTGATTTCGGCAAGGTTCCATCGTTGTAATTCTTGAGGCGAGAAAATTTCCGCAAAAACGGAGTCAGTCAAATTTTCTGACAAACGAAGTACTTGAAACGCCAAGCGATTTTGTTGGGCCAAGGCATTGAGCACCCGAAGTTTATCTGCGTCTTTTTCCGTTGATTGCAATCCTTCAATCGCTTCCTTTTTTTGATCCAACGCCTTTATTTTCTCCTCATGATCAGCCACCCATTCTTCATTGTGCATGGTTACGCTGGCCATTCCTTTTTGAGAATTGCTACCCTCGAAGGGTACATCGGACGGGTTTGATTGATTCTCTTTTCCTTGCCCAGATTCAACGTTGGGATCAGGGTTATTCTCTTGTGCAATTTGATTTTCGTTAAATTCATCATTCCCATTTTGAATTGGTTCCCCTTGCGTTTTTAAGCCAATTGGGTCATTCGTAGCAACGGGATCTTGCGCAGTTGTCTTGGTGGGGTCATTCGTAGAAACGGGATCTTGCGCAGTTGTCTTAGTGGGATCATTCGTTACAACAGGGTCTTGCGCGCTTGACTTGGTGGGATCATTCGTAGCAACAGGATCTTGGGTGGTTGTATTGGTGGGGTCATTCGTAGCAACAGGGTCTTGTGCGCTTGTCTTTGTTGGGTCATTCGTAGAAACGGGGTCTTGCGTGCTTGTCTTGGTAGGGTCATTCGTAGCAACGGGATCTTGCACGCTTGACTTGGTGGGGTCATTCGATGCAATGGGATCTTGCGTGGTTGACTTGGCAGGGTCATTCGTTGCAACGGGATCTTGCGCGCTTGACTTGGTGGGATCATTCGTAGCAACGGGGTCTTGCGAGCTTGTCTTGGTGGGATCATTCATGGCAACGGGGTCTTGCGCGCTTGTCTTGGTGGGATCATTCGTTGCAATGGGATTTTGCGTAGTGGTCTTGGTGGGATCATTCGTAGCAACGGGGTCTTGCGCGCTTGTTTTGGTGGGATCATTCGTTGCAATGGGATCTTGCGCACTTGTCTTGGTGGGATCATTCGTTGCAACGGGATCTTGCACAGTTGTCTTAGTGGGATCATTCGTTACAACAGGGACTTGCGCAGTTGTCTTAGTGGGGTCATTCGTTGCAACGGGGACTGTATCTTTGGGTTGTTGGACGTTTTGAGTAGCCAAGTAGGCTGTCTCACGTTGCTGAATGGCGTCCAACTCGCCTTCATACTTTTGGATTTGTTCAGCAACCCTTTCTTTATCCTCTTCACTACCGGTATTGATATTTTGCTTTAGCGAGGCAATTTCTGCCCGTATGATTTCACGCTGTGCCTCAAGTTTTTCGGTCGATTCAGGAAAGGCTTCTAATGCTTTCAATCCATTTACTTGATTCTTAGAGGGTGCTGTTTGGCTTGAATTTACTTGTGATTGAAGGGCTACCAACGCTTGGAATTTCTCATTGTTTGCGGCAGTGAATGGGACGGACTTTTCAAACGAAAAATCTTCCATACCATGAAAGGAGAGAATTTTGTTTCTTTCCTTTTCTACTTCTGAAACCATGGTTAAGGAAATGATCTCATCTTTTTTAAGCTCCAATAAAGTTTTGGTATCTTTGATTTTGTTTTCGAGTTCAGAAATTTGAAGGGTTAAACTTTGTTTATCCTTTTTAGTAGCATTGGGAAGTTGAGACGACAATGCAGCTTTGCGATTTTCCATTGTTTCAAGGTCTTTTTCAAGCGACACCTGCTCTGCTTTCATGGTCGCTAAATCTCCTTGGTAATTTGGAACAGTCGTTTTCGTTTGTGATGTATTTTTCTGGGTAGATTGAATCAGCTGTGTTATTGCTTCTTTGTTGCTTTGCAATACGTTTCTCAGAGAATCCTCATTGGCTTGTAAACTCTGTAATTTGATTTTATCGCTTAATTCGTTTGCCTTTGCTTCGTTGTTACCCAACTTCCATTGTGCTAAAGCTTCATTTTTTTGCAGCAGGGTTTGTTCAAAAGCAAGCAGCGTAGTTGAAATCCTAGCGAGTGAATCCTGTTTTTTTTGAATCAAAGCATTGTAATAGGATTGCAGGTAGGTATTTTTTTCATTCTTGCTTTTTTCAGAAAGCGTATTGATTTCAGACTCGAGTTTATTTTGAATTACTTGGAACCCTTTTTCATCTGATTTAAGCACTTCGATGTCATCGAAAAGGTCCTCACCTATCATAGAAATTTCAAGCAATTTTTCTGACAACGCATCTGCTTGGTTCACAATGCCCTTTTGCGCAAAACCCAAGGCAAGCAAATCATTTTCAAGTGATGCTGGATTTATTTCATCCGTCTCTGTTTTATCCTCATTTGACTTAGCCACTTTCGCCAATCGCTGGTTGGTGTTTAGGTTTGCCATCGCATTGTATTTCAAACTGCTAAGCCCTTCATCCATTCCTCCGTTGAAATCGTAAGAAAACTTTACGTACTCTTCAGATTCAACCATTGCATAATCCAAAACCTGCTTGAAAACCACATTCGATTTTTGCGTTGGAATTTGCTTAGCATCTTTAAAAATCTTTTGTGTTCCGTTTATGGTCGCCGTAAACGTATACTTCCCGGCCCCTGGCAACGACAGTAGATACTTCCCACTTTCATCGCTGGTAAAAGGACCATAAACAGTACCATCGGTCTCGTCTAAAACGGTGATTTGCATGTTGAAATTTTTGACATCCACCTTGTCTTTGAGTTGACCTTGTATGAGTACCATTTCGTTAGGCACATTGGACATTTGAACCTTTAAGATTTCCATCTTTCCCACCCCTACCGATCGATTGGTGGCAAACGAAGCCATCTTACCAAGAGAATCTAAAGGAATAAAAAACACATCATCGGCTGCAGAGGAATAAGGAAAATCCATGTTCTCAACTGTACCCGACACATTTGTCTCTGGATCAAACTCCACCTTGAATAAATCAAACCCTCCCATTGAACTGAATCCATTTGAGGAGAAATAAAGCATTTTGTGCTTTACATCATAAAACGGAAAATCTTCGTCCGACGGAGGAGAAATTGAACCCGCTATTTTCTTTGGCGTTGACCATGTATCCGTTGTGATTTTCTCAATGTAGTATAAATCCAAATGAGATCCTACGTCACCATAACTGCTGAAAAACTTGTACTTGTTTCCACGTTTAAAATAATAGGTTGGGACATGGTTCTTTTTTTTGTCCATTTTGGTCTGAAGGGCTACATCAGTAAAAACCATCCCTTCAATTTGGTCTAGGTCCATTTTTTGTTGAAAACCAATTTGGTTTACCGTTGTTCGCGCTTTTACGGCAAGGGATTTAGGTTGGCCGAGCAGATTTTTACCGTTGTTGCAATAGGCCACTTCCTTGGTTGCCGACTTTATGTCTTTTGGATCGCAACTGAGGTAAACCTTAAAAGCGGAAATGGCTTTATCGAAATTGTAAACAGTCTGGTGTAATTTTCCTATAAAATATTGATTCTCGCACGGCGGATTCACTTGTTTTGCTACGAAATCAAAGTATTTTTTGGAATTAAGTCGTTCGTCTGAATAAAACAAACATACGCCATATTTAAAGTTATAATCTATAGAAGCTGGGTCTCTGGCCAATAATTGTTGAAAATCAACACGGGCTAAATCATAGGATTTGTTGGTAAAAGCGAGATTTGCCCTTTTTTCAATTTGAAGAACCGACTGACCTGAAATTTTTTCCAGTGAAAAGAATGATATGCATATAAAAAAATATATTTTCCACATTTCACTTAAACTGTATTTTCCGAACAATGTACATCATTTAGGCGGGTTTACGCTTTGGGTGGCTTAAGGTTCATTTTATTTTCTACCCCGTGTAGGAGTCTAACCACATTTTTACGGTGTGCAATAAACACGATGACTGTCAATGTGCAATTCAGTAAAATCAACGTTTGCTCATTTTGATGAAACACCAAATAACTCAAAAAAGGCAGCGCAAATGCCGCACAAAGTGAGCCAAGGGACACATAGTGACTCAAAAGAAATACGACCACAAAAATGCCTAAGACAACGAGGGACACAAGGGGATTGATACCGATGTACAACCCGAGTGAAGTTGCTACGCCTTTCCCTCCTCTGAAACCTGCAAACAGTGGAAACACATGTCCCAACACACAGGCCGTGGCACCGATGACTTGCAAGGAATACAGGGTCGAAGGCTCTTCAAAAAACGACGAAAACAGAGGGTAAGAGATCATTGAAGTCAACAGTCCTTTGGCGATGTCCAACAGCAGAACAACCACTCCCGTTTTCTTACCCAAAACACGAAAAGTATTGGTAGCTCCCGCATTTTTGCTCCCGAATTCTCGCACATCCTTTCCGTGAAATCTTTTCCCAATCCAAACAGCGGAAGGAATGGATCCCAACAGGTAAGCGATTAGCATATAGGAGAGGTATACCATCATTTTGATTTGAGGTATTCATTTAACTTTGACATGGCCAATTTAAGGGTAACATCATCTGCCCATTCGAAGGAGAAATTTTTTGATTTTCTTTTATCAGGCTTCATTTCAGTAATCATCGTTTTTAAAGTAGGTTCATTTGAGAACACTGCCAATTTACCATCTTTTTTATTCATTGAATAGTCAAAAAAGTAGTCCTTACCTGCCGTATTTTTAAAATTGAGAATCAATCCTTGATAGGAAGCATCCATCGAAGTTTGTCCGACCATAAAATTCATTTCAACATCTTTTAGTACTGGCCTTCCCTCTATCCCCAGAATGGCCACCCTGCTTTTGGATTTAACCTCGTCGCCTTCATTGTCTGTTTCCGTATCGCCTGCTGAAACTTTGGTTACCCAACCTCGAGAAAATCCACTCTCATTTGTTTTGGTTTTAAACTGCGCGAATTCCATTTTTACCCCCGACATAAGCAGTGTAACGTCCAACTCTTCGGGCAATTTTTTCAATTTATCCTCTTCATAGTCCTTGAACAAATCGTTCACCTTTTCTTCTGACAAGAAATGACGGACATACATCGAGAAATTGATTTTCTTAGACCTTAGGTCTGCTGCTTTTTGTCCTTCCAAAACCTTAAGTTCATTCCCAATGTTCTCAAACACATCTTTTTGCATTGGAAATTTCAACAGCGTTGTAAGGTCTAGTTTTATCTTTTTGGTAACAGATTCATAATTTATATCGCCGTATGACGTGGCTTTTACTTCGCCTAAGTCTACTCCAAAATCAATCTTACCCATTCCTGAGAGTGAGCAAGTTTCTGTATACAAAGTCAACATATTCCCTGGAAAAGCATTGTCATTTAACCTTGCTTTTGATGCGATTTGAAAAACATTTCCTTTGGGATTAAATTGCACATATCCTGAAGATTGAAAAACAATGGGATCTTCTTTACCTTGTATTTTTGACAGAAATGCTGGATACACTTTAACGCTGTCCATTGACTCAGAATTCTTCCATAAAAACCCAACAGCCAGCCTGTTACCGACATCGTTGAGCGGGTTTTCTGATATAGGAATCTGAATGTTCTTTGCGAGAATGGTATCCTTAAAGGACAACCAAGAACGGTCGAAACTTGTACAATTATGGTTAATACGGGTAGATCCTTCGCAATAAACACCCGGGCTAGCCGCCACAATTTTTACTTTTCCATAATAGTCGAATTCCGTACTCAATTTAAAGTTGTCCTTTTGTGCGACGTCTCCTTCAGCTTGTGTAACTGCATTTTGGTATTTGATGGTCTTCATCGTTAAAACGGTCAAAACGCTGTCTCGGTCATAGTAGGGATACTTTGCTGTCCCCTCGTATTTCACCCGGGATGTAACGTTCACATTCGCTTGGGTAAACGTATGGTACTTGGTCACAAAAGGCGCAACAATTTTTGCATTTAACAGTGGATCCATCTTCGCCTCTTTTCGAATGGTAACTTTCATGGAATCCGGATATATTTTTGCGTCTCCCACCCGAATGTATTCCACTTTGCCACAAAAAATGGTCTGAAGCTTCAAATCGTACCTCGCAAGCAACGACCTAAATTGCAAGGTATCTTGATCGTCGTGCATGGAAAAGAAATTGGGTTCATCAAGGTCTGCTCCTGCTTCAAAGGTTGTTTGCTGGGATTTTGATTTTTCAAAATCTACATCGGAACGGTCCATGTACCAAAAAAACTTGTCCATGGTACAATAGTATTGATTTGGGGGGAACTTAATACGTTTGGTTCCAAAGGAGTTGAATTCACCTTTTCTGGTTTTGAAGGAGACGTCTGCTTTTACATCTTTTGTTTCCATGGCAATGGGTGCAGCGCCTTGGGTTACGAAACGATTTTTCAACGCAAAGGCTGAGGTATCGGCATGGATATCTTCATGGGTAAAGACGAAGTTCTTGGATTCCAAAGTAGCATCGGGAAAGAGTAATTTTCCATTTCCATTCATACCATTCTTGGATAACACGACCGTTCCCTCCATTTCACATTGGTTGTTGAACATTTGAAGATTGACATTTCGCCAAGCACTTGCTTTGAGTACTTGTTTTTTAGGTAAGAAGGTAATGTACGCTGCTTCGGATTTTACCAGTGGGACTTTGATTCCTGTAATCGACTCTTTGTTTTCAAACTTAGCAATTCCGATGGTTGAATCTGGTAGAAAAGTCAACTTTTGCGAAATGGCTGTTGCTGTATTATAGTTAATGGTTCCCGCACCTTGAAGCCCATTGTGAGAAAGGATGATTTTATTTTCGTATTTAGAATTATCTCCATAGAAGGCAAGACCACCCTCGGGTGCCACGGTCGAAAAACCAAAGGCATAGTCATTCATGATTTTCAAAGGCTCCTTAATCGGCGGAAAGATTCCTCCAGAAATCAATGACCCATTAAAGCGAAGCGCAAGCTCATTAAAATTATCCAAGCTATCCAATTCAAAAGGATCAAGGCGATAGTAAAACCTTGCTGAATCGTAAGCACCCTTAACAATGGAAGGGTCGTTGTATACTACTTTTGAAATACCCGGAACCAATAATTTTGGATAGTTACCATTTGTTTTACTTTGTCCTGCTCGCGACGTAGGTTGATCAATCAGTAATTCTCCCTTCAGATTTGCAAACGAACTTAACAATTCAATGGGATCTTGTCCATCCTCCTTTCTCAGTGGATTCACCACCAAACCTGCATAGGAGAGTTTGTTTAATTTGATCTTGAAATCAACGTAAGAAAAATAGCCTTCTTGGACCTGTCCAACAAACTTTCCGCAATTCAAATTCCCTTTAAAATCTAAATCTAGGTTAGGTTTAACAATGATGTAAGTAGAATCGGGTTGAAGGAAGGTTTTTTGAGCCTGAGAAAGCACCACCTCGTCAACTCCTGTTAGGAACATTTGATTTTTCGCCAAATCGATGAAAGCAAAATAGTCTTGTTTTGCGTAACGATTATTGAGAATTTCCAATTTGTTTTTTTCGGATTTCAATTGTGGATTCTTCGCTAAAGATTCTTCGGAAAAAGTAATTTTTCTTTGGGTGAGGTCACAAACAAAAGAAAGGTTATCGTAATCTTTTCCCGCTGTTTTCGCTTCGGAAAAGGAATATAACTTTGGCAAAGGCATAATGGTTTTTTCAAAAGTATTGTAGTTTAAAAAATTCAAACTTGCCAATTCCAACAACCTTGTTTTTGCGTATTCAATGGTGGTACCCAAGGCGCTGCTGGCTTGTCCTTCTGTTAAGGTGGTTAGGTTATTTTTTTTACAATAATTTGCAATTTGATTCAATGGATTTCCACCTCCACTGTTCCCAAGCTTATTATACAAAGCTTCATCGAAATAATTGAAAGATTCAAATTGGATGATTTTTTGCGCTTGCGAGGTAGCCATCTCAAAAGTGTACTTAGGAAATGGGGTGCCTTGGATCCATTTAAGTACCGGCGCATTGCAAGTAACTGTGAAGTGATAATCAATGAACGGAACTACAACGCCCCCTTTTTTGTTTGGGGAAACGGTCATTTCTTTGGTTACATCATTGAACTGATACATTCCATCCGATTGAATCAATGAATCCCCATTTGCGTAACTCAATTTAAACCTTGCTTGTCGGGCTAAAATTTGGTTAGGGTCAATGGTGAAAAGAAGACCGGAAATTTCGATTAAAGGTTTTCCATTTTCTTTGTAAATCAATTTAGCCGGATTCCCTTCGATTCCTTTACCAACAAATCGATTGCCTTCAAGTGAAAAACCACCATCATAATCCATCCCTTCCCTCAACGCAGGTATTTTGAGCCGTTTTTCAAAGGAGTTAAACAATGGCGCACCGCCTTCCCCTTCCTTCAATTCATCTATGGCCTTGTCGTAAAGCACACCAAGAATCGGTGTTTTGAAATAAGGAGTGGTAAGGGAAACTGTATCTGCTTTTAGGACAACTTTGTTCATATCCACGCGGTATCCTTTGAGTTCAGCAAAGGTTTCTGCTTTGGAAAAACCAACCTTCTCCCATGTGATGGTGCCGTTTCTCCCAACGAATTTTTTTGTTTCCAAATCGAAAACCCCAAACGTTTCGGCGACAAAGACACTGTCTTTTTCCTTCAATCCAACCGAATAGCCAGAAAGCTGTCCATCGGTACAAATAATTTTCGGTTTCTTCTCGAGATTCCATTCCATTGAACCTTTGTATGTCCAAAGGACATTGTCGTTTTTCTGCAATGCTTTATACCGAAACAATCCATAGGAGAACTGCATGAATTCGCTATATTTTTCATCTTCTTTGTTACGATATTCTTTTTCCAATCCTGCCCAAGCTGAACTAAAGTCGTTGTCAAATTTGTTTTTGTTTTGGTATATAAAACTGGCAACATAATAATAAGTCAATCTGGCATCTCCTTTGGCGGTGAAAATGGCATTGGCCCCATCCACCATTTTACCAAAGGTAGATTCTGAAAACCCTGTTGATGAAATCACTTGAGGAAAAATAACGCGAACGTTGTTTTCCATATCTGGTTCCGTAAAGGTTCGTTGAATCTCCTTAATAAATTTATCTTTCTCCTTGCTGAATGTTTGGGAAAATGAAAGCAAAGGCATCCCGATTCCTAAAAGTAAAAAATAGATTTTAGCGTTTCTTAAAATGCAAGCAAGACCAATTTTCTTTTTCATAAGTATTTTGTAATGTGAAATCCAGCGTATTTGCGAGGTCTATAAGTTCTTGATTGTCCGTTGTAAAAAACCCGCTTAACAGCAAATCACCTTCGCTCATCATCTTCGATGCATAGGTCGGTAAGTGAAGAGTTAAGACGTTTTTATTGATGTTTGCAAGGACGATGTCATAATCAGAATCTGTAACAACGGTTACATCTCCTAAGCCCACTTCGATGAAATGGCAATGGTTTCGTTGAATGTTTTCGATTGCATTTTCCACGGCCCATGGCTCAATGTCTACAGCCATAACTTTTTTTGCACCGAGCATTTCTGCATAAATCGCTAAAATACCTGTACCTGAACCCATGTCGAGTACTTTTTTCCCTATGAATTCCAACGAGCGCATGGTTTGACACATCAGAAAAGTTGTTTGGTGATGCCCGGTCCCGAAGGACATTTTGGGTTCAATTTCTATGACCTGGTTTCTTCGATGCTCTTCCCCATGAAACGGTGCAACAATGGAAAGCTCGCCGACATGAACAGGATCAAAACTGTTTTCCCAGTTCTCGTTCCAATTTTCAGGGGGAATTTCGACGAAGGACCATTGTATGGCGAACGATGCTTCAGCAAGGCAAGCAACAATTAAATCATTTACCGCTTCTTCATCGAATGCTTCAACGGATATGTACGCTTTGAGCAGTGGATTTTCTTCAACAAAACTCTCAAAACCTAATTCCGCCAGGTGACTTACAAAGATTTCATTCCAGGGTTGAAAAGGCTTTAAATCGAGGGATACTTCTACGTAGGTTAACATGCGGCTTCAAGGATTTTCATGAAAGAATCTAATTGCATGGATGCCCCCCCAATCAGCCCGCCGTCTACTTCTTCTAATGCGAAGATTGCTTTTGAATTCTCAGCATTGCAACTACCTCCATAGATAATTCTTACGTGTTCAGCGCAGGTTTCAGAATTGACTTCACGAAGCACCTTTCTTATGAAAGCATGCATGTCCTGAATTTCTGTCAAACTTGGGGTATGCCCAGTGCCTATGGACCAAACAGGCTCGTAAGCAATGGTCAAAGCATCAAAATAGGGTACCTCGAGCAAGGCAACAATTTCTTCAATTTGCGATCGGACAAAATCGAAATGAGCCTCCTTTTTTCTTTCTGCTTCATCTTCACCACAACAAAAAATAACTTGGAAGTCTTTTTCCAATGCCATCTTCGTTTTCAACGTCAAGGTAGCGTTGTTTTCTTGAAAATAATGTCGACGTTCGCTGTGTCCGACCAAAACGAAACGTACACCCAGGTCTTTCAGTTGCTCCAGGGATGTTTCCCCTGTAAAAGCGCCGAAATCTGCCAGATGGGTAAAGTTTTGGGCGCCTACATTTACACCTTCATGCAAGGCTACTTCTGAAAGAAAGGGCTGTGATGGAAAGATGACCAAATCACAATTTTCATTTGAATGAAAAGCTTGAGAAATCTCATTATACAATCCCAAAGCATCTTGCCGAAAATGATTCATTTTCCAATTGGCCCCAACTATTTTTTTGCGCATATATAAATTTATGGCAAATTATCGAGGTATCATTTCTTGTTGATGATTTTTTTGAATGCAGGACCATTAAATTTCTCAGAATCTATGCCTTGATAGAATTTTTGGACATTTCCATTCCACAAATACATCACACCTGGAACATCGTTATTCTTGCCGATTTTTTTCCAAAAGGTGATGATGTCCATTACATAAAAAGGATATTCTGCTCCGGCAAATTTGAAAAAATCAGGAATTTCTTCAGGACCTTCATCCATGAAAATGATGCGAATGGGAGGCATGTTTTTGTTCTTTGCCTTCATCTCGGTTAATTCCTTGGCTGCTGCCCTACAATGGTCGCAACTCGGGGAGAAAAAGCATAAAATCTTCTTATCTTGATCGATATCCACGAAAATATTGCTGAACCCTGATTGTTTGGCTTTGGGACCTAAATCAACTTTTACGACGTTTAAGACGCTGTCTTTTTTTGGAAGGATTGTTTCCACGGTATCAACCGCATTCACAGCGACAACTTCTTGAGGTTGGACCTCCAAGGGAATCGATGCGGGCTCTTCCTTTTGAAATCGAATGGGACCGGCAAGGAAAACACCGAGTATACATAACAATAGGGTGTTCACGATTGCAGAATGTTGAAAGGATGATTTATACTTATTCTTTTGATAGCCGACCCCTTGATTTTCATCCAAAACAGAAGAATTGTTCGTTTGCTTTTTGTCCAAATAATAATACAAAAACAGAAGTCCAATGGAAATCACATTTTTAATCAGGGCTTCTAGGGGAGTCATTTCGATTAATTTACCGAAGCAACCACAGTTTCCTGAGTTTCCTGAATAGATTATTTCCAATAAAAGTTCAATACAAAAAACGAACAACATACCAATGGTGGCTGGGATGACCACTTTTTTAAGATGGAAGGGAAACAGGAGTAAAAATCCTATGGCGAACTCAACACCTATCAATGTGCGTGAAAGATAGTGTGCATAATTCAAAGGAATGCCTAGGGGTTCAAGTTGATGGACTTCAAAATAGGTAAGTGCATAGGAAGGATTTGGGTAAAGTTTCGCTACCGCTGAAAGGAAAAAAAGGAAAGAAATTAGGACCCTTATGGCCATGGGCAAATATTGTTTTACTGTTCTCATGATTTTTTTTTCATTAAAAATAGAAGCATACCGGAAGAGAAGAATTTCCCTAACAATTATTTAACATCTAATAAAATCAAGGCAAACACGGCATAATTCAACATGTCGAAATAATTTCCATCTACTCCTTCAGAAATCAAGGTTGCTCCTTTGTTGTTGTCAATTTGTTTTATCCTCAAAATTTTCATGAGTATCAGGTCGGTAAGCGATTCAACCCTCATGTCACGCCAAGCTTCTCCGTAGTCGTGGTTTTTCTTAAGCATCAAAGAAGTCGCTTCGTCTTTGTATTTGTCATACAAGGTTGTAGCAAGTTCAACAGGAAGGTCTAAACCCAAATCTTCGGTGTCTTTAATCTGAATAAGGGCAATGATACAGTAATTTATGATGGCCATAAATTCCCCTTCTACCCCATCCCCTACTTTGGACTCTCCCGTCTCTTGAATGGTTCGGATTCTATGGGCTTTGATGTATAACTGATCTGCCAAAGCCACAGGGCGTAGAATCCTCCAAGCGGTCCCATAATCTTTGGTTTTGTTTAAAAATACTTCACGACAATTTGTGAGTATATTTGTGTAAGAAGTTAAGGTATCACTCATTTAGCAACATGTCATTATTCGGGGTTGAAATTAAACATTTTCGTTCAAACAGGTTTATTCGGATTCGGAATAAATTAATTGAAATAAACCATCCTTTGCTCATGGGAATCCTAAACATTACGCCGGATTCTTTTTTTGAAAACAGTCGGATACATACGAATGACCAAATTGATCGTTACCTTTCATCGTGTATTGAAAATGACGTTAGCATCGTTGACATCGGTGGTAATTCAAGTCGTCCGGATGCAATACCTGTTGATGCGAAGACAGAAATCGAAAGAATCAACACCTCGCTCACTTATATAAAGGAACATTATCCAAATTTACTTTTATCTATAGATACCTTTTACCCTGAGGTTGCCGATTGGGCACTTTCCAAGGGTGTTGACATTATCAACGATGTACAAGGCGGTAGGAATTACCCTGAGATTTGGGACGTATGCGCAAAACACAACGCGCCATACATATTGACGCATTCAAAAGGGAACCACAACGCCAGTTCCGATGAACTCAAATCTCCAAACATCACAACTGAAGTCCTGTTGGAAATCTCCACCCTATTGGATTCCATTCGAAAAGCTGGGGTAAATGATGTTATTATCGATGTGGGTTTTGGTTTTTCAAAAACACTTGATCAAAACTATGAACTGCTTTCCAATTTGGAGTTGTTTCAATTGTTTGAGACACCAATACTTTGCGGTTTTTCAAGAAAATCAATGATTTACAAGAAACTCAACATCGGTCCTGAGGATGCCCTCAACGGGACGACCGTCTTGAACACCTTTGCCATAACACAAGGTTGCGACATTCTTCGTGTCCATGATCCCAAGGAAGCTAGGCAAATTCTTAGCTTACTTAAAACCAATTAAAAAAGTATTATTTTTGAAAGGTTTTTGTTAACTTCGTACCCAATCAAATGTCGTTAAACCTATGAAATACGCTTTTTTTGTCCTTGTGCTTTGCTTGAATTTATTCGCTTTCGCACAGCCTACTGCAAGTTTTTCTGTATCCGATAATGTGATTTGCGAAGGCGAATGCATCGACATAGAAAACACCTCTTCTAATGATGTCGTTTCTTCCAGCTGGTCTTTTCCAAGCGGAACTCCCTCGTTTTACAGCGGGATGAATCCTGGGGCAATTTGCTTCAACGTCGCAGGAACGTATACCTTAACCTTAACCGTAACAGATGGTACGGGTGCGACAAGTTCATCCAGTCAAGTATTAACGGTTGGAGCGGTTCCATCCATTAGCATTTCATTGTTAGACACCGTTGGTGGCGTTGTGATTCCTGACACAATTATCCCAATGTATGGCGGAATGAATCCTGCAGGATCCATTACAACCGGAGCCGTTATTACCGCAACAGGTTTTGTAGCTGGTGATTCTTTGGTCTGGGTACCTAACACCGTTTCTTGTATAGCCGACGTAACAGGTGCTTGCGATACTGTAATTGCATCTCCTTTTTACGCAACCTATTACATCCTAAACAACTACTCTCCGGAAGGATGTCTTGCGTCTGATACGGTATTCGTAGATGTGAAATTTAGGGATTCCCTAAAGGTACGTGTGCCAGATGCTTTTTCGCCAAATGATGACGGTGAAAACGATGTGCTAAGGGTAATTACCAATGTAGACATCGATGCAAATTATGCCAATGGGTATAACGGTGAAGGTGGAGCGATTGCCAATATGAATTTCGAGATTTTCAACCGATATGGGCAATTGGTATTTAGAACCACAAATCCTCAAGAGGGATGGGATGGTACATTCAAAGGAAAACCCTTAAATCCTGGAACCTTTTTGTTTAAGTTAGAATATAGACTGATCAATGGCTTATCCTATGCCATGAATGGAAATGTAACCCTCTACAGATAAGAAAATGAAAATAAAATATACACTAATCACGCTATTTACAGTCATTTTGGGAAATATTGCTTTTTCTCAATACGCATTTAACTCAAGTGTTTTCAATCAAACACCGAGTTTGTTTAATGTTGCGACGACAGCTACTGGCGCAGAAGACATGTCATTTTGTACAAGTTTCAAAATGCAACACCTTACCCTAACAGGAACTCCATTGCGTTCAAATACTTTGGTTACGGAATTTAAAATTTCCGACGGACCTATGAGCAAAAACCATTTCGGAATTGGGTTAAACCTCGTTAACGAGCAAACGGGTGAAAGCAAGTTAATGTCCACAGACATTGCCATTCCCATCAACTACTCTATTCAAATGAATCAATTTGCAAAATTGACCATTGGCGCTGCTCCGGGTTTAATTTTACAAAGTTATGACCCTACGCTTCCAACTTGGGAATCAGATTGGAACGGGAGTTCGTTTAACTGGACCTATGGAGATCCAACCTTTATCAATTCAAGTTTGAGCCGAAGTTCATATGCTTCTTTTAATGTAAACACGGGTATGCATTACCAATACACCAACCGAAATAAGTCCAAATATTATGGTGGATTGGCCATTAACCACATCAATAAGCCGAAAATGAATTTCTCTGAATCGAGTGATAAAATGTTCATGCAAATGGTTGTTAATTTGGGAGCTGATTTAAGTACAAGCCGCAGAGATTTACGGGTACAACCTCAATTCATGGCCTTCAAAAATGGCCCTAACAGCAACGTTATCATGGGGGTTATGTTTGAGAACATCCTCTCCAATGGTTCTGACATTACGAACATTTTAAAATCAAAATCCATCAACTACGGTGCTTATTACCGTTGGAAAGACGCAATCAGCATAAACCTAAATTACAAGGTGTCACATTTTAGATTTGGCGTTGCATTGGATGTTACAGCATCTAGGTTAAGCAGTGCAAACAAAGGATTTGGTTCTGTTGAGCTTTTCTTTAAATCCATGCACCTTTACGGTAAGAAAAAAAATAAGATCGGATAAGACCCTTCACAATGGGAGAACCCCTCCAGTGTGTATAAACATTGTCTTTTTTCGCTCGACCAAGGCCAATTCTTTTAGCAATCCATAGAAAGATTTTCCTGTGTAAACGGCATCCAGTTTCAAGTTATATTTCCGATGTATTTCATCTATGAAAGAAACCAATTCCATGTTTTTCTTAGCATAGCCGTCGAAGGAATAATCCGAAAACACCCTTATTCTGTGTTTATTCTTTTCCCAGAGTGCACCGTATCCAGAATTCATTGAAAGTTTTTCCATTTCCTTCAATGAATCAAATCCTTTCAAAACGGGAAAACACCATACCTCCGCATCCATATGACTGTTAAACAAAACCCCTAAACTTGTCGTGGTTGTCCCTTGCGCAAGTGCAATTACATCATAATTTTCAAGCGGATCTGTCATTTCCATAGCGCCCATAATTCCAAAATTGGAAGCCCCTCCCTCGGGTAATACAAGATATGATTTGCCATTGATCGATCTAACACCTTGATCGTGTTTGTGCAAACCAAAATCCGTTCGGTTTTCAAAAATCAAGGTCGCTCCGGCGTCATGGCAAAACCGCAGGTAAACATTCGAATGAATACCCAACTCTTCCCCTCTAACGACCAACATACATTCCACGCCAAACATTCTACATGCTTCCGCTGTGGCGACTAAATGGTTGGAATAAGCGCCTCCATAAGTCAAAATCCCATCGAGTTTGTGATTTACAACATACGCGAAAGCATGTTTTAATTTCCTCCATTTATTTCCTGAAACAATCGGATGAATCAAATCGTCACGAAGTATGAACAATTCATGTCCCTGTATGTTAGGTTGAAGTTCGAAAACATCAACTCGTCGCTTTATCATGGAAAAAACAGAAGATTCAGACATGGATTTCTCAGATTTTGGTTCACGTTCTAAACTGGCGTCTGATGATTATTACATCAGCGAGGAGGGTTTCATTGTCTACACAGAAAATTACCACCAGAAACGAGGGTATTGCTGCAAAAACAACTGTAAACATTGCCCTTACGGATACAATCCCAAGACGGGTAACCTTAAATAATTCCATTTTCCGGTTTTTTTCCTTTAAAAACTTTAAGTATTTTCTTGATTTCATCGATGTCCTTGTTAACGTCACCGGTTGGGATGAAAACACCGTGAAAACCACCTACTTTATTCGGGTAATCGATGTAGGCCAATGCGATTGGTACTTTTGCTTGTTGAGCAATGTAATAAAATCCTTTTTTCCAATTAGGATTGTATTTTCGCGTTCCTTCAGGTGTAAAAACCAGGTACAATTCTTCCGATTTGGCAAATAAATCGGACGCAAGTTTGACCATGTTGTTTTTAACTTTTCGATCCACAGGGATTCCGCCCAGTGCTTTCAAGATAATATTGAGCGGAAAAAAGAACAATTCTTTTTTTATCAGAAACGACCCTTTCACACCCATTAGGTAAAATGCCAATCTCCCAATGACAAAGTCCCAGTTGGAAGTATGAGGCGCCATCACGACAACACACTTACGAACCCCTGACGGTTTTGAGTTTCGGATTTCCCATCCAAACAAGCGAAACAGCAGAAGCACTAATTTATTCATCTAACAAAGATAATCAAAACTGATTTCCATAAATTTGCATCCATGAGGAGCATTCAACGTTTCATTTCAGTCTTGGTAATCTTTGCGATTTGGATGTTTGTATTCTCATCCATAGGAGGTTTGGTTAAGAATGATGGCAATGAAAGCATCCCCGTGCCTAAACAAACGGTTGGCGCCATAAAAGTCAGTCCCAAAAAGATTTTCGGTAATGTATTGTTTGATTTCAGCTTTCGAAATAAAGACCCGAAAATTTTAAAAATCGTCTCAGAATACTATCAGAACTTTGTTCAGGATACAAATGCGATTAAAATCCCAATAGATTTTAAACAGAATTTCACCTTGCTTAAAATCAAACATCATTCAAAATTCGTTTGGATGGTTGGCGGTAAATTAAAGGAAACTTCTCATACGAAAGATTTCAATGGATTTACATTCAAAGGATTTTATTATGAAATCATCAGTCCTGAAGCTCAATTAACAAACATTGAACTTAAAACCCTTTTTAAACGGAGGAATACAATTGCTTTGACTTATTCTACAGAACCCATTGAATACGCATTGCTGAATCAAGGAAAAAGTGAAAACATATATGAATTTGCCTTGAGTGAGCGAAAAATCACGATACAATTTGTAGCAAATAAAACTGCGTTATTTTTAAAAAAGCCAACGGAGGGTAATTATTTTCAAATTTCGAGTGCCGTAAACAAAGGCAGCATCCTTCCTAAAAAGTATCAAAACCTTCGGGAATTGTCAGAAAACATTAACAGTTTTTCCCTTAATTACTTTGGAGCTGATTACATTCAAGATGACGAAAATCCAAGCTTTTTTGATGCTAAGTTTGACTTGGTCCTGAACTTTTCAAAAAAAACCAAAGTGACAGATTTGGAATCGTTGTTAAATAACCTCACGGATGAAGAAATTACGTTTTCTCAAAACCGATTGAACATTGGCGGTGCAAAATACCTTGTAAAACAAATCAACGATTCCTCAATTTACATAGGAAAACATGCCCCAAAACTTAAGAAATCGATTGCTGCTTTTTCATTGAACGGAAATCCAAAAGTACTCACAGAGGTACGAAACTTGGGTTGGAGGGGTTCAGTTTTGGAGTTAATTCCTGAATACAGGGCATTGGTTGATTTTTCGAATTCCATTGAAAACGTTAAACTTCAAGAAGGACCAAAAAAGAATGCGATAGAGATTACCTTTAAGAAGGACAACAATGCAAGAATGGAAACTTTTCGTTTTCTACTAACTTTGGCAAATGCATATCAATTTACAAAGTAAATTACCTCAACAATACAATGTGACCTGATTTCACAATCAACTCTGCGTTGATGTCTCTTGCGATTATTTTCCAGGAATACACGCCTACCGGACAATCTTTTCCTTGGTACGTCCCATCCCATTTGACAGAAAGGTCTTTGGTATTAAAAATTTCCTCTCCCCATCGGTTGAAAACACTTACTTCAATTTCACCTACACCCGTAGCAACAGGAATCCAACCATCATTTTCCCCATCTAAATCTGGTGTAAATGCATTGGGAACATACAATGTGGGAGAAAGATTTATATGAATATATGCGTACGCAGTATCTGAACAACCAAACTGATTATAGACTACTTGCGTAATCACATAATCACCAGAATCCGCAGTTCCATAGTTATAAATTTCAGTATTAATATTGTAAACAATCCCATTTCCAAAGTCATATTCTCCCGTCTGGTAATTTGTAGCCAGGTTGGTTAAATTCACGAAAGCATCTTCTGTATATAGTATCGATGGAGAAACTGTAAAGGCCGCTTGGGGACGCTGTAAGACCTGTATCAAGTTTGGATCAATCAAGGTGTCCGTACATCCGAAAATATTGGTTGCAATCAAGGTAACGGTGTAAAAACCAGGATCCATATATGTATGAATAGGGTTCGGAGCTTGTATGGACGTACCATCCCCAAAGTTCCAAAGGTAGGTGTTTGAATTGACCGAATTATTCGTAAAACCAACAGTTAAGTCCTCACACCCTATGGTCGTATCAGGCGTAAATCCAGCAATTGGAATGGGATGAACAATAACTGCTTGCACCGAAGTATCCCCGCACCCGAATTGGTTGTAGACCATTAAGACAATTTGATACGATCCAGACTGCAAGTATGTGCCTACAGGAGAAAACTGATTAGACGTGGTTCCATTTCCAAAATTCCAGTTGTAAATCAATGCCCCTTGTGAATTATTGGTGGTGATGACATTAAACGGTACGGTACAAGATGTTTTAATTGGAATGTCGAAATCACTTAAAGGTTTTGGATGAACCACGACTGTAAAATCAGCGGTGTCGGTACATCCAAAAGCATTTTGCGCCACTACTTGTGGGTAATAGGTCCCAGCTGTTGTATAATAATGAGAAGAACTTGGACTGATGCCTATGTTTCCATCACCATAGTCCCAAACCGCACTGCTTGCCGTACCTGAAGTCTCATTGAAAGAAGCAGAGAAACTCACACAACCTTCGTAGACATTGGTATCATAAACAACATTTGGACTTGGGATGGCTTGTATAAATTGGTAAGCAGTATCTACACAACCATTCGATGCCGAGGTTCCAATCATGGAAACAATATAACTACCTCCATTTTGATACGTGTATGAAGGACTGTAAACATTGCTGGTTGCTCCATTCCCAAAATTCCATACAACATTTGACAATTGAGAAGACGTATTTGTGAATGAAAAGACTTGACTTGTACAAAGAGTGTCGTTTGCTACGGTAAACGAAACCATTGGTTTAGCCAAAACAGTAATGGTAATTTGAGAGGTATCAAACGAACATCCATTATCTACAATCAACTGGGCGATGAACGTACCTGAGGAGGTATATAAATGTGATGGACTTGTTGCATTGGTTACTTGTCCGTCGCCAAAATTCCAATAGTAGTTGTTTGCACCTACCGAGAAATTTGTAAACTGAACATTCAATGGTGCACATCCAGAAGTAGGGGTTGTATTAAAGAAAGAGGTGACTGTATTCGGAAAAACATGAATTGGATAATAAGCGGTATCAGAACCACAAGCGTTAATGGCTATCAAACTCACATTAAAAATGGTATCGTTTGGACCGTATACAAAAACATGAGTGGGACTGTTTTGCGTACTAAAACTTCCATCCCCAAAATTCCAGATATAATTCGTAGGACTTCCCGCTGATGTATTCAAGAACCCAACAGACAAAGGAGAACAACCTGTATTCACCGTAGTTGCAAAACCTGCAATCGGAAGGGGATGTACTAATATGGTATCTAAGAAATTAGCCGTTCCGCACTGATTTGTAGCTGATAAAGAAATGACATAGTTTGTATCTTGTACCCAAGGCGCCGGAAACACAATGGTTCCTGGATTTTGCGCATTTGAAAAGGGTCCATTGGCTGGGAATCCAAAATTCCAAAAATAAGAATTGATGAAACTCCCTGTGGTTGTATTGTTGAAATTCACACTCAAAGGACCACATCCAGAATAAACAGAAGGAACATAGGACGGCGTTGGCGTGGTAATGATTTGTATGGCGTGTGATGTTGAATCTACGCATCCTTGTGCAGATGTAGCTGTCAACCAAACTGTATAATTTCCTCCTTGGGGATATTGATACAATGGATTCACTTGGGTTGAGGTCGCACCATTTCCAAAATTCCAGTTATACGTGCTTGCCCCTGTCGAATTGTTTACAATGCTTACCGTTGTATTCGTGCATTTTAAGGTATCCATCGTGAAAAGAGGAACCGGCAGCGCATTTACCACAACCGTTCGTATCCCCGAGTTGATGCAACCTGTTATTGGATTTGTATAACTGTAAGTCAACTGAAACTGTCCGATTCCCGAAACTTGTGGACTAAAAGTTCCCAATTGCCCATTCGTAATTCCTGTTCCAGACCAAGTTCCTCCGGCCGGCGAATAACCCGTCAAATTAAACGGAGCTGTACTTGCACAGGTATTCAACAATTGTCCTGCAACTATTTGTGGAAGTGGATTGACTGTTACGGGAATGGTGAATTGATTCCCGGGACAAACCCCAAAAACAGGGACTACCAAATAATTGAAATTCTGCACCGCAAACGTGTTATTCGTTAATACCTGAGAAATGGCATTTCCACTTCCAGCGGCTTGCCCAGAAACTTGTGGATTTTGGCTAACACTCCAGTTAAATGTTGCGCCTGGCGCATTGCTTAAAAACTGAACATTTGCACTTTGACCACTGCAAATTACGATTGTATTTTGGCTTGGAATTACCGACGCCACTGGGTTTACAGTGATTGTTACCGAAACCGGTGCTCCATTGCACGCATTGGCTGATGGGATTATGTTGTAAATCACCTGACCTGGAGATAAATTCGGATTGGTCAATTGCTGAACGATTGGCGTTGTTGTTCCACTTGACGCTCCGATGATGCCATTGTTTGAATTGGCTGTATAGGCATACGTAGTGTTTAATACATTTGAGTTTAAAACAATGTTCGTACTTGCGCCACTGCATATGGTTGCACCATTGACAACAGGCGTAAGCACCGGTGTTGGGCTTACCGTTACCACAGCATTTACGATGTTTCCATTGCATCCATTTAAGGACGGCGTAACGCTGTAAGTTAAGGTTTGAGCGCCTGTTGAAGAACTTGTTAGCACTTGAGCGATCGTGTCTCCTGAACCGGCGGAGGCCCCTGTAATGTTTTGATTGTTACTTATGGTCCATCCGTAATTTATGCCCGGTATGTTTCCAGAGATGATCAGGAGTGTTGGATTTCCACTGCAAATGGTTTGACCCAATGGATTGATGTTAGCGACGGGAACGGGGTTAACTGTAACAGGAACTTGAACCGGACTTCCCACGCATCCATTTGCTTGAGGCGTAATCGTGTAAGTGACATTTCCGACAGCGTTTATTGAGGTGCTTAGGGCTTGACTGATTAAAAAATTTCCATTCACTGCATTCCCGTTTCCATTGCTTGCGCCATTGGTATTTACCGCAGCAGCAACCCAATTTAGGGTGGCATTGGAAACATTCGAATTACAATTGATTACGGCATTGCTTCCAGAACAAATAACAATGGATTGCGGATTAACGGTTAAAGTTGGTGTTGGGCTAACAGTGACTGAAAAGGAAACGTTTGACCCGACACAACCATTTAAGGTCGCATTTACGGAAATGTTTCCAACAAAAGATCCTCCGGTTGAATTTACCGGCGCAACCCAACCAGGAATCGCCCCATTCCCCGATGCATTGAGTCCAATGGATGGATTTGAATTAACCCAACTAAAAGTTGCTCCTGCAGGTGTAGATGCAAAGGTTTGATTCGGAATGGCTTGTCCTGGACAAACGACCGCATTATTCATCGCTGTAACTGTAGGATTTGGATTGATTAATACCGTTGCTGTTACAGGTGTGCCTGTACAACCATTCGCAGTTCCGACCACAGAATATGTAGCATTTCCTTGGGTTAACAACGCGTTTACCAAGATTTGACTCAAACAATTGCCATTTCCGTTTTGTACCCCCGTTATTCCATTGCTAGCGATTCCTGTAAAAACAAAATTAGTCCCAACCACTGGAGATGTGAAACAAACAATGGCCGTATCTCCAGAACAGATGGTCGGACTTGCAACCGTAGCAGTTACGACGGGAAGTGGATTTACGGTAACCTGATACGTTGCATTGCTGCCCTGACAAGCAAAAGCATTGTTGGTGTAGGTGATGGAACCAATGTAGGAAATGGTTATTGGCGCTGAGCTTGCATTCACAAGGGTTTGAACAGGTATCGCATTTAATCCGGATGTTGAAACCCCGCTCATTCCATTCGGTTGGGTTGATGACCAAGAATAAGTTACGCCAGCCGCTGCAGCTGCAGATAGATTGGATAAAAGATTGATTGCCACCGTTGAATTCCCGGAGCACAACACTTGGTTGTTACCGGAAAAGGATAGTACGGGAATAGGATTCACCGTGATGGAATACGTAGAAATTTGTCCCGCACAATTCCCAGCGGGTGTACTTACATTTGTAGTGTAAACAATGGTTAATGGACCGTTTGTATTGTTTACCAGATTCTGTGCGGGAATTGTATTCAAACCATTTGCTACCGTACCGGTAATTCCTGCAGGAATGCTTGCTGTCCAAGATATTTGTGCATTTGGAGTTGGGCTGATAATGGAAACAGCCTGACTGCTTGATCCCGAACAAAGGGTTTGATTTAACAAAGAGAAAGTAACCGATGCCACAGGATTTACCCAGACATTTAACGCACCCACCTGGCCCGGACATCCACCATTAGGCCCTGGACCTGTTGAATTCACATTGTATGTAATGGATTGGATTTGCGCTGAAACATTGTTAAGTACCTGATTGATTGTGTTTCCACTTCCATTTGACGCGCCGGTTATGTTCGGATTCGATGAAATGGTCCAAGCATAATTTGTATTTGCTACATTGGAACTGAATGATGCCGCAATATTTGTATTGCTGCAGATTGTATCGTTTGGTGGATTAATTGTCAAGGTCGGATTTGGGAAAACAGTTATTTGGTATGGGTTAGATACGCCAGGACATCCTTGAACGGTTGCTAAGGCATTGATGGTAATAACACCAGAAGCATTTGTGGCATTATTCAAAACAATTCCTGGAATGCTATTACTTCCCGATGCTTGCATCCCTATAATACCAACTGGAACATTCGCATTCCATACGATGGAAGCACCTGCAACATTGGTTGTTAAATTTACAATTTGCGAGGTATTTCCTGAACATAGGGATTGGTTTGCAATGGAATATTGAACGGTGGGAACTGGTTCGACGGTAATCGGTAGGGAAACCGTTTGACTGGGACAGGTACTTCCTGGCGGTGCCGATGCTGTTACGGTGTAAGTCACATTGCCCTGTGAATTGGTATTGTTCACTAAAACCTGAGAAATCTGGGTGCCATTTACATTGGATGCGCCGGTAACACCTTGAGATGGGGTTGCTACGGTAGAATAAGTTAACCCGGCTGTATTCGAAGAAATTTGGATTTGCACCGAACTTCCTGAACATAAACTGCTGTCAACGGCCACAACAGAGATTCCATTTTGAGGACTTATGGTTAGGGTATAAATCGCAGGGGTTCCAGGACAAACTGTATTTCCAGCGGTAGATGCAATTGCCGTAAACGTGGCCGTTAAATTTCCTGCGGTATTGTTGGTTAAATTGTAGGCAGGTATGGAATTGTTACCCGACAAAGTATTCAGTCCTAAAATTCCCCCAGGCACAGCTACTGTCCAAGAAATGGTTGCATTGTTCGTAGAGGTCGTTAAATTCACTGGATTGGTTAAACTACCCGAGCAAAGACTTTGATTTCCAATAGAAAACAACACCGTTGGGGATGGATTAACTGTGAAGGTGAAATTTCCACTAAGGCCCGAACAACCCGCAGCGGATGGCGTAACAGAATATACCAATTGCAATGGATTCGCAGTGGCATTGCTTATCGTCATCGATCCTAAATTTGATGCGCCATTTGCCGTAAACCCTGAGAGTCCCGCAGGTGGTGAAATGGCAGTCCACGTATACACTGAACCTATTACATCTGCCAAAAAGGCTACGGATGTGGTGGGCTGACCGCTACAGACCGTTTGAACACCTGGTGCTGTAAGTACAGGAATTGGATTCACTGTGAAAGTATAAGTTGCAGGCGTTCCTACACATTGATTTGCGGACGTTGCTGTTACCGTATACTGTGCCGTTTGCGTCGTACTTAAAGCATTGGAAAAAGTAATCGTGGGCAGCGGATTTACACCTTGCCCTGTTGGATGCCCACTCAATCCAGCTCCTGCATTAGCAAAGGACCAATTTATGGTACTGTTTGGAATGTTTGATGTGAAATTAACTGCCTGACTTGCAACGTTCTCACACAAGGTTTGAGACAATGGAACGGTAGTGATTTGTGGGGTTGGGTAAACTGTGACCGTAAATGAACTTGGCGTACCTACGCATCCATTTCCGAAGGTCGGTGTAACCGTTATCGTACCCACTTGACTCGAATTGCCATTGTTAACTGGCGCTTGCCAAGAAGTAATGTTCGACAGACCTGAAGCTACCAAACCAATGTTTGTATTGGAATTACTCCAACTAAAAGTGGATCCTGCGGGTACACTTTGGAAAGCTGCAGGTGAAATTGAGGATCCTGGACAAACAGCTAGATTACTAAGGCCAGTTACGATTGGAACAGGGTTAACGGAAACAACTTGAGAAATGGGAAGTCCTGGACAATTTGAAGCCGTTGGGGTAATGGAATAGGTAACCGTTCCAACATTGCTTGTTGAGTTCACCAAGGTATTTGTGATGACGGCTCCACTTGCATTTGTATTTCCTGTAATTCCTGCGGTTGCATTTGACGTCCAACTGAAAGTCGAACCATTCACGTTTGATGACAAGTTCAAATTAACGGTACCATTGGAACAGACTACGTTTCCTGGCGTTAAAGTTAAGGTTGCCACAGGAATTGGATTTACCACGATGGTATACGTCGCCAAAGTTCCTTGACACCCCCCATTGGTTGTACTTGCTTGCGCGGTTATCACAACATTTTGAGACGTATTGGTATTTTGAGTTAATGTAAAAGCAGGAACCGTAGCTCCATTTCCACTGATCGGATTGGCTCCCACTACCCCATTCACATTCGTGACATTCCAACTCCAAATCACATTAGGGGTGGTTGAACTCATTGAAACAGGGTTTGACATCAACCCACTACAGACCGTTTGGGTATTCCCTCCCGCGAAAACAACCGTGGGTGCAGGCATTACAGTAATTGAAAAGGTATCAGGGATTCCATTGCAACCTGAAGCGTTTGGCGTGACAAGGTAGTTTAAGATGTATGGTTGTGTTCCAGAATTACTGATTTGTGCCGCAGGTATTTGACCCGTACCCGATGGAGAAACATACCCAGTAACCGCATTTGGAATGTTTGCATTTAACAAACTCCAAGTAAACCCTCCACCTTGTACCGAGTTTTGGTAGGAAGTCAACACAGTGGATTGTCCAGAACATAAGGTTTGGTCTTGAACCGACGTTACGATGGGGTTCGGATTTACGATAATGGTGTAATTTACATTCACACCAACACAGTTGTTCGCACTGGTAGCTTGGACCAGATAAATGATGTTTTGTGCTGTATTTCCTGAATGAGAAACAGTCATCGAAGGCAATGGGTTTTGGCCATTTCCAGCGTTAAAAGTTGTCAAGGAAGGCCCTGCATTGCCAAATGCCCATGCAATGCTCGAACCAGGCAATGAACTCGTAAAAGTAATCGGTGTCGTTGGTTGACCCTCGCACACCGTTTGTGACAATGGTAAAGTGGTTATGGACGGCGTTGGGTAGACTGTTATCGTAAAACTTGATGGCGTACCATTACAACCTTGATAGCTTGGGGTCACATTTACAACAGAAGTGAGTGTTGTAACTCCATTGTTTATAGGTGCATTCCATGTAGGAATGTTTCCGATTCCTGAGGCCAACAATCCAACTTGAACATTGGAATTTGTCCATGAATAAGTCGATTGCGCAGGAATGGATGTAAACACGCTTGGTGTGAGAGGAGCCCCCGGACAAGCAGCTAAATTGTTTAAAGGGGAAAGGGTTGCTACAGGTTTTACGTAGGCAATAACTTGAATAGGGGTTCCTAAACATGCACCAACCTGAGGGGTGACAAGGTAAGTTACTTGTCCAATAGCACCTGTATTGTTTGTTAACGTTTGTTGAATGGTAGCAGAGGAAACGGCCGACGGCGAAGCTCCACTGATTCCATTTCCTTGATTCACCGTCCAAGTAAATTGTGCATTCGGAGTCGTGGAGGTTAAACCTATGGATATTTGCGTTCCACTGCAGATCGTATCATTGCTCACGAAATTGGACTGAGCGATTACGGTTGGATTTATGATGATCGTGTAGTTTGCTGGTGGACCAGGGCAATTGGCATTTCCTGATGTAGTTGCGATGGCTGTAAGTACAACAGAGATTGGAAGATTGGTCGCGTTCGTTAAATTTTGAAAGGAGGGAATGGTAGAAGTATTTCCTGAAGTAGGATTAAAATTTGTGAGTCCATTTGGCAAAGGATTGGGCGCAGACCAAGCGAAAGTGGCATTGGCTGTGGTTGATGTAATCGTAACAGCCTGCGTATTTCCTTGGCTACAAATCGTTTGTGGAGCAATGGAAAATGCCGAAGTCGGGCTCGGAAAAACAGTTACTTGAAAACTACCAGGTTGACCGTTACAACCGTTTGCATTCGGGGTTACTGAATAGGCTATCACTTGGTTGGCCGTACCAACATTGTTCAGGGTCATCACGGGAATCTGATTGGAACCACTGTTAACAAATCCCGTTACCGTATTTGGAATTTGAGCCCCATTCGTAACGCTCCAAGCATACCCCCCTCCTGCTACACTGTTGGTGAATTGCGTTGCTAAGGTTGCCGTACCACTGCAAATATTTTGGTTCGTTGACAATGTCAAAACCGGAATGGGATTCACTTGAATGGTGTAAGAACTTGAAATACCTACACATCCATTTGCAGTTGGAACCACCGTATAAACAACATTTTGAATGCTGTTCCCTGAATTAACGATGCTCGCTTGAATGGGTAAGTTACCCGAACCATTTTGAAGAAACCCACTTACATTGTTTCCGTTTGAAGCTACAGACCAAGCATAGGTCGTTCCAGCCACACCACTTTGCCAAACAACGCCAAGCGTCGGAGCGCCAGAACAAATGGTTTGGGTGACCACTGGATTTGTAACCGTTGGTGTTGGGTTGATTGTGATGTTGAAATTTGAAGGTGTACCTGGACAACCGTTAAAGGTAGGCGTAACCACCACATTTCCCGATATGGCAAGGTTCGTATTGTTGGCGCCGGCTGTGAAGTTTTGAATGTTTCCATTACCGGAAACTGCCAATCCAATTACCGCATTCGAATTCGTCCAGGAAAACGAAGCCCCTAAAGGTGAACTTGTAAACGGAGGCACGACTGCAATGCTGCCAGGACAAAAAGTCAACGGATTTAAACCCGTCACAACAGAAACAGGATTCACATACGCCACCACTTGTATGGGAATACCGGGACAAGCGCCCGCCACAACGGGGGTAATGGTGTAGGTTACCGTTCCAAAATTCACCGTTGCATTTACCAAAGTTTGTGTAATTGAAACCCCCGGATTTAAAGAGGCTGCCCCACCTGTTATCCCATTGCCATTCACCGCTGTCCAAGTGAAATTGGTATTGGGTGTATTTGAAGTTAATGCAATGTTTATCTGTGAATTGGAACAAATGGTATCGTTGCTTACAAAAGACGCTACGGCCGTAGGGGTAGGATTTACGGTAATGGTGTAAGGCATCATGGAGCCAAGACATTGGGATGGCCCCGTTGTCGTAGCTTGCGCCATAATGGTTATTACAATGGGGGAAATGGTTGAATTTATAAGATTGGAATAGACAGGAATGGTGCTTGCGCCAGAGATAGGATTAAAGTTTTGCAACCCTGCTGGAATTGCTCCTTGAACACTCCAAGAAAAACTCACACCAGGTGTTGCACTGCTTAAGTTTACGCTGGCCGTATTTCCTCCGGTACAAATGGATTGATTTGCAATTGAAAAATTGGTTACCGGCGCTGGATTTATGGTAATTGAAAATACACCTGTAGCACCTGGGCAATTCGCTGCAGTTGGCGTGATGAGGTAATTCAAGGTGTAAGGATTTACCCCGGCATTGTTAATCGTACTCGCTGGTATTTGACCTGTTCCATTGACGGGATTACCTGTAATGGTCACTGGAACCGAAGCTGGATTTTGTAAAGCAAAGGTAAAACTACCCCCAGCCACAGAATTTGAAAAACCGGTTACCGCGGTCGGACTTCCACCACAAACGGTTTGGTTTGCAGATAATGTTAAAATTGGAGTAGGATTAATCGTAATGACATAGGTAATTGGCGTTCCTGGACATCCATTTCTCGTGGGCGTCACCGTGTACGTAACCGTTTGAGGCGAATTTCCACTGTTCACAATCGCCATTGATGGCAACACACCATTTCCACTTGCTGTAAAACCTGTCACGGTTCCGGCACTTGCTACACCCGTCCAAGCATAGGTCGTTGTTGCAAGGGCAGAAGTCCAAGTCACAGCGGTAGTGTTTGCACCCGAACAAATGCTTTGGGCTAAATTTGCATTGGTAATGGATGGCGTCTGACTGATGTTTACCGTAAAGGTTGCGTTGGTGCCCGGACAAGCATTAAAGGTCGGTGAAACCGAAACTGTCCCTGTAATAATCGCTAGGGAATTATTAACCGGTGCCGTCCAAGGAGTGATTTGCCCACTGCCGCTTAAAGCAAGACCAATGTTCGCGTTGTTATTGGTCCATGTAAACGTTGCGCCGTTTGGATTGGAAACAAATGAGGTTGGTGTAAGGGTGGCACCCGGACAAACAGTTAAGTTGCTCAGTGCAGAAATTGTGGCTACAGGTTGAATGGTAATTTGGGTAGACGAAGGCGTACCAGGACACCCATTGGAAACAGGCGTAAAAACATACGTCAACGTTTGGGGTGCGTTTGTGTTGTTGGTGATTGGTGTGGTTAAGGTTCCTGAATTGGTATTTGAATTTACCGTTCCACTTGCCGTTGCAACGACTCCTGGAGGCACCGAAGTAATCGCCCAATTGTAATTGGTAGGCGTAAGCGTAGAACTTAAGGCGAATACACCATTTGCTCCTGAACAAATGGGACCAACCGTAACGGGAGAAGTAGCAACAGGCAGAGGTTTTACCGTAACATTGGTCGTAGCGACCGCTGCGTTACAGGGTCCTGCAGGATCATTGGTAGTTAAGGTCAACGTTGCTGTACCCGTAAATCCAAGAGGCGGCGTCCATGTGGAATTCAAAGCGTTTGGATTGGAAAAAGTACCCCCGGAATTGGTTGTCCATGTGGCACTGGAAGCTGCCCCTCCTATGGTTCCATTCAGGGTTAAAGGTTGGTTCATACAAACGCCGTTCGGATAAGCGCCAGCATTTACGGTCGCAACCTGATTAAAAGTCACAGTGGTTTGTGCAGTTACTACTTGACAAGGAGCAAGGGGCGCATTGGAAGTAAGGGTGAAAACAATGTTCCCTGAATATCCGGCGGGTGGTGTGTAGGTTGAAACGAGGGCTCCAGAATTTGCAACACCCCCTACAGGACTAAAAGAGCCTCCGGCAACATTCGCTGTCCAATTACCATTTAACACACCTCCGGTAACCGTACCAGAAAGTGGCACCGGTGAATTGATACAAAAGGGACCGTAAGACCCTGTGGTAACCACAACGGGATTTTGAACGGTTATGTTTTGCGTTACCGTGGTGGGACCGCATTCATTGGTTGCTGTAAGTTGAAACGGAAAGGGACTGCCCACCGAGCTTGGATAGGTTATGCTTCCAGGATTTAATGTATTTGCGGTTAGCGGTGCTGGAATGCTACCCGCAGGAATATTATTGTTGGGATTAAAGTTCCAAGCATAGCTAGCGAGTGACAATCCGTAACAATTGTTCAATGTGATGGTAGGCGATATACTACCCCCTGCACAGATAGGCCCTACCGGATTTATCGAAAACTGCGGTGGTCCTTTGATGGTTATTTGTTGTGAGAACGTTGTTTGAGCACAAGAAGCGCCAAGTACATTATTGTTTAATCCGAGCGTGAGTTGGATGTTGTAAACACCTGGACCATTAAAATTAAAGGTAGGATTGGCTAGTGCTGAATTTGCAGGCGTTACGGAGGCTCCACCATTAAAATTGCAATTTTGAGGATTTGTAGATGTCACCGCCCAACTGAATACGTTGGTTAAATTACATCCAGGTGTACTTGAGGAATTGATGGGAGAAATTTGTGCAGGCGCACATGCAGTAGCAACAGGTAAGGAGAAGTTTGCAACGGTAGCTGCCACAACACAAATATTGTACACTACAGAATCTAATCCGCAATCGTTCCCAAGATGAAGGGTAACTTGATAATTCCCCGGAACCGTCCACGTTACTGGCAAGTTTTGCGATCCATTGGTCCAAGATAACCAATCATACCCTGCAGCTGTATTTGGAAGAAAACCATTACTCGAACCCAATGTTCCTGCGGTAGTAAAACCAGCATTTGGAGAAATGGTCCAATACCTCCCAAAAAGGGAATCACATGAACCTCCGTATACATTGGTTCCATGATTAGAAGCATCTTGAAAAGTGATAGGAGAATTCACACAAATCACATTTGTATTTGGATTGGTAGTTATACCCGCGTTTACTGATCCCCCGGCCGAAATCGGTCCAATTGCCGCAAAAGTCCCTTGTGGATTGCATCCGTTGGTAGCTACGACCTGAATTGCATAAGAATTGGTGTAGGTTGTGCTTTGAATGGTTGAATTAATACCACAGGAGGTTTGACTAAATACATGGTTAATGGTCAAAGGATTTGGCGACAAGCTGTTTATAAAAGTAGTGGGGGTTCCATCGTTGTAAATTACCTGGAATACAGTCCCTGCAGGAGGGGTGGTAGGCGTCCCTAATGTAAACGAATAAGGATTTGGCAAACACGAGGAACTGCCTGAGCCAGATAAAGTGATGGCAGGCGGATTGCTTCCTACGTACACCTGATAATTCACCGTAAAGACACATCCTGAAGGAAAGGTAACGGAATAAGTTAGGTTATAATACCCTTGACCTACATAGTTATGGCTAATTGATGATGGACTTCCTGTTCCGCTGGTTCCATCTCCCCAAGAATAATTAAAGGACGTTCCCGCTGGGTAGGTTGCTAAATTTGGATCCGTAAACGTAAAGTTCCCATTGTTTCCTGCCCCACACTTTCTAAAAATGGTAATCCCATTGTACGTGGTTGTGGAAAACTGACCTCCATTTGGAATCGTTAGGGTAGGATTAAAATTATTCGCAACAACGTTCACGTTTACCTGGGTGGAATTTCCGTTGCCAAGATTTAATGTTGTGGTATAATTTCCGGCGTTATTGTAGGTAACACTGTGAGGACCTACTTGATTGGAATTGTTCGGGTTCCCACCCTGAAATGTCCAGTTGTAATTGGTTTGGTTATTCGTTCCGGTAGATGCATTGGTATACAAAACCGTTTGGCCTTGACACACAACAATGGTGTTGTTTCCATTGGCCGCGGGAACAGCATTAAAAGCCGGGACGACTTGCGAGAAGGCAAAACCAAAAGTAAGCAGAACAACAAGAAAAAGTAGGCTTTTAATACGCATAATCTTCTTGTGCGAATGTACTAAAAACCAAGGAAAGTCAACACGCACAGATTATATATATTGTTAGGTTAATTTTAAATTTACCTTACAAACAATAGCTCTCTAAATTTAGGCAAGGGCCACAACTCATCTTCAACCAACAATTCCAATTTGTCCGCATGGTAGCGAATTTCATCGAAATGGATTTTCACCTCATCACAATATGCCAAAGCTTTTGTTTCTACATCCGATATTAAATTCGCTTTTTTACGCTCTTTTAACATTTTTTCGGAAGCCGCCTTCATTACGCTAAGATGCTCATTCAGTTGCTTTAACAAGGCGATTTGGGTCGCTGCCATCTCTTTCCCTTCGAATTCACCAAAGATGTTAATCATTCCTTCTATGTTTCGGATGATTTTGTTTTGATACGTGACAACGGCAGGGATAAAATTATTGTTTACCAAATCCCCCATAAGACGAGATTCAATTTGAATTTTCAAGACATAACTTTCGAATTCAATTTCCTTTCTTGCTTCCAATTCTCTTCCATTCAACACGCCCATTTTTTGAAACAGCGCCTGTACTTCCGGCTTATGGTAGACCGCCAAGGCCCTTGGGGTATCTTTATGATTCGACAATCCACGTTTTTCCGCTTCAATTACCCACTCATCTCCGTAACCATTTCCTTCGAAGCGAATCTTTTTAGATTTTTTAATGATGGCTTGTAGCTCCTTCAGAATGGCTTCATCCTTACTTTCACCTTTAGCAATTCTATCGTCGACTTCTTTTTTAAACAGCTCCAATTGATTGGCAACGATGGTGTTCAACACAATCATTGAAGAGGCACAATTTGCGGAGGAACCTACCGCCCTGAATTCAAATTTATTTCCTGTAAAGGCAAAGGGTGAGGTCCTGTTTCTGTCCGTATTGTCCAACAAAATTTGAGGAATTTTCCCGATGTTCAATTTCAATTCGGTTTTGTCTTGCGGCGTCATCTTTCCTGCTTTCACATTTTTTTCAATGTCGTCCAACAGCTCCGTAAGCTGAGAACCGATGAATACAGAGATGATGGCTGGTGGCGCCTCATTCGCACCCAAACGATGGTCATTTCCTGCACTTGCAATCGAGGCCCGCAACAGGTCAGCATTCTCATGAATGGCCATAATGGTGTTCACAAAGAAGGTTAGAAATTGAAGGTTGCTTTTTGGGTTTTTGCCCGGCGCTAACAAATTCACCCCTGTATTGGTACTTAAGGACCAGTTGTTGTGTTTTCCAGAACCGTTCACGCCCGCGAAAGGCTTCTCATGCAACAAAACCCTAAAATCATGCTTTCTTGCAATTTTTTCCATGAGGTCCATCAACAAAAGATTGTGATCGTTTGCCAAATTACACTCTTCAAAAATGGGTGCGCATTCAAATTGGTTGGGCGCTACTTCATTGTGACGCGTGGTTACAGGTATTCCCAATCGCAGTGATTCAATTTCAAATTCACGCATAAACGCATTCACTCTTTCAGGAATGGAACCGAAATAATGGTCTTCCAACTGCTGTCCTTTCGCAGGGGCATGACCAAACAAGGCCCTACCTGTTAATAATAAATCTGGACGCGCATTGAAAAGGGCCTGATCCACCAAAAAGTATTCTTGCTCCCATCCCAACGTTGCATTTACTTTGGTGACGTTTTTATCAAAATATTGACAAACACCTACAGCAGCTTTGTCAACCACTTGCAACGCACGAAGCAAAGGCATTTTATAATCCAAAGATTCGCCCGTATATGAAATAAAAATGGTTGGAATGCACAGCGTTTTACCGATGATAAAAGCAGGTGAAGAAGGATCCCAAGCGGTATATCCTCGGGCTTCAAATGTATTTCGTATGCCTCCATTGGGAAAAGAGGACGCATCAGGTTCTTGTTGGATAAGCATATCTCCATCGAAACGGTCAATTGCCCGACCTGGACCAATGGGCTTCATAAAGGCATCGTGCTTTTCAGCTGTGGTACCTGTGAGCGGTTGAAACCAATGGGTGTAATGGGTTGCTCCTTTAGAAATGGCCCAATCCTTCATGGCTGTGGCGACTTGATCTGCATTTTTCCGATCCAAACGGGCACCATTGTGAATGGACTCCATCATGAATTTGTAGGTATGTGAAGGCAAGTATTCTTGCATCACTTCAGCATGAAAAACCAACGTTCCAAACAATTCGGATAATCTTCCTTCGTGTTCAACAATTTTTGGAGTACGGTTTAAAACATCGTGATATGCATTTAGTCGTTTTGTTGCCATTTTACTTTTTTTTTGACAAAATTATCAAAATTTACAGGGGGGTGAACCGAAATAACATAATCTTTTATGCACAAACCCCTTCTTTTTTACACAAAAAATTAATTTGATTGATTTTCTATTCTGGTGATATTTTATGGATTTCACAAAATCCAGGAAATCCCAACCCATTTGAAACCGCAGGTTATTTTGCGTTTGATCTCTTAAGAGACATTAACTTATGCCTTTTATACATCCGCAATTCTTTTACCCAGCATTTGTATAATTCTTGGGTTTATCTCGGCCGAAAGCACTAGGTATCTCTTAAATGGTTCTTCTTCTAAAAACCCGATGACCATACCGATGCATAGCTGTCGAAAGGCCTGGTTTTTCTGCAACAGTGTCGCATAGAAATTTTTCTTGCTTTGGGTTGATAGCTCGTTGAATTTTGGGTTTACTTCCAAGCAATAATGATCAACGAGTGCACGAAAACGTCCGTCGTGAAATTTCAAAATTGCCCTTAAATGGTTGTTTTGAAAAAGTTCTATTTCCGATGTAATCAAGCTTTCATCAAAAAATATTTCGGGGAGTAAATCTTTTATTTTCATGGGAATGTGGTCCTTGATGGGAATGTCTTTGGTCATTGTTTTAGTTTGACAAAATTATTAAAATTTACAGGGGAGCCCCCTCCTCTATTTTCACACTGAAAATAATTTAAGCTAATTTTATTTAATCGGCCCTCGCCAAGAAATAATGAATAATTTTGACCATGCGAAGGTTTATTTGTTTCGGGTTATTGACTTTGACGCTTTGGGGATGTGCATCAGACCTCGATGTAAAACTGAAGGAATTCAGAAAAAACAACCATAATTTACCTGAATTCGTTGCTTACCGTAACATGGGAGCGAAATGGAAAATGTCAAAATGGTTCGAAGAAATAGACAGCATGGACTACCAGAGTTATCAGTTGCAGTCGTCCATGCTTTCGAATCAAAAAGCAATGTACGGAATTGAACCCATGAACACATATGTAACGGTTGAGCGCTTTCAAAAGAATCAACTCTCGAATTACCAATATTTCAACCAGGCACCTACCCTACTTAAAGCTTTGATGCAACACTACCGCTTATCGTTGGAAGGCTCGAACAACTCGGATGTATACAATTATCATTTTTCCATTTCGGAATCCACCTCAATCAAGACAACGCATGGTTATGAAGGACTTATCTTCCAAGCTGAAATGGTCAACAACAAACAAAGCGCATCGACGGCAGGGATGTATGCCTTTTTAAAAAGAAAGGATGCCTATTGGGTAATTAAAATTCATGCTACCAAATATGCGATGAATTACCTGGCAGATGATTTTATGAAAATCGTTTATTCATTTGACTGATTCTTATGGATTTCATTTCCATCCTCAAAAAATATGAGAATGACGAATCCCGTCACTTCCCGCTCTTACCCTTCGGAAAGATACCCTCAAGTGAAGCCCGAAAAAATGCGATTTCACCTAGACAAGCGGCTGTAGGTATACATTTATACTACAATGAAAACGGTCACCCCGAAGTGATTTTAATCAAACGAACTGAATACGAGGGAAAACACAGCGGTCAAATTGCGTTTCCAGGCGGTAAAATGGAACCTGAAGACCTAGATTTAATCGCAACCGCTCGAAGGGAGTGTTTTGAAGAAATTGGGATTGGCATGAATGAAGGCGAATACATCACCCAACTTACCCAGGTTTACATTCCGATTTCAAACTTCGATATGCATCCTTTCGTTTTCTACCACGATCGACAGCCTGTATTGACCCTCAACCCTTTGGAAGTTTCAGAAATCATCTTTTTATCGCTGTACGACCTCACTTATACCATTCAAATCATCGAACATGCCTTGCCTTACGAGCGAAATTTACTTTTTCAAAAAAATGTACCCGGTTTTGACGTGAGTCCACATTGGATCTGGGGAGCCACTGCATTGGTATTAAGTGAGTTGAAAACGATGTTCCTCGAATACTCGCAGGGTTTCGAGTAAGGAAACCTCCTTCTAATTCCGCCTTAATTTTAATATGGGCTTTTCGAAAAAACGGTAAGAAAGCATACTGACTGCAACGGTCAAAGAAAATGAGACCAGCATAAAAATACAAACCGTTAAAGCGGTGTCTAATCGAATTTTATGCAACAAACAATATTGATACAACATGTGAATGGAAATGATGTGAAAAACATACAGCCCATAGCTTCTTACCCCTAAAAAATTCAGAAACTTACTTTTAATAACCAAGCCTGATTCTACCGAAACAAATAAGCAAATGATTAAGGAAAAAACCAGGGCGATAATCGTTGGTTTAAAAATGAACGTAACATCCGTATGGTCGGGAATCAATTGATTGTGAAAAATAAGGATCAAAACAAAAGCTAACAAACAAAACTTTAGGTTCAATTTCCCTATTTTCAAAAGCATGCGATTAAGCTTGTCTTTGTAAAAAACAAATACAAAAATAAAGCGAATGTTGTCAATAGCAAACCACAACAATTTTTGAACCAGACTTAAGTAACTCTAAAACTTCTTGGGTTCGAGCATCTTCATTTCCTTCAAAGAATGACAGGACTCGAGCGGTAAAGCTCACGCCTAAATCAGCAGCTAAGCGATGGAACCGACGAGAATCTTCGGCGGCAATTACATCAGCATCGGTGAGCGCAGCAATTAAGCGCGCGCTCGCATCACCTGGGTTGCCAAGTGGGGTTGCTGCCAAAATTAAGCTCACGCGCATACGCTACCGTCATGAAGCAGTTCGCCAGATCAGCAATAGCGCCATATGCAATCTATTTGATCTCGCTGATCGCCTTTGCCATGCGCCTCTTCCATTTAGATCAGCCAAAAGGCTTTATCTTCGATGAGCTCTACTATGTAAATGGGGCGCAAGATTACTTGAAGTATGGCGTTGAAGTCGATGGCCTTAAGCCCGAATTCATTGTCCATCCCCCAGTCGGTAAATGGGCAATTGCCCTTGGAATAAAGCTCTTTGGCGATCAGGAATTTGGCTGGCGAATTGCAGCTGCTTTCTTCGGTTCGCTGTTAATTGTAATTGTCGGTTTGATTGCTAAAGAGCTATTTAAGTCAGATAGTTGGGCTGCTCTTGCAAGTGGATTAATCGCTCTAGATGGATTAGCTCTGGTTCATTCGAGAACCGCACTCCTTGATTTATTTCTAACTTTCTTCGTTGCATTAGCACTTTGGGCTTGGCAAAAAAATTGGCATTGGCTAGCTGGGCTCGCATTTGGTTTGGCGGCTGCAACTAAATGGAGCGGACTTTATTTCTTAGTTATCTTCGCACTAATTACTTTCTATCGAATTAGTAATAACTATTCT
>RFQZ01000074.1 GCA_009924735.1 Flavobacteriia bacterium | reverse complement strand
ACCAAATTAAATCTTTCACCCGATAATTTTTGGGTAGCGACTAATGCGCCAAATTTTCTATCTGGACTTAAATCTAATCCAAACCAAGTTTCTTTGTGAGGGTCTAAAGGTATTGGGTCGGTCTGACATAAAGCCCATTTTTGGGCATCGATAGCTGAATTTATAGTATCAACCCATAAACACATTACCTCAGTTTTTACAATATCAGGCGGATCGTTAATTACTGCTTTTAAGTTATCTGGATGCATTGTTATGCCCAGCGATGGGTTGGCTTGAGCAAATGCTGACCAATTGATTTTACCTGACGGAAGGGTAATCGGTGAATCAGGTTCGGCACTCCATTCAAACCAACCTATCGTGTCGGATGGATTCGTGGACGCTGCAAGTCCACGCTCCCTAAGCTTATTGAGAATAACGCTGTGTTGATCTCCAGCATTTGAATAAGTCCACACTTGAGGATTCTTTGATGCCATCATGGTATATCGCATTGATGACCAAGCATCTTCATCTTTGTATTCGCGTAATTCATCCAAATGGATTGTGGATGGAGCTGAAATTCCTCGACTCGCATTGTTTGCTGCTTTTACCACAAACCTGCGACCGCCTTTGAGTTCCATTTCCTCAGCACCATGTTGCCATCGGATTTTCTTTACCTCTGACGCAAGTTTGTCATTTGATTCAATAATGCCAACCATTTGTCTAAATGTTTCGAGCGAGGTTGTAAGTCTATGAGCTGATGATAATTGTAAATTTTCACCCCATACATACATGCCAGTTAAAATCCTAATTAACATAAATGTCGATTTTCCATTCTGTCTGGCAAGGCACAAATTATTAAGTTGAGAATGCCACCTACCATCCTCTTTGATTTTATGACCATGAATAGCCACAAACTTTTGCCAATCCATCAACGGAATGCCAATCTCAGCTGCAAAGTCGATCATTTCATGTCCTTTTGAAGGTAAATCATTCAAAGGTGAGTGAATTCGTGGAGTTGCCACACCTCCTATTTTCGATTCATCCCAATCCTTCAAGATCTCTCCCGTTTG
>RFQZ01000073.1 GCA_009924735.1 Flavobacteriia bacterium | reverse complement strand
CCTTCCAAAAGCTGAGAGTAGACCACCACTATACCTTCCGCCTTTTGTATTTGCTTGCAAATCTCTGCAATCTTGGCACTGTACTTGGGTAAATGTGCGGCATCAAAACATCGTTCACTACCAGGATAATATTCATAGGTATCTTTTTTGATCATGTAGTCTAACCCTCCTTTGGGATACGTCATGTTGAGAACACTTAAAAAGGGAATGGAATCACCCATGGATAAGCTTTTAGAAGAAGCAACGGAAATGGTTTTTTCATAAGCGGCTTTTTGAAAGTCACTCAAGGCAACGGGATAGACTTGTGTTTTCATTTCTTCCATGGACGTATCCCCAAACATGGAAAAGGCTTTGGTTGGAGTCATACGATGCTTGTAAAAATAAGAAGGGTAGATACGATAAGGAAAGGTAAAGGGATTTTCACCTTTGACATACGAAACATAGCCGCGTACATGATTCAAAAAACGATGCTTTTCCGATTCACGTAATTCGCCATCTTTGAACATGTCGGACTCCTTTAATTCGTAGCGTTTATCGTTACGATTCAACAAATTTAAAATCCAAATGATTTCACCTGGATCATTGAACATGGGTGTGGCCGACAAGAGTAATAATTTTACCGTCGTCTTTTTCGTTACTAAATCCAGCGCTTTACTTGGGGTGAATCCTCTTCCCGTTTCATCTTTGACGTTGTGTACTTCATCAATGATAATGACGGTATTGTCAAAGGGATTTTTGGTATAATTTTCGGTCAATTCGGACATCATACGATGATTGATTCCGTTGTAATTGATGTCCAAATATTTGGCACGGATCATTTGATCCAGTTGTTTGTCCACGGCGATTTGGTCTTCTTCGGATAATTCCGAAAAGGGGGTGGATGTGGATTCGGTTTCCGCCATCCAAACACCTTTTTTTTTACGAATAAAATCCAAAGACAAGGACATTTTCTTGGACAAGATATCTTCCAAATCGGGTTGACCTGCGGTAGATACAAACGACCAACTCTGATTTTTTTTGTAGAGTGGATCACCTGCACGTTTCAATTCAG
>RFQZ01000072.1 GCA_009924735.1 Flavobacteriia bacterium | reverse complement strand
GGGGAAGGGTTTTCCAGTTTGTTGGGAAAAAACTTGCGAAAAGAACAACGAGAATGGCCCAATTGAGGCCAATGGTAGGAGGCACTTCTAAAATTTTGGGGCCAAGGGCCTGTTGGTAAGCGTAAGTGCCGAAAATCTTCCCGGTTGAAACACCTACGACCTCTACCGACCACCCTAAAATGGCGAGAATGAAGAATAAAATCAGATTTTTCGTGGAAGATTTTAGGTGCCAAAGTACCAAAAAAGTACCCAAACCAAGGGTAAGTGGAGTTAATGGAAGAAAGAAGGAGCGAGTGGTTTCCCAGCTGATGCCCATCATTCCAAAAAAGTGCATGCTGAGGTACAACCACCAAAGGAAGGTTAGCCAGGCATGATTCGATTTTTCCACGTGTTCGTTTTTCGCGTAGTGTTCCATAAACTAAAGAACAAAGTTCGGTAAAAATGGATGAGATAAAAGGGATAATATACCCAACTTTGAAACGGGACGAGTGCGGTTTTTCGGTTGAGATTTATCATGAAACTGATCCAACCCAGCACAAAAAAGACGATGTTCCACCACCAAAAATGACTGAAGCACAGGGCAATGGGGAAAATTAAAGCGGTGGTAAGGTGAGCAAATGCGCCAAAATATCCTCCCAAAAGATGGGTAATGTTTTTGGAAAATCCTTGCCGAGCTTCTGCGCTTCCTTGGTACATGAAGGTTGAAATTCGAGGATCTGAAAAATATAGGGTGGTTTTTCCGCCCAATCTTTTTGTCCATTGGGCCACTTTGATATCTTCAATAATTTCGGAAGTGACCTTGTTCCAAAGGTGGTGTTTTTGCAGAAAATCGGTTCGGAATAGCAGGACTTGTCCGTTTGCTGCTGCGAATCTCCACCATTTTTGATGGGTAATCCACCGAAGCGGCAAGTGGGAAAGCAGCAAATGAAACATCAACGGAACCACCAATTCTTCTCCTAAAAACCGGAACCGTTGAAAAGGAAAAACAGAAAGTAAATCGGATTGGTCGTTGCTGGCCGCATCAATCAAATCCCGAAATGCTTGGGGCTTGATTCGAACATCTACATCCATAAAAAGGGC
>RFQZ01000071.1 GCA_009924735.1 Flavobacteriia bacterium | reverse complement strand
AACAAAAATCAAGGCACTCAAAAACCTATAATCTTACAATGTTGTATAGCAATCCATTACAGTCTTGTCGTCTATGTGATTCGGATTTATTGCTTAAAGTTTTGCCTCTCGCAGATACTCCTGCAGGGGATAGATATCTTCCCAAAAAGGAATCGCCTGAAAAATTACCTGTTTTTCCCCTATCGCTGAGCCAGTGCAAAGCTTGCGGTCATGTTCAATTAAGTAATATTGTAAATCCATCATATCTTTACCGCGATTATATATATACAACCAGCAGTTCTTTGGGACTAACCGAGCACTTTGCGAATTATGCGGAAGCAACGACTAATAAACTTTCCCTCAAGCCGGGAAGCTTCGTTGTAGAGATAGGAAGCAATGACGGAACAATGCTCCGCGCTTTTAGAAACATGGGCATGAGGGTAATCGGGATTGACCCTGCTAAGGAAATCGCAAGGAAGGCAACGGAAGAAGGTATTCCCACTCTGCCAGAGTTTTTTTCAAAAGAAATTGCTGCTCAAATTTCGTCTGAATTTGGACATGCCGACTTGATTGTTGCCAACAATGTGATGGCAAATGTGCCAGATGTGAAATTGATCATTGAGGCTGTAAAGCAACTCCTTGCTCCAGATGGCGTATTCGTATTTGAAACTGGATATCTTAAGTATCTTGCTGAAGATATTGTTTTTGACAATATATACCACGAACACATTGATTATTACTCTGTTCGTCCGCTGAAAACCTTTTTCCACTCCATGGGTATGCAACTTTTCGATGTTGTTGAAACACGTTCAAAAGGAAGCTCGATTAGATGTTTTATCGGGCATTCTTGTAAATCCCGAGAGGTTTCAAAAGCGATTTTTCATATGATTGAGAGGGAGAATTCGCTAGGTTACCATACCCCGTTGCCTTTTGTAGAATTAAGTAACAAGCTAACAGCAACAAAAGAAAAATTGCACTCTATTCTTGAAGATGCGAAATCCAAACGAAAACAAATTGCTGGATTTGGTGCCTCGGTCGGCGTAACCACCGTTCTTTATGAATTTGAATTAGGACGATTTATCGAATCTCTATTGGATGACA
>RFQZ01000008.1 GCA_009924735.1 Flavobacteriia bacterium | reverse complement strand
AAACAATAGCTTTGTAAACGAATATCAGGACTTAGATATTCATGTAAACTCTTTACAGGATTAATTAATTTATCTGTAAACTTATTTTAGGACGATACAGGCTCTTTATTGATTATTAGTTCTCACCTCCCTTTAATCCCTCCTCAAGGAGGGAAAAATTCGCTCCTCCCTTGAGGGAGGACAAAGGAGGCTAAAAAAGCTTAGCTCCTTACTTGTTTAGTTAGCAGATGAAAGGTTATTGTAAACTTGCTTCAAGCACGCCTTGCCAACCTTTCCAATGGTGTTGAAATCCAATCGTTTCATTGTGCCATATAAAACAAAAGTTCCCTCCATATTGTGAAATTACGGACTTCAATTCCTTAACTTTTTCAATGGCAATTTGAGGGGATAATTTTAAGTATTCATTTAATGTGCCATCCATATAGCAAAAGGGTTGGATGATTAAGGTACTGGGTTCATTCTTCGAGAGGTCAAACCAAGGATAGGCTTTGGCCGTTCCCGCGCGAAATCCAATGCATTCTGCATACCCCATGGTATAATCCGTAGAAATATTTGAATCGATCAAAGTACGGTAGGTTTCTGGGATTTGAAGCCTTAAGTAATGTTGACGGCTTTCCGTTGGGGTTGTTTTCAGTAGGGTTGCTAACCTGGATTTTTCGTTTTCTAAAATACTTCTGTTTAGGTAGGTTGTATAGCCGGGATGTAATCCTACCTTACAAAAAGCGGCTGTCCTTTGTATTACCCTTTGCTGTGCTGGATTTGTATAGGATAGATTTTTATCCCAACGTCCATGGTCAGCTAGCAACCAAAAGCAACGTGTCATCGGGAACTTGGATGCGATGTTCTCAATTTTATCAAAGTTGTCAAAAGGGTCTTTTTGAAGCCTTAACAAGGTCTTTATCCGCTCGTTGATCCTAGGGTAATCGAATTTCATAACATCTTTCAACCATCCCATGGTTTGACGGAGAATTCCTTTATGAAGATAGGCATAGGTTGAATCTATGTCGAAAGTAGGTATGATTTCGAAACGGTGATTTTGGTTTTTTTCAATTCCCACGAACGAAAGTATGCCCTCGCTCCACACATCGCAAATGGGAATTTCAAGCCAATTGTAGGTAGACTGAATGCTGTTTTTTGCTTCAAATCGGCCATGTGTATCTTTTGCTTTTTCCGTGTATTCCTCGTATCGCGTAAGCACATAAAAAATAGCCGCAATGGGATCTATAACATCATCAAAAACAAGTACTTCCATATTATTAAATAAACCTTTTGTCAAGTTTATGAGGCGTACGTCATCTTCAAATAAAACCTTGGAAGGTTTGATGGTTTTTACATCAACCAGGTTTTGGTTTGAATAGTTAAGTTTTGGCCCTTCGGATTGTTTGAATTCCTCAAGGTCTGTGATTATTTCATAGGAAAAGCCCCGTTGCGAAAACAGAAATTCAAAGGTATATTCAATTCTTGGGGTTAGTTTCTCTGAGAAAATAAGCATTAGAGCGAACTAAGTATCAATTCACAAATGGATTCAGCTGCTTTGCCATCCCCAAAAAACGAAGGGTATGAATAATCCGTCTTTTCCCGTAGCGTATTAAAAGCATGCAATATTTTATCCTTGTCAGCGCCCGAGAGCATTGCATTGCCGTTGTCAACGATTTCTACCCATTCCGTTTGCGGACGAAGTATGATGCATGGTTTTTTAAAGAAAAATGCCTCTTTTTGAACGCCACCGCTGTCTGTTATCACCAGCTGACAATTGGATTCTAAGGAAATCATATCAATAAATCCTGCCGGAGGAATGAGGTGAAATTTTTGATTAGAAAAAACCTTCGTTGACAAAGTGTCATCCAAATTCTCCTTCATTTTGTTCTTCGTTCTTGGGTGAAGAGGTAATACGATGTCCCAACCTGTGGTTTCGCCAATTTCTAATAATCCTTTGAAAATAGAAGAAAGGTTTTGCGGATTGTCTGTATTTGCATCGCGGTGGATGGTACACAACACATAAGGTCTTTCATGGAGACCTAACGTTTTAAGCAGGGTAGAGGTAGTTTGTGAGAGGTCGGCGAAATACAAGCTGTTGTCAAACATGATGTCTCCAGTTTTAAAAACAAACGGACGGTCGATGCTTGCTTTTCCTTCCGTATCCGTGCTAAATCCCTCATTGATTAAGTTCTGAATGCCCTGTGACGTGGGTGAAAACAATAAGGTTGACATGTGATCACACCCAATTCTATTGATTTCTTCGGGCATTGATTTATTGAATGATCTCAACCCTGCTTCGATGTGTATGACAGGAATGTGGATTTTACATGCGGCAAGGGCTCCCGCCAAGGTTGAATTGGTGTCACCATATACCAAGACAGCGTCGGGTTTTTCATCAAGGAGTATGGATTCAATTCCTTCAATCATTTTTGCCGTTTGGATGCCATGGTTGCCGCTTCCAACTTGAAGGTTGTATTTCGAAACAGGGATTCCCATTTCTTCGAAAAAAACAGCCGACATGTTCTCGTCATAATGCTGTCCTGTGTGAACAATGACTTCCTGGATTTCGCTTGAAAAATGGGTGTTTATGGCTCTGCTGATTGCGGCAGCTTTAATGATTTGAGGCCTGGCCCCAATGATGGTAACGATTTTTTTCATAAATCCAATAGGCCTTCATCGGCAAAGCTAAAGTAGCCATAATCAGTGAATATGAGGTGATCGAGGATTGGCAATTCAATGAATTTACCGAATTTCAGTAGTTTTTGTGTGAGTAGGATGTCGGATTTACTGGGTTTGAGGTTTCCGCTGGGATGGTTGTGACAAAGTATGATTCCTGTGGCTTTATGGGTAAATGCCAATCCGAAAATGACCCTGCCGTCGGCGATGGTTGCCGTAAGTCCCCCTCGAGATATGGACTTTCCGTAAATCACTTCGTTGTTGTTGTTCATCAGCAAAAGGATAAATTCTTCGTGTTGAAGTAGGCTGAGGTGCCTTTTAACATAACTGTATACGTCTTTCGAATTTGCCACCTTGAAAGAACTGTGCGGATTTTCTGCGGAATGCCTTCTTCCCAATTCAAATGCAGCGAGTAAAATCGTTGATTTTGCAGGACCAATTCCATCGAATTTCTCCAAACGTGCAGCATCGGATTTAAACAAAGTGTTTAAGTTGTTGCTATGATTGGTTAGGATCTCTTGTCCGATTTCCTTCGCGTTTTTTTGCTGTACACCATTTCCAATGAGAATGGCAAGGAGGTCAGAATCCGACAGTGACCTGATGCCGTTTTGGATACTTTTCAACCTGGGTTGATCGTCTTGGGGAAGGGATTTTATGCGCATAAAAAAAAGCATCGGGTTAACGATGCTTTTCTTAGTTTCTTGTAAAGTGAATTACTTTTTATAAAAAGGCAATTTAACTACCTTGGCTTGCACGCCTTTTTCACGAATTTCAATGAAAATCTCTGTATCTAATTTTGCGTTATCGATGGTTACATACCCTAAGCCGATGCCTATTTTCATAGAAGGTGACATGGTACCAGATGTAACTTTTCCGATTACATTGTTTTCTGCGTCTAAGATATTGTAGTCGTGCCGAGGAATGCCTCTTTCCAACATTTCAAAGGCCACAAGTTTGCGTTTTACGCCTTCTGCCTTTTGATTTGATAAAAATGCACTGTCGGTAAATTCTTTGGTGAATTTGGTAATCCAACCCAATCCTGCCTCTAAAGGAGAGGTGGTGTCATCAATGTCATTTCCATAAAGACAGAATCCCATTTCCAATCGCAAGGTGTCACGCGCAGCAAGTCCGATTGGTTTGATACCGAAATCTTTTCCCGCTTCGAATACCGCGTCCCAAACGGCATTGGCTGAGGCATTGGGTATGTAAATTTCAAATCCTCCTGAACCGGTATATCCTGTCGCAGAGACGATGACATTCTCAATCCCTGCAAAAGTTCCAATTTGAAAGGAGTAATAAGCCATTTCTGTAAGGGAAATGTTCGTTAACGATTGCATAGATTCGGCAGCTTTGGGGCCTTGAATGGCAAGCAAGGAGTAGTTGTCGGAAGCATTCTCCATTTCAACGCCTTCTGTATTGTGGCTGGCAATCCAGTTCCAATCCTTTTCGATGTTAGAGGCATTGACAACCAAGAGGTATTCAACTTCAGAAATTCGGTAGATGATTAAATCATCCACAATTCCACCTTTCCCATTGGGCATACAGCTGTATTGTGCTTTTCCATCGACCAAAACCGAAGCGTCGTTGCTGGCGATTTTTTGAATCAAAGCAAGGGCATGAGGTCCTCGAAGGAAAAATTCACCCATGTGAGACACATCAAATACGCCTACGTCGTTTCTAACGGTTTCATGTTCGACGTTTATGCCAGCATATTGAACGGGCATGTTAAATCCTGCAAACGGAACCATTTTAGCGCCCAGTGCAATGTGTTTTTCGGAAAGTATTGTGTTTTTCATGTTATGATTTCACGCGTTCAACATAAACCCCTGTTCTTGTATCAATTTTGATGATTTCACCATTTTCAATAAACAAAGGAACCCTGATTTCTGCTCCGGATGCGATGGTAGCGGGTTTCATTGTATTTGTAGCCGTATCACCTTTGATTCCTGGTTCTGTGTAGGTTATTTCTGTGACTATGTACATTGGGAGTTCAATGACCAAAGGCATCTCTTCTTCAACATGAAACAAGATGTTTACAATCATGCTTTCTTGCAAAAACAAAGGTTTTTCAACCATTTTAGCTGGGATGTTTATTTGTTCAAAGCTTTCGTTGTTCATGAAGATAAAATCCGTTCCTTCTTGATAAAGGTATTGGTATTCACGATTTTCAATGCGAACAGGCTCGATTTTATGTCCTGCTGAAAACGTATGGTCAAGTACCCTTCCTGTTTCAATTTGTCTGATTTTAGTACGAACAAATGCAGGGCCTTTACCCGGTTTTACATGTTGAAATTCAATGATTTGAAAAAGTTTGTCGTTGTGTTTAATACACAATCCATTTCGTATATCCGCGGTAGAAGCCATGGTGATTAAATTATTTGGTGCCAAAGATAATCATTCGAGTTATATTTGGAAGGACGCCTGCCAATCTTCTAATTAATTCTTGCGGATGGATTTTGTTTCTGACAGGGTGTTCTTAAAAAAATAATTCCTTACCTCAGAAATCAGGTTTCGAATTAAAAGTTAAGATTTCTTTCGTTATGGGATGCTCAAACCGCAATGAACTGGCATGAAGGTAAAGCCGGTCAGAGGGAGTTCCGTAAAGGTCGTCTCCAAGAATGGGCGCGTTAAGTCCTGCCGGATGCGCTGAATGTACCCTCAGCTGATGGGTTCTGCCGGTAATCGGTTTAAACAAAATCCTGGTTTTTGATGCATGCCTCTCAATTACTTTAAATTCGGTGGTTGCGCTTTTCCCATGTTCATAACAGACCATTTGATGCGGCCGATGGTTAAGGTCAACCCGCAGGGGAAGTGAAACAACACCTTGGTCGTCTTTGGGATGTCCTGACAATAGGGCGGTGTATTCTTTCGAGACTTTTCTACGTAGAAACAGGGACTGTAATATCTTGTAAACATCTAAATTTTTGGCAATTACCATTAAACCAGACGTTGCCATGTCTAAGCGATGAACGGGTAGGATTTCTGGCAAAGCTGGATATTCATTTTGCAACCAAAGTTGTACCGAGGGTAAATCAATTTTCCCGGGCACTGAGAGGAGTCCTTCTGGTTTTTCAATGACCAAAATGTGTGGGTCTTCAAAATGTATTCGGATCAACTTGGTTTTTTCGGATGACGAATGAAGCGGATGGGGATTTGTTGGGATTCCTTGAAGCATAAACGCTAGCAAGGGTTCGCACTTTGCGCGGCAAGCAGGATAGAAAGATTTGTGAATGCGTACCTCTCCAATCGGTGACTTCCCCCACCAAAATTCTGCAAAACAAACAGGGTGCAGGTTATTTAGATAGGCGAAGTTCAACATTTTGGGCAATGTACATTCTCCGGTTCCCCCGGGAGGCAAATCGTTCTTCGCTTCATTAAATATTTCAAATACGTTTTTTGTTTCACCCAAAGCATTGTTCAGTTCGTATGCTTTAAATATTTCAATTTGAAGTGCCAAGGAGTCCTCCGCTCTTTTAGATTTTAGGAATTCCTTTTTTTGTTCAAAGATGGATTCTTGTAAAAGATAAGGTTCAAGTTGTTTTTGGAATTCCTTTTTGTACGTTTTTAAAGCCATTTGTTCCATCTTGCTTTCTTGATCAATATCCTTCAGGATGGATGGGTGGGCTGCGTTTTCAGTTCTTTGGACATTGCGAATCAACCTGTTTTGAGAAATGCGCAACTGCATCTTTTGGACCTCTTGGTCGTGCTGTAAACGCATGTTTTTTAAGTCCTTGATTAATTTGTCGAAAGCAGGGTCGTTGGTGAAAGCAATGAGTTCACTGTTCAATGCATTCAATGCCGCTTCCCCGATTTTATAGATTCCATTTGGGTTTAGCGTGTCAAATATGGGAGGTACAAACCCTTTGTAATGATTTCTTTCACCAATCTTCCCTGAAAAACCTGCTAGATATCCAATTTCACCTGTCGTTTTTCTTACAACCAGTACCCCGAACATTTTTCCGAGTGTTTCGTGGAAATCGTGTGCAAATGGGTTGAGCGTTTCTAAATAATCTTGCAACTGAAGCCCTGCAGCCATGGCCCAAGGATTTGGTGAAAATTGATGGGGAAAATCAAAGTGATCGGGAAGAGGAAGGTGGGTAGGTGGGGTGTGGAGGGTATGGAAATACGGAGCGATGTCCAATGTTTTATCCATCGATTCTTGCAATCTTGTCATCAAACAACATGATTTTTCGATCCTTGTACAATTTTCCAACCGCCTGTTTGAAAGTCTTTTTGCTCATGCCCATTAGGGCATTGATTTCTTCGGGTGCTGATTTGTCGGTTAGAAAAAGGAACTTATTTTCTTGCAAATGGGCCCATAATTTTTCGGTCGCTTCATCGTATTTTTCGTAACCATCAGGCGCAAGGCGTAGGTCTAATTTTCCGTCGGGACGAACCAGAAAGACATAGGCAGCAATGCGTAAACCGGTTTTCATTGGGATAATACAGTCATTGTTGTAAATGATTCCTGAATAACAGTTGTTCACAATCCCTAACCAGCCCAAATCATGTTGGTCGACACAGAGAAAGTTAACTTTTTGTCCTTCAAGCGCTTCAGTACATGGAATTAAAGCTTTTCGGGTTTTCATCGAGCCAATCAATCGATCGGTCGATTCATCGTATTTCAACTGCAATATGTGCGATTCACCGATTTCAATGAGTCCAATTTGTTCTCTGTACGGTATGAAAAGGTTTTTATCCAATCCCCAATCTGCAAAAGCGCCGTAAGGATTCACTTCGACAATTTCGAGGTAGGCGTACTCATCCAAGCAAAGTTTTGGCGTATCGGTAACGGCAACCCTTCGGTTTTGAGAGTCTTTCATTACAAAAACGTTGACAATTTGACCTTCTTCTGCGTTCGGTGTAAGGTATTTCTTAGGCAACAAGACTTCATCGCCTTGTTCATTCATGAGGTAGGCGCCTTGTGGGGTGAATCTTGCGATTTCTAATTCGTGGAAAATTCCGAGTGTTATCATGGGGTTGGTGGATGTCTTCTGTTCTTACGGTATTTACCCGTTGTCACACTTAGGTTGTTTGGATTTCGACGATCCCACCATTTTTTCTTGGGCATTTCGATTGCTGTATTGTCGTCGGTTTCTTTATTTATTTCCGTTTCGGGTGTTCTGGCTACGTGTCCAATGTCACCTTTGAAATTTGGGTCTTCCGGATTGATCCATTTGAGTTTATAGGAGTCCTTTTTTACCTTTCCTGTCTTTTGGTCCATGGTGTAAATCGTTGTTTCCTTGTTCTCTGACTCGTCATTGGTGGCGATTACATCTTCATATAATACAAATTGACTTTCATCCCAAACATACGCATCATAAGAAAAATCAGGCATGTAGTATTGGTAAACACCTTCCAAGACAGGGCTTTCAGGAGAAAGGTGGTCAAAAACAATTCGCTTTCTTTTTTCATCCATTCGCAAAGACATTTTGCTTTTGTCAGAAAATTCAAATACCACACGTTTGAGGACTTTGTTTTTTTGTAGAAAGAGGGGGCTTCCCAATTTTGCTGCGTTCCCTTTGAATGAGAGTACATCGATAACTTTAAATGTACTTCCGGACGTTCCACCGTCCCATCCGAGCAATGTATATTGGATTTCTGAATTGAACTCAATGGGGATGATTGCATAATACAGCGCTCCATACCAACTTTTTGAATCGATAACCCCCTCGGGTTTGGCAGTGTATGGGTCCATTACATCAATAAGTTCGAATAATTTCGAAGTTTCTTTGTCCTCATCCCATTTTAGGATAAAGCCTCCATAGCTGTAAGAGAAATCCTTATATTCTAAATTCCAGTGAATGATGCGTACCAATTGGTCGCTGCTTTTTAGGTCTGCTATGGATTTTAATTGGGTGAATTGAAACTGAAAAGCACCTTCAGACTTTAGGAATTCCCCCATTTCCTTGGTAAAAAGCGCATTGATTTTAAGCATTTGGGCATCGCTTTTGGCCGCCCTCAGTTCATCCAGTCGATTTTTTAGCTGCAATTCTTTTTCGGCCAAATTTTGCTGACCGAAACCTAAGTTTAAGAAGAATACGGCGGTAAGAGAGATTAAAATACGCATGGCGAAGCAACGTTGGTGTCGCGTTAAAGTTACTGAAATTAAAGGTTTTTCAAAGCTGCAATGGTCTCTGATGGATTGGGTGAGTTAAACACAAAGCTACCTGCTACCAATGCATCGGCGCCTGACATTGCAAGCAATTTTCCATTTTCTAGGTTTACACCGCCGTCAACTTCGATTAAGAAGTTTAGCGAATGTGTTTTGCGATACTCAGAGAGCGCTGTAACTTTTTGAATGCTTTCAGGAATGAATTTTTGTCCGCCAAAACCGGGATTCACAGACATGACAAGGACCAAATCCACCATAGATAAAATGGGTTGGAGCAATTCCGTAGGTGTGTGTGGGTTGATGGCTACCCCTGCCTTCATCCCCAATTCTTTAATGCGCGACAAGGTTCTGTGTAAATGAGGACAAACTTCATAATGTACTGTAAGAATGTTCGCGCCAGCTTGCTTAAAATCCTCAAGGTATGGGTCTGCATTTTGAATCATGAGGTGGACGTCCAAGGTTTTGTTCGTGTGTTTTCTTAAGGCTGACAAAACGGGGAATCCAAAAGAAATGTTAGGCACGAATACCCCATCCATTACGTCGATGTGTAACCAATCGGCTTCTGTATTTTGAAGCATTTCGGTATCCCTTTGAATGTTGCCAAAATCACAGGAGAGCAAGGAAGGAGATATAATCATTTTGTACTGTTTTTAGGTTGGTTTTTTCGAAGGATTTTTATGATTTTCTCTTCGCGAAAATAGATGTCAAGGTGAAAAACAAGTTTTGAATCGTGAGTGGTAACGGTTTGGTATTCGATGTAAATCGGAATTTTTTCCTTTAATGCAATGGAGATATGATGGCCAATTCGGACCAGGGAATCCAAGGTATCAGGTGGCATTGCTTTTTTTCTGTCCTTTTGGTCATATTTAATCATCCATTTCCCCAATTCTATAGGGTCTTGGCAGCGCATACATCCATGGGAAAAACTTCGCACGGCATGGTTGAAAAAGCCTTTTTGAGGGGTGTCATGCACATAAACGCTGTTGTTGTTCAAAAATTCAAACTTTATGATTCCCAAGCTGTTTCCTATTCCTGGCATTTGTATGATGCTGAATCCTCTCGGTTTGTTACTCCAATTGATTGTGTTCGGGTTAATCCTCGCTGTGTCGTCGAATTTACAAAGCTTATACCTGTGACGCGCCAAGTAGGAGGGGTTCTTGTAAACGGATGGCATGATTTCTTTTTTAATAATGGAAGCAGGAACTTTCCAGTAAGGATAAACAATCATCCTGCGAATTTCGGAAACAAGTTCAGGGGTTGGGGTAGATTGTTTTCCCACGACCAATTTATGAATTGCTTTTAAGCTGTCGTTGGCATAAAAATACAGTTGATAAGCAGGTAGGTTGATCCAAACGAATTTAGGTCCCCGCTTTGGTCTTTGGCGAAGCTTGTCTAGCCCAATGGCAGCACGGGTCAGTCGGTGGAAATTTGATTCAGATAAAGCTTGGAGCGTATGCGCGTCAATCGTGAAATTGGAATCTAAACCATTGTCTAATTTGAAGGTGAGAAGGGCTTTTTCAAATTGATGGTCGCTGTAGGATTTTGTGGATAAATAACCCTTGGAACGAAGATTTTTGATTGCGAAGGGCTTTGAATCCTTCTTGAATTCTTTCATTTCTTTTGCTGTGAAATCGATGGTGTCCAACAAATGTGTGTGGTAAAAATGATGGATTCCATTTGCGAAGTCCCTATAATTGGTGTCGCTCATGGGTCCCTGCGAAAGGATTATTTTTGCTTTTGCGGTTCCCCCTTTTGCACGCATCAATTCTTTAAATGCATTTTTTTCTGCCAGAAGAATGGGTTTGCATTGCTGGGTTTGGTAGTCAAAAAAACCGCGTTTGGAGATGGACATCATTCTGGAAAGATTGACCATGGCCATCATTTCTAATTCCAGCGGATGAACATCTTGGCCTTCACTGTGCTTCATTGTATATGTGGGGATTCCGAATGCCAAAGACTCCTTTGAAAGCTTTAACAACAATTCGCCTCTGGTGGAGAAGGTTGAGTCCGTTTTGACCATTTGAGGGGCGTAATTAACGGATTCGTAAAAGTTCCTTAGAAATGTAATTTCTTCAGCAGAAAACTTTTTGCGTTTTAATAAATCACTTTCCAACAACTTTTCTACTTTGCTTTTAACGGAAATGGAGGTGTCCTCAAGAAAATTTAGGTTTTCTTCAGGTTCTGATGCACAACCGAAAAGACTGAGGAGTAGAAGTAAGAAAGGAAAATAAAACTTCATAATTTATCACGAATATAAGTAAATTTGATACACATTAAGTGATAATAATCCATGATTCAACTTTCATCCCTCTGGGTAATACTGGCAATAACTGTATTCATAAGTTATCAGGGATTCAATCGTCCACATTGGAGGGAACAATTCTTGTTTTCACCCTATGATGTGTCGCAAGGGAATTCTTTCCAAGGCATTTTTACGCATTCATGGTTTCATGCGGATTGGCAGCATTTGTTGTTTAATATGTTTTCATTTTATGCTTTAGGGTCTTACCTAGAGCAGGTTTGGATGAATGCGTTCGGTTCCGTTTTGGGAAGTGTATATTTTGTTTCGCTCTATCTTTTGGGTGGGGTTGCAGCAACCGTGATTCCATTTTTCAGGCATCGCAGGGAGGTTCAGTATCGTTCATTGGGAGCGTCTGGCGCGGTTTCAGCGGTGATTTTTGCTTGTATTCTTTGGACACCTGATTTACCGTTGTATGTGTTCTTCATACCCATTGCCATTCCGGCTTATATTTTTGGACCCATTTACCTTGCCATTGAATTTTACGCTATGAAACGAGGGAAGTCAAACATCGCAAACGATGGACACTTGAGTGGCGCTTTGTTTGGATTGTTGTTTGTGCTGACCCTGGCACCTCATAAAGGAATGGATTTTTTACATTTAATTTTTAAATAGGATGTTGTATGTAAATAACAATGGGAGAATCATCCCTGCCGATCAACCCACGGTAGATACTGGAAATAGGGCTTTTTTATATGGCGATGGTCTGTTTGAAAGCATTCGCATCATATCTGGGAAGCCCATAAACCTCCAAAACCACATGGAACGATTGTTTAAAGGTGCCGAGGCCTTGAAAATTCGCATTCCCGTGTTTTGGAACCTGGCTTTCTTTGAGGAAAGAATCTTGGATTTGTTGCGTAAAAGTGAAATTAATCACGGAGGAAGGTGTCGGGTTTCCATTGATCGGATGGTGGGAGGGACCTATACGCCAGCAAGCAATGAAGGGTCGTACTACATCGATGTACATTCCATGGATGATAAAGAGTTTTTGTTGAATAACAAAGGTTATGAAATAGACATCTATCGTGATTTGAAACTTCAAAAGAATTTTTTATCGCCATTTAAAACCAAAAATGGCCTTTACAAAGTGATGTCCAGCATTGCTGCACAGGAAAACAATTTGGATGAGTATTTACTTCAAAACGAAAAAGGAAACATCATTGAATCTTCCAGTTCAAATATTTTCATTGTAAGCAATGGCGTATTATATACCCCTGGATTAGATGAAGGATGCATTGCCGGTACGATGCGTATGACTTTGATTAACATTGCGTTACAAAATGGAATTAGGGTGTACGAGTGTACCATTTTACCGCATAACTTGTTGTCCGCCGATGAGATTTTCCTTACCAACGCCATCAGGGGAATCATTTGGGTAGGAGGCTACAGAACGAAAAGGTATTTGAACAATACCTCTAAAAGATTGCTCCAGCTTTTAAATTTACATTGGCAAAAAGAACTTGGAAAAAATCACCAAGTATAGGCATTGTCCTTTAACCAATTTTCTTGAACCCTTAAGGTTTGTTCAATTACATCGCGAACGCAACCTTCACCACCTTTTATAGGAGAAATGTACTCCACATGTTTTCGTACATCGATGCAAGCATCAAAAGGACAGCAGGGGAGTAAAACGTTTTGAAGCAAAGGAATGTCAGGAATGTCGTCCCCCATGTACAATGTTTCCAAAGGATCAACCCCATGTTTTACGACCAAGTTGTTAAATACTTCAAGCTTATTTGACGATTCTAGGTATACTTCGGTAACGCCTAATTTAAGCAGGGCCTTTTTTACCGCTGTAGATTCTCCGCCTGTGACAATGAAAATGCGATAGCCCAATTTAGCTGCGTATTGTACAGCATAGCTGTCTCGTGCATTCAGTGTGCGAATGAATTCATTTTCAAAAACCATGACACTGTTGTTTGTGAATACACCGTCGACATCGAAAATGAAATTCTTAATGTTTCTGAGCTTAATTTTATAATTCATCTGGGTATTTTTTGGTGATGACATCGCTTAAAAAAGAATAGGTTGTTTTCATTTCATCTGATAGCATAGCCATGTGCTTATCCATGGTGATTTGGTCTCCTCGTCGGGCCGGACCTGTTTGCAAATCCTTTTCAATGAGTAGGTTAGCGAACGTTTTTTGAATGAGTGGTTGAAAAATAGAAAGTGGAAGTTTTTCTTCAATGCCCAATGACAAACCTTGTTTCATGATGAAATACCCGAAGTTGTTTATGAAAACCGCACTGATGTGTGCCTGAAACCTTGATTTCTCGTCGGTCTCTACGTATTTCATTCCAATTTCTTTGGCAAAATCATAAACGAATGCACCGTGGGCAGGGGAAAGCTCAAGTAGGAAAGGAACCTCGCTAATGTTTGGAAGCGCAAATTTATCTATGGATTGTAAAGGATACATTACACCCATGTTTTTATGAGGGTAAGGTTGGATTGAAAAGAAGCCCGCACTTATGAAAACAGGTGTATGGTCAGGGACTGTTTGCAGGACAGCATCGATGAAACGGTCTTGAACGCACACCAAAATGAAATCTGAGTCCAAAAGCGGAAATTCAGCATTCGTTGGCATTCGATGCTCCGCTTTAAAAACGTTGGTTTTTTCAACGTTGGATCCAATTACGTTAAGTTCACAGAAACTTTTTCCCAGCAAGGTTTTTACCCAAAATGCAGCGACATTACCTGTCCCAATTAGGGTTATTTTCCATGACATTGCTTGTACTTTTTACCACTTCCACAAGGACAAGGGTCGTTTCTATTGATCTTCTGATCGGCAACGACCGGTATTTTTTTCTCTGGCTGTTGCATAGAATTTTCTACGGCTTCTTGATACCCTTGGCTTCCTTGAAATTGAGAGGCGCTGCCAGCATTACTCACATTGGTTTTTCCTTGGCTGTAGTGATTTTGAGCGGCTTCTTGGTTGGTGCTTTTAAGGTCAGGTTCATTTGGAATGTCCATGTTCATAAGCAACTCAACGACTTCTTCGTTTACGCGGTTTAACATGTTTTTGAAAAGGTCATAGGACTCTAATTTGTAGACGACCAAAGGATCTTTTTGCTCATACGTAGCATTGTTCACTGCGGAGCGTAAGTCATCCATTTCGCGAAGGTGTTCCTTCCATTCGTTGTCAATGATCCCTAAAATGATGTGTTTTTCAAATTGTTTAGAAATGTTTTTTCCATTGGTTTTATAGGCATCCTCAAGGTTTACGATCAGTTGAAGTTCCTTTCTTCCGTCGCTTAGTGGGAAAACGATGTTTTTAAAACGGTCTGACATGGTTTCATAAACATGTTTAATCTGCGGCATGGCACGTGTGGCTAGCTTTTCAGATTTCCGTTGGTATTGCAATTTCATGGAATCAAAAACGCGGTAGACAAGTTCTTGTTGGTCTAAGGTTTTGTATTCATTGGCATCAACAGGAGAGGTTACACCCAATAAACGAATGACTTCCAATTCAAATTCTTGAAAATCTGATTTAGACATTTTGTTTACGGTCGTTGCACAAAGTTCATAGAACATGTTGTCGACATCAATGTCTAAGCGATCTCCAAACAATGCATTCTTGCGCATTTTATAGATTGCCTTTCTTTGGGCGTTCATGACATCATCGTATTCCAATAATCTCTTTCGGATTCCAAAGTTGTTTTCTTCCACTTTCTTTTGGGCGCGTTCAATGGATTTAGAAACCATGGAGTGGGTAATTACTTCACCTTCCTTAAGTCCCATTCTATCCATGAGCTTGGCAATCCTTTCCGAGCCAAATTTTCGCATCAAATCATCTTCGAGTGAAACGAAAAATTCTGTGGAGCCTGGGTCACCTTGTCGACCTGAACGACCACGCAGCTGACGGTCAACCCGTCTGGAGTCGTGTCTCTCTGTACCGATAATCGCCAATCCGCCTGCTTCTTTAACCCCTTCGCCTAGTTTGATGTCCGTTCCCCTTCCTGCCATGTTGGTAGCAATGGTTACGGTGCCTGCACGACCTGCGCTGGCTACAATTTCCGCTTCTTTCTGGTGGTATTTGGCATTAAGTACTTGGTGCGTAATTTTTTTATTATGAAGCATTTTGCTTAGCAATTCTGAAATTTCTACAGTTGTGGTACCCACCAATACTGGCCGGCCTTCTGCGACCAGTTTAGCCACTTCGTCGCTTACTGCATTAAATTTCTCGCGTACTGTCTTGAATACAAAGTCATTTTGGTCATTTCGAATCACTGGGCGGTGCGTAGGAATGGCAACGACATCCAATTTATAAATGTCGTAAAACTCCTTTGCCTCCGTTTCTGCAGTTCCCGTCATACCAGCCAGTTTGTGGTACATCCTAAAGTAATTCTGAAGGGTTACGGTAGCATAGGTTTGCGTGGCTGCTTCAATTTGTACATTTTCCTTCGCTTCAATCGCTTGGTGTAGTCCATCGGAATACCGACGTCCTTCCAAAATCCTACCTGTAGATTCATCTACGATTTTAACTTTACTGTCAAGGATTACATATTCAACTTCCTTTTCAAATAGCGTATACGCTTTAAGCAATTGGTTAACGGAGTGAATTCTTTCAGATTTAATGGAGTAGTCGCGAACAAGCTCATCCTTTTTGGCCAAAAATGAATCTGGATCTAGGTTTTCGCTTTGAAGTTTCGCTATTTCCGCACCGATGTCTGGCATGATGAAGAAATCGCTTTCTTCTTTCCCAGAGATGAGCTCAATCCCTTTCATGGTAAGCTCTATGGTATTGTTCTTTTCTTCGATAACAAAATACAACTCAAGGTCGATTTTTTTCATGTGCTTACCTTGCTCCTGCATGTAGGTGTTCTCCGTTTTTTGCAGGTGAACTTTAACGCCGGGTTCGGATAAGAACTTAATCAATTCTTTGTTTTTTGGAAGCCCACGAAACGCCCTGAGCAAAGCAATTCCGCCCTCCTCTAACATGGTCTTTTCCAGTTTTTTATCGTCGATGTGTTCGTTTAGAACAACAAGGTTTCTCTTGGCCTCTTCCAAGCAGGATTCAACATAAATCTTTTGGGCGTTGACAATTTTTTCAATCCTTGGTTTGAGTGCTTGAAATTCTTGCTCTTCGCCACGAGGGGTTGGACCTGAAATAATCAATGGCGTCCTGGCATCATCAATTAATACTGAATCGACCTCATCCACGATGGCAAAGTGATGTTTTCTCTGTACCAAATCATCAGGGTGACCCGCCATATTGTCTCGCAAATAATCAAAACCAAATTCATTGTTGGTTCCAAAAGTGATGTCTGAGGAGTAGGCATTTCTTCGCGCATCTGAATTGGGTTGGTGTTTGTCGATGCAATCCACACTTAAACCATGAAATTGATACAATGGTCCCATCCATTCGGAGTCCCTTTTCGCCAAATAGTCATTTACAGTCACAATGTGAACACCTTTTCCCGCCAAAGCATTTAGGTAAACGGGCAGTGTGGCAACCAAGGTTTTACCTTCACCCGTCTGCATTTCGGCGATGTTTCCTTTGTGTAATACAGCACCACCCATCAATTGGACGTCGTAGTGAACCATGTTCCATTGAACCTTGTTTCCCGCTGCTGTCCATTCGTTGTGCCAAATGGCTTTGTCCCCTGAAATGGTAATTCCATCTTTCTTTTGGGCGAGTGTTTTGTCAAATTCCAAGGCAGTAACTTCCAATTTACCATTGATTGCCCATCGTTTTGCGGTTTCTTTTACGACGGCAAAGGCTTCAGGCAGAATTTCAAGCAATTCCTTTTCAATGGTTTCGTCAATTTCCTTGCTTAGGACATCTATGGCATCGAAAATGGTTTCCTTCTCTTCAATGGGTGTGTCAAGGTTTGCGGCTTTTTCATTCAGTGCAGTTACTTCTGCCTCTTGGGCTTGAATGGCCAATGAAATTCTTTCTTGGAACGAAAATGTTTTTCCTCTCAATTCATCATCACTCAGTTTTTCTATGTCTATGGATTTTTGAATCGTCTCATTTACATAGGGCTGATACAATTTTTGGTCTTTGGTACTTTTATCCCCAAAAATCTTTTTTAATAAGTCTCCAATCATCGAATTTTTTCAAAAAATATGAGGTCAAATTTAATCATTTCAAAAGGATAATGTTAAAGATTGTTTTTGTAGATGTTAAAAATTATCAATCTTTCTTTAAAGCTTCAAAAGCAACTTGAAGATAAAAATTAACTTTGCATCATGCATGAATGTATTGTAATCTATGATTTTGGCTCTCAATATACCCAATTGATTGCACGGAGAATCCGGGAAATGAATGTGTATTGCGAGATACGACCTTGGAATAAAATGGATTCTCTCCCCACGAATACCAAAGGAATCATTCTTTCGGGAAGTCCTTTTTCTGTACGCGATGAAAACGCCCCTAAACCGGATCTTACCCATTTGAAAGGATCTTTTCCATTGTTGGGAATTTGTTATGGCGCACAATTGCTTGCGCAACAATATGGAGGAGAAGTAAAACCGTCCATGAGCAGGGAGTATGGTCGGGCCAATATCGATGATTTTACATCGGAAGGAATTTTATCAGGTGTGGAATCTCCTTCACAAGTATGGATGTCGCATGGTGATTCTATCGCAGCGCTGCCTCTTGGATCCAAGCGAATCTGTAGTACCGCTTCTGTAGAAAATGCGGGGTTTCAATTTGAAAATGAGCTCACCTTTGGAGTGCAATTTCATCCAGAAGTGTATCACTCAGCGCACGGAATGAAAATGCTTCAAAATTTCGTTGTGGACATTTGTCAATGTGCACAGGATTGGACGCCCGGTGCCTTTGTCGAGGAAACCATTGCTGCCCTTCGAAATCAAATTGGAGCCGATAAGGTAATTTTAGGTTTGTCCGGCGGAGTCGATTCTTCCGTTGCTGCTGTACTGCTTCACAAAGCGATTGGAAGTCAACTTCACTGCATATTTGTAGACAATGGTCTGTTAAGGAAGAATGAATACGAATCTGTTTTGGAATCCTACCATACCATGGGTCTCAATGTAAAAGGAGTGGATGCTTCTGGATTGTTTTACGAGGCACTGAAGGGCATTGTGGATCCTGAACTTAAAAGAAAAGCAATCGGCAGGGTATTTATTGAAGTGTTTGATGCTGAGTCTAAGAAAGTAGATAATGCCAAATGGTTGGGTCAAGGTACGATTTACCCCGATGTAATTGAATCCATTTCCGCCACTGGAGGTCCTTCACAAACCATAAAGTCGCACCACAACGTGGGCGGATTGCCTGATTATATGAACTTGAAAATAGTTGAACCCTTGCGAAGCTTGTTTAAGGATGAAGTCAGAAGAATTGGAAGATCGTTGGAGATAGATTCCGCGATTTTAGACAGGCATCCTTTCCCCGGTCCTGGATTAGGCATTCGGATTTTAGGCGAAGTAACCCCTGAAAAAGTGCAAATCCTTCAAGACGTTGATCATATCTTTATTTCTGGACTTAAGGAATGGGGATTTTACAACGACGTTTGGCAAGCAGGCGTAATTTTCCTTCCCGTTCAATCTGTTGGCGTGATGGGAGATGAAAGAACCTATGAAAATGCAGTAGCCTTGAGGGCAGTTACCTCAACCGATGGCATGACCGCAGATTGGTGCCATTTACCCTATGATTTTCTCGCCAGCATTTCAAACCAAATCATCAACCAAGTCAGAGGAATTAACCGTGTGACTTACGACATAAGCTCCAAACCTCCAGCGACCATCGAATGGGAATAAGGAAGAAATTATACCTTGCATTTCTGTTGTTCTATTCTTTTGGATTGCAAGGACAACCATTCGTCCCTGTCGTAACCAAAATGGGTAAGCAATTTCATGAATTGGAGCTTACTGAAACCATAAGTTTAGCAACCCTTTCCAGCCAAACAAGAATCAATTCAAATGTGATTCGCAAAGAAAACCCATCGCTTAAAGAAACCATGGTTTCAGGAACCAAGATCTACCTTCCAACCGAACGGGCGGATTTTGAGGTTATAGCTCGTCCGAAGGAAACTGTTTTTGGATTGGCTAAAACTTATTTTGTCTCTGTGGATTCCCTTTATGCATGGAATGTAGGACTTCAAACCGAAGGGTTAAAAATCGGACGTTCCGTGACCATTAAACAAGGAATTAAACGCTTGGAAAGCATCTCTTCCCCACCTCTTCAAGATAATGCGCAATTCGTTAAAGACAGTCTTGTAAGAACAATCCGGTTGTTTGATTTCAACGACACAATCATTTATTACCAAGTGAACCAGGGGGATAAGCTCTCCGAAATCGCGAAAAGATTTTTGGTATCAACACAGTCCTTAAAAGAACTCAACCAATTGAAAAGTTCAACCTTAACCCAAGGAATGAAGTTAAAGGTCCCTATTTTTAAAGAACAAACAGCATCTGTACCTCTTCGTGAAATCCCCCTAAATACAACCTCATTGGTAGTGACCAGTCCTGTCAAATCAAAAACGAGTTTTGTTCAAATGCTGCCTAAGCCATTCGACAATAGAGAGGTGAAGATTGGCGTGTTCTTGCCCTTTTCAAAAGATTCTTTGCGATTTCCCTTGAAAGGTCTTCAGAAATCTGCTTTTGATTTTTACATGGGTGCCATGATCGGCGTGGATACATTGATGGAAAAAGGACTGCGGGGCGATGTTTATTTTTTCGATTATAAATCCGATAAAGAATCCATCCAGCGGTTGATTTCTACCAACGCAATCAATGATTTCGATTTGTTCATAGCGCCTTGGCATGCTTCAGATGCTGAAAAACTAAATGTCTTCGCAAAAGAAAAAAGAATTCCAATGGTATTGCCAGTAAATACGGGAAGTAAAAATTTGGGCAGCAATGAGCAATTGTATTTCATTCCAACCGAAATTGACGTGCAGATAGAGATGCTGGCGAAGAAAACGGCGGAAATTGGAAAAGGAAAGCAAGTGGTCTTTATTCAATCGGAAGGGGCAGAGGATAAACTGAGGGAAACGCAGTTTAAAAATTACTTCGCGGCGTATGCAGGACCCAATGACCGAATGTTGGATGCAGATGTGTCGCGCATTCTAATGTATTTAAAATTCACCAAGCCCATTGTTTATGTCAGTGTATCCATGGATAAAAACCAAGTGGTGAAAATCAATGCTCAATTGCAGGGTAAACCCAACCAAGTCCTTTTTGGATTGCGGGAGTGGACCGATTGGAAAGAATTAAATGCAACGCTATCGAACCCATCGAATTTTTATTTTTTAAGCTCGACTTGTTTCAATTACCACGACAAAAAAACCATTCAATTGCATAAAAAATTTAGGGTGAAATACGAAGCTGATTTATCCAAAGCCGCAGTGTTGGGTTACGACGTAATGGTACAATTCCCTTCTTGGTATTTTAATTTTTCCACGCCTCAAAGTGGTTTGATGACCCAGTTTGATTTCGGGAAAACGGTGGGGATTTCACATTCCAACTATGGGCTTTTTCTGTGTGAGTTTCAAAATTTCGAATCTAAAATTACAAGCAATGTGGAGTGGGAATGACATCGCCAATCGGTTTAAGCAGTTACAAGCATTCATCGTTGAGCAATTGGAAAACATCGACGGAGTTTCTTTTTCTTCGGATGAATGGGAGCGGTCTCAAGGAGGAGGAGGCATAACAAAAACCATTGTAAATGGAAATGTCATTGAAAAGGGAGGCGTCGCATTTTCAAAAGTTGAAGGGGAGGTCACTCCATTAATGAAGTCGCAAATGGGCATGCAAGGCAATGTGTTCTTGGCGACAGGGGTATCCATTGTATTGCATTCAAAGCATCCTTTGCATCCGATCATCCACATGAATGTCCGGTATTTTGAGACGGATAACAATGAAAGCTGGTTTGGTGGCGGAATCGATTTGACACCTATATATATAGAACCGAAAAAGGCAAGACGCTTTCACGAAGGGTTGTCGGAAATTTGTGGGAACTACCAACCTGATGCCTATGATAAATTCAAGGCTTGGGCAGATGATTATTTCTTTCTTTCGCATCGAAACGAAACCAGGGGCGTTGGCGGGATATTCTTCGACCATGTTAAACCTAAAAATGAGGGGCATAAAGATGCACTCATGAATTTCTGTTTAGCCTTGGGGGAAGCCTTTCCAAAATTGTACGCGCAGCAACTTGTAGAAAATCCAGCGCTCCCAACAACGAATGAATTGGAGTGGCAAGCCATTCGAAGATCAAGGTATGTAGAGTTCAATTTACTCTTTGACAAAGGAACAAAGTTTGGGATTGTTTCCAACGGAAGAACGGAGTCTATCTTTTTGAGCATGCCTCCAGTTGCCAAATGGGTTTATAATTTTCAACCAGAAACAGACACAAGGGAACACCATACGCTTCAACTGCTAACCAAAGGGATTGATTGGTTAAATTACAGTGCATAAAAAAAAAGATTATATTTGCGAACGATTTAGAAACCCTATAGAAGTCCTTTTATGTTTAAATACTCACTTTTTTTTGCCGGGGTATTCATTGCTTTAGTCACATTTGGGCAAGCACCAAGCGCTAATTTCAATTCAAATCCGGTTGCTGTTGCAGGTACAGTTACAATCTGTAAAGGAAGTACCATCACTTTTGCCAATAACTCTTCTTTAACCGTTGCAGGTACAACCTATTCTTGGAACTTTGGCTTGGGAGCCACGCCCGCTACAGCTACGGGTGTTGGTCCACATACGGTTACATACAATACAGTCACAACCCCTACAACCACGGTTACCTTGACGGTTAACAATAACAACGCGACTGCTACGTCGACGTTTTCTAGGATCATTGATGTGAATGCTTTGCCAAATGCCGCGCTTACCTTGGCTAATACAGGTGGGGGTTACGGAGCCGTTACACAAGGGGGTCAAACTGTTTTCAAAAAATGTGGATCCATCGATTCTGCAAATTTCACCTTCAATTCATTGTTCAATAATACGGTAACACAAACTTTTAGCTGGGGAGATGGCACCATTTCTACCAATGCAGCTATGGTTGGTACCCAAATTTCCAACGATTATCCTTTGGGACAATTTACATTGACGCATACCGTAACCCAGAATGGTTGTACAGATTCCGCGACCTACATCGTTTTTAATGGCAATGCGCCGTTGGTTACCGTTTCTGGAATTGGTTCAAACACCTGTCTTCCGTCTCCTTATTCCATAGACATTTTATCCAATGATGTTCCCATCACATACACGGTATCTTTTTCAGATGGAACCCCAAACATGACCTTTACCACGGCGAACGACACAACCATTAACCATGTGTTCAATACGTCTTCATGTGGCGTTGATTATGTCTTCGCTCCTGGACTTCCTCCAATTCAAAATGCATATTCCGCGACCGTTTTGGCGCAAAACATTTGTTCAAACAATGGTTTACCGACGGTTATTACGGTAGGACCGATTACGATTTCAACAGGGACAACGGCAGCGTTTAGTTATTCTCCGCAATCACCCATTTGTGTTTTGGAACCTGTGACTTTTTCAAATGATTCAGATGGTGGAGAAACCATCAATCAAAGTGGATGTGATTCAACCTATGGCTTTTATTGGTCCATTGCACCAAATACCTATACAGTGAACAGTGGCAACTTGGGTACTAGCAATGGTTTTGTAGGTGCAACCTACGATTATACACAATGGACAAACGGTTCTGACGACTTGGAGATTTTGTTTTCTCAACCTGGCACCTACGACGTATGGTGTTATGCAGGTAATTTCTGCGGAACGGATTCCATCTTACATCAAGTCACCATTAAACCTACGGCTTCATTGAGCTATTCTTTGTACGACCAAACCATTTGCGGTGGGGATTCATCCTTGTCTTTTCTTATGACTGCCGACCAACCAAACTATGTGATCAATTGGACCATTACAGATACCACAAACGTGAGCAATGTAACCGTTCTCTCTGGAAGCGGTACCACGCCCTTGGTATTTAATTCCTTGTTATTGCTAAACAATACCGATCAAGTGGGTACTGTAGAAATCAGCGCGACCGTAGAGTGTTCAACGGATTCAGCGGATGTTCACACCATAACTGTAAATCCAGAAGCAGCCATCGACATTGATCCATTGTTCTATTTAATATGTGATGGTGAAACAACAGACATTGACATCAGCAGTAATTTAAACACGGTCTCCTTTTCTTGGGTGGCTTCGGGTCCAGCAACCATTACAGGTTTTGTAAACGGTACAGGAAACAACATTGCACAAACCTTAACGAATTCTGGGAATACGATTGATACCGTACAGTACACTGTTTCGGTAACCAATGCACTTTGCCCTGGACCTGATGTAGTGGTATCTGTGGCGGTTCAACCTCAGTTAACAATCAATACAAACGTGGATGTTACCGTTTGTCCAGGCATTCAAATCAATCCAAATGATTACATTTCATCTCCAGTAGGAGGGGTGGTTTCATGGACAAACAACAATACCAGCATTGGGCTTGCGGCTTCAGGGAATGGCGACGTTCCGACGTGGTTGTCAGGTAACAATACGACCGGTGCTACCATTTCTGGCGTAATTGATGTCAGTGTACAACTCGGAAACTGTCCTGCGGTTATGGATCAATTTCAAGTTAACATTCTTTCAGCACCAGATTTTGATTATACTACCACACCTACGTCAGGTTTGGATTGTGTTACAGGACTCGGAGTCATCAATGGGGTGGTAACACCGGCATCAGCTACTGCAGCTTGGGTTGGACCTGGAATCGTTTCTGGAGCAAATACATTTTCGCCAACGATTAACCAAGCAGGCCAATATACAATCACTTTAACCGATGGAGGAAATGGTTGTGTTTCTAATTTCGTAGTAACCATTGATCCACCTACCCAAATTAACATTACCCAAGTAAACATAACCAATGTAAGTTGTTTTAATGGGTCAAATGGTTCGGTGTCCATAAATACAGACAATGGAAATGGAAACAACTTAACCTATGCATGGACTCCGGTACTTACAAATTCAGCTACCGTAAATGGACTTTCCACAGGAGCTTACAGTGTAACAGTGACGAATGAAGATGGATGTCAAGATGACACCTCAATGTTTGTTGCACAGCCGACGCAAATTACTATTGTTCAAATTGACTCTGTAGGTTCAGAATGTGGAGAATCCAATGGAAGTTTATCTGCGTTGGCTGCAGGTGGTCAAGGAAATTTCACGTATGCTTGGTCCTCTGGAAGCAACAGTGCCATAGCCAATAACATTGACGCTGGAACTTACACAGTAACAGCCACGGATGCCGCAGGATGTTCCGTAAGTGCAGCACTTGATTTGGGTTGTACTCCGCTGATCCCTGTGGTTGTACCTCAGTTTTTATCGCCCAATGGAGATAATTTAAATGAAACATGGATTTTACAGAATACCGCGCAATACCCAAGCATTAAAGTGACGGTGTATAACAGATGGGGAAATGTGGTGTATGAAGCAGATCCATACAACAACAATTGGAATGGTCACTTGAAAGGTACGCATCCAAATCCTTTGCCGCCGGCGACTTATTTTTACATCGTTGATACTAATAAAAAATCACAGGAACCATTTCAAGGGTATCTTGAAATCCAACCTTAGAAGAAAATGAGGAGAACATTCATTACCGTTATTTTGTGCTTAATAGGCAGTAGCCTTTTTGCCCAGCAGGATGCCCAAACGTCCATGTACTTTTTTAATCCTTTGCAATACAATCCAGGGTATGCAGGAAGCAGAGATGCGTTAAACATTACCGGCGTGAGCAGAGCGCAATGGATTGGATGGGATGGCGCTCCTAATTCTCAGTTCCTATCGATTCACGCACCAGTGGTTCGTCAAAATCTAGGGGTAGGCGCAAACATCGCTTATGATAAAATTGGATCTCGTTCAGGGTTTAATGCCATGGTAAACGTAGCCTATCACATGCGATTGAATAAAGATGACATGCGCTTGTCTTTGGGTCTTTCAGGGGGGATTCAACAATATGGTTACAACTTCAGTGGCTTGGTAGTGACGGATCCCAATGACCCAAGTTATACAAATAGCTTTACCCAAACCAAAGCAAATTTCGGATTTGGAGCTTACCTCTATGCCAAAAAATTCTACGCTGGTTTGTCCGTTCCTAGGTTGATCAAAAGAAGCATCGATAACAATTCAGGGAATTCATACTTGCAAAGACATCTTTACTTAACAGGTGGGTATGTTTTTGAATTGAATTCAGTGTTGGATTTGAAACCTTCAGTTTTAATTAAATATACAGGAAGTGGTCCCTTGATTGCAGATTTAAACATGTCTGCGCATTTGTATAAAAAGATTTGGGTAGGCGCGCTTTACCGTACAACGGATTGTGCTGGGGTGAATGCTTCTTACCAATTGACCAATTATTGCATGGTTGGTTATGCTTTCGATTTCCCGCTTAATGGTAAAATGTTAAACCAATGGGGGACACATGAATTTGTGCTCTCATTTGACATCCGAGGTAAAAACAATGCGATTCAAAGTCCTAGATATTTTTAAGATGAATTTAAAAAACATAGTTTGGGTTTTTACCCTATTTTTTCTGAGTGTAAATGCGCAAGAGTATAAAATAAAATACGCTACGGATCTTTCTACCCAGTTTCGTTACACTGAGGCACTTCCAGTTTGGGAAGAACTTTCTACGAAAGCATTGAAATCAAAGCCTGTGAATTCAGAGATTTTAAGGCAAACCGTAAACGCAGCGTTTCTTTCTGAAAATTATAAGAAAGCTTCCTATTGGTCAAAAATTCTAGTTGCCAAAGGGGTTTCAACGCCGCAAGATTGGGAGAGATTCATGAACGCTTTGTTGTACCTAAATCAATCATCGCGCCTAGCGGGGGTGCTCGATTCAGCTTTGATGCAACATCCCTCTGATGAGAATTTGCTAAACAAGAAACAAAACCTCAATGCGCTTCTCGAAAACGTAAAACAAACGGCACCTTATTCCATTCGCATCTATAAGAAGACAGGTGAAGGCGAGGATTTTGGGGCTTTTCCATTAAAAGAAAAAGGAATTTTGTTTGTGACGAATGAATACAATCACAATGCAATAAACAAAACGTATCCAAGAACAGGACAGTTTTATACAGACATCGCTTATTTTGATTCTTCTAAAGTCAATCAAAAATATAAAGTGTATCAAAAGCCATTTTGGACAAATTTTTTCCATAAGAATTTATGGAGAGAAGTTAAAAGAACCAATGGCCATGACGGACCGGTTTCTTTCAATGAAGATTATTCTATGATGTTCCTTACTTCAAATTTTGAACAAAAAGACATCGAAGGAAAAATGAAATACAGTCGCCTGCGTCAAAGGGTGTTTGTGGTTGAAAATGGTAACTACAGAGAAATTGATTTCCCATTTAATTCAATACAATATTCAACAGGTCACGCCACAATGGATGCGCAAGGAAATGTATATTTTTCTTCGAACCGTCCAGGCAGTAGCATTCATTCAATTTCTGTTGATCCTGTTAAACATGTTTCAGATACGGTCGTAAGTTCAGACATTTGGATGACTTCCTATAAAGATGGGGAATGGAGTGAGCCCGTTAGGCTTGGAGATGATGTAAATACAACAGAAAACGAATTGTTTCCTTTTATTTCTAAAACCGGAATCCTTTATTTCAGTTCTTTCGGATGGAACAGCATCGGAGGGATGGATGTTTTTATGTCTGAATTGGATGGCCAAAAACCTATCCACATTGGCACACCTTTAAATTCTTCAGCAGATGACTTTGCTTATTATGTTGACGAAGAAACAGGAAAAGGATATTTTTCCACCAATCGTGTAAATTTTGTAGACCGTATTTATGCCTTTAACAAACCAGTTTACCAAGCAGACCTTGTAGTTGAATTGAAAAATTGTAAGGGAACGGCTATCAAATCCAAAGAAATTGTAATCACAGATTTGAAGAGCGGAAAGGTTACTGAATTGACTACAGATAAAAATGGTAAAACCGAGCCTTTTGAATTAATGGAAAAACATTCCTACAAAATTGTTTATGAAGGTGACAAAACAAACAGTGCTGATTCCGTAAATTTTACAGCCAATCAACAAGGAAGTCAAACAACTCAGTTGAAAACTTTTTTCAAGCAACATGTTTCTAAGGTTTTAGTAAAAGACGCTAAAGGCATGAATCTTAGTGATGTACGATTAAACGTGTACAAGCACAATGGAACCCTTTCCAAAATGAATACCGATGCTTCCGGTTCGTATGCTTGGAAAAATGAAGGGTCAGAAAAAGTTGATTCCATTGTTGCGAATTTTATAAACCACGATGACGCAAGGGTAGTGATTCCGGAAAGTGTTTCTGGCAATTGTGTTGACACGGTAAATTATTCCATTGTACTTCGCGAAAAACAAGAAAGTGAATTTATTCGTTTGGATTTGGTCCTCTACAATTTTGACAAATATTTCTTACGACCAGAAGGAAAGTTAGAATTGGATAAATTGGTGAAATATATGAAGGAACATCCGGACCTTAAGGTTGAACTTTCATCCCACACGGATTCCAGGGGATCAGATAAATACAACATGAAGTTGTCTAAGAACCGTGCGAAAAGTTGTGTAGATTACATCATCTCTCAAGGCATAGCCAAGAAATTAATCACGGCGCAAGGATACGGAGAAACCAAGCTTAGAAACAACTGCTCCAATGGAGTGAAGTGTACAAAAGAAGAGCACCAGGCCAATCGACGTACAGAGTTAAAACTCATTACGCCTGAAAATAATGAACTGAATAACAATAAGTTAGAGTAAATCACTTCATTTATCACTTTTGGAAAATCAACTTATAAACGAACCTGCTTCCGCTAAGCCTCCTAAGGGTTTAATGGCTCTTTTGGTGTTGACATTTATCAATACAGGTGGAGCCATAGTAATGGGATTGGTTTCACTGATATTTTTCCAGCCTACAGCAGAAAGTTTACGTAAAAGTAAAATAGACATGGCGAAATCCATCTCCGTTTTTAAAGAAATAGGTTTTAATGAAATGGCCGATTTACTTAGCAGACTTCAAGTAATGTCTGAGATTCTAAGTCATAACTTCTTGGCATCCACATCTTTAAATATTTTGTTTTCAATGTTAGGTTGTTTTTCAGCGGTATTGATGTACAAGCGAAACATCTTGGGTTTTCACGCTTACATCATCTACAGCTTTCTTGCAGCGGGTAGCATCTATTTCTTTGTTTCGCCTGCCAACGTACCAACGGTAATATTGATCACTAACCTGCTCATTTCTTTGGTGTTTGTATTGCTTTATGCGCGACACTTAAAATGGCTTCGTAAAGAAGCTTAGAAAATCTTCCCGGGGTTTAAAATCCCATTTGGATCAAACGTTTTTTTGATATTTCTCATCAATTCTAGGGTTACTTGGGGAAAAGCAATGGGCATGTATTCCTTTTGCACCCAACCAATCCCATGTTCTCCTGAAATGGTGCCTCCAAGCCTTACCACTTCGGTAAACAATTCATGTATCGCCTTGGGTAATTCTGTGTTCCAAGCGTTGTCGGTCAGCTCTCCTTTTATGATATTCACGTGTAAATTTCCATCCCCAGCGTGACCATAACAAACCGATTTAAAGTGATATTTCAACTCCATTGCCTTGATAAACGTTAGGAGGTTAGGCAGTTCAAATCGAGGAACAACGGTATCTTCTTCTTTGTAAATGGATTGTACTTTTACAGCTTCAGCTACTTTCCTTCGTAAGTTCCAAAGAACATTTTTCTGTGCACTGTTGTCGGCAAATAAAACTTCATCCGTCTCAAAACCTGATAAAACGGTAAACAGTTTCTCTGCTTCCTTTTGCAATCCATCTTCGTCAAATCCATCCAATTCAATGAGCAAGTGGGCTTCGTGGTTATCTGCAACGGGAATCGTTTCGTCCTTTGTAAAAGCTTTCGACCACAAAATGGCATCGCGTTCCATGAATTCCATGCCGCTGGGCGTGATTCCTGCCTTAAACACAGCGGCTACTGCTTCGCAGGCTTTGGCGGCACTGAAAAATGGCACCAAGAACAAGACGTCGTGTGTCGGATGGGGGATGAGTCTTAGTACGATTTTAGTGATGATTCCAAGCGTCCCTTCAGACCCTACGATCAATTGTGTTAGATTGTATCCCGTGGCATTTTTGAGCACGTTAGCGCCCGTCCAAATGATTTCACCCGTAGGTAAAACAACTTCTAAATTGAGCACGTAATCTTTTGTGACACCGTATTTTACCGCTTTGGGTCCGCCTGAATTTTCAGAAACATTCCCACCTATGAAACAAGATCCTTTGCTGGCGGGGTCAGGAGGATAAAAGAGGCCGAGCTGTTTTACCGCGTTCTGTAATTCTTCAGTGATGACACCAGGTTCGGTTGTGACTTGTAGGTTGTCGGTATCAATCTTTAAAATTCGATTGAATTTCTCCATCGACAAAAGGACGCCTCCGCGAATGGGTAGAGAGCCTCCGCTCAGACCTGTACGTGCTCCTGCGGGCGTGACCGGTATTTTTTCTTGGTTGCAATAGGTGAGGATTTGTGATATTTCCTCAGGGGTGCTCGGTTTTATGACAAGGTTAGGCGGAAAATTTAGGTCCTCTGTCTCGTCGTGACCATATTCCTTGAGTACTTCAGTCGCTGTAAAAACAGGTGCTCCGATGTTCTTTAATGCTTCGTATTGGTAGGCTTCCATATTCGATTCTTCTTGCAAAAATGGGAATAATAATTCAATCCGTTGGGATTGGAAATCCTCGCAAATGTTTATTTTTACATCAAATTGAATGTTTTGAGTGAGGTTTACATCATTGATGGCGTACGTACGCCGATTGGAAGTTTAGGTGGGAGTTTGTCCAAGGTACGGGCAGACGATTTAGCAGCTTTGGTAATGAAATCTTTGATGCAAAGAAATGCAGACTTGGATTTCGCGAACATCGAAGATGTAATTCTGGGTTGTGCAAACCAAGGAGGAGAGGACAATCGCAACGTTGCAAGGATGGCGCTGCTTTTGGCAGGAATCCCTCAAAATGTAGGCGGTGAGACCATAAACCGTTTGTGCGCTTCAGGAATGGCAGCAACAATCAATGCAATGCGTGCCATTAAAGATGGCGCTGGTGATTTATACATCGCGGGCGGTGTAGAACACATGACACGTGCACCTTATGTACTGTCAAAAGCAGAAGGACCCTATGGTCGAGATCAAAAAATGTACGATTCTTCTTTTGGATGGCGATTCATTAATCCTATAATGGAAGAAATGTTTGGCGTAGACAGCATGGGGATGACCGCAGAGAATTTAGTAGAAAAATACAACATCACCCGAGAAGATCAGGATGCCTTTGCGGCTTGGTCACAAGAAAAAGTCTCCGCTGCAAAAGCCCTCGGTTATTTTGATGGCGAAATTGTTTCCGTAGAAATTCCCCAAAGAAAAGGAGAGCCGGTTGTGTTTTCAAACGATGAATTCCATAAGCCAAAAAGTACGATAGAAGCCTTGGCAAACCTGAAGCCTGCTTTTAAAAAGGGCGGTTCCGTTACCGCTGGAAATGCTTCGGGATTGAATGACGGCGCCGCAGCCCTATTGATTGGAAACGAAAATGGCGTAGCGTTGTCAGGAAAAACACCCTTGGCAAAAATCATTTGCGGAGCTGTGAGCGGAGTAGAACCTCGGATCATGGGAATTGGACCGGTGGTAGCGTCTCAAAAGGCTTTGAAAAACGCTGGCCTCACACTGGACCAAATGGATATCATCGAAATAAACGAAGCCTTTGCGGCTCAGGTGTTGGCTTGTACGCGAGCGCTCGGACTTGAAGATAAAGACCCGAGAATCAATCCAAAAGGCGGTGCAATCGCTTTGGGACATCCACTTGGCATGAGTGGCGCAAGAATCCTTTTGACGGCTGCGAGACAGCTTCAAATGACAGGAAAACGCTATGCTTTGGTGACCATGTGCATTGGCGTTGGACAAGGGTATGCTACCATAATTGAACGCGCGTGAAAAATATTGGCTTCATCCTCTTCTGTAGTTTAGTTTTACTTACTAGCTGTAAGAAAAAAGACACTTTTTGGCAAACAGATTTGAGTGCGCCCATTGTCAATGACACCTTGGATTTGTCTAAACTCACAGCTGATTCCATTTTGGTAGGGAATGGAAGTGGTTTTCTCGACCTCGATTTCACAAAGACCTTGATTGATTTTGGATTGTCTGACATCGTATCCATTCCAGATACAGAAGTTGTGCAAACATTTCACCCGAATTTCACCTTAAATGTACCACCGGGTTTCGATGTCTTCAACCAAATAGAACAGTACTTCATCAACATCCCCAATGTTCAATTAAAGAAAATCAGGGTATTTGGCGGGAAAATAAAACTAAAGGTTTACAATCCCATCGCGACCGGAGTAACCTTCGATGTTTACCTTCCTGGGGTTGAAAAAAACAATGTTCCTTTTCATGAAACCTTTACCGTAGGAGCTGGAGACAATGCTGCGCCGGCAGTAGTCGAAGCAGAACTGAACCTCGCAGGATACGAGATGGATTTGAGAGGCACCAATGGCATTTTGTTCAATACCCTTCAATCCCAAGTCGTTGCAAAAACCGATGTAAACGGTCCTACCGTTAGCGTGAGCCCATCCAATGTTTTTAAAGTTGAAGCAAACCTATCGGACATTTCGGTTGACTACGCCAGAGGATACTTTGGTCAACAGGTTTTTTCCGATACCAGCAGCTTAAATCTTTCCTACCTTAACCAGATTGCTTCGGGCAGCCTTGACCTCAATGCGATCCAATTGAATGTTACTGTTTCCAACGGACTAAAAGTACCCTTGAAATCCAAACTGACCTTGGTGCAAAATGCGAATGCAAATGGAACTTCCGTCAATTTATCTGCGCCTTGTATTGGACAAGAATTGTTTCTTTCTCCAGCAACTGGAACTTGGAACAACCTGCAGTCTGCAACGCAACAGGTCAACATCAATTCGGGTAACAGCAACATCGAACAGGTAGTAGAAAACTTAGGTTCGGACTTGAAAGTGGGGTATGTGGTTGAACTCAATCCCTTGGGAAATGTCAACGCAGGATGGGATGAAGTTTTCTCTACCAGCAGGGTAAAAGTGATTATGCACGCGCAAATGCCCTTGCAATTCCAAGCAGACCAACTCACCTTGGTTGATACTTTTCAGGTGAATTTAACGCAAAACACTTCGAAAACCCATGTGGTTGGCGGTTACTTTACATTAGATGTTTCGAATGCCTTTCCAATGCAAAGTCAAGTTAAGATGTCCTTCTTAGATGCTTCCGGTAACATGATTGAGGAAATCATTGGAGATGCACTCATTTTGAGCGCTTTAACAGGTTCGCTCAACCCCAATGGTTTGTTGGTGAAAAATTCAAAGGTCAATTTTCAAGCGACCCCACAATTGATGAATCATGTAAACGATGTGAAATTCATTGGAATTGAAGCGATATTGGATACGCCTAATTCTTCAGGGACATCCAACCAAATGGTTTCCATTCCCGTTGGTGCGTTTATGCACGTGAAGTTAAAGGCTCATTTACAAACTGAAATCGTTTACTGATGCGAAGTGCACTCTCCTTTCTTTTTGTAGTTTGGGTGTCTGTGCTGCAGGCCCAAATGCTCAATGGCATCGATTACGATTCAAGCAATGCAGCGAAGTTTACGGGGATTGTATCCGGAAACCTTGTGTATGGTTCTTCTTCGCTTACAAATTCAATGCTTGACCCACTTGCTTTTGGGGGATTTATTTCCAATCAGGTGAAAGAGAATGTACAAAAAAACCATAAAGAATTCAATGTTATTGGGTTGGAGGGGAATGCATTTGCCTCCTTGTATTTTGGCACTAAAACTTCAAATCCCAAACTTCAACGTTGGATGCCTGGTGTTAAGTATTCTAAGCAGTACCTTGCTTCTTTGGTTTATCCAACCACACTTTACAACCTTGCGTTTTATGGAAACGATTATTTTCTTGGGAAATACTGCAACGTATCGAATACCAAGCTTCAGTATCTGGATTTTCAGACCCTAGGGTTTTCTGTAATGGATCGCAAGACGCAATCTACCCTTAGCCTGAATCTTGTGGGAATGAACAATGCCCAAAATGCCTTTTTGGGTGAGAATATGAATTTTTACTACACCGAAGCTGGAGACAGTTTGTATGGCATTGTACAGGGAAATTGGAGTCAGTCGAAATCTCCTGCGTATTTCAAAGGTTTGGGCGCAAGTGTAGACATGAACCTGCGTTTTCCGGTTACCTTGAATGAAGATAAATACACGACAATGGAGCTCAGCATTGCAAACCTCGGTTTCACCGTCATGAATGATTATCGTACGCTGACCATTGATACTTCCTTTGCTTTTGGTGGCTACACCATCTCTCAACTCATCAACAGGGATGGCATGTTGGCGGAAGGATATGCCATTACCGACAGTTTGCTGGTGGAAACGATACAGAAATCGAAATGGATGGCTTTGCCTGCATCTATCATGCTTACCAATGTGTTAGATCTTCATAAAAAAGACGTACTCCAACCTTTGTATGGATTTAAAATGATGCTGATTGCTGGGTATGTTCCCTATGTTTATGGTGGATTGGCAGTGAAGCTTGGGAACAATGTGCATACAGGTTTATGTGCTTCGTACGGCGGATTTACGGGTTTTAAAATGAATGCTTCGGTAAGTGTTCATGCAAAGAAGTTTAACCTGGGAATAGCTTCGGAAAACGTCCTCGGATTGATGCTGAAATCCGGATTTGGTAAATCACTTCAAATCAGACTGCGATGCGATATATAGCCTTTGGAATCCTTCTTTTCTTTTTCTCATCTGTTTCTGCACAGGTAACCTTTTACAAGCAATATTCTGGAAATGAGTATGATTTTGGCAACGGCGTATGTCAATTGCCAGACTCATCTTATGTGGTTACAGGTAGGAGTGGGAGTTGGGGCGTGGATGCAGAGGCGTTTTTATTGAAATTGACCAAAACCGGAACCTACGAATGGAGTCAACATTATGGGTCCAATGAGTTTGATGAAGGAAGACGTGTGCTTTACAATGCAAATTTAGGGTATGTTGTCGCAGGATCATCCTTGCAAAACCCTTTGAATTCCTATGATTTTTACCTCTTCAATACCGATCTTTCAGGGAACTTGCTTTGGGAAAAACGAGTGGATTTAGGCGGATGGGAAACCACCAACGATGCCGTTTTCTGTGCAGACAGCGGTGTAATCGCCGTTGGGAAATCGCAAAATGCTTCGGGAAATGGAGACAAAGGTTTTGTGGTTCGTACCAACGTGGCTGGGGATACCCTTTGGACCAAATACTTCGGTGCTACAGGAGAAAATTCAGTGAATGCCGTACTTTCTTACCAAGATTCATTGTTCATCATCGCTGGTACGTATTTTAACCAAGATTCTTCCATGACAAAAGGTTTTCTGGCTTCAATCCACGAAAACGGTACAACAAATTGGTTCGTAGAAGTAGGGGATGTAGGTGCATTTGGGCTTACGGACATTACGATGAATTTAAACCGCATTAACATCGTGGGTTGGCATTGGGATCCAGTATTGCAAAAACACGACAACTATTCGGGAAGGTATGAATTAAATGGAACCTTGTTTTATGAATCTACTTTCGTAAACCAAATGGAGGTCCGGTTGGATGAAGTAACCTTGAATGGTAACCAAACGAAATTGTACGTTGGGTATCGCAACGAAAACACGAACGATGCTGCCTTTGGAATGGATGTGGCCTTGGGTCGCTTTAATACCAATTTCGATTGGGACAACGGACCGATTTACATCAACCATGCTGGGGATGAAAAAGTGGAACAGTTTATTCCAACCTCAGACGGGGGTGCGCTCGCTGTAGGCTACATAACGTATCCCATGAACGGCGGCAATTCGATTTTTTTAATGAAAATTGGTCCCAATGACGAGGCTACACAAGTGACAGGGAACGAGCCCATGAATCCTTTGGTTCAGGTGAATGAAATGCAAAATGAATGGTTTAATTGCTTTCCAAATCCTTTTGATGATTTGTTGACGGTGGCCAATCCTTTTACAGTTCAAGTGGAGGTTTCCTTGGTTGATTTTTGTGGAAAAGTACTTTCATCGCAAAGATTGATTCCAGGCATGAATTCCATGGATTTTTCGCGCTTGCCTTCGGGAATCTATTTTCTGCAATGTGAAGGAACTACAAACCCTATAAAATTGCTAAAACATTAAGATGAAATTCGTTACAACCCTGTTTTTGCTGTTCATGGTTTCTTTTGCACACTCACAAACGCTAAGTGCAAGCCGCAGGGTAGATTGGACGGTAGCCGGGTTAAACGATACAAGCACGGTTGGTTTTACCCATCTTAACGCGACTTCTTTCGGGATGATTGGAGATGGTGTAAGTCCTAACGACCAGGTTTTTGACAGCTTACTCGCGTTGAATTATCCGAATGGTGTTCATTTTTATTTTCCGGCAGGGACCTATGTCTTCAACCAGACCAAAACGCTTCCTTCCAATTGTTGGATTTCTGGCGATGGGGCAGGGGCAACGCATTTTACCTTTGACTTAAATGGGACAGGGCACGCGCTTCAATCGAGTGGTCAAGTGGTAAGTGGTGATTCAAGTTCCTTTTTAACAGCAGGAAATAAGGGGGACCATTTTATACGCGTCTTGAATACTGCGCAATTTCAAGCAGGGGATTGGGTGAAATTTCAATTGGAGGATGGTGATTGGGTTACTTCTTCTTGGGCACTTAAAAGTGTAGGTCAAATCGTGAAGATTTCAAGCATAGCAAACGACACTTTGTATTTGGCATCGGAATTAAGAATGGATTACCCACTCAACCGTTTCCCTAAAGCCATTCGATTAAATATGAAGCGGAACATTGGCGTCAGCTGCTTGTCGATTGAAAGAATGGACAATACAGCGCCAGAACAAGCAAGCAACGTACAGTTTTCCTATGTCGAAAATGCGTGGATCCATGGCGTAGAATCTTCTAAAACCACCTTTGCACATTTTGAATGTGAGCATGCTTCCAATGTATTGGTTTCAAATTGTTATTTGCACGATGCATTTGACTATGGTGGAGGGGGTCGTGGATACGGGGTTGTGTTGCATTTTACAACCAATGAATGTCTGATTGAAAACAATGTTTTTAAGCACCTAAGGCACAGCGTCTTGCTTCAAGCAGGATCCAATGGAAATGTAACTGCATTTAACCATTCATTAGATCCCTATTGGACCAATGGGAATCCTTTGTTGTCAGGGAATTCGGCGGGGGAATTGGTGTTGCATGGCAACTATGTATATGCCAATTTGTTTGAGCACAATGTGGTGCAGAACATAGTGATAGACAATTCCCACGGACCCAATGGTCCGTACAATACGTTTCTTAGAAATCGGGCTGAATTGTATGGGATTTCCTTCTCCGATGCGACCAGTCCTTCCCAAAATTTCTTGGGAAATGAAGTAACCAATGCCAATTTTCCCTACAGCGCCGTAAATTATTCAATTCAAGGTGTGGACCAGTTTTCTTATGGCAACAACAACAAGGGGACGGTGAGTCCTGTAGGTACTTCAAACCTCATGGATACAAGTTACCATTACCTAACCAAACCGGGGTTTGTACAAGGGTATCAATGGGGAAAAATTGGGCTGCCCAATGCGATGAATGCTGAAGGCATTCCTGCCAAGGACCGTTTTGAAGCGAATGAGGTATTTGCAGGTGCTTGCGGAAGCGAGGATTTTTATGCGAACACAGCGGTCGTTGAAACGGGTAGGTTGGGTATGTATCCAAATCCTTGCAATGACTTCGTTACCATTCGTTCAGATGAGCAAATGGAAAGTTTGACAGTATATGGTTTTAGGGGTGAAATCCTTCAGTCTGTAAACCATTTGAATGCCAAACAAAGCACCTTGGACGTTTCTTATCTTAAGGAAGGTTTCTATATAATCACGGTTAGGCTCCCCAATGGAACGGTCAAATCTGAGAAATTGATTGTACACCCGAATCATCCGTAATGCAAAAAAAAACTAGGGATTTTGTAAAGGAATTGTTGATTCGGTTTAGGATTGATTTAACGAGAAATATTAAATATGATCGGCTGACAAGGATAATTATTAGCACATCCATTCGCGAAAATGACAATTGCATTGATGTTGGATGTCACAAGGGTGAAATTTTGGATTTAATGCTTAAGTCTGCACCCCTTGGAAAGCATTATGTGTTTGAGCCCATTCCCTTTCTTTATGACCAGTTAAAAACCCAATATGAGGGAAGAGCCCATGTTTTTCCTTTTGCGCTTTCTGATAAAAACGGTGAGAGTACATTTCAACTGGTTAAGAACGCTCTTGCTTACAGCGGGATAAAAAAGAGGGCTTATAAATTAAAGGATCCTGATATTGAGGAAATAACCGTAGCGTTGAAAACCTTAGATGAAATAATTCCTTCAAATGAAAAAATTCGATTTGTAAAAATTGATGTGGAAGGGGGTGAGCTTGGTGTTTTGAAAGGCGCTAAAAGAGTACTTAGTGAAAATAAGCCAATCGTAATTTTTGAATTTGGAAAAGGTGCCAGTGAATTTTATGGTTCCTCCCCTGATGATATTTTTAAACTTCTCTGCACTGAACATGGATATCATATTTACACACTGAAATACTACATACAAAAGAAAAAACCTGTCGATTTCGAGATGTTTCAACAATACTTCAATTCGGGAGATGAGTATTATTTTATTGCAAGTATCGAGGTGTTTTAATCGAGTGCAACTAAAAAAACATTTTTCTCACCTTGTCAAAACCTTTGTGTTGACCAAACCGCGCATGGAGCTATTGAAAAAAACCAAATAAGAATTGATTACAAAGGCAATCGTGGCAAAGTGGAGAGGTGGGTTCACTGGAAATGTATATGCTACGTTTGGAAACGTAATTCGTAGTTTTCTAAAATCCTACCCAAGTATAATTCCTTACGTTTGAGAAACGCAATTTACCTACGCCAATACATCCAGAATTGGAATGTAGAAGTAGGTTTATAGCGTGTATAAGTAGGTTATGCACAATACCTTCTTGCACTAAACTGAAAATCTTCTATCTTTAGCTTCATGAACCTGGTAGAGTTAAATATTGAAAAGATTAAAAGCCTATGCACTAAACATAAGGTTCGTAAGCTTTTTGTTTTTGGTTCAGTTCTAAAGGATACATTTACAAATGAGAGTGATATTGACTTAGTAGTTGATTTTGAAAAGCTTGATTTGTCCGAATATGCCGATAATTATTTTGATTTAAAAGATCAATTGGAGTCAATATTTAATCGTCCTGTTGATTTATTAGAGGAAAAGGGAATTCGCAATCCATTTTTGAGGAAGCAAATAGAGAATGAAAAGCGGCTTATTTATGGATGATAAAATGAATGCTTGGCTATACGATATTCTAAATTCGATTGATGAAATTGAATCGTTTTTTGAGGATAAACCAATGGATTTCCTGGAATATCAAAAAGATATAAAGACGAAAAGAGCAGTAGAAAGGAATATAGAAATCATTGGAGAGGCCGTAAATAGAATACTCAAGGAAAATCCGGATTTTAAAATAGAAAATTCAAGAAATATAGTTGGTACAAGGAATAGAATCATTCACAGTTATGATAATATAGCTGATGATATGATTTGGTCAATTCTTATTAATAGTTTACCAAAATTAAAACTTGAAATTAAAAGTTTTCTGCAGAAAGGTACAGTGTATAACAGCGTGCAAGCGCAATCCCGAATCGTCCTCTCGAGACATCTCCCACACGCAAAACGTTGTTTTATGCAACTTTAAGACAACATAAGAATGAAGATGAAGAATTTTAATACGACCATTTTTCTTATTACGACAATAATGTTTGGACTTCTATTCATTCCATCTTTCCTAGCCGCTTTTGGTGAGGACGAAGGGACTTTAAGACCAGGCGACACATTTTGGAATTTCTTCGCCCGACTTTTTCAGGTAATTCGTTTTCCGACACATACATTGCTTTGGCCAATTATTACAGCAGGCGGACCACTTACATTTTTTGGTGGACTGTTTATTAATTGTATGTTTTACGGTCTGGTCGTTGAGAGAATTACTTTTTTGTTCAGAAAAGAGAAATAAAATAGTATTAACACGATTGCCCAAACTCAAACCGTTGGTCAACAATTCCGAAAATTTCGCTTTTGGCAAAAGGGAGATCCGAATGTTTTGAGTTGACTTAAGCCACTTTATACGTCATCCAATCCTCACGCGGGCAGGCTTTCTTTGGAATAACGAGTGTTTCACATTGTGGGTTTTCACAAATGATGCGCGAACAGGTCAGAAGGGATTTTAGGTGGAGGTCCAAAACGGCTTCGTAATTGTCTGAGCGATAGCCACCGAACAAAGCCAGCGTGACAGGCAGTGGCTTACCAATTTCAGCGGAAATAGCATTCACCCATTCGGAGAAAAGTTGCGCACATTGCAGCCAATGTTTGGTGTCACAGCCACCGCCGATGTCATCATCTTCGTGTGAATCTGCTCCGTGTGCGAATACTACATAATGGATTTTACCGGCTTTGATGTGTTCTCCCACATGAGCTAAGCCTTTTTGGAAGGACTCCACATAGGATTCATTGGTGCCGGTCGGATTGACGTTGCATCCTTTCGGAATGGCAAGATTAATGGCCGGATTGAACCAGCGTGAATCTTCAATGCTGTTTCCAAAGTGTCCGTCAAGGTCAAAATAAGCGCCACTTACCCCGAACTCCTCATAGAGTTTGATGGCAGAAATAACTTGTCCCGAGAAGGTGCAGAAACCCGATCCTCGCTCCGGTTGGGCATGGTGCATTCCTGATACCGGTGCAAAACAAACCGTTTGTGGATGAAGAAGTGCGTATTTCTTGGCTTCGTACAAGGAGGCATTTGTGTAACCTACACTGTGTACCAAGTTTTTTGACCAGGGTAGGGAATTCGAACGATGGTTTCCTTCGCCATTAAAGACATTGTGTACATAGGTTTCTGTATGTGCCAACTCGAAGTCGGTTTTGGTAAAAGGTTGAAAATGAGATTGCATACGAAATGCGCCAGTAAGTCCTTTCTTTTTTATGCGCTGCATGAGCAAATAAGGTTTGAGAGGTGATTTAGAAAAGGAAGCCGTTTCGATGTTGTCAAAACAAACTTGCTGGTCTGTGTAAAAGGTTAAAATACGCTTGCTTCTTTTTTTCATTGGAGTGTGGTTTTAGTTAAACAATGATTGAATTTCACTGCAAAGTTCCTTCAATGCCAAGGACAAAAGCGTTTCCTTGCAAGCTTGCAGAAAAGAAGAAATCGGAAAAAAAAGCAGAAATATTTGCCTAACAAATTAAAACAACCGTTATGAAAAACAAAACAACGCTTTACCACTTTATCGTAGACCAAAGTGGATCAATGAAAGGGATGGAGTCCCAAACCATCGCAGGATTTAACACGCAATTGAAAACCATTCAAGAGCTCAAGCAAACGCACTTAGATCAAACCTATCTGTGCTCGCTTACCTTTTTTAACCACGATGTGATCGATCGCATCCAACACAGCGACGTCGGACAGATTCAGGAATTATCCATCGAGACCTATGTCCCAAATGGAACGACGGCACTCCTCGACGCGATTGGAAAATCGATTTACAGCATCAAGCAACGCTATGGTCAAGACATCGCGGAGGACAAAATGTCAGTTGTTGTCATCATCATCACTGACGGGCATGAAAATACTTCCAAAATGTACACCTATCATGATGTGGCGCACTTAATCAAGGACTTAGACGAAACCGGAAAATGGACATTTAGTTTCCTTGGTGCGGACTTTGATGCAATTCATACGTCACACATGTTAAACATTCGAAAGGAAAACGTGATGAACTTTAGTAAAACTTCGTATACTGAATTTATGGGAGACGTAAGTGATTCCATAAAAACCTATGCGGATGAAAAATCGAAAGGGAATTTGAAGCGCGATATTTTTGATGTTTTCAGCATTAAGGACCGTAGAAATAAAGAATCAAATTAAAATAAAACTAGGTTATGAAGGTACATCTCATTCGTGCATCCGGTTATCCCTTAGAGGATTTCAATAACGTGATCAACTTACTTCGTAAACATCGCGGAAGCATAGAATTTGTGCCTTCAGAGCCCATTGTTCTTCCCGATTCAGACATCTTGAAAATCTTTGAGGATAGAAAAGAATTCGAGAAGAAAGAGATGCCTCCTATTGTCTCCTTGAACAAAACTGTTTTAGCTTTGGATGATTCTTTCAGTTATAGCTTTCCGCTGAAGGAACCTGTTTACACTTGGCAGCAGCTATTCGGAGTTTGCACCAATTTTCGGAAGGAAAGCATGATACCGAAAGAAGACCATGTGATATTGTTAACGAATGAATCCAATGAACACAATTGGTTTGGAAGTTATGATGAATCGTTGAGGAATTATTTCATTCAAACCAACCATTGGGGGTATTTCTTCGGAAATGATTTGGACAGTCGTTTTCCAATTGCGTATGAAGTGGCGGCGTGGATTTTACGAAGTATGATGTTTGCAGGTCAGGCACAAACGCTAAGGGCGTTACATAAAGAACCACGTGGTTGCATGATGGATTTCTGTATCGACAAGTCCCAAATTATTTTGAAAATGCGTACAGGTGATCTATGCCAAGAATGTATGAACATCCTTACGAATCGCGATGTCAACCGCAGTCATGCGCGACAGTTGTTTACGGTCATGGATGGTATTCGTGAGAATTTACTTTTTCGTCAGCGCTCCAGTCTCTTGATGGAAAACAGCAGAATGGAAATCAGGGGTTTAAGCAAACGAATCTTTCTCACAGATTTAGGAGACTTGGAGATCAATTTGAATCCAAAAGAACGCGCGCTTTACCTACTTTACCTAAATCATCCTGAAGGAATTATGCGCAGTCATTTGGTGGATCATAAAGTGGAGTTACGGTCGTATTATGCGATGTTTAGTCATCAAGCATCCAACCAATCAATTGACGAGGCGATAGATCGTTTAACGGATGTCACAGACAACAACATGAACGAAGTAATGGCGCGCATTCGTAAAAATTTTAAACAGGCCGTTGGTCAACAGCAATTCGAAGATTATGGTATAATGGCTACTCCGGAAGGGAGACATAAAATACGTTTGAATCGTGAATTGGTGAAAATTATTCCTTAAACCCTTATGAAAATCTACCTTGACTTTGACGGAACGGTTGTCGAACATTATTTCCCGGAAATTGGTGCAGAAAATCCCAATGCGATACAGGTGATTGCACGTTTGCAGTCAGCGGGACATGACATTGTACTCAACACGTACCGAGCGGACATTGACCAGAAACATGTGAAAGAAGCATTGGATTACATACATTCTTTTGAGGAAATACAACAACCGATCGAAAAATTTCTTTCTGAAAAGTTAGAGCCAAGGTCCTTTGATTTAGAGGTAGCGAAGGAATGCAATCAATTGTATCTAGATGACATTGCCGAGGGAATCCCAATGAGACGGAACATCGTTTTGGAATTCGGTATGATGGTCGATTGGATAGCGTTAGAATAGATTTTAGAAGAAGCAGGACTGTTCGAATCTGCTTAAGTAAACTTAAAATGGATTTAATTCGGAAAATGGATTTTACGTCATTCTCAACTTAATGGGCGCATAAGCACGGATCAAACGAGTAAAGATAATAGCGTAGAAAACTTGACCGTAAGTAATATAACAGAAATGTAGTTGCCATTGTTAAAATTGACGATGAAAGCTGCAAATCGTTACGTAAGTTCATTCCTTGCGATTTGCGGCGAAACAAAACATTAATCTCCGCATAAATGCGGTGAATAATCAAAATAATTACCGCATAATTTAAATGGTTGTAGCAAAGTACTTTTATGAATTAACGAATTGGCCGGATATTTTTTTTGATGCAATTTGGGGCTAATTCCTTCGTAGATCAACCGTAGCTAAAAGTCAATTAAATTTTGGTTTCCGTATCCATCCGCCGCGACGGATGGTGAATATTGCTACCTTCGCAGCGCCCGAAACCGTTAGGGGTCGGTTTAAAACGAAAACGAAAAAATCAAAAATAATGGAAACGAAAGTCAAAATAACGACAACCTTTAATTGCTCCCTGGAAAGAGCATTCAAATCACCGATGCTATGTGATGTGTCGAAAGTTCATACTGGGTATGGATTAATGCCAAGCGTAACCCATTGCACGGAAGACGAAAATTGGGGGAAAGTAGGTTCAAGCAAAAAAGTATTTGTAAAAAAATCATTGGCACATAAAGGAGGTTTTGGTTCGGTTGACAATGTAGTTGAACGAATTGACGACAAGTATTGGAAAATAGAAATTAACCAATTTCAAGCATGGATGTTAAGTTTTTACAAATTTATTGGCGAGTGGAAGACAACCGAAATAGAAAAAGATAAAATCTTGGTTGAATACACTTACACGCTTTATTCAAATCGTGTGTTGCTTTATCCTTTAAATTGGATTTTTACCAAGTTGTTTTGGAGAAAATACATGAAGCAAGCGTTGGAAAATGTTAGGCAAATTACAAAAGACAAAGAGCCTTATCAATATGCGTAAAAAACCGACCTTATAATCGTTTGTTTTTAAGTTGGTTCGGTGCACAATCTAAATTTGCGTTTAAAATTTTGCTTTTTCGTCAAGATTTCAGGCGTTACGAAAGTTCATTCCTTGCAATTTGCGGCGAAAAAAAGCATTAATCTCCGCATAAATGCGGCGAATAATCTGTATATTTACTGCATAAATTAAAAGGTTATGGCAAAGTACATTTATGAATATGCGAATTGGCCGGAGTTTTTCTGGCGAGAAAGGGACATCAGTGCTTTGTTTGGTGAGGTTCGGAACTTGCAAGGAAGAATATTCGCTCAAATGAATATGCTTGGTTTTTCAGCCAAAGAAGAAGCTTCGCTTGCCACAATGACCTTGGATGTCTTAAAAACTTCAGAAATCGAAGGCGAGAACCTTGATTACGAACAAGTGCGATCATCCATCGCCAAAAGGCTCGGAATCAATGTTGGGGGCTTTGTGCTTACACGGCGAAATGTAGACGGCGTTGTGGAAATGATGTTGGATGCTGCCCAAAACCATCAAAAACCCCTTACCCATGAAAGGCTTTTCAGTTGGCATGCGGCTTTGTTCCCGACGGGGTATAGCGGCATGCTTAAAATAGATGTAGCTTGCTATCGAACAGAGGAAATGCAAATTGTGTCAGGTGCGTTGGGGAGAGAACGCGTGCACTACATGGCGGTTCCTGCAGCCAATGTAAAAGCTGAAATGGATACATTTCTTGCCTGGCTAAATACCGATCAAGGATTGGATCCTGTAATCAAATCGGCCCTTGCCAACTTTTGGTTTATCATCATACACCCTTTTGATGACGGAAACGGAAGGATCGCTCGTGCCATCTCAGATTTGCTTTTGGCGCGCGCAGACAAAACTTCTGATCGATTCTACAGCATGTCCAGTCAAATTATGCTTGAACGCAAACACTATTATGCGATGTTGCAAAAGGTTCAGCATAGCCATGGCGACGTTACCGAATGGATGCAATGGTTTTTAATGTGCCTTAAAAATGCCTTGTTGACAACGCAAGGCACCTTGGAGAACATCCTTAGAAAGCACGAGTTTTGGAAAATTCATGAGCACACTGAGTTGAATGAACGGCAGCGAAAGATACTCAACAAACTTTTTGAAGATTTTGAAGGTAAATTGAAATCATCAAAATGGGCAAAAATCACAAAATGCTCTCCCGATACGGCGTTAAGAGACATAAAAGATTTGATGGAAAAAGGCATCCTACGTATGGAGGAACAAGGCGGGCGAAGCACAAACTACGAATTGCAAGCATTCTAGCATTAACTAAGGAAGTACAGTCAAATGTCCTGAGGCTACCTTGCCATCGTTTGTTGTGATCTTGTAAAAATACACACCTGGTGAGAGATTTTCCCCTTTGATATCCTTCCCTGCAAAAGGTGCGGATGCATTGTTCATTTCATACACAACCACGCCCCATCTGCTTAAGATGATTAAGTCGAAGGAAGTACAATCCAAAAATAAATTCGAAAAAGTCAATTCATCATTGATTCCGTCTCCATTGGGTGTGATTACATTCGGAATGTCCAAATTATCCAAGGTCACAGAAGGCAAAATGGTAAATGGAAGTTGCGCGCTAAAGTCACAATTATTGGTTCCTTCAATGTTAACCGTAGCGATGTAATTTCCTGCGTTGGCAAAAACGTGTTCAAATATGGGGAAAGCAAAATTCCCTTCGTTTGGAATGCTCCAATACAATTGATCGAAAGTATAATTCCCTAAGTTAAGACCTACGCTGAAGTTTGCCAATTGTCCGCATTGAGGCTCGATTTGTGGGTTAAGTACAGGAACAGAAACAATCGTAAAAGAGGTGGTGTCTACCGTGCTGCATCCTTCTACGCTCGTAACCGTCAGTGAAGCTGTGTAAAAACCAACAGAATCAAATGGATGCGTCCCGTTTCCTGCCAAAACAATTTGACCATCCCCATATTGAAGGTTGTAGGTGCAGTTGGCATTTGGAGGCACATTGCTATTCCAACTGAGTTGTGAGGTAAAAAGGGCTGTCTGACCGTCACACTGTGGCGTGACCGTTAGCAACGATATTGGGAATGGGTGATAGGTGATGGAGAAAGTATCCGTGGCCAAACAACCGTTGTTAGTGGTGAGTACAGCCCAATAGTTTTCAACGGAATAAGCGCCAGAAGTTGCTGTGATGTTCGATATGTTAACTCCACTGCCAAGGTTTCCGTTTGCATTGTACCAAGAAACGTTTTGCATGGAGTCCATCACATCTGTTTGAAATACAGCTGCAAATCCGATGGAATCGCCACAAATTTCTGATAAACCATTGTACTGAACGGAGGGTGAAGAGTAAACCATTATGGTGTCAAACGTAGTAGGAGAAATGCATGCGCCTAAATTCGAAGTCAAATTAATGGGGTATGATCCTGGGGCTAATTGGGTCACAGACATGGAGTCGTTCTGAAACAAAGTTCCATTGTCGAAATCCCAATTAAAAGTAAACTGACCATTTAAGGAAGTCGAAGCGAACAGGGTGTCGCCAAGGCAGAGCGGGCTATTGCTCAGGATGTTGGGAGCGTTGGGGGTTGAAATCACGTTGATGGCTACCGTGTCGGGTAAAAGTTCACATGCGCCAACGGAATACCCAGAAATCACGTAATTCCCGGATTGGTTGGGATTTACATTGTTCAGTTGCAACGAAGCACCGCTGGAAGTAAATCCATTAGGACCTGTCCAATTGTAAGTTGCTCCGGGCAAAGAGTCTGTAGCCAACTGTAAGGTATCGCCGCTGCAGAGCAAATCTCCATTGGTTTGAATTTCATATTTAAAAGTGGCAAAATCACTGAAGTACCCGTAGCGACAACCAGAGCTTGATCCGCCATGAATAACCCCAAGGTGAAACTTACTGTTTGGATTTTCCATTCGGCTTGCTTGAAGCACACCCACAAAGGCGCTGGCGTCTATTTGTGCAAACATCCACGTATTTGCCGTGCCTGGAACCGGTTGGAAAAGGCCAGGACCTACGTTTGCTGGTGAGCCGTTTAGGGTAAAGGAATTTTCTCCACCGGCTGGAACCAAAATATTCAGGGCAAAAAACTCATTTGTAGATCGTACAAAGACCACTGTGTTTGAGCCTGTACAAACAATCGGAGGGACCAAGGCGCCTCCCAATTCGCATCCAAAGCCAGTGTTGTGTAATACATATACGGGTTTATCTGCTTGGATGTAAGCAGTGGCGTTGGGTTGGGTATGAACATACATGTTCGTTGCGTTGAGCGAGCCGACACTCACTCCGTCCACCATAAGCTGTGTGTTGTTTTGTGTGGCTACGACATACACTTTGTCGGGACCGTTTAAATAACCTTTTAGCGTAATGTATTCTTTACCCGTAACAGGTACAGGAATGATTTGATCACCCATGATGTCTGCACAACCCCCATAAGGCGCGCCGGAGGCAGAATCGTCATTGATCGTGATGGCAATGGGTTTGTCGGAAATCACGGTGGAACCGGATAAATGTTGATTGGCTGCAATGGAAACGGCTTGCGCGTTGAAGGTCTCACCTTTGTTTAAAACAATGTTAAAAGGTATGCCTGCCGCATGACCAACAATGTTGTTTGAGGGCACAATCGTTATGCTTGTATTGTTTTGTGTCGCAACAATGTCAAACCCTGACCTTGCATAGGATGCATTGTTTAGGTAATTCTGTGCAGGAATGATAAAATTTGTTCCCAATGCATTTTTTCCTTTCAAAGCGAAAATGTCGGGATTGCAATTACAGGAGGTGACGATTTCGTAATAGGCCATGATGGGCGCAGTAGAATGAATGCGGTAACCGTAATTCAGAATGGTATTTGGTGGTTTGTTTTCACTGATGTCAATCCATGGCGTGATGTCCAAGGTCTGTGCGGCATTTACCCCTAAATTTAAAACCTGTGTTGGAAAAGCTGGGTTGGCAGGTTGTGAAATCGTGATGGTAGCCGGTGTGTTTAAGGTTGCAAATCGAAAGACGACTGGACGATCGCCGTGACTTTGCGCAGCTTCCGGACACACGAAATAAAACAAGGTGTCAAATTGACCATAGGAAATGCCAAATTGCAAGAAAAATAAGGAAAAGAGTAAGATTTTTTTCACGACCCTAATTTACTAAAAAATCAGCTTAGCCAATAACAATCACATTAAATGATTATTACCTAAAAGCAAATCGTGGTAAGGTCTTATTTTTTTTAGGGAGGAACGATTTTTTGTGATGTTTTTAGGCGTAGGAATTAGAATGGTATCATTTATCAAATCAATCAAAAATCAATTCATCTAAAAAGAGCCAAGTAGGGTTTCCTGCGCCCAAATGCCAATCAGGACAAACTCCTTGATTTCGTATGGTATATCGAATGTATTTTACTTTATCGATAACAACCGATTTGGCAACGCTTCCTAACCCTTTTTCTTCCGTTCCTTTCGTAGCTGTTCGAATTACAAATTCTGCTGCTTGCCGGTAACTTATCCCGTCTTCAGAGGTTTCAATGACGATCTGGCTTGGTTCAAAAATCCATGAATTAAGGTCTTTAAGCCAGGAAACGCCAATGGTATTTATGGTTCGGGCTTCATTAAATGAAACAATCGCAATCACGTCCTTTCCTTGATATCCTTGCCAATCTCCTGTTCTGAAGTCATTGCTACCTTTGATTTTGTCAATTAAGGTATTGGGTCCCGCCGCAGCATAGGCTGGTTCGTAAGTAGATTTTAATTCTAGATGGCAATTCTTTTCCTTTTGTTGAAATACTGAGGTTAGGGTAGCGGAGTGCGTCTTTTGTCCTGAAATGTCTTTTGTGCCGCGCGAATGAATTTTACACGAAGAATGAATGGTAAATGGCTTGGTGTAGGTTTTCCATTCGCCAATCACTTGGTTTTCTTCAATGGCATATTCTGTGAATTGAGGTCCGTAGTTTAAGTTGACCATTCCCATCTCAATGCGTAAACTATCGGTGAACACTCTGTTCTCAGTACTGATAAAAGGAACAGGGATTAGGTTTTGCAATCCACTGATTTCGTATAAATCCTCGTTCAGGTATGTTTGAATCGGTCTTGAGCTCATTTCAAACTCCAGGATTCCACCCTGCATCAATTGTGAATGATCTAAGCTGATGATTTCAATCCCATTCAGCCGAACTGTACGAATGTACTTTCCAATCAGACCATTACGCTTTATCTCTATTGATTTTCCATTTTCAAGCCTGATCGTAGCTTTTTCGAATATCGGATGACCAAGTTCATATCGCGTATTTCCTGGGGCAAGGGGGTAAAAACCGAGCGCAGACAATACATACCAAGCGCTCATCTGACCGCAATCTTCATTTCCGGATAAACCATCGGGCGCATCGTGGTACATTGAACGCTGGATCGAATCAACATAAACCTGCGTTTTCCAAGGAGTTGCAGAATAGTTGTACATATATGCCATGTGATGTGATGGCTCATTTCCGTGCGCGTACTGTCCGATTAATCCGGTGATATCCGCTTGTTCTCTGCCTGACAAACTGCTCGAGGTACTGAATAATTGATCGAGCCACGTAGACAGCGCTTTTTTTCCACCAATTAAATTGGTTAAAAGGTAGGGTTGCTGTGGCGCGTAGAGTGAATATTGCCAACTGTTGGCCTCTGTATAATTGAAATTTACCTCCGTTGGATTAAATGGGTATACCCATTGTGCACCACGTCGAGCCCGCATAAACTTGCTATTTGGGTCGAAATGATTGATAAAATTCAAACCAAGTCGATCGTGGTTTGCAGCGATTTCCGTTTTACCTAATCCACGTGCCATTTGAGCTATACACCAATGGTCATAGGCATATTCAAGTGCCTTGGAAACCGATTCCGATTCCCAATCGGATGAAATTAAACCGTAATCCCGAAAAAGCGTTTTCCCATATTCATTGATGTTCGAAGTGAAAACCATGGCATTTAAAGCTTCTTCGGCGGGAAAGTTATTTATTCCTTTGATATAGGCATCTGCAATAACGGATGCGCTGTGAAACCCAATCATACACTCAGTTTCATTGCCTGCCAATTCCCAAACAGGTAGGTCTTTTCCTTGCTGGTATTGTCGTAAGAAGGTATGAATGAATGCGTTGGTTCGTTTTTGGTCGATGATTGTGAATAGGGGATGGGTGGCACGATACGTATCCCACAAAGAAAATACGGTGTATTGTGGAATTTTTTGTTCTATGGTATGAATCTGAAAATCTCTGCCTCGGTAGCGACCGTCAACATCAGAAAAGATGTTTGGCGCCATCATCGTGTGATACAACGCAGTGTAGAATATTGTTTTTTGAGTGAGGTTATTCGATTCGACTTGAATTTTAGACAACTCGATTTGCCAAGAATTCTTAGCATTTTCGGTGAGTTTGTCAAATCCCAACCCTTCGGTTTCATGTAGGAGATTTTTTCTTGCACCCGCTTCGTCAACTGCCGAGATGCCCACACGTAATTCGATTTGCGTTACTTTTTTGTCGAAGTGAAGAACCATGAGATGTTTTCCTTCTGATGTAATTTGCTCAGCCTTGGTAAAAGCGATTGAGGAATTGAGCGCGAAATAGAAGTGCTGTAGTTTTGCCCATCCTTCTGATTTACGGTATCCGGTAATCTCTTGCTTTCCGTTGATTGTAAATCCTGCATCAAGTACCTTATCCCGGTAATCTAAGTCTATTACGATGTAGCGCTTCCCTTTCCCATTAAAAGTATATTTGTGAATGCCTGCACGTTGCGTCGCGGTTAGGATCACATCAATGTTTCCATCAATCAAATGCACCTCGTAGCGCCCAGGGCTTGCCCTTTCGGTTTTATGATCGAATCTTGATCCATAGGTTGCTTCAGAAAGATAGGAAGGAACCGTTGGGTAGGTCCCGCAAACGGGGGTAATTAATAAATCCGCATAGTCGGGGACGCCGGTTCCGCTTAAATGGGTGTGACTAAATCCGTGTATAATTGAATCAGAATAATGATAGCCGCCACAACCATCCCATCCTTCCATGCGGGTATCTGGACTCAGCTGCACCATGCCGAAAGGCACGGTTGCCCCAGGAAAAGTGTGACCGTGCCCGCCCGTTCCAATAAACGGATTGACATAACTGAGCAAATTAGGGTCAATGTTCCGTGGGGGATTAATCAAGGAATGTGCGCGATCGCTTGCCTTCTTTAATTCATTGACTTGTGCGTTGAGTACAATTGGAATAAAAAATATAAATGCTAATATATTGTTCTTCATAGATTAAGGTCAGAATACTTATTCTTTTTCTTTAAGAAATAATCAATCACAATGTTGCCTTTATACATCCCAAAAACCGGATGTTTTGTTTTTGTACGTTTGCCAATCAAATAGGGAAGTGCACCATAAAAAGCCATATGGGCTAGAAAGACTTTCCAAAAAAGCAAGGGTTTTCCCGTGACAAGGAATTGTATGGCGGCAAGACCATCCAAAGCCATTCGAATAAAAAGTTTTCCAGGCCAAAAACCTTCCACATTTTTTGCCAACATAAAGAGGTTGTTCCTGAAATTTAGAAAAACTTTCTTGGGGGAATCATAGGCTAAGGTTCCTCCACCCAAGTGATAGACTACTGAGCTGGGGGCTACCCAAATTTCATATCCGGCTTTTTGCATCCGCCAACATAAATCAATTTCTTCCATATGGGCATAAAAGGTGTTGTCAAATCCTTCAATGGTATGGTAAAGATTGGCTTTGACCATCATGCACGCCCCCGAGGCCCAAAAAACTTGCGCTGCATCATTGTATTGTCCTTGGTCTTTTTCACATTCACCGAAAATACGACCCCGACAAAAGGGAAATCCGTTCCGGTCGATGTATCCACCCGCTGCGCCTGCGTGCTCGAAGTGTGTTTTGAGGGAATGGCTCAGAATTTTTGGTTGAACTGCAGCGACCTTATCCTTGTTTATTTGTAATAGCAGCGGTGTTAAAAAGCCTTCGGTAGGCTCAACGTCAGAATTTAGCAATAGGTAATTTCTAAATTCTCCTTGAATGTGCTTCAGTCCTTCATTGTAGCCTTTGGCGAAACCAAAGTTTGTTTCAAGCTTGATGAGTTGTATGTCAAAAAAATGGTTGAGAATGAATTGACAGGAGTCGTCTGTGGATGCGTTGTCTATGACCACTATGGTGTGCGCATCGGCATATTCAACGACGGCTGGGAGATAGGTTTCGAGGTGCTTGCGACCGTTGTAATTTAAAATTACGATTGCCAGTTCTTTCATCTTAATATTGCCGGAATAAATCATTGCTGTCTTGTCCCCAATGTCTTTGGTTAAACAAGTTTGGGTCGTCGACCGTTCCGTTCCTCGTATTTCGTTTGGACAATACTTGCGACCAACCTTGGTTTTTAACTTCTCCGATTAAGTCGCTGTGCAGCAATCGATAGGAGTTATTGGTGAGATCAGGGTTGTAGAATATAAAGCGTTTATTGCTAAAGTTGTCAATTTTGTTGTAAAACCAAATTTCGTAAGGATATTCTGTAGGTGAAGTTTCCCTGGCGTTCACTGTACTTGGAGCGCCATACCTAAGGTAAACCCTACCTCGGTCGGTTTCATAACCATGTTGATAGTTTGTTTTGTACAATTCCTCTACGTAGAGCACTTGCTCCTTATATTTCATCCATGCTTCGTATGCAGCTCCCGGTTTTGTGCTGTTCCAAAAGGCTTGGATGTATTTTCGCATCGCAGAAGCATTTTTACCCTTAAGTAAGGCCCGGATGTTTTTGTTTTCCGCAGTTCTTGCTATAGGTAACAAGCTGCCCAAATAATAATGCAAACTGTCGTCACTGATCGATTTTTGAAATGCAGGATCCAAGACGACCTCACTAGACCGAATGGTGTCTGTTAATTCAAATCCACCCCTCTCGAAGGTATAGTTCTGTGTAGAAACCACCTTTTTATTGCGATCCGTTAGATTGAATTTCAGCATGTACTCACCTGTAGGTAAATTTCGAATGTTGACATTCCTAAGGAAAGGAAGAACATCTCCTTTTTCCATCACCGGTGTGGAGAGTGAATATTCTGAAATGATTTCTTCGGTTACCATGTTGAGAAGGGATTGTTCCAAAAAGTAGGCGGAATCGGTATTGGCATTAAATCCATTCAATTCAAAGTAGACAGGAAGGTTGTTCAATCCGGTACCATAATAATTCGTGAGTTTTGGAAGAATGTAATACCCATTTTTTTGGTAAAGACCATTGCTTGTATCGGCATAAGCAAAGTCAATGGCTTCTATTTGGGAAAGGTTGGGTTGTTTTTTGAGATCCTCAACGACAATCAATTGGCTACCTTTGATTTCTGAGCCTTTTACATTGAGGTCGCCCATTTTTAAGTTGATTTGATACTTTCCGGCCTGCAAAGGAATTCGTCGGAGTTCGTAAAAATCCTCTGCAATGCTGTCGATGAATAGAGGGGAATTCAAAGCGTATTCATCCCTAAAATGAATTTTCTCTAAACTGTCTTTAATTTCAATGGATAGGTAAATCTTGGATTGAATGCCCTCGGGACTGGTTACGAATTTTAGAGATTTCGCATCGAACTGAAAATGCAATTCTACGTAATTCCCAATTTCCGGCGCGTAAAATTGAACCGTATTAAAGTAAACCCTCAGTTTGTTTTTTTGTCCAAACGATGGTTTAGCCAAGCAAACAGTGAACAATACGAAAACAAGAAAACGCTTCATTTGAACTAAGGTAGGAATTATCTTTTAATCATCGAGGTTGAGTCGGAGCTTTTGTGTGAGCTGTCGATTGTAGGTCTCCATGAGGTATTTCAAATAGTTGTCGGTAGATTTTGAAATGCACCGGGTATAATTTTTCAATCTGTGTTCAATGTGGTCCTGCAATAAGGCCTGCGCTTTGATTCCTTCGTCGAGGTTAGGTGCTTTTAAAGAAATGGCTTCAAAATGATTGTTTAAGGAGTTTTCTACAGCGAGTTTTCCCTTGATTCCGGCGTCCAAACATTCATAATAATTCTCTTTGATGTTAAAAGCCTCCAAAGTCACCAGGTCAAAATACGCATCCAATCCCCTTGGAAACTCATATTCAACCTCAAATTCCATGTCTTCCATTTCTGAAATGCGAGATTCCAAGAATCGGTCTGGAAAACGAAATGCGTCCTGCCAATTCACATGGTCTTGCCAATAGCCGAAACGTCGTACATTGTTACCTAAATCAATTACCTGAAACTTGTCCTTTCCTGGGATTCTCCTGGAACCACGTCCAATCATTTGGTGGTAGAGCGTTAATGACCTCGTTGCCCGATTCAAAATAACCGTTTTCACGCTTGGCTCATCAAATCCTGTAGTCAAAATGCCCACTGAGGTTAAAATGGCATCAGGGGTATTTCGGAACCATTTGAGGGTTTCTTTTCGGTCTTTGTCGCTGAAGGTGGAATCGAGGTGTTTTACCTTGTATTTGTTCTTCTTGAAAAGTTCGTACACATGCAATGAGGTTTCAATCCCCGCATTAAAAATCAAGGTTTTTGTACCTACCGAAATTTCCTCGTAGGCAAAAAGCAATTTCTCCTGCATAAAATAGTTGCTGAAAACAATGTCAGAACTCCCTATCGTAAAATCCCCATTGTTTCCAATCTTCAAACCATGCAAATTCACATCGTAAGAAAAGGTCTCTGCATCGGATAGATACCCCATTTGAATCAAATTGGAGATGCTTTCTCCCGTGATGAGCTTGTTGTAATGGTCTTTCAATGGAAGTGAGCGATTGCTGCTCAGAGGCGTTGCGGTAACTCCCAGGATATTTACGCCTTGAAAATACTGGAATATTTTTCTAAAACTGTTGTAATGTGCTTCGTCGACTATAACCAATCCTACATCCTCAATGAATTCCTTGTTGTCCTGCAGACGGTTGTTTAAGGTCTCAACCATGGCGATGTAACAATCATACTCTGTTTGATCTTCTATGGTTTTTACTTCGGAACTGATGACTTTGTTGTTCACGCCAATGGCTTGCAACTGCTTGGATGTTTGTATTGAAAGCTCAATCCTGTGGGTTAGAATCAATACCCTTTTTTTCCATTCCTTGATGTATTGTTTCGCTATGGCCGAGAAAATTACGGTTTTACCACCACCGGTGGGAAGTTGGTACAATAAATTAAACTGTGAACCTTGGGTTCGGAGCTCGTCCAAAACTTGGTTTACGGTATTTTCCTGAAAGGGATATAATTTCTTCGCCTTATAAAGGTCGGTATCGATCATTGGCTATGACTAAAACGCAAAGGTACATTGCTTTTCTGTAATAGGTGCCGAATTGAAATTATTTTATTGACCAATGCGCACAAAGGATACCACAGGCAACAGCGGCATTTAACGATTCTGCTTTTCCAATGCGCGGAATGCCAACACTATGGGTGATTATTTCTGAAATTTCAGGGGATATACCGTTCCCTTCATTTCCTATCAACAGAAGACCATTGTTTTCAAAGTTGAAGTGATGATAGGGTTCTCCGTCCATGGTTGCGGCGTAAATTGGCAACGTACTTTTCTTTAGGAATTCAGTTAAATCCACGTAATGAACCTGTACCCGAAAGATACTTCCCATGCTTGCTTGGATGGTTTTTGGGTTAAAAACGTCGACGGTGTCGTTAGACGCTACAATGTTGTTGATGCCAAACCAATCCGCAATCCGCATAATCGTACCCATGTTCCCGGGGTCTTGAAGTTTATCCAAACAAATGGCCCGACTCATTTTTAAGTTTTTGACTTCGGGGATTTCAACAACGGCCAAAACGTTTGCATGGTTCTTTAGGCAGGTAATTCGCTGCATTTCCTTTTCTGAGGCGAACAAAACTTGGGTGTCCTCCTCGAGGTGTAATTCTTGGTCATAAGCGGAGCAAAGGACCACCATCGTAATGCGGATGTTTGGCGTCATGATGGCCTCGTCTAACAATTTTCTTCCCTCAATCAGAAAACAATTTTCTGCACTTCGGTTCTTTTTTTCGTGTAAGGATTTTATCCATTTAATATCGGCAAGCGTTATCTTTTCCATTTCTTGTTTTTATTACCTTTGCGATGAAAATATGAAGCAATCATCCCTATTTCTATTTGTTCTTTTAATGCTCGCCCTCGGTGCTTGTCGAATCACTAAAAGTGTAAATAAAGGACAAAGTTTGCTTTACAAAAACGCTGTGAATTTACAACTTTCAGAAGGAAAGCTAAGTGTTTCGGAAATTCAGGATGTAATTCGTCAACAGCCAAACCATACTGTGATTGGAATTCCGTTTCGTTTGATGCTCTATAATTCAGTGGATTCTGCCAAGGTAGCAGACAAGCGATTTCGTAAAAACCAGAAACTGAAAGCAAAGGAAATTCATCAGGCAAAGAAAATAGAAGAAGTCAATGCCCGACGAATCGAAAAAGCAAGAAGAAAACATCGGGAATATTACACGGAAAAGCTTATCCCTGTAGACAATGGCTCGCGGCAAAGATCCTTTTTTAGGGAATGGCTTAAGTATAAATATGGCGAAAAACCTGTGTTGTTTGACACCATTTTGTTCCAAAAGTCCATTGATCAAATCGGCATATTTTTGAAGAAAAAAGGATACTATGGCGCTCAGGTTTCTGCACGAATTTCAACCCAAGACGAAAAGACGACCGTATTCTATGAAGTTAAAACGGGTTTACCCTATGTGATTGATTCAGTATATTTTTTGGGTGCACAGAACATCATTGACAACTATGTCAAATGGAATGGGAAAGAGGAGCGAAAAACAGGCGAGAAATCTTTACTCAATCGAAATTTGGACATGGACTACTTGTCTTCCTACAGAGAGAAGATTGCAAGGGCCATGCGAGATCAAGCCTATTTTGGTTTCGTGTCGTCCAGTGTGGTTTATGTGGCTGATACAAGCGGTCGTAACATGAAGGTCAAGTTGGGGCTGGAATTTCAACCAAGGACGGTATCTCATCCTGTTATTAAAGACAGTTTAACGACCGTTCCGTATTCCATTTTTCGCGTTAGAAATGTTATTTTTCACTTGAGTGATACGACCCAAGTCAAGGAGTCCTTCAAAAATTACTTGGAAAAAAACAACATCTCATCCCTAAATGATCCCTTGGAAACCTCGTTTTTGGCTACGGTGAATTCCCTTGTATATGACGAGATTCTCTGCGACAAGAAACAAGCGGGTAAATTTAACCTTCCCCAACATTCTCCGCATCCCTTTCGTAAGATAGAATTGCGATTCAATGGAAGTAAACCCACCGTTAAAGCCAAGTTGCTTGAATTGCAGAATTACCTCGAGCCTACCAATTACTACAAGGAATATTACATCGAAAGAAGCTACCAATTTTTAAATCAATTAAATCTTTTTTCGAGCATCAAACCAAAATTAGTCGAAGTTCCCAACCAAAATCTTTTGGATGTACATTATTTCTTAAGTCCTTCTAAAAAACAATCCTTTTCCTTCGAGCCAAAATTCACCTCTTCCTTCGGTTTACTTGGGGTCAATGCATCCATTGATTATTCAAATAGGAATTTGTTTCATGGTGGCGAAAAGTTAATGGTTACCCTAGGAGGTGGTTTCGAATCCCAACCCATCGTATTTGAAGGAGGCGGAAAAGGAGGAAGGGTTTTTAATACGATTGAGTTTGGTCCCAGCATCAAGCTTGAAGTTCCTGGGCTCTTTCCTGTCCCTGTTCAGTTTATCTCAAAACGCCAAAAACCAAAGACGCAATTTGCTGTAGGACTGAATTTCGAAAAACGAGACATCTTCACCCGAAGGGTTTTTCAGATGAACTATACCTGGAAGTTCTTGGTGGATAAAACACAACTCTTTACCATCGGTTTGCCCTTTGCTTCCATCGTTAAATTTGTGAAAATTGATAAGTCAACCGATTTCGATGCCCAAATTAATTCCTTAAATGACCTCTTTCTTAAAAATACCTACAGCAACCAGCTCATTTGGGAAGATTTTAAATTGCAACTGGAATTTTCAAATGCGAAACGCGAGTACCCAACATCAAAAGGCAAGGACCACAGTTTCCTTAATTCCATCATCCTCTTCAATAGCTCGGTTTCTTTCGCAGGAAATACCCTGTCTTTTTTGACCAAAGGTCAAGATACGATGGCCAATGGACAAAAAGCATTTCTAGGAAATGGCTTTGCACAGTTTTTTCGAAACGACAACCAGTTTATTCTGACCCGAAATTTTAAATCGAAACTTCAATTGGCAACGCGTCTAATGGCTGGAGCAGGGGTGCCTTACGGTAACTCTAAAACTTCCATGCCTTACGATTACAGTTTTTTCGCAGGTGGGTCTAATGACAATAGGGGGTGGAAGGCGCGTAGCTTAGGTCCCGGAAAATACAAGTACTACAGAGATTCGTCAGGAACGGCGACTCAAATTGGAGACATCCGCTTGGGTGGGTCTGTTGAATTGCGTATTCCATTAGGTTCAACCTTGAAAACAGCTGTCTTTGCTGATTTTGGTAACATTTGGACCTACAAAAAAGACATCAATCGTCCTGGTTCAGAGTTTACTTCTGAATGGTACAAACAGTTGGCCTTGACTTTGGGTACTGGAATTCGCTTGGATTTGGGGTATTTCCTAGTACGTTTGGATGTTGGTTTTCCTTTCTACAATCCTTCTCTCCCAGATAACGCGCGTTGGGTGTTTCAAAAACGAGATGCCTATTATTTAGACGGTGCTGAATATTATGGAATTACGTCGGGAACGGATGCAGAGAAAATCACCCAGGCAAAACCATTGATGGCTAAGCCTTTTTTACCTTCCTTGAATTTTGGCATTGGCCTTCCATTTTAATTTCTATGTATAAATTTCTATTTTTTCTTAGCGTATTCCTGCTTTCTACCGCATGTATGAAAGGTAAAAAAGTGGACCTGATTGTTCACAATGCGCGCATACATGTGATGGACGATTTGAATGCCATCGATCAGGCAATGGCGATAAAAGACGGTAAGATCGTGGAGGTAGGTCCCGAACGACAAATTCTGAACAAATACCGAGCGGATGAGGAAGTGGATTGCAAAGGCAAGGACGTATATCCAGGATTCACAGACGCGCATGGGCACCTCTTTTCCTACGCAAAACAAAAATTGGGAATTAACTTGACAGGTGTAAAATCATGGGGGACTTTACTTGTTCTGGTTGAAAAGTACCAAGAATCGCGCAATGCAAAGTTTGTCATTGGAAGTGGGTGGGACCAATCCCTTTGGGCTTCGGATGTTATGCCAACAAACACCGACTTGAACCAGCTTTTCCCAAACATACCTGTAGCGCTTTATAGGGTGGATGGACACGCCGTTTTGGTGAATGATTTTCTTCTAAGAAAAGCAGGGATCAATCAAACTACAAAAGTACAGGGAGGTCAAATTCTTCTCGAAAATGGGGTTTGTACGGGATTGTTGGTAGATAAAGCCATGGACTTGGTGAAATCTCATCTTCCCGATTACAAAGAAGTTGACTATCAAAAAACCATCTTAGAAATACAAGAAGAGTTGTTTCAATATGGAATAACAGGCGTACATGAGGCAGGAATTACCCAAAGGGAACGTGTGATTTTAGAACGTATGGTTCGTGCAAACCAACTGAAATTGAATATTTACGCAATGCTTTTGGCAAACGAGGAGAATTTTCTTTTTGCACAAAAAAAGGGTGTATATGAATACAAGAACTTAAGCATTCGAAGTTTTAAAATGTTTGCCGATGGTGCATTGGGTTCGAGAGGTGCCTTGTTGAAACAGCCCTATGCGGACCATGCAGAGGATCACGGATTGTTGTTGACGCCTACGGATGAAATAGCTGAATGGGTGCGTAAGGCAATCAAGGTCGGTTACCAATTGAACACACATGCCATTGGTGATTCCGCCAATTCATTGGTGTTAAAAGCCTACAAAGCGGCTTACGATGCAAATAAAGACCACCGTTGGCGGATTGAACATGCCCAAGTTGTGGATCCATTGGATTTTCATTATTTCGGAGATTATGCCATTTTTCCTTCAGTTCAACCTACGCACGCAACGACAGACCAACGATGGGCTTTGCAAAGGTTAGGGCAAGGGAGGATGAAAGGCGCGTATTCGTATTTTTCGCTGTATGAACAGTTTGGAATGATTGCGTTAGGTACAGATTTTCCTGTAGAAGGAACCAATCCATTTATGACATTGCGAGCTGCTGTTTTACGTCAAAATGCGGAAGGATTTCCCGAAGCCGGATTCAGGAAGGAAGACGCCTTGCCACTTGACATTGCGTTAAAAGGAATGACCCTTTGGCCCCAATATGCATCTTTTTCCGAACAAAGGAGGGGGAGTTTGAAAAAAGGGATGGAAGCCACGTTTATGATCTTGCTTAAACCTTTAATGGAAAGCAACATTGCAATCGACAACTACGCAATCAAAACGATTGTCAAAGGCAAGGTGGTTTACGATTCCGAGAGCCTGGATTAGAAGGACGGACAAGAAATTTTACGGAAGTTTTTAGGTTTACGCTTACAAGCAAAATTGAAACCTAATGAAACTTCATGTGACCCTCCAGAAACGCCATTTCCAAGCTTAGAAACAGTGATGTCGTAAGAGTAGCCAACTTTGAATTTTGGGGTGGTAATACCTAAGCAAAGGATAAAAGCATCTCTGTTTCTGAACCATGCACCCGCAGTAAAGTTTTCATACTTGATGTACGTACCTACACTTAATTCTTGAAAACCATTTTGGTTTTGGTAAATCACATTTGGCATGATGGAAGTAGAATTTGAAAACCTTCCACGTCCAAGCTTAATGTTCGCCCCTGCGTGTGCAGTATATCGAATGGGTAATTTACTGGTTCCAAGAATCATGGATTCATCTGGACGGTTCAAGTGATGCGCAGCAAAACCAAAATAAAACTTATCGGTGTATCCTACAAACCCAGCAGATGCATCAAAAAATCCCCTTCTACCATTTCCGCGGGGAACATCTCCAGTTTGGTAAATAAAACCTCTTCGTGGGTCAATCATGTCGCCAAAAGTCAATTTATTCCAATCTAAGAATTTCTGGTAGTAAGCAGCGCGTGCTCCAAACATCATCGAGAATTTCCGAGTAACTTTCAAGTTGTATGAATAGATTGCGCCAACCATGGTAGTTGAAATCGTACCCCTTCCTTGTTGGTCATGCGTTGCAATGAAACCTAATCCCCCAGAAATGCTTTTAACATAGCTGTCATAAGCCAAACTGTAGGTAACATAATTCCCTGTCAACGATGGCCATTCATTTCTATAGTTCATCGAAACCCTCGGGCAACCGGTTGAACCAGCCAAGGCAGGATTCAAATAAATCGGATTTGCATAGAACTGCGTGAACGTAGGGTCTTGTGCACTTACTTGGATTCCTAAGGCGATAAATACCGCTAAAAAGATTGAATTTTTAATTTTCATGGTTACAAATATAAATAACGTCTTGTTTTTCGACTAATATTAGAATTAATTCTTAAGGTTAACTGGTGTGCATAACTGTTTGGCTGAGACAATACATTTCGCATTTTTGTAGACTGCATCAACAATGCAAACCGCTCGGACGTAAATCCAACCATGCAAGAAATATTTTTATTGGAACCGTAATTACCTCCAATTACCAAATGGTTTAGCTGCAAAGTTGCACTGTATTGCGTAATTGCATACGATGCGTTGCGCTCATGATAAACCGTTGGAGAAAAAACAATCAATCCTTTTTTGGCTTTGAAATCAGTTCCACAAAGAATGCCATACGTTCGATTCGCTCGGTTGACAGTGTCAAAATCATTTGTATTGATGTTGTCTTGGTGTCTTAATACATTCGTTACCTGTCCACCCACATAAATGGGTCCTGCATTCACAAGCATACCTGCACTAAGGTCTCGGTACCAAAGCTTCTGTCCCACAGGCAAACTCATGTTGTAATTGAATTGTTGGACTTGGTTTGAATTGAAAGCGAAATTTTGAAGGTTGTTTATTTTATTGATGTTCACAGATTTGCGTCCAAGTTGGTAGCCGATGGAAGGGGAAAGCGATATATATTGACCGATGGCTATTTTTGGAGAGTAGAGTACATTGACATTCCAATCTTGAATCGCGCCGGTACCAAAGTGACTGTAGTTAGCGGTTACGCCAAGACCACTTTTGACATTGCGAAGGTAGGTGTCAAAACTAAGTTGTTGTGTGAGTTTCTGGTTGGGGGTTTGGTTGAACCATCGTACGATGCTCGTGGATTGAAATCTGTTTTGAGACATGTCTCCAGCCAAACCCATGTTTAAGTCAAGGTGTGATTTTTCAGGTACCAAATAAATCCGGTCTTTTTGAGAGGAGGCAACAACATCTTTCATCAAGTATTTTGCAACCCGACTGTTTTTTGAAATTTTTAAGGTTGGAAGATTGAATTGGTTTTTGCTTTTTTCGATGGCGATGTCTTCGCCCGTTGAAGTACTTTCTGATGCGATGCCTTGGTCGGCAATGTCTGAATGCAGTTCTTTGATTTTGTTTGGCGCGCTTAAGGTTATTTTTTCCATTTGCCTTGGCGCTTCCAAAATGGAGGGTTGGTTTTGAATGTTCGCTTCGATGGTTGAATTTTTGTCGATGGTTAACGCGGCATTCGTCTGCGAATTGTTAAAATTGTTTTGAATTTTATTAACAGTGTTAGCGTAAGCCCTTGAAATCATTGGTTTTGGTTGCGTTACATTGGCGTACGCTTTTGAACGGCTTAAGTTACGGTTGGGTTTATTTAGTACAATGCGAGATGAACTTGTGTTGGCAATTCGTTGCATAGACTTCGGAGTGCTTGCGGACTTTTGCTGTGCTGGATTTGTTGTGAAGTAAGGAATTAAGAAAAGCAACGGAAGTAGGAGCATTGGGAGCATCCAAAGTATAGCGCGGCGTTTTTTTGATTTTTCCTCGGGAATTTTAATTTCAACTTGTTCAGTAAATTCAGGAAAACTAAGATTGGCTTGCTGCCATAAATCGGCATCGATTTGATGTTCAGGGTGTACCAAGAGAAATTCCTCCAGCATAAAAACCTGATCCGAACTTAAGTTTCCTTCAGTCCAGTCAAACAGCCAACGATCTATATTTTCTTGATTTGGGTAATTCACACGAATGCTTGAATGGTTTTTAACTGATTCTTTATTTTAAGCCTGGCGCGGAAAAGATAAACCTTTACTTGTGATGGACTTAAAGAAAGCATGGTTCCTATTTCTTCGTAGGAATACCCTTCTAAATCTCGCATAAGTAAAATACTTTTCTGAACCGGGGGGAGAATGCTCACCGTTCTTTCAATCACCTCTTTAGATTCGTAACGATGAAATTCATTCGTTACAGTGTCTTGTTTCAATTCAATTGAATGCATGTAGTTCATACGGGAATGTTTCTTTATGAAATTCAACATTGCGTTGTGCGTACATGTATACAACCAATTTTTAACTTTTTCTTCCTCAACACGGTCAATATTCAACCACAGCTTCTCGAAAACATCTTGTACAATGTCCTTGGCATCTTCCTTGGAGCCAAGAAAATTCAACGCATACCGGAGTATGCTTGCATTGTGCTGTTGAACGACCATTGTAAATTCAGATTTTCTCAAAACGGTTTCAGTTAAAAACAATTCATTACCTTGGAAAGTTACAGCTTTGGCAACTTACTTTGTGCAAATGCCAATTTAAATGTATGATTCGTCCTTTTCATCGAATATAACTGGGCTTTCAGCGAGGATTCATTTTTTGACGCTGGTCATTTATTTTTCGAAAAAGTAGTGTTTTTGTGCAAATGACTTGAAATTTTCGCACCTTTTTACTTGTGTTAGTCTCGATGAATGGTGAGACTGTATATCTTTGATTTTAACAACGTGCGTTTTACGCAATGTAAAATAAACCTAAGCTATGATCTTTATTGTCGAAAGTGGTTCTACAAAAAGCGATTGGGTACTTGTGAATGCGCATGAGAAACGCAGGTATTTCACCACCATGGGCTTCAATCCTTTCTTTCATTCATCTGTTTTTATTTCGGATGAAATCCGTAAAAACGACGCCATTCATGGGCTGGCTGATGAAGTGAACGAAATCTATTTCTACGGAGCGGGTTGCTCCAGTCCTGCAAAAAACGATGTGATCTTGGTTGGATTGTCGACGGTTTTTAAAAATGCAAAGATTCATGTGGATCATGATTTGGTCGCTTGTGCTTATGCAACGTATCAAGGGAAAAATTGCATTTCATGCATCATTGGAACAGGGTCGAATTCATGTTATTTTGATGGCAAGACCGTTTCGGATGTGATTCCAGCCTTGGGTTATGTTCTTGGAGATGAGGGAAGTGGAAGTTACTTTGGAAAAAAACTACTTGCGGCTTATTTGTACGGGCATTTAACGGTTGAGCTGAGTGCGGATTTTGAGCAAACGTTTGGGTTGAATAAAGAACAGATTTTAGATAAGGTATACAAAGAATCCAATGCGAACGTCTTTATTGCTTCGTTCATGCCATTCGTTGCAAAACACAAAGCGCATCCGTTTTTTCAGCAAATGATAGAAGAAGGGTTTTATGAATTCATGCGTGTACACGTAGGATGCTATCCAGACTTTACATCGGTAGACGTTCATTTTGTTGGAAGTCTTGCGGCTATTTTTGAAGATTCACTTATGAAAGCAGCCAAACACTTGTCCATTCATGTGGCGAGCATCATTCAAAAACCCGTCGATGGTTTGGTGGATTATCACTTGAATTACTTGCTGGATAAGAAGTATGAAAATGCTTAAACCTTTGGAAGTTTAATCACAAATTCTTCCGAAATTCTTGTCGTTGTGAAAGTGAGCGTCCAAATCTTTCATTTCCTTAAGCAGTTCAGCGGAAGGTTTTTGGTTTTGTAAGGTGGTGAGGTCAGGTTGTCCTGCGTCGACCCAAGCAGTGTACCAAATGCTTCCAACGGCAATGATGGATGTCTTAAGTCTTCGCTCGACCATGCCGTTTAACATTTGGTGATACGACGAACAGAATTCCCTTGAGTAGGTTGAAATGGTGGTGTTTCCTCTTTGCTCATAACTGTATTTTCGATCGGGAGGAAAGGTTTTTGTCAATTCTTTTTCCATGGATAGCACAGAATCCAGTGCCGCGTGGGACCCACGCACTGCATTCCAAGCAAAATCTTGTACATTCTTTTTATAGGATGCTTTGCCAACGAAATAATCGTAATCTTCCGCATTGATTTCTACCAATCGACTTTCCCATAGCCCATGAATCCCTTTTTGTCCCGTCTTTTGACCATTGTAGTTTTCTGTCGTATGCAAGGGGACATGGGAATCCCCGATGTAATGCCCAATTTCGGAAGAATACTTTAATATCAAATCGATGTTCTTGTTTTCAAATGCCTTCTGAAGTTTATATTTCATTTGCAAGATGTGCCAAGGGACAATGCCATAACTTCGCAAGGAATCTTCAGAATATTTTTGCACCGCATCCTTCCAATATTTCGGTACAATTTCAAAGGGATCTTCACCTGGTTTGTAGTAGTGATCTAAATCAATGTAGTGACATTCGGCTTCACCTGTGACGGCATACCTTCTTTTGTCAGGGTCTACGGCGTGGTCTGTTAAAAACTCTATGTTTTCTTTGTAAAAGCCAAAGATTTCAGGCGGGAGCGTAAATACAGCCATACGGTTGATTCGCTTGTGTCCAAAAAATCCCCATTGTGGCCTTGAGGTCTCCCAAGGTTTGTAGGAAAACAAAAATGGAATGCTGGAAATTCCTAGAACGACCAAGCTATATCTTAACCAATTTGCCATTTTTTAATTGGGGGATTACGTCCGTCTGATTCGGGGTTAAACAATACTTAATATCTTCATTCAAATTTAGGTTTTTCAATCGACGCCTATGTGAACTGGATTTTAAATAACCTAAATAATTGTCTTTTGCTGATAGGTATAAATATTTTGCGGCAATCGAGGAATCTTCGGTGGAAACAAAATTCCCTGTAGAGACCAGGTAATCTGAAATGGCTCCTGCGCAAATGGTGTCTTCGAGGTTAAATTTGTCTTGCCATCCCGAACATAGACACAGTATGTTTTTATCTTGCTTTTCAAGCCAAAGGGAAAGGGCATTCAAATTTAAAAAGGAACCTACGACAACGGTGTCGGCATCCTTCGCAACATCAAGGGATTTTGTCCCATTTGTGGTGGTGAGTACGATGTCTTTACCCCTGAATTCCTCTTTCATGTAACTGAAAGGTGAGTTCCCAAAGTCAAATCCTTCCACGATTTTGCCCTTGCGTTCTGCCCCAGCTAAATAACCCTTCTTCTTGTATTCAATTGCTTCTTCTACAGTGGGTACCGGTATAATCGAAGAAATTCCGTATTCGAAAGCCGTGCAAATCGCAGAGGTTGCTCTGAGGACATCAATGACTACGACAATTTCAAATTCTCCTTTGAAATAGGTATACTCTCCCGGTGTGAAGCAGACTTCAACCCTTTTTCTTGTATCATCCATATGGCAAAGTTAGTTTATTTTATAGGACAAGATTCAAGGGGCTCGTAATTGTGTAATTTTGAATCAAAAAAATGCACAGCAAAGAATTTCAGGAAATCATTGAATTTAGGAGGTCTAATCGAAAGTTTAACCCAGAAATTGAGGTTCCAGAAGAAGTGATGACAAGAAGCTTGGAACGTACCATCCTTTCTCCAAATAGCAGCAATATGCAATTGTGGGAATTTCATTGGATCCATGATGAAAAATTGAAATCTGAATTTGTTCCCTTGTGTTTAGGTCAAAATGCGGCCAAAACGGCTAAAGAATTGGTGGTTTTTGTAACACGGAGAGACCTTTTTAGGAAACGTGCACGTTGGAATAAGGCACAAATCCTCAAAGCAATTGAAGGGAGAGGGCCTAATAAAATGGAGAAACAAGGTCTGGATTACTACGGAAAATTGATGCCTTTACTTTACGGTCGTGATCCTTTCGGCTTGCTTACCACCATTCGATTTTCTGTTGGTTTTTTTGGCGGATTTTTTAAGCCTTCCATGCGATTTTGTGGTAAAACAGACCAACGGATTATGGTTCATAAATCCTGTGCCTTGGCTGCGCAAACTTTCATGCTTTCCATTGCAGCCGAAGGATTTCACAGCTGCCCAATGGAAGGTTTCGATAAATTCAGGGTTCGTAGAAAATTAGGATTGCCTTTGGGTGCTGAAATTAACATGATCATTGCCGTGGGACAGGGAACGGAAGCGGGTATTTGGGGGCCACGATTTCGCGTTGACCAAAGTGAAGTAATTGTTAAGCATTAGTTTGATTTGAAATTTATTTTACCTTTGTTAACCATTTGGTTAAACTATGAGGTTAAAAGATGTTCGTACCGAACAAGTTATTCAAGACGCGGCAAAGAGTGTTTTCCTCGAATATGGACTTTATGGTGCCAGAATGCAAGAGATTGCAGACAGGGCGGGAATCAATAAAGCATTATTACATTACTATTTCAGGAACAAAGAAAGGTTGTTTGATAAGGTGTTTGGAAATGCGTTGGAAAGGTACTTCGAAAACATGAAGGTGATTTCCGACCAGTCCCTAAGCATTCATGAACGTGTCCATATTTTTGCCGATCGATTCATTGATTTTCTTGAAGAATATCCACAAATGTCCATATTTCTCATCAAAGAAATAAGCAGCAACCAAGTGCTATTCCATGAAAAGGTAATGACCTACAAAAAAGACAATCTTTCGCTTATTTGTTTGGTAAAATCGGGTAGGAAGGATGGTGTTTTGAAGGAAGTTGATCCTGTTTTCTTCTTCGTTAACCTGATGTCGCTGTGTGCATATCCTTTTTTAGCGATGCCAATGATTAAGGTGATTTTGTCTCACAACCAGGTAGCTGACTCTGAATATTCTACGGAAAAATTAAAGGCGTCGGTACATGAATTTATTAATTTGAATCTAAAATAATGGCAATGAAATTTTTGTTTTACGTATCCTTTTTCTTAGGAATTTCAACGGTCTCCTTCGCTCAGCAAAGTTCTGTATCGTTGGACAGCTGTATTCGCTGGGCGAAATTGAATTACCCGCTCTACAAGCAAAATGAATTGTACAAAGCGCAATCCAATGTAAATTTGAAAGCCATCCAAGAAGCCTGGTTGCCGAAGTTGAATTTTAACCTTCAAGCGGTGTATCAAAGCGAAGTGGTTCAGTTTAACATTCCGGGATTCAACACCAATTTCCCACATGACTCCTACCTTGGTGCATTGTCTGTAGAGCAAACCGTATTCGACGGAGGAATGAGCAGAAACCAAAAGGAAATCGAGAAAATTTCTGCTGAAATCGAAATCCAAAAAAATGAAGTGGAATTGTACAAGTTGGTGGACAAGGTGAATCAATTGTACATGGGAATTTTACTGGCCAAGGAAAGCATAAAAATGTTTGAGTTGCTCCAAGATAATTTGAACAAACGTTCGGTCAATGTCGCTGTGGCGGTAAGCAATGGAATGGTCTTGGCCAATGCGTTGGACGAAATTGAAGTCGAACTGTTAATCGCGCAACAAAACACCATTGAAGCAAAGGAAAACCTCAATGCGATGTATGAAAACCTTTCAATGGTTACGGGGAAAAAGATCGATCAATCTGTTGAGCTTCTCTTGGTTCCAGCCGGTGGCAATCAGATGTTTATGAGTGTAATGCGTCCTGAGAATACCTTGTTTATCATGCAAGAAAAATTATTGGATGAGCGCTACCAATTGGCTTTTAACTATGCTTTGCCAAAGATAACGGTTGGTGCAAATGGGAATTATGGTCGCCCTGGCCCCAATTTTATCAACCAAAACCTTAGGTTTTTTGGAAGTGCGAACATCGGGTTGAAATGGAATGTCTCAACACTCTACGGGTTAAACCGAGAAAAACAGAAGTTTGATTTAAGTAAGAAAATGATAGAAATCCAACGCGAGAATCTAAATCGAAACATCGAAACAACGGTCATTACATTTACTTCGCAAATTGCCGCTTTGGATCAAATGATGAAGCTAGATGCCACCATCTTGGAAAAGAAAACCGCTATTTCTGCCATCGCCGCTTCCCAATTTGAAAATGGTAAAATCACATCGACGGTATATTTACTTCAATTAAACGACGAATTGTCCGCAAGGATGAAAATGAAAATGCATGAAATCAAACGCTTGAATGCATGGTCAAACTACAACGCAACCATGGGATTGATAAATTTTTAAAATGAGATTATGAAAAAGGAAAAAGAAAAGAAAGACAAAACAGGCGCTGAAGGACACGCTGAAGAATCAACCAACGTTGTGAATCAAGCGGAATCATCTGAGGAAATCAACGAAGAATCCAGCGCAAAAAAGCCGAAAAAAGGAAAGAAAAGGATTTTTATCATTCTTGGCATTGCCATCGTGGTCCTTGTGATTGGTTTGATTTATCGATGGATGGCCCTTGGTTCTGAAACCACCGACAATGCGCAAATTGATGCCGACATCATTCCGGTACGTGCCAGCGTTTCTGGATATGTTCAGGAGGTACTTTTTCTGGACAACCAATGGGTTGAAAAAGGAGAGGTCCTTGTCCTTATCAACGACCAAGAATTTGTGGCCCGGGTAGCCCAAGCAGAGGCCGCTTTGGAAAACGCGAAAGCAAATTTAATTGCGGTAAGAAACAATTCAAATGCGAGTGATTTAAATGCGAATGCTGCCTTTTTATCGAGTGAAACAACGGCGCAAAACATTGACGTCGCTTCAGCAAGGTTGTCTAAGGTACAAGAGGACTTCAAAAGGATTAAAAACATGTATGCTTCCAAAGCAGCGACCAAGTCCGAGTTCGATGCCGTACAGGCTGAATTGGCTGTAGCGCAAGCGCAGTACAAAGCGGCCAAGAACCAATACAAAGCTTCTTCAGCGCAATCGGATGGGGTTAAATCCCAAGCGGTTGGGCAAAAATCGTTAATCGCGTTGGCAGAAGCGCTGGTAAAACAACGAAATGCGGAATTAACCTTGGCAAAAACCCAGTTAGGGTATACCGTTGTGAAAGCGCCCTGCAGTGGCATTGTTTCCCGAAGAAGTGTAGACAATGGTCAGTTCATCACTACGGGAACGCCCATTTGTTCTGCCATTGACAATACATCCCTTTGGGTAACGGCCAATTTTAAGGAAACCCAAATTGAAAACATGAAACCAGGACAACTGGTGAAGGTTGAGATTGATGCGTATCCAGACATGGACTTGGAAGGGGTACTCGATTCTTACATTGGTGCTACAGGCTCAAAGTTTTCTTTGCTTCCTCCGGACAATTCAACAGGGAATTTTGTCAAAATTGTTCAGCGTGTTCCGGTTAAAATCAAGTTTAAAAAGTTGACCAAGCAACAGCAAATGATTTTGTTCCCGGGATTGAGCGCGTATGTTTCTGTAAAAACAAAATAAATGTCTCATACCCAAGCATTAACCCCCCAATATCCAACAGGTACCACGCGTATTATTTTGGTTCTCACGGCGATTTCTTGTGCATTGCTTGAATTGATCGACGCCACGGTTGTAAACGTTTCTCTGCGGGAAATCAGTGGGAGCATTGGTGCGACGACGACGGAAATTGCCTGGGTGGTAACCGCTTATGCCATTTCCAATGTGATCATTATTCCGCTGACTGGAATGCTTTCGAGTTATTTTGGACGCAAAAACTATTTTACGGCTTCTGTCATCATTTTTACTTTTGCCTCCCTAATGTGTGGACTTTCCACAAGTTTGTGGACCTTGGTTTTTTGGCGGTTTGTACAAGGATTGGGTGGGGGAGGACTCCTTTCAACGGCGCAAACCATCATCATGGGGGCTTTTCCTCCGGAGAAAATTGGAATGGCAACAGCGATATTTGGGATGGGAATCATTCTTGGGCCCACCTTTGGACCCACCATTGGAGGATTGATTACCGATAATTTTTCATGGAATTGGATATTTTTTGTGAATGTTCCCATTGGAATCGTAGCCGCTTTTCTCGCATTCAAATTTGTAGGCAATGATCCTTTTTCGGTTAAGCCCAAGCGCATAGATTATTGGGGTATCTTGTTTCTGGTCGTCGCTGTGGGAAGTATTCAGTATGTTTTGGAAGAAGGTACTTCAAAAGATTGGTTTGACAGTAAAGAAATTATTTTGTTTACCTGCTTGGCTGTGGCAGGCATTGTGAGTTTGATTTGGCGAGAATTATCCATTGATTATCCTGCAGTAAACCTTCGGTTGTATAAAAATTACAATTTGGTTTTGGGAAGCATTTTGAATTTCCTCCTCGGATTAATTCTCTTTGGTTCTGTCTTTATATTCCCCTTGTTTGTACAAATCTCATTGGGTTGGACAGCTACCAAAACAGGGTTGTTCATGATTCCAGGCGCTTTGTGTTCTGCTTTTACCATGCCTATCGTCGGTAAAATGTTAGGAAAAGGGGTCAATCCAAAGAAGATCATCATTTTTGGCGCAAGCTCGACGGTTATTTTCTTGATGATGTTGTCTTTTTCTTCTCCGGGTTCTTCCCAGGGTGATTTTTACTTGCCCTTCGTCTTAAGAGGCATTGGAATGGCTTGCATGATGTCGCCCATTATTTCTTTGGCAGTAGTTGGATTGAAAGGCAAGGACATCGGCCAAGCCGTAGGGTTATCCAACATGGTTCGCCAATTAGGGGGTTCTGTTGGCATCGCATTGATCAACCTCTTTCTGATTCAAAAAAACGCGCAGGTGCGAGGTTCCATGTTGGGGTATGTGAATGACTACTCTCAGCAAAGTGTTGAGCGAATGGCGGCGATTAAACAAAATTTTTTATCCAAAGGATTTTCCATGGAGGAGGCAGAAGCAATGGCCTTAAGGTCATTGGAAGGCGCAATCGGGAGGCAGCAAGCATTGGTAAGTTATGACCAGGGTTTTTTCGCGGTAGGATTGATGGTGTTGATCATTTTTCCTGTGGTATTGATGGTTCGCTACAAGAAAACCAAGAAGGCAAAAGTAATTTCCGACGCGCATTAGCATTGACGAGGGGTGTTACCTTACAATCAACAGCCGTATTCGATGGGTACTAAGTCGTGAAGATCAAGCCAACCCTTTGTATATTTATCGTTTTCTTCATTGTAGTATTCCACGTATCCAAAACCGTTGCTACTCATGCGAATTATCCTGATTTCATTCCCCCGTATCAAAAATTTACGGTTGTAGATGGTTTCAGCCCTTGGCTCGCTGTGAAAATACGCCCTTGATTTGTTAACCATGGCTAGATCCGATTGACTAAATTGGTCTTGCAACCTTGCGTTCTCCTCGTCCTTTTCTTTTTGAATTTGCGCAGCTTCACGTTCTGCTTTTAATGCCAATCGCTCTTCCTCCAATCGATTGCGTTCAGCCTCGAGCTTATCAGATGCAGCAGCTGCTTCTTGTTTCAATTTGGCTTCTAATTCAGTTTCCAATTTGTTTTGACCATCGGAACAAGCACAACACAATCCAAGCGCAATAAGGAATAGAAAAGTATTTTTCATGGGTTTTAATTAAGGTTAAAACGAAGGTAAGAAAAGTATTCACGTGCAATGCGCGTGAGCGAAGGTTTAGGTTCCGCTTAAGGTTTAATAATTCTTCCCCATTTCTTGTAACAAAACAAAGGCGTTTTCCCAGGTTGGAATTACGTCGGATTCGAAACCATAGGTTTTACCGGTTGCAATGCGATGAAAAGCTTTCATGGCTTTAAGGTGTGGACCTTCGTGTAAAAACACAAGCATGCTTTCACGGTCATCCCAAGCGGTTAGGGTGCATTGATATCCTTCAATTCGTTTGACTTGGCAGTACTTGTTTCCCTTTGCCGTCGATGCTTGCTTGAAGGTAGGTATTGCCAAGGTCCAAAATTTTAGGGTGGACCAAAACCCCTTTGGTTTTAAACCTGTGATGGAAATATACATGTTCTAAAGCTACAAAGTTTTTGAGATAAATCCAAGAGAAAAATGGGTGTGAATTTTTCAATGCTGGGCATTGATTTTATTACGATGGTTTGTTTTATGATATATAAAACGATCACTTTTGATGAAACCGCTCCACCTCAGCAATCATGCTGGTGTAGGATTGATACCATTGCGCGATACCCAAGGCTTTGGCTTCTTCATGGATGGGGTGGGAGGCCCACGCTCGAATCGATTCCATATCCTTCCAGTAAGTAATAAACATACCGCGTCCGTCCTGCTTCATACTCTCATACCCCAAATAACCCGGCATTTCCTTTACAAGCTCAAGCGTCTGTTCATCGTAAGCTTGATATCCATCAAGGTTATCTGCTAAATAGTAATTGAAAATCGAAGCATAAAACGGCGCCTCTGGAGGAGTAGGGTTGTGCCAATGAATCATAAAAGCTTATTTCTCATTGAACAAGGTTTTTCTGAGTTCAGGGAAACGATAAAATGCCACAAGAAATAAGAACGTTTGTACCACGCACGGAGCAATAATCGATTGTCCATGTTCAAGGTGTGTAGCAATTGCTCCACCCATGTAGGCCGAGAGGAGTAAGGAGCCTAGAATTCCAGTGCGCGGAACAATAAAAAGAATCAAACAACACAATTCAATAATTCCGATGTATAAATACGTAGAGGCATCAATACCAAATTGTTCAGCCATCTTTAAAGCTTCTGCATTGGCTGTGAATTTACCAACGGCACTGCCTAAAAATGCTAAAGAAATTAATCCAGTGAGGACCCAAGCTACGGTTTTGTTTGTTTTCATTGGTATGATTTATCTTGTATAAAGGACAAACTTAGGGATTATTTAACGTTTCGGTGAGCAACTCAAGAAATTCAATGCGATAGTTTTCTAACCGAGTAAGGTTATTTCTTTAATGATTGTTTTGCCAATAATGCCATCAGAGAAACTTAACGTTGTCATCTGTTTATTTGAGTGAAAAAAGAATCGGAATGACCATTTTCACGTTCACTTGTTTACCGTAGTTTGTTCCTGGTTTCCAATTTGGCATTTGTTTCACCAAACGAATTGCTTCGCGATTTAACCCATTCATTCCTTTTGCGATGGTAACCTCTTCGATACTTCCTGTTTTCGTAACCACAAATTGCACATAAATTCTTCCCTCGATTCCATTTTCTTTCATTTCTTCGGGGTAAATCATATTTTCTTGGAGAAACTTTATCATTTCGGGCATTCCTCCTGGAAATTCGGGCATCACTTCCGCATAGGATAGGACTTCTTCCGGATTTGTGGCCACTTCTAATTCGGGCAACGGACCATACGTTATTCCTCCAGAAATAGGAGGTTCGGGTTCGGGGATTATGGAGACTTCACCCATAAGTTCAGCTGGACGAATTAAGTGTTGTTTTTTAGTTTTTTTTACACTGTCATTACTGCGTGTGTTCTCAACTGAATTATTTTTTTGCTTATCTACAGGATCAATTGTTTGCCTCTCAATTTTTGGCTTTTCAATTGTTTTAACACCGTTTGAATCGGTCTCGCAGGAATAGAACAAACTTGAGCAAACCACTGCCAATATTAAAAATGCATTAGCACGAAATCTTGGTTGACTGAGAATAGAAATCAATTCTGGAAGATCCTCTTCTTTAATATCAAATTGTTGTTGGTTCATTCTGCCACAAACGGAACCATTTGGGTTTTCAATTAAATAAGTGATAATTTCCGCCCTGTTTTTTTGGGTAAAATCGATCACTGATTTATCGCATTGGTCGCAATGCCTTGCATGAAGTTTGATTTGCATATGCTCCCAGTTTGCAGGACAAGGTTCAACAATAGATACTTTCATACGTTCAATTTTACAGCAATTCTTAAGTCGATATTAAACATAATGAATTTTTGGATGATAACCTTATTATTAGCAAACTCATTTGAGATTCTAAATTGACTTATTTCACTAGTGGAACTGTAACCAACGGTGATTTCTACTTTTTTTCCGCACCCTTCGATACGTCCTTTGGACTACTCAGGGTGCGGAAATCTTATAAAAAAAGCCATCAGAAATGATGGCTTTTTCGCTGCATACAGTTCGTGCGGGAAGCTAGTTTATTTGTACCCATAAAATCGGGATTACACATTCGAATAAAAAGCTTGCGCGATTTTTGTTTTTTAATAAATCGTTCTATTTGAATGGCTGTGATAGAACGGCAATTATTCGTGTTCAGCAATTTCATTTCGAGTAATCTCTATTAAATTACTTCGTGAAAGCATTAACTGGATTAACTCAAGATTATTTTCAAATAATTTCAATAAAATGGAATTAGGAATATTTCCTGTGCGAACAACGATTAATTTTCTGGTGTGGCATTTACCAAGAACGACTCAAGAAAATCTTTATCCTTGGTAATGACAATTCTTTTTTCGTTAATGGCAATTTCTAATATTTCTTTATCAGAGGTTGCATTTTTATTTGCTAAATCAAGTGTATGAATTGAGTCTAATCCTCGGTAGTTTAGCAAATCAGATAAAGATTTTGGTAACTGTGCATCAACAATAAACTTCATGAAGCGATTCTATGAATACTTTTAACGTGAAGAAGTTTGGAGGCAAATTCTATACAAGCAAGGAAATCTTCCTTTTCCAAATCGGGATAATCATTCATTAATTCTTCGATTGACATGCCTGAAGCCAGTAATTCTAATATATTTTCTACAGGATATCTTAAGCCTCTTACTGTTGGCTTTCCGTGACAAATGTTTTGGTCAATGGTAATTCTTGAAATCAGGCTTTTCATATAAGTAAATGTCTTATTACAAATTTATATAAAATTCACCGAAGGGCAATTCTTTCCATCAGTACTTTCCATCTCTCTTGCTAATTCGTTGGAATACCCAACATAATAACGATCAATGCAAGTAGAATAAATAATATAAATAAAAT
>RFQZ01000070.1 GCA_009924735.1 Flavobacteriia bacterium | reverse complement strand
AGCCCTTTCGATCTGCCTAGCTGTCTCCCACCATATCTCAGAGCTTCTATTGACGTAGTTATCAGAGTAAGCCCTAGCCCCAAAGTTCACCCTCTTAATAGCCCACCCCTGCTCCCTCATCCGGTCATTCATAGGCTTCCCTAGGCCCCCATCGTCCGCCCAAACATCGTTAGGCCTCAGATTGGCCTTCTTTAGCTCTATAATGGCTTTGCCTACACTTCTCATGGTATCCGAGTCCTTCCACCCTATAAGGGGCTCAATCACGTTCCCGCGCCTTATAGCGATCACCGTTTCGTCCCCGCCACCTGCCCAATCAATAAAAGCCACCGGAGCCCCCTCCTGCTTCTTGGGAGGGTTAGATCGGCAGTTATGAATCTTAGAGAAAGTGAAGGGGCTGATCCCGTCATCCTCTCCCATGAACTCAGAGAAGATCATGCTTCTAATAAAAGGGTTGTCCCGTCCATGTTGCTCAATCTGCATATCAATCCACTCTTTCTTGATATGGGGACAGTCATAGGCCGATACAGAGTAGTTCTTCCAATACTTGCGCTTCCCTAGGAAGCATTGAGCGAACTCACCGTCCATGCCTCCCGTACTGCTCATAGCTAGCCAAGCCGTAGGCTGACATCGTTCCGCCGCCCTCCAAATGTCGGTAGGGATAGATTTAGCCTCGTCGAAGATCATTAGGAGCTTGTCGTTGTGCCATCCCTCGAATCGGTTGGGCTCGTCAGTGGAGAACCCGATAGCCTTAGATCCGTTAGGGGCAGTTAGGTCAGTAGCGTTGAGGGTCCAGCCCTTTAACTTATCCCTCCATCCGGCGAGCCTTTGCCAAAGTTGCTCCTTCACCTGCCGATAGACTCCGGCTGTCGTTACGACTTGGGACTTGGGATAGACCGTACACCACCAAAGAACTAGAGGAGCCGCCAAACAAGATGTCTTTCCGGAGCCGTTAGCCGCTTTCAAAGCCACCCGATTGCCTAGGCCGACATCGAGAAAGACTTTCGATTGCCAAGGGTGGAGGTCAATGTCGAGTAGTTTGGAAAAGCCTAGGGGGGTTGCTAACAGTTGCTCCTGCGTGAGCTTGGCCGGAAGTTGGGAAGGATCGGTTATGGGCATTTAGAGGGGGGTCGAGTTTTTAGA
>RFQZ01000069.1 GCA_009924735.1 Flavobacteriia bacterium | reverse complement strand
CGTTTTTGAAACATTTCAATGGCCTCCTTCGTTCTCCCAGCATCTCGTAAACTGTTTGCCAAATAGAAAGTATAGCGATCATTATTCGGATTTTCTTCGAGTCCCTTTTGTAAAAGCCGAATATCACGCTCAAACTTGTCAGACTTACATCCGCCGTCTCCCAAATCTTGAATCCAAAATCCTGAAAGCCAGTCTGGTTTTTCTTCACAGGCATGACCACTTGGAAAATCATAGTATTCGTGTGTCGGTCCAACACATCGAACACCAATTCCTGTCTTCACTAGGCGTGGATTGTAGTAGGTAAGCGCGCCTTGAATTTGTTTGATCGCATAGCCTGCGGCAGTCAACGACGATTTTAAAGAAAATGCCGGATCGTAATGAAGGATCATATCGGCATCCAGCAATAGCGCATATGTTCCCCAATGTGACGCACGTTCTAATGCATGGGTTCGATTGTACCCAAAATTCTGAAAAGGTTCCTTGTAAACTTCGCCTTGTTTTCCTGCATGCATCATGTACTCTGTAATAACTTGGATCGTATTGTCAGTTGATCCAGTGTCACAAATACAATAGGTATCAATCAAGTGAATAACTGAATCAAAAAGTCGGGGCAAAATACGTTCCTCGTTTTTGACAATCATGTTTAAAACAAGGGTCTTTGAACCTCGTGAATCCGAAAAATTGACATTAGAATCGGATGCCATGTCTCTTCTCCAGTCTTTTCAACACACTTTTAAACACATAACGTACGGCAACAAGGCAACAAATGGCAACACGTCATCTGTATGAATGCGAAGACGTTGTTGCATCACTTTTAACATGGATCTTTGAAGACGATGTGAAGAATGCGGTTGCAGCTTTCCATGAATTGCGACTTTCAGAAGAGCACGATCTACTTCAAAAAACACTTGTGTTTGCTTCGCTTCTTCAGCAACCATCTTACAACCTGTTTGAAACACAGGATCCTCGTAAAATGCTTACCCTTCTTTTGGCACAAGGATCGCAGCCGTTTCCGTCTTTTGTTCAAAACAACTTGGAACCTCCAACGGAAGGATCTGTCTATAAACCATTGCCCTCATCTTCATGGCCTTTGTCTACACATCCAGCAGGATGGTCGGAGCAGCAGGCATCGCGGCTATG
>RFQZ01000068.1 GCA_009924735.1 Flavobacteriia bacterium | reverse complement strand
CTTACCGCAACGTAATAGGTTGTTGTTGATGCTAATGCTGGGGTCGTATAGGTTAAAGTTCCTTGAGAAAGTAAATTCCCATTGGTCGGAGCGTCATACCAATCCAAGGTTGATCCAGCGGCCACTGTACCTGTGGCGGAAGTTAAACCGCACACGGTCACGTTTGGAACGACTGCAGTGGAGGGATTATTGAAAGCAAAGGTACCATTGCTATTAAAGGTGTGAATCGTGTAGCCACCTACTTGTGTTATTGTACCGCCTGTTCCTGAGGGTGAACCCAAATACCTGACGATTACAATTCCAGAACCTCCATTTTTTGCTACAGGAGTTGACCCTGAATTTCCGCTGCCACCGCCGCCACCGCCAGTGTTGGCGGCTCCAGATGTAGCTAAGGGAGAAGAGGCGGTTCCTCCTGAACCACCGCCTCCTTGACCACCTTGACCAGGACCAATTCCAACTTGCCAGCTTCCACCGCCGCCGCCGCCGCCATAAAACGTTGCGCTTCCAGAAATTGAACTTGAAACGCCAATTCCGCCATTGGAATTTGATGCTGACGTGCCAACAGCTCCTGCGCCTGCACCTCCGCCACCAATTTCATTGTTAGCAGTTCCGCCAGCGAATCCTCCAGCCGCGCCTGCTCCTCCAGAAAAACCAGGATGTCCGCCACCGCCACCATTTCCTCCCGATGCGCCCTGGGCATTTTTGGATCCACCTCCACCACCGCCAATGGAGACAACTGGAGTAGGCAGTGATAAGGTGGTTGTTCCTCCATTAGCAGCCGCCGTGCTTATGGTGGTAGCGCCTGCACCGCCGTTGCCTATGGTAACGGCAAATGACCCACTTAACAAGGATACAGACCCTGTTATTACTTGGCCACCGCCGCCGCCGCCGCCGCCCTCTTGGCCACCTCCGCCGCCGCCGCCAACAACCAAATAGTCAACAGTTGTACCTGTAATGCTTGCCGCTTGTGGCAAGGAATTTACCGTTGCCACCACGGACGTTCTCGGTGAGGAGGTACAACCATTGTTGGTTACATCAACATAATAGGTCGTCGTTGCAGCAATGCTTGGCGTAGTGTAACTCGTTCCGGTACCCAATGAAGCACCACCGGTTAGGGCTGCATACCAATTGATGGTTCCTGCTGCTGTAGCTGCTTGAAGGGTTGC
>RFQZ01000067.1 GCA_009924735.1 Flavobacteriia bacterium | reverse complement strand
ATGGTGATGGCAAAAAGGAGCAAATGATGCTAAATAGGCATTGGGAGCCTGAGATCGATACAATCTGGAAATCACTTCCTGGTAATCGATGGCGTACTCCTCCAAAAATGCTTCCCTCAAGCCAACCGGCATTCTTCCATAAAAATAATCTGAAAGCAATTTTCTACCGATCCAGTTTCCCGAGCCTTCATCTCCCAAAATAAAACCAAGAGATGGCACGAAAGGCGTAAACTGCCGATCACCGTCAAAAAAACCTGCATTTGAACCGGTACCAATGATTCCTACAATTCCCGGATTTTTTCCGCAACACGCCCTAGATGCAGCCAACGTATCGGGGTAAATCTCAATGGAAGCGTTGTAAAAAAATCCTTGAAAAACAATTTTTAAACGATTCACCGCATCCTTATTTCCACAACCTGCACCATAAAAAAACACTTGAGTGATTTGAATGGCAGACTTGACCAAAAGGGGTTGTTCCTCCACCAATTCAGTAATTTCCTCAATGGAGAGCAGCAGCGGATTGATTCCAGCAGTGGTAAATGAATTTCGTTCCCCTTGTTCATTCACCAACATCCAATCGGTTTTGGTGGAACCGCTTTCCGCTAACAATTTGATCATGTACGAAGGTACGCAGTTTTCAAAACTTTTTCAGATGTTAATGCTCGGTAAACTTCTTAAGAAAACGTTAATCACATTGGTTGAAGCCACGATCGTTTTCATTTTTGTAGACCAAAAAAACTGCGAAATGACTTCCAAATTCAAATATATTTTCTTTTTCATTCTTTTTTCCATTGGCTTTTCAAAGGTTAGCTTTTCCCAAGTTCCTTCTGAAGGTGATACCATTTGGTTTAGAGGAAAAAAAATAGTTTTGAAAAAAGACTACACGTGGCAATTTGTTGAACCTAAGCCAGCCCCAACTCCGAAGCCCACTCCCACTCCCGATCGGGAACGCGTAGTTGCAAAGCCCGAAAAGACCAAGGATAAAGAGGTTATCGCAGATGTCTTTGCTTGCGATTCGGTTTTCAACATGAAATGGGAAACGAATAAAATCATTTCTTTCCGAGATGTTTCCAGCGCACATGCCTTTCCTGATCAGATTTCGGTGGGGAAAGCCGTAATTCCCGTAGCCGGACGCGTTTACCGCGGCGTAAGTGGTGGCCACAAAGGAATGGACGTTGGACTTCGTTTGGGCGACACCG
>RFQZ01000066.1 GCA_009924735.1 Flavobacteriia bacterium | reverse complement strand
CTTTTTTTCCTTCAAAAAGAAAACAACTTTTAAAAAAATAGGTCATAACATTGCAAACAACTTTTTTTACCGTGATCGAGCAATTTTTCAACTGGTACCACCGAGAAGGAAGGTCTCTACCGTGGAGGGAACAACCTGAACCTTACCCTGTGTTTTTGTCTGAGGTTATTTTACAGCAAACGCGTGTGGAACAAGGACTTGCCTATTTCCATCGGTTTATGGATACGTTTCCAACAGTTCAAGATTTGGCCAATGCTACCGAAGAGGAGGTATTAAAGCTATGGCAAGGCCTCGGATATTATTCTCGAGCTCGAAATTTGCACAAGGCAGCGAAGCATTTGATGGAAATTCATCAGGGTATTTTCCCGAGTAATTTCAATGAATTGATCAAAATACCTGGAGTTGGGCCCTACACCGCTCGTGCTATTTTGGCCTTTGCTTTTTCAAAACCTGAAGTGGCTGCGGATGGAAACATTTGGCGCGTTACTTCTCGATTTTTTGGGCTCAATAACGAATTCCCTTCCAAGAAAACCATGGAATTAACCCAAGAACTCTGGAAGGATTGGGTGGTGCAACAACCTTCTGTTTTTAACAACGCAATGATGGATTTGGGCTCGGGAATTTGCACCCCAAAACAACCAAAATGCGAACAATGTCCCCTTCAATCCCAATGCTTTTCTTTCCCCTCTGGAGCCTGGGTAAATTTGCCATTCAAAGAGAAAAAAACGAAGGTAAAGCCCTTGACTTTGGTTTACCTCATTTCGAAAAGCGATGGCAAAGTATTGATGAAGAAACGTACCGAAAATACGATTTGGGCAAACATGTACGATTTTCCAGAAATAACATTCCCATCCCATTGGGATAGTGAAATGGATATTCAAGAGGAAATATCGAAAAATTCCAGGGTGAGAACCGTTCATTCCGTCGCAAAACAGTCGTTTCATTTGCTATCCCATCGAAAAATTCAACCATTTTTTTGTTTTGTAGATTTTGTTCCTATCTTACAACTTGAAAGGGAAGAAAAGTGGATTCCACTTGAACAAATCCACGAACTCCCCGTTCCAAAAATCATCGAATCATTGATCGCAACTTTCTAATATTATGGGTTCGCTAAACAAAGTAATGCTCATTGGCAACTTGGGGAAAGACCCTGAGATTCGCCACATGGACAATGGAGCGGTAAAAGCTTCTTTTCCACTTGCCACCACTGAAGTATACAAGTCTGCCGAC
>RFQZ01000065.1 GCA_009924735.1 Flavobacteriia bacterium | reverse complement strand
TAAGTTTTTAATTTCAAGTCATAATGGGGGAGAGGGGGAGAGGCCTTTATAATACAGGATTGTTAAAACTTACCGCTCCTGTGGGAACTCCTGTCATTGCCGATGGTGGACCTACTGCGGTGGGTGGACCTGTGGTGGAGGGACTTATTGACAAAAGTGAAGGATAGTTCCCTGTTGGTGGTTGGTTCACCATATTTGGTGGAGGTCGTGGTGTTGATGGATAACCACCAAAAAAACTCGGCATACTTGGCATCATACTTGACATACTCGGCATACTCGGCATACTTGGAAAAAAAGAAGGGAAATAAGAGGATGGAGGTTGCGGATTGGGACCATTGGAAGCGAATGATGGAGAAGAAGATCTTGGTTGTATTACTTTTTGGGGTTTTGGTTTCTTTTTGGTTAAAAAATACCACAGGACACCTATGACCACCATAAAAATAATGCCTCCAATTAGGGATTGTAACATGGCACCGGAAATGGCACTCAGGGCCCCCTTATTGGCTTGTGTTTGTGTTTGTTCCATCGAAGCCACCGTTTGTTGTACGGTTGTATTACCCACGACCTCGGCAATGGCATTGTAGGCGAAATTCTGAGCCACCAAATCAAAAACATTGTCATTCGTAATTGAAATGGATGAATCTGTGATATTTCCAACTTCGATATCGATTTTTTGGTCACCTTGAATATTCAAGGCCGTGTTGGCAACATTTGACAAAACATCTGTATTCGATGCCACACTCTGAATATCATTACATATTTGTGCAGACTGTTTTTGTGAGGTGGGGTCCGAAAATGCTTCATTACTTGTTGCCTGTGCCTGGGAAACTGTATCCTGTATTCCTTGTGTAATCGTATTTGCAATTTCCTTTTGGGTCTCTTGTTGGGATAAATTCACAAAATTGGTTTTCAACGAACTTTTATTCGAAAGAGTAATATTCGAACCCGTAATATCACCTGCCTTGAATGAGATTTCTTGAATATTGGATGCCGTCGCCGAAAGAGACGCACTACTTTGATTTAAACTACAAGAAAGTTGAGAGGTTACCTGATTCATCATATTGGATACCACATTTATCGATTCGCAACCTACGGCACTTTGTTCGGAATAGGCAGCGGCTGCACATCCACCAATATATACTGAACATCCTCCGACTGCACCGGAAGACTTTTGATACGAGCATGACTTGATATCCATAGAATCTAAGGCATTTGCAATCGATTTTGAACTCGTTTCAGCAAGGGTTCCCGCATCTTGGTAAGTAGGGGTACAGTTACTCATGGACGATGCCGCTGTGTTTTGTACATCTTCGCTGGTCGTGGACATAATGATAGATGATTACAAATTTT
>RFQZ01000064.1 GCA_009924735.1 Flavobacteriia bacterium | reverse complement strand
TGGTTCTCGGATATTCAGAAAAAAACCAATATTTTGATTTTAGTTTTGATGATTATCTTTAACCGTAATGTGGAGAACGCAATATAAAAAAAAACAAAAAAACACACAGACTTTAGTTAATTAAGGGGGTTAAACATGCACACAAACAGTCTCTAAATGCTAAATTTTTATTTTTCTTAGCCCATTATTCGGCTTCGTTCTCGATTTTACCAGAGACAATTTTCAACCATTCTCTTTGATTATTACGGGATGCCCATTTTAAGACGTCCAAATTTGACGCTTCGCCATCATAATCAAGGATGGGTTCATAACCATATTCATCACTATCGAATCGTTTGCAATTCAATGGGGAAACAAAGTCTTTGACCAATGAATCGCTATGGGCGTAATTCCAAACAAAGAATTGGATAGCGAAGGAAAGGTCGGAGTTCTCGAGATGAATCTGGGTAAGAGCCTTGTCCAAATATTGGACCCTAAGAGTCGATGAAAGCGGCTTGAGTTGCTTGGCAATTCCATAAGCCTTCTTGTAAAATGCTTTGGAAATGGGGTCATTCAAATCGTCGAAACCTTTGATTCCGTAATGAGCATATGCAGAACGAATGGTAATTTTATCGAGTGGTTGAACGTTCTTGGAATATTCCTTGATTGCGGTCTCAATCTCTTCATCAAATTCAAAATCATCTTCGTCAATCTCTTGAGTGAGCTCGAAAACTTGGTGATGTTTTTTGAGCAATTCGACGGCTTCTTTGACCAACTCTTTGAGCGGAGCAAGAATATGAGAATTGAGTTCGGCAGTTTGAGCACCGGTTTCGGGATGGATTTCAATGACGAGCGGGTCAGTCTTGTTGGTTCCATTTGCCAAGCCGACAATCTCGCTGACGAGATGGCATGGTAACGATGGTAACGAGGGAAAGACAGATGGAACCTTTTTATCCAAGGTCTTGGACTGAGGCGTTTCATCCTTGGATAAAGATTTGCGCAACTCGACGACAACAAATTCCCTTTCTTCGGCGGGTAAAGCGTTAATCATTTCAACGATTTGATTGACGGATGACATTGTTAAGTTTAAGTTTTAGTTATTCGAAATTCTCTTTTGCCTTTTGGCGTGCCGTTTGTCCAGATGTCGAAAAAGTTTTTCAATTTTTTTCCGAAACCATTATAACCAATTAAGGAAAACCCTAACACCGATAACCCCTTGGATTCTTGGTACCCTACTCAATAACCGATATGTCACTCATTTCCCGACGGGGCTTGTCGAGAGAATTCCGACATGGACCCGTTGTCCTGGGTAATGTCGAGGGTAAGTCCAAGGGGTTAGGTGCGGGGGAGTTGGCGGGGGTCCATGCTGCG
>RFQZ01000063.1 GCA_009924735.1 Flavobacteriia bacterium | reverse complement strand
CCGCCAGAGCGAAAAAACGCTTCCGGATTGCTAAAAAACAAAATGTCGGTATCGATCGAAATCAAGTAGTCGTCGGCACAAAACATTGGAAAATCCGTGAGCCGCTTACCAAAAATATGTTTTTTTCTGTATTGGGCAAGCAAAGGAAATTCCTTCAACTGAGGTAAAACGATAGCCTCCGCTTCCGTAACCATCACCAGTCGCGAGGAAGGAAGCAGAGCCTCGAGGAAATCGGCTTCCTTGCTCCCCATGGAGCCATCATCATGCACCACGAATCGCGGGACAGACCTTCGCGCGGCAATTAGACTCCCCATCATCCAAAAAGCCATCGCCAACCGCTCGCGTCCAGCAAGGACATGCACCTCGTGTGATTCTTCCGGAAACCCCGCCACGAGTTCTTTGAAGATGGAAAAAATCCTGTTCTGTATCAAAAATTCCGTAAAACTTTTGAATCCACCATCCCGCAGGTTACGAGCGAGAGATTTGCACCAACTCATTGGGAATGAATTTATTTGGATTTTCAGCAAGCTTTGAATATTTTTCTAACGCAGCCTTTTAGGCTCCCTCTTTAAAGAAGGGTTGCCATAATGTTCCACGCTTTGATGACACAAACTTGTCAGGCCTCGTTCCATGCTTTTCAATAACAGTAATAAATGGATAAAAGTGCATGGAGTGGATAGATCGTTGAAATTTTGTAAATCGTTCGAGATCAAATTTGTTTAAATGCCTTACATAGCCAGTTGCATAGGCAGAAAAACTATTATCATCTCCGTGTATATCTTCACAGATATAAACGCCGCCGGGTTTGATATGTGGCAAGGTCTCTTCCAAAGTCACCTTTTGCTGGTTCGGCATATGCCCACCATCGTCGATAATAATATCTACCGGCGGGATTGCATTTTTAGCTTTTTTCCAGAAATTTCTATCTTCCTGATCTCCAATTAAAACTGTTGTTTGGTTATCCTCGTAGCATTTGCAAGCAGGCTCTATATCAATGCCATAGATGTGGCATCGCGGTCCAAAATACTCCTTCCACATTCCGAGGCTGCCGCCGCTATAAATACCCACCTCCAGAATATTCACTTCTTGTCCGATAAATTTTTTAAAGTGCCTGTGATATATATCAAAGTAGTGCAGCCACTTCCATATTCCAGGCCCTTCCAGGTGATTTTCAAAATACTTTTCGAGAGGAGAAAGCTCCTTGGGAATTTCCTGCTCTATATCCAGAAAATCATCATCGTAGTTCTCACAATAACTTTCAGCTTCGGCCCAAAACACAAGTTTCTTTATGTTTTTTAAAAAGAAATTTTTGCGCTGAATCGCATTTGCAACACGCAATAGGTTTGATTTGTTGATTTCCATTGTATTAAAATTAAAGGC
>RFQZ01000062.1 GCA_009924735.1 Flavobacteriia bacterium | reverse complement strand
TTATCCTCTTTAGTGTATTGGGATATTATTATTCTTTCCATCAATCTCCCACGGTAACGTCTTTATCCTCCTCCTCTCCGTCTCCATCCCCATCTCCATCCCCGTCTCGTAGTATACCTATTGGAGCCTTTACACCGACTCCTCTACCAGGACCAGTAGATTTGGCGATTTCACCCACCAGCATCGTCTATAAATTTTCTTCCTCACCCATCTCGTTGAAAAAACTAACTTCCGTTTTGACCGATCAAAAAGGTATGACCGAGCAAAAAGGTATGACCGATCAAAAAGGTATGACCGAGCAAAAAGGTATGACTGTTCCAAAAGGTATGCCGGATCAAAAAGGTATGACTGTTCCAAAAGGTATGCCGGATCAAAAAAGTATGACCGATCAAAAAGGTATGCCGGATCAAAAAAGTATGACGGATCAAAAAAAGGAGAAAAATAATAACTTGACGAGTGGATATTTAATTATATCCAATGGGTTCATGGTTCAATGGGGATATGCGAAGAAGGAATATTTATCCAAGATTGTGTTTCCCATGAAATTTTCGACTGTCTTTGGGGCTCAAATCACTCGAATGAGCCGTGATTGGAATGATGAAATTTTTACTGACAATCCTCTCAATACCTATATTACGAAACTTACCAATGAAAAAATGGAAGTCCATACTGCAATGCTTCAAAGTACCCCTTGTCCTTATTTTTGGTTTAGTTATGGTTTTTATCAAATCGATATTCTCTCTTCCACGTTTTATCTTTTTCCCCGCACAACCTACTCTTTTCCAACGATAAACGAAACATTTTCAAAAGGAAAGGGGGGATGGGTTACCTTGGTGAATGGATTCATGTTTCAATGGGGATATGGCGATCAAGAAACGGATGAATATGGAAATCAACTCATTACGTTTCCACGTTCTTTTTCAAGAGTATTTGGTGGTCAAATCACGAAATCTGATTGTCAAAAAAATACACCGTTTGGAAATTTTTCCAAGGAAGGAAAAGACGATGCGATTTCTACATTGTTTAATTTAGGGTTAGTCTCAACTTCTCATAGTCCACCATTATCTACTCAACTTCAATCCATTTCTACCAAAGGAATGATTGTTAATACTGGATTTGGATCCTTTAACAAGTCCGACTATTTTTGGATGGCCTATGGTATTTCTACTGAAAAACCCTTTCTTTCCACTCCTTATCACTCCTTTCCAAAAACCATCATGAAACCGTCCTCGAAATCTCATGGTTGGATTGTATTGGATTCGTCCACCAATTTTGCCGTCCAGTGGGGATACGGTCCAAAAGAAGAAAATATAATCGTTTCCGAAAGATATTTACCGATTGTTTTTTCTCCTCCGTTTGATCAAGTCTTTGGAGTACAAATGACAAAATCATGGGGTGGAATGGATCGA
>RFQZ01000061.1 GCA_009924735.1 Flavobacteriia bacterium | reverse complement strand
CCATCAAGAATTACTGAACCAGCTGCTGTAGAACCAAGTTTCCAACTAACAGGCTCAGCATTTGAAATTGTAGTTGTCATCAGAGTTGGAACATAAACAGTATTGTCAGTAGTTAAACAAAGTCCAGACCCACCAAGTATAACTGAGTTTTCCGTAAAACCGGCAATTGTGTTATTGTGACCACCCAGAATAGATGAATTGTTAGATACTCCACCAATGCTATTTAAAAACCCACCGATAACAGTTGATTGGTTAGAAACTCCAATAATGGTATTTCCAGCCCCACCGATAACAGTTGAGTATTTAGACCCACATTGGATTGTGTTGGATCCACCACCTATGATACTAGAATAACAAGACCCATATTGGATTGTGTTGGATCCACCACCTATGATACTAGAACTATCGTTGTAATAAGATATATTATTGTTACACCCACCTATAATACTGGAATTACAATTTTTGTAATAGAGTATGTTACTATATCCGCCTATTATCGATGAATATTTAACAAAACAACCTATGTAGTTACCTTTTCCACCAACTATTGATGAATTATCGGAGTATTTACAAATATTATTTTCCCTACCACCGATTATTGATGATGAACTAGAATCCATGATAATCTTGTTCATATACCCACCAATTACTGATGAATAACAGGAACCATTATATTGAGGTGGACCATAAAATGACATCCCACCAATTATATTATTACACCCACCGCCAATTACTGATGAATAACAAGAATAGGAAATCACACTATTACAACATCCTCCTAATATAGAGCTTCTATTAGAATATTCAATCAAACAATTACATGATCCACCAACTATAGATGTGTGATTGCTATATGCAACTACGTTACAATATCCACCAACTATTGATGAAACGTTAGAAAATTCCCCAATTATAAGATTACAATCTCCACCCAATATAGATGACCGATTAGTATTATAAAGTATATTTTTTGATCCACCAACTATTGATGAGTAGATAGAATCAAAATTAATGATATTTTCACAACCACCAATTATTGATGATGATGAAGATTGTGTCCCGATAGTATTTTTATGTCCGCCAATAATTGATGAGTAGATAGAATCACAATTAATGATATTTTCACACCCACCCATTATTGACGATGAACTAGAATTGCAACATATTTGATTATGATGTCCACCTATTATCGATGATGAACTAGAATTGCAACATATTTGATTATGATGTCCACCAATTATTGATGAGTTAGAATCGCAAGATATTTGATTATCGTGTCCACCAATGATATTGGAAACACATGTGTGGTCTAAACATGAAGTGTTAGATCCAATTATTGATGAGGTGTCAGAACAATAAATTTTATTATTAGTGCCACTTAATACCGTTGAGTTTGGAGAAGTGCAATTAATAACATTAAGTCCCCCACCAATTATTGAAGATGAATTTGAAGCGGTTCCTAAACAGTTATATGAGCCACCAATGACTGATGCATTAGTT
>RFQZ01000007.1 GCA_009924735.1 Flavobacteriia bacterium | reverse complement strand
AAGTTTCTATACCGCCATTTTGGGCAACTTTTAAAATTGAAGTACCTAAAAGCATTAATTATTGGTTTTTTTTCAGTTATTTGAAAACTAAATATCCTTTTGTAATTTATGTGGATCCGCCAATGGAGTTGTTTTTTGAAGACATACCTAACGATTCATTATTCCATTATCAGGAATCTTTATATGATTTTTCTAGTCCAAATATTGGTATTAACTTGGATAGTAATGCATGGAATATTGAAACCGGAAAAAGGTTTATTAAAGTTGGGGTTTTTGATTCTGGCATTGACTCAAGTCATGAGGATTTACAGGTACTTACAGGGCACGCATATTACGATGATTTTGTCATAGATTCTTTAGGAAATGGCTATTACTCTTTTGGACAAGATTTGAAAGGGCATGGGACGCTGGTTGCTGGAATAATTGGTGCTAAAAGAAATAATCACATTGGTATTGCTGGGATAGCAGGAGGAAATGGCATTGATACAACTGGAGTAAGTCTTCTTGATTTTAGCTTAGGAATAACTGCTGGAGGAACGCCAGAGAATTTTTCTCAAGCTATTATTGATGCAGCGCGTTCCGTTGGTTCATATTACAATTGGAATTTTAGTCCGAATCCAGGCTTAGTTCCTAATACCAATTCATATTGGAATCATACATCCGGATATGGTATCCATATTGGAAATCACAGCTATAGTTATAAGGTTTATACTTCTCCGAGATTTATCCCAACATGGGAAAATTTACCAGGAGACACACTCAATTGGGAGCCAATTTTAGAAACACCCTTTTGTAATTTATGTCGGGAATCTTTTTTGTTTTCATTACAAAATGGTGTTGTCAATGTAGTTTCCCGAGGAAATAATTTGGATATGAATCCAACATTAGATCAATCGTTTCCAAATAATAGATACCCTCAGAAATTTGATGATTCATGGATGATTACTGTTGGCGCATCCGGTACTGATGGAAAAAGACTTGTAGCCCCCAATAACACAGATGTTGGGGAGAATTATAAATCACCCATCGGACTAAATTTAGATATTATCGCACCTGGTTCTAGATCAAATGTTGTATCAACTCGAAGTTCCAACTTACCAAACACAAATATTTATGGTTACTATAGAGTTTTTAATGGCACCTCTGCTTCCGCTCCCCATGCAACTGGCGTGGCCGCTTTATTACTGAGTCATTACAATAAGCCGTGTTATTCAAATATTAATTTGGATCCCGCTGATGTTGAATATATATTACAAAAATCAGCAACTGATGTTAATCCTTATGTTTCTGAAGAATATGACGACTCAACTGGATTTGGAAGGCTTGACGCGCTTGAAGCCTTAAAAATGATTGATTTTCCCACTTTACAAATTGTGCATCCAAATGAACCTAATACATCTATTCATCTAGCAGAAATAGATACTATTTCTTTGCATTTGAACAAACCTCTAAATCAGGCCTATGGGGGGCCGTTGGGTTCTCAATTTCCATTGGAATTACAGAAAGACTATAAAGTTGAACGAAGAAAATATGTTTTAGAATATGATATTAGCCCTTATATCCTACCAAGTACAGAATTATTGGATACATGGATAAGACACAGTGAAACAAATTCGTTAGGCTTTATTTCGGATACAGTCGGAAGTTTAGAACTAATAGGCCTAACCAGTCAATACCATTGGGTGTCACGTCCGGACACTTTCAGAATTGAGCCGTATTGCTTTATTGACACAATAATTAACAACTCTACTATTTTATTAAGTGGTTATTATTATCATTTCATTAAAAAACATACGGGGCAAATTGAAGATAATGTGTTTGAACCAATAAATTTGGATTTTTGGTACCCAATTAATCCAAATATAGATACATTGAATATGGCTTTTAGTCTTTATATAAAGGATACAACGATTGATCGATATGATTTTCCGTGTTACGCAGAAAACCCTCCTTTTGACACACTGCTTACAACAGATGAAATATTTAGTCAGGATTTTAAAATTTATCCAAACCCGTCAAATGGAGAATTAAATATTATATTTGATAAGTTACAGAATGAGGGACGACTCGAAATTTTTGATCTTTCTGGACAATTAATGTATTTAAAAAATTTACAACCCGCAAATAAAATTAATTCAATCAACGCGACAAATTTATCGACTGGGGTTTACCTAGTTAAATTTTCAGGGCAGAATGCAAAAAGTATAACAAAAAAATGGATGAAACTATGAAAAATGTTATTATATTCTTAGCATTACTTATTTCTAATTTCGGGCAAGCACAAAGTTGGCATACTTACAATGCTAATATTTTTCACCCCTATTACTATTGGTCATCTTTTGGATTTCCGTATAAACAATTCAAGATCAATCCATATGACAACTCCTTATGGTTTGCTCAAGAAACAAATATTTTTCGCTTAGCAAACAACGGTCAATTTACCGTTTTTAATGACGGAAACGAACCTACTTTACAAGGTTATTATGCGTTTGAAGATATCACGTTTACGCCGACACGAACGGTCTTAATTGATCGTTATTTTGGCTTAGTCAATTACGATGGCTCCAACTGGAGTACCATTCCAAATGGTGTAGATGGCGTTCATTTATCTTCAGATGATGATACCATTTGGTGTGCTAGAATAAATGAAAACTACTTGGTAAATCATCCTCAAGGTTCTCAATTAGGTAATGTTAGTTATCTGAGAAGGATCGAATCCAAAAACGGAAATCATTGGGCAACTTCAGGAGTTGACCAAGGTGCATTATTTCATTTTCAAAATGGAATGCCTACAATGTACAATGCGGACACCATTCCATTCATGCTTGAAAATCAGACGTATCACATGAAATTTTCTAACTATTCAGACACCCTTTATAAATCAGGGGACTTAGGTATTTCTTTGGCAGTGGGTAATTCATTCGTTGATACGATAACGCCAAATAATTCTATCAACATGCCCACAGATCTCATTATTAAAGAGTTTGAAATAGACCAAAACCATAATATCTGGGCGGTTTTTGGCGAATTCGGCATTTTGAATCCACCGAAAAAAATCGGTTTTCTAAATCGCAGCCTCAAAACCTGGACAATTTATGATGATCAGAATACACCGATTGTATTTAATGATGGTGTTGGGATAGAACTAGATACCTTGGGGAATTTATGGGTAGTGAATAAACAATTACTCCATGTTTTCACAACCGGAATTGAACCTGCTTGGTTAGGAACTTCTGAATTGGCTAACGATAATTCCTCAATTGTAATATATCCAAACCCAACAAAAAATGAATTACATATTCAAAACAATGGGTTGAACGTCGAATTAATTGAAATACTTGACATCAACGGCAATCTTTTAATGAGTTTAACTTCTTTAGAAAATATTTCAGTAGAAAATTTAGATGCAGGATTGTATTTTGTTTTAGTCAAATTCGATAAAGGGAATATTGTGCAACAAAAGCTAATCAAGGAATAATGATTTTAAGGTCAAATCAATTATTCACTTTTCGCTAGCGAAAACCCATCTAATAAATCTCCTATGCGTTTTAAATTATTGGCTGCTTAAATATCTTTAAATCACGTTCGCTCAAATCCAGTTGCTTTATGTGATTCTTGGTCTTCCTTCTAGTAGCTAAAGAAGGGGTATGCTTCAAAACATTGAAAAGCTAGCTTGCTCCTATGTCGCAATCTTTCTTTTTTGCTTTTTTTCTGTTGTCAAAGCGAGCTTTACCAACGTGCTAAAAGCAAAAAAAAAAGAGGTCCGAAGACCTCTTTTCAACGTATTTACATCGCTTATTTTGCTTTGTCCATTTTTTCTTTCAATCCTGCCAAAGCATCTAGGTCACCCAAAGTAGATTTCTCATTGTTTTGGTTGATTGCTTTAACGGCTTGGTCTGTCGCGTTTCCAACAGGTTTTTTCGCTGTTTTCGCTGCTTTTGCTGGCGCTGGAGCAATCTCTTCGCCTTCTTCAAAAGTACGTGTATGGGAAACGACGATTTTTTTCGAATCTTTATTGAATTCAATCACTCTGAAATCCAAAACTTCCTCGATTTTGGCAAGGGATCCATCTTCTTTCTTCAAGTGTTTCGCAGGACAGATGCCTTCTACACCGTAAGGAAGAGAAACGATTCCTGACTTATCTTTCATATCGATGATGGTGCCTTGGTGAATTGAACCTTCCGCGAAAGTAGATTCAAACACATCCCATGGATTTTGTTCCAACTGTTTGTGACCTAAGGAAATTCTTCGGTTGTCACGGTCAATTTCCATAACAACAACATCTAGGATGTCACCCACTTTACAGAATTCAGAAGGATGTTTGATTTTCTTTTGCCAAGATAGGTCGGAGATGTGGATCAATCCGTCTACACCTTCTTCCAATTCTACAAATACGCCAAAGTTTGTAAAGTTTCTCACTTTCGCACTGTGACGAGAATCAACGGCATATCTTTCATCGATTTGGCTCCATGGATCTGGCATTAATTGTTTGATGCCTAAACTCATTTTGCGTTCGTCGCGGTCTAAGGTTAAGATTACTGCTTCAACTGGATCTCCAATTTTCAAGAAATCTTGTGCGCTTCTAAGGTGTTGAGACCAGCTCATTTCAGAAACGTGAATCAGACCTTCAACGCCTGCTGCGATTTCAATGAAAGCACCGTAATCTGCCATGACAACCACTTTACCACTGACTTTATCGCCAACGTTAAGGTTCTCATCCAAAGAATCCCATGGATGTGGTTGCAATTGTTTCAATCCAAGTGCAATTCTTTTCTTGTCGTCATCGAAGTCCAAAATAACCACATTGATTTTTGAATCCAATTCCAACATCTCTTCAGGATGTGCAACACGTCCCCAAGATAAATCTGTAATGTGAATCAATCCATCTACACCACCAAGGTCGATAAAGACGCCATAAGAAGTAATGTTTTTCACAATACCTTCCAAAATTTGTCCTTTTTCTAATCCTGAGATGATTTGTTTTTTCTGCTCTTCAATTTCTGCTTCGATCAACGCTTTGTGAGAGACAACTACGTTTCTGAATTCTTCATTGATTTTCACAACTTTGAATTCCATGTTTTTACCAACGTAAATATCGTAATCACGAATCGGTTTGACGTCAATTTGCGAACCAGGAAGGAATGCTTCGATGCCAAAAACATCTACGATCAAACCACCTTTTGTTCTGCATTTTACGAATCCGGTAATTACTTCTCCGCTTTTCAATACTGCGTTTACACGCAACCAAGCGCTGTGCATTCTTGCTGTTCTATGAGAAACAACAAGTTGACCTGTTTTATCTTCACGAATTTCTACATAAACATCAACGATGTCACCCACCTTAAGGTCTGGGTTGTAGCGAAATTCATTCGCCGCGATAACGCCTTCTGATTTGTAACCAATGTTAACGATGACTTCTTTTTTGTTAATCATCTCAACCGTTCCTTGAATCACATCTCTTTCGTTGATTGAAGTTAGGGTTTTTTCGTACTTGTCGGACATTTCAGAACGTTCCGCAAGTGTGTAACCATCGAGCGATAACGCTTCCCAGTCAAAATCCGCAGTACCCTGCGTTGCTTTAGAATTATTTGCCATGAGGCTTTAATGTATTGTATTTCAAACGATTCGGGCGAATGAAAGGGGTTAAAAATGGTCGGTCTTCCGAATACCGACTTTTAAGTGGGCGCAAATGTAGGGTTAAATCCTCGGTTATGGAAGTGTTTACTTAGTTTTCTTGTGGATTTTTTGGGAATTTGGCAATCATTGAAAATTTCGGCCCTTGTAACTCCATGCATTTTCTCCACAAACTTGTTGTTTCCGTCTCGAAAATAAAATCCATTGGGATATTTTTGGCAACAATCCATGCCAAGCTTTCAATCTCGCCTTCGAGCTGACCTGCCGACCATCCCGAATACCCAATAAAGAATTTTGTGTGAAATGGAAGTCCTTTATGCCTCACAAATTGTTCTTTCAAGTTGTCGATGTCACCGCTGAAATAAATTCCATTTTCACAATCAAAATACTCTCCCATGGGTTCCTTGGCATCGTGGAGGTAAAAAAGTTGGTTGGCAGCTACAGGTCCTCCGACATAAACGGGGTCTTCAGGAAATTCATCAGAATTCAAAAGCGTCGAAAGCCCCAAGTCCAGAGGATTGTTTAGTACAAAGCCGAAAGAGCCTTCATTGTTGTGTTCACACAAGAACACCAAAGATCTTTCAAAAAAGGCATCGTTTTCAAAGGGGTCCGAAATTAAAAAGCACCCCGAATATGGCTTTTCTTTGTTTTTGAAATGAAGGTTAAGTTTGTCCAAAATTTGATTTTCAGGACCAAATGTAAATAAGTAAGGTTGAATTTCTAAATTTGCAACCAATGAAACTAGGTGTAATTGATGTTGGGTCCAATGCAATGCGTGTGCTAATCGCGGACATAACCCAGGTGAATGGTAGAAAAAACCTCGCCAAAATAGCATACTTACGTCTGCCTGTTCGTTTAGGAGAAGATGTTTTTGAGGTGGGAAGAATAAGCGATGAAAAAGTTGAGAAGTTGATCCAAGGACTCCATACGTTTCAGGCTGTATTGAACTTTTACAACGTTTCCATCTACCGTGCAGTTGCGACCTCTGCAATGAGGGATTCCGAAAATGCAAAGAAAATCCTTCAACGCATAAAGAAAGAGGTCAAGATGAACCTTGAGGTCATCACAGGAAAAGAAGAAGCCGAATTTGTCTACCTGAATTTTGAATTAATGCCCCAGATGGTCGGTGATTTCTTGTTGATAGATGTTGGGGGAGGAAGTACGGAAATTACGCTTTTTTGCCAAAACGAAGTTCACATCGCTCGGTCGTTTCAAATTGGTACGGTTCGTTACCTAAAGGGAAAGGTAGAAGAATCCGAAATTCAGGACATGAAAAACTGGATTCAATCCGAAGTACTTATCCATCACCCGCAGAAAATCTTCGGTACCGGAGGAAACATCAGCAGCGTTCACAAAATTCTTGACCTTCATGACATGGAGTCAGTGAAACTGCGGCAAATGAATCAATTGAAATCGGATTTATTACTTTTAAGCATAGAAGAGCGAATTTTTAAGTATAAAATCAAACAAGACCGCGCAGATGTTATCGTTCCTGCCATTGAGATCTATTCGAGCATCATTGAACAACTTGGTGTGGAGGAGATTTTTGTCCCCAAAATGGGATTGTCAGATGGCGTGTTGCTGGATTTATACAACCAAATTAAAGTATGAGTCAAAAACCAAGCATTTCTAAGGGTACCAGAGACCTACTTCCTTCAGATGTAATTAAAAGAAATTATATTTTTGATTGCATTCGCAAGGCATTTCGATTGCATGGTTTTCTTCCCATTGAAACTCCAAGTTTTGAACTCTCGTCAACGTTAATGGGGAAGTATGGCGAAGAAGGAGATCGATTGATTTTTCGCATTCTGAACTCAGGGGAGAAAATGAAAAAGGCGGATTTAAGCGCGCTTCAAGAAAACAACCTTCCAAAATTTGCAAATTCACTTTCCGAAAAAGCACTTCGATATGACCTCACGGTGCCTTTTGCCAGGTTTGTAGTGCAACACCAAAACAGTTTGACTTTTCCTTTCAAAAGGTATCAAATACAACCCGTTTGGCGCGCAGACAGACCGCAACACGGGAGGTACCAAGAGTTTTTTCAGTGTGATGGCGATGTGGTAGGTAGCGATTCCCTTTGGCATGAAGTGGATTTATTGCACATCGTTGATGAAGTGTTGACCGAATTGAATTTACCAGGATTTACCCTCAAAATTAACAACCGCAAGATATTGGCAGGCATTGCTGAAATATGTGGCGAAACAAACCGAATTGTTGAAATTACAGTTTCCTTAGATAAATTGGATAAAATAGGGGAGGAAGGCGTCGTGCAAGAGCTTAAAGACAAAGGGTTTTCCGAAGGTACCATCGAGAAAATCACACCCCTTTTTAGCTTGCAAGGTGATTTTGATGACCGCGTAGGCTACTTAACCCGTTTTCTCGCCTCTTCATCCGTTGGCTTGGAAGGTTTAGAGGAATTGAAGTTCATCCACGAGAAAATTAAACAATTCCCACTTCAAAAAGGAGAAGTAATGTTGGATGTGACCCTGGCAAGGGGGTTGAATTACTACACTGGAGCCATCCTCGAAGTATCGGCGCATGGGGTTCAAATGGGTAGCATTTGTGGCGGTGGAAGGTACGATGATTTAACGGCATTGTTTGGACTCAAAGGACTGTCGGGCGTGGGTGTTTCCTTTGGTGCAGATCGCATCTATGACATTATGGAAACCTTACAGCTTTTTCCGGAAGCACTCAATTCCGACTTGGATGTGTTGTTTTTGAATTTTGGTGAAAAGGAGACGGACGTATGCCAATCCCTTTGTATGCAGTTAAGAAAATTAGGATTTTCAAGTGAAGTGTATCCTTCGAATGTGAAAATTCAGAAGCAGATGAAATATGCCAATGACCGCAAGGTGAAGTGGGTGGCAATTTTAGGGGAAGATGAGCTAAACAATGGGACCATCGCATTGAGAAACATGGTCGATGGCAACCAAGAAATGATCGAATTATCCCAATTTATTTCAAGGTTTCACTCGGATAGCGCTCCGAAAACTCAATAACCTCAAGTTCTTTGCATTTTCCTGCGTCGACAACGAATCTAAAAACCGTTCGGATTTTATGAAAGCCCTTGATTCCACAAGCGCCTGGGTTCATCCACATCATTTGGTGTTTGGGTTCAAATTTTACCAAAGCAATGTGGGAATGTCCACAAATAAACAAACCTGGCTTGTGCTTTTGAATGGATTCCAAGGCCTCTGGGACAATTCTTTCAGGCCTACCGGCAATGTGCGTCATGCAAACCTTTAGTCCTTCGATTTCAAAAACTTCTGTAGCTTCGCTTTCCATTCGAATCACATGGTTGTCGATGTTTCCATAAACAGCCCTTGTAGGTTTGAATTTTCGCAATTCGTCCAATACTTCTATGCTTCCGATGTCACCCGCATGCCATACCTCGTCAACCGCTTCAAAATAGGTGTAGATTTTAGGATCTAAATACCCATGGGTATCAGACAACAAACCGATTCTTTTCATCTTTATTCCTTCGTTTCTTCTTGAAGTTGCATGAGGTAGGTTTCGTAATACGCCCCTTTTTGTTCCATCAATGAAACGTGGGTACCATGTTCGATGATTTCCCCTTTGTCCAACACAATGATTTCATTGCAATTTCGCAACGTAGAAATTCGATGGCTCACCAAAACCTTCGTGACATTCTTATTGTTATTATTTAAGTTGTGAAGTATAATCTCTTCTGTTTCAGTGTCAACTGCGGATAAACAATCATCCAACAACATCATTTTTGGTTCGCGAATCAATGCCCTTGCTATGCTGATTCTCTGTTTTTGTCCTCCGCTTAGATTCACCCCAAGTTCCCCTAACTGCGTGTCCAATTGTTGGGGGAATTCTTCGATGTTATGCCATACGTGTGCTTTCTTCAGGTAGCTGATGATTTCTTCATTGCTGCATTTTCTTTCGGTTCCAAATAAAACATTGTTTTTTATGCTGTCTGAAAAAAGGAATACTTCCTGAGGAACAATGGAAGTCGACGTTCTGTAATCCACTAAATTGATCGTTTGAAGTGGCAGGTCGTCAATCCGAATTTCGCCATGGGTAGGGTCTACTTGCCGTTGTATCATGGAAAGTAGGGTAGATTTTCCACTTCCTGTCCTGCCTAAGATGCCAAAAGTACTGCCCGCTTCAATTGTAAAAGAAACATTTTTTAATGCCTCAATGCCTGTGTTTTCATAGGTATATGAAACATTTTTAAATTGAACCTTGCCTTTTAGGTTAAAAGCTTTTGTGGAGGGATTGGTAATGATGGGGGTTTGGTCCAGAAATTCATTGATCCGTTTTTGAGAGGCTGCTGCACGTTGGATGATGGAGGTAACCCATCCAATGGAGACGAAGGGCCATGTTAAATTGTTGACGTAAAAGAGAAAGGCGACAATGCTTCCGAGTGACAATGCTTTTTCACCGGTGAGGAGCCCTCCCACATAAATGACCACCAACGTACTTAATCCGATTAAAAACATGATGGTAGGCATGAAAAGTGCATTGATAAAGACCAGTTTCATACTTCGTAATTTGTATTCATTGGAAGCACTCTCAAGTTTTGAAAAGGTTGGAAAAATTTGATTGTAAGCCTTGATTACGCGAATTCCTGCAAAGGATTCTTGGGCAATGGTTGAAATGTTTGACTGTGCTTCTTGCGTTAGCTTACTCGCTTTGTTGATCTTGTTCGAAACCTTGTAAATGATGAACGACATTAAGGGCAGGGGTAAGAGGGCAAATGCCGTTAACTTCGCATTGATTTGAATCATTTGCGTGATGCTTAGCACGGTAAGTACGACCAAGTTGATGGTATACATAACCCCTGGGCCCACGTACATCCGCACTTGACCCACGTCTTCCGAAATCCGATTCATTAAATCCCCAATTCTATTCTTCTTGTAAAAGGCTGCATCTAAAATTTGGTAATGCCCAAAAATGTCGTTTTTTAAATCGAATTCAACGTATCTCGACATTACGATGATGGTTTGTCGCATTAGGAAAAGGAAAAAACCTTTGGTTGCGGATAATGCGATGTAAAGCATGCCCATTTGAAAAGAAATCCAAAGGGCATCGTTGATGTTTGGGTCAATGCCTCCCGATTGTAAGGAATCTATTGATTCTTGGATGAATTTAGGCATCTTTACACCGAAATAGTTACTCACCACGGTGAAAATAATTCCTAACAATAGCCTCCATTTGTAACGAAGGAAATATTTATTCAAACTGCGAAGTGACTTCATTGGGATAATTTTCTATTTTTGCCGAGCAAAAGAAGTACAAAGGTACAATTTCGATTGCAAATCGAATTCAAAAAAAGGATGCATGTCTAAAACAGATTCAATTCAAGATGTTTTTATTGAGAACGGTATTTTGGTTCAATTGTCCACCATGGGGCATGAACAAGTTCTTTTTTGCAACGATTCCAAAACAGGTTTAAAAGCAATCATCGCCGTGCATAACACGGTATTAGGTCCTGCGCTTGGCGGTACCCGAATGTGGCAATACGCAACGGAGGCGGAAGCATTGAGAGATGTTTTGCGCTTGTCGAGAGGAATGTCGTATAAAAATTCAATCTCAGGATTGGACTTAGGGGGAGGTAAAGCGGTAATCATTGGGAATTCCCATACCATGAAATCAGACGCCCTCTTTCAGAAATTCGGTCAATTCGTTAATGGGTTGGCAGGAAAATACATTACAGCAGAAGATGTGGGGATATCTCCAGCTGACATGGTGCAAGTAAGCAAAGAAACAAAGTATGTAGTTGGTTTGCCAGGTAAAAGTGGCGACCCATCACCGGTTACCGCTTACGGCGTTTACATGGGGATGAAAGCCTGTGCGAAAATGCAATTTGGAAGCGATTCTTTGCAAGGAAAAAGAGTTGCGGTTCAGGGTGTAGGACATGTAGGGGAGTACCTCGTAAAACATTTGACACAAGAAGGTGCGAAAGTAATTATTACGGATATTTTCGAAGAAACATTGAGAAATGTCGCCAATACCTATGGTGCGGAAGTGGTTGCGCCAAATGACATTTACGATGTTCCCATGGATATTTATGCACCCTGTGCGTTGGGAGCTACCATAAACGACGATACATTGTCTAGGTTAACTTGCAGCATCATCGCAGGTGCGGCCAACAATCAATTGGCTGATGAAAATAAGCATGGCCTTGAAGTAATGCAAAAAGGAATTTTATATGCCCCAGATTACGCCCTGAATGCAGGTGGAGTGATCAATTGCTTTTCAGAAGTCTCCGGTTTGTCGCTCGATTGGGCACATAAGAAAGCAGAAGAAATATACGCGACCATTCATACCATTTTACAGCGGTCTAAGGACGAACAGACGCCGACGTTTAGCATTGCCAACCGAATGGCAGAAGAGCGCATCGAAGCGAAAGGTAGCCTTAATTTAGCCCATTAATATGCTGAACAGAAGGCATCTTCGTATTAAAGTACTCCAACTTCTTTACGCTTTTCATCAAAGCAATTCTTCTAATCCTTTGAATGCAGAAAAGGAACTGGCGGTTTCATTGGATCGGTTATATGACATGTACGTTTTTCTCCTGCTAACCTTTGATGAAATGAAGCGCGCAGCTGAAAATAAAATCGAAGACAAAAAAAGGAAGATGCGTCCCACCGAAGAAGACCTTCATCCAAACCTAAAATTTGTCAACAATGCAGTTTTCCGTGAATTGGAAAATTCATCACCGTTAAAAGAAATAGGTAAAAAACGAAAAGTCAATTGGACGGGGGTAGAAGCGCAAGAAATGTTTCGAAAAATGTTTTTGGTTGTTCTTGAGTCGGAGGTGTATACCCTCTATCTCAACGATGAGAAATCCGATTTTGAAACAGACCGAAATTTTGCCATTCAGTTTTTTAAAGAACAAATTGCAAATTCTGAGTTGCTCTATCATTTCTTCGATGAAAAAAGTGTCTATTGGATGGATGACCTAGACCTCTGTTGTACAATGGTGCTCAAATCATTGAAAACATTGAAAGAAGGTGAACCGTTTGAACCCTTGCCTTTGTATAAAGATGAGGAAGATGAAGCGACCTTTGTAAAGGATTTATTGCTTAAAACCATTCTTCACGATCAATTGCATCAAGATTTGGTGACGGACTTGGCTAAGAATTGGGAGGCAGACAGAATAGCGAAAATGGACATGTTGATGATTAAAATGGGGTTGACTGAGTTGATTTATTTTAACAGCATTCCCACGAAAGTGACCATAAATGAATACATTGAAATCTCAAAATATTATAGCACGCCAAAAAGCAATATCTTTATCAACGGAATTTTGGATAAAGCCGTTGAAAAACTGACCGCTGAGAAGAAAATTGTGAAAATAGGTAGGGGACTTATAAATTGATTATGAAAAAGTACTTTTATATAGCATCAGTATTATTTTTGTTCGCTTGTACGAATGAAGGAGGACCGGTAAAGGTGGGTGAAAAAACAACGCTGGAAGTCAATGAAACTTTCGACGCGGGAACCATTGTGAAAGGCGAAGAAATTAAAGCGGTTTTCGTAGTTAAAAATACAGGTGACCATCCCTTGGTTTTTGGAGAGGTTCGTCCCTCTTGCTCTTGCACGCTTGCGAGTAAGCCCGAAAAACCGATTGCTCCAGGGAAGTCAGCTAAAATTGTAGCCAAGGTGAACACCGCCAACGCACATTCAAAAAGCATTGTGAAATCGGTTACCATTTTAACCAATACAGAACCATCAACACATGTTTTGATGATAAAAGCTAAAATTAAATAAACAAACAAAAGAGAAATTATGGGAGGAGGAAGTTCAATTCAGTCAGTGTTAATGATCGTTGTGATGATCGTTATCTTTTATTTTTTTATGATTCGTCCGAACATGAAAAAGCAAAAAGAACTAAAAAAGTTTAGAGAATCAATCAAACAAGGCGATAAAATCGTAACCATCGGTGGCATCCATGGTAAAATTTTAGAAGTTGCAGACAGTACGGTATTGATTAATTCAGAAGGAAGTAAAATTCGCATTGAAAAATCAGCGATTTCAAAAACAACGGAAGATCGTTTAGAAGCTGGCAAATAAATGAAAAAGATAAGTTTAATTTTCGCAGTATTGCTTCTTGCTTTATCTGCATGTAAATCAAAGGTTTGTGACTGTGCTGATGTTTTTGTGAAAGCGTCTGAAGACGTACGGAAAGCAAACCAAGAACCGCTAAAGATTTTAGAGATTATGGAAAAGCAAAATAAGGACAAAGCTTTCCAAGAATGTCATAAATATACGGATGAAATGACCCCTGAGGAATTGAAAAGTTTCAACAAGGAATTTGAACAATGTCCTTCCGTTCGTTCCTACAGGGAGAAATCAGTGAAATAAATGTTTGTCCATTAGGTAGACCATCGAAGCGATGGCTGCTGCTCCCAGTTCGAGCTCACGCTTGTTTACGTTCTCGAAAACATCGCTGTCTGCATGGTGAAAATCAAAGTAGCGCTGTGAGTCCGGTATGAAACCAAATAAGGTGATGTCAGGGAATTCATTTTTCAATGGACCAATGTCCACGCCTCCGCCACCTTTCTCCCAAATGTGTAAGTCGTAGGGCTTGAAGAGTTCTTCACACTTCAAAAATTCCTTGAATAAACTGTCCTTGCCATCACAACCAAATCCCCTTGGGGTGAACCCTCCTCGGTCGCTTTCCAGCGCAGCGATGTGTTTTTCTCCTTTCGATTTCACCCAGGTTGCATAGGTTTTTCCGCCCATGTTTCCATTTTCTTCGTTCATGAAAAACACCACGCGAAGGGTATGCTGTGGCTTGTATTTCAAAGTTTTTAGAATGCGAAGCGCTTCCAAACAATGAACGATTCCCGCACCATCGTCATGCGCCCCTTCGCCTTGGTCCCAGGAATCCAAATGTCCACCCATGCTGATGACCTCATTGGATTTTTTGCCTTTAATTTCACCAATGACATTGAAGGAGGGTTGGTTTGGGAAATTGCGACAATCCATTTCCATCATGAACTTTTTAAGGTATTTCGCTTTTGCCAATTCAGCCATTTTCTCCGCGTCTAGTGTAGAGATGGCAGCGGCCGGGATTTTCGGGATGCCTTCCTCATAATGCATGCTTCCTGTGTGAGGGAACTCGTCGATGGGCAACCCCAAGGACCTAATAATCACTGCTTTTGCGCCTAGTTTTGACGCCTCGACCGCGCCATTGCCGCGAATGGGGTAACAGGCACCATACGCTTTGAAAGTGGTTATTTCTGCAGGATTCATCGGTTGGTTGATGAAAACAATCTTTCCTTCAACTTCGCTTCTTTTTGCCTTTTTTAGTGAGTCCAAATGGTTGAACATTACAATTTCGCCTTCCAATAAACCCTCTGTACCAATGGAGCCACCCAAGGCGCAAAGGTTTACTTTTTCAAGCTTTCCATTCTTTAGTTCTATCCATGCACTTTCTGGATTCCCGCGTTCCCAATGCGGTACTTCGATGGGCTGAAGGTAAACGGTATCGAAATTGTATTTTTTCATTGCACGTTCACCCCAGCGAATGGCCATTTCTGCTTCTGATGATCCCGAGAGCCTCGGACCGATGTCTTTGCATAACGAACGTAGGTCTTCGTAGGACTTTCCATTCACCAAAGCTTCCGTATAAATCCGCCTAAGCATCAAAGAATCTTGTGCGTAAAACTGGGTTAAAAAGTAGCCTGAAATCAGGATGGAAACGAATAGGCAGCGCTTGTGATTAGACATGATTTAATTTCTTAAATTTGCGTAATATTATGGATTATTTGTGAATGTCGAATAATTCTGGAAAGTTTAAAACGAGCCATTTATGTCTTTGAAGTGTGGAATTGTGGGCCTGCCAAATGTTGGCAAATCAACCCTTTTTAACTGTTTATCAAACGCGAAAGCCGCTGCGGCGAATTTCCCGTTTTGTACCATTGAACCTAACATTGGGACCATTTCTGTCCCAGATCCTAGGTTGGAAGCCTTGGAAACCATCGTAAACCCTGAAAGGGTAATGCCTGCAACCATGGAGATTGTAGACATTGCAGGATTGGTGAAAGGAGCCTCCAAAGGTGAAGGCCTCGGAAATCAGTTCCTCGCCAATATCCGAGAAACCGATGCCATTTTACATGTGCTTCGTTGCTTTGACGATGGAAACATCATCCACGTAGATGGAAGCGTTGATCCCATTCGAGACAAGGAAATCATCGACATCGAATTGCAATTGAAAGATTTGGATACCATCGAAAAGAAAATTCAAAGCTTGGCAAGGGTTATTAAATCCGGAGATAAAGACTCGTTGAAAGAAAATGAGCTCGCGCTAAAGATTAAAGAAGGTTTGGAAAAAGGGCTTTCGGCCAGGGCATTGGGATTTTCTCAGGAAGAAATGGATGTGATCAAAAGATTTAATTTGATTACCTCAAAACCTGTGATGTACGTCTGTAATGTGGATGAAAATTCTGTTAAAACCGGAAATCAATACGTTGAGAAAGTGAAGGCAGCTGTGGCTTCTGAAAACGCCGAAGTGATTATAATCGGGGCGAAAATTGAAGCAGATATATCGGAATTAGAGACCTACGAAGAACGTCAAATGTTTTTAGATGAGTTGGCCTTAGACGAGCCTGGTGTAAATAGATTGATTCGCTCAGCGTATGCGTTGCTCAATTTACAAACCTACTTTACAGCAGGTGTAAAGGAAGTGCGCGCTTGGACTTTGCACAAAGGTTCTACCGCCCCACAAGCAGCCGGCGTCATTCATACAGATTTCGAAAAAGGATTTATTCGCGCAGAAGTAATGAAATACAACGATTTTGTCACCTTAGGCTCTGAATCTGCCGTTAAAGACGCAGGAAAATTCAAGGTGGAAGGGAAGGAATACATCGTAGAAGATGGCGACATCATGCACTTTAGGTTTAACGTTTAATTTTTTCAATATGATTTCTGCCAATAATCCCAACTTACGAACGTGGTTGTCAATGCCTGATGCTACTGATTTTCCCATTCAAAACATTCCTTTTGGCGTAGCGGAAATGGAAGCAGGGGCGTCCTTTGTAGCTACAAGAATTGGGGATCATGTCATTGATTTAAGTAAACTCTTTGAATTGGGCTACTTGTCGGACTTAGGATTCCACTTAGGGGATTTTAGTTCAGATGCCTTAAATTCCATGATAGAAAAAGGAAAGGTCGCAAATTCAGCCTTGAGAAACCGTATTTCTGAAGTGTTTTGTGGGACCTACCTCGGGCTACAAGATTCGAAAGCAGATCAATCCATGGCCATTCATTCTGCTTCAGACGTACGCATGTGTTTGCCAATTAAAATTGGAGATTACACGGATTTCTATGCCAGTAAAGAGCACGCAACCAATGTGGGAATGATGTTTCGTGACCCAGCCAATGCGTTGCTTCCAAATTGGTTATGGATGCCAGTGGGTTACCATGGTCGTGCAAGCTCCATTGTAGAATCTGGGGTTTCCATTCACAGACCAAAAGGACAAACGAAACCAGAAGGTGCAGAGATTCCGGTGTTTGGTCCTTCCCAAAGGGTAGATTTTGAGTTGGAAATGGGTTTTTTCACCTTTCCGGGTAAACCACTGGGACATTCGATTTCTGCCGATGAAGCGGAAGATTTTATTTTTGGGCTCTGCTTGTTTAACGATTGGTCTGCCCGCGACATTCAACAGTGGGAGTATGTTCCACTGGGGCCTTTTTTAGGAAAAAATTTCGCGTCCTCTGTTTCTCCTTGGATTGTTACCTTGGATGCACTTAAACCCTTTGAAGTGTCTTCTCCGGTACAAAGTCCACCTGTATTGGATTATTTGAAATTTGAAGGTAAAAAATCCTACGACATTCAGTTGGAAGTGTACATTCAGCCCAAAGAAAGTACGCCTGATAAAGTTTGTACATCGAACTTTAAGTATATGTACTGGAACATGTCACAACAATTGGCGCATCACACGGTAAACGGCTGTAACGTTCGTTGTGGGGATTTAATGGGATCGGGTACCGTCTCAGGTTCTACACCGGATTCCTATGGTTCTATGTTGGAGTTGGCTTGGAAAGGTACAAAACCATTGAAAATGTCAAACGGTACAGAAAGGAAGTTTATCCAGGATTTCGATACGGTAATCATGAAAGGATTTTGTGTGAATGACCAAGTGAGGTTGGGATTTGGCGAAGTATCTACCCAATTGTTGCCCGCCATTGATGAATAGTCCAATTCCTTCCAATGCTTTTGACATCGAAAAAGAAAGGTTAGAAATTCTTTCTGCCTTTAAAGGACTGCTGCGTGCAGTAAAGGACCGTTCCAAAGAGGAAACCAAAGCAATCCGAAAAGCATTTGATTTGGCCTTGGAAGCGCATAAAGACATGCGAAGGAAATCCGGAGAACTCTACATCTATCATCCCATTTACGTAGCCAGGATTTGTGCCGAAGAGATGGGGTTGGACAGTACCGCCATTATTTGTGCCTTATTGCACGATACCGTGGAAGATACCTACATTACTTTGGTAGATATTGAGGACATGTTTGGTCCCAAAATATCCAAAATCATCAACGGACTTACTAAAATACCGGAGGTTTTCGATGAAAATGCTTCCGTGCAAGCCGAGAATTTTCGAAAAATGATCCTTACCATCTCAGACGATTTCCGGGTGGTGCTGATTAAATTGGCGGATCGATTGCATAACATGCGAACCTTGTCCAGCATGAAGCCGGATAAACAGCTAAAAATAGCATCGGAAACGCGTTTTTTGTACGCTCCCTTGGCACATCGATTTGGATTTTACACCGTCAAAACAGAACTCGAAGACTTGTCTATGATGTACTGTGAGCCTGAGATTTTTAAGGAAATTGAATCTAAGTTGAAAAGCTCTCAAGACGTTAGGTCTAGGTTCATTAGGAGGTTTACAGCTCCCATACGTGAGGAGATGAATGCGCAAGGGTATCAATTTGACATCAAGGCACGAACGAAATCCATTTCTTCCATCTGGAGAAAAATGCAGCATAAAGACATTCCTTTCGAAGAAGTATTTGATGTATTTGCCATACGAATCATCTTAGATACCCCATCTGATAAAGAGAAAACAGATTGTTGGCGGATTTACAGCATTGTTACTGATTTTTACCAGCCCAGTCCAGAGCGTTTACGGGATTGGATTTCTACTCCGAGGGCAAACGGTTATGAATCTCTTCACACTACGGTGATGTCGCCTCAGGGACGATGGGTGGAAGTTCAAATTCGCTCCAAAAGAATGGACGAGGTCGCCGAAAAAGGATTGGCCGCACATTACAAGTACAAGGAGTCTAAAAACGACGAGAGTAAATTTGACCGTTGGATTGCGGAAGTGCGAGATTTGTTGGAGAGTTCAGATGCAAACGCATTGGATTTTATCAATGAATTCAAATTAAACCTCTTCAATTATGAAATTTATGTCTTTACCCCAAAAGGGGAGTTAAGGGTACTTCCGAATGGTTCTACCATACTGGATTTTGCTTATGATATACATACGGATATTGGCGACAAGTGCATAGGTGCTAAGGTGAACAACCGCTTGATGCCTTTGAGTTACCAACTTCAAAATGGAGACCAGCTTGAAATCATTACATCCACGAAACAAAAACCCAATGAGGATTGGTTGAAATTTGTCGTTTCTGCCCGCGCGAAGCAAAAAATTAAATCCTCCTTAAACGAGGAGCGTAAAGCCATTGCGCAAGATGGGAAAGAAACCTTGGAAAGAAAATTTAAGCAATTCAATCTCAAGGTTTGCAGCGAAAACATCACCTTTTTAGAAAAATATTTTGGCATTTCAAGCGCGACAGAACTGTATTTTCGCGTAGCGAAAGGAAAAATTGATTTAAACAAAATCAGGGAGATCGATGACCTGAATGGCATGTTGCAACTCTCCAGGAAAGATTCAGTATTGCTCAAAAAAGGCAAAGAACTTCCCTCCGGAAAAGGTACGGGCATAGACCCGAAAAACGACATTATTTACATCGGGGAGGATTTTAAAGGCTTGGATTACCAATTGGCAAACTGTTGCAATCCGATACCTGGCGACAACGTATTTGGCTTTATAACCCTGAATCAAGGGATTAAAATTCACCGTTCCGATTGTCCCAATTCTGTTCACCTGATGTCAAAATATGCTTATCGCTGCATGAAGGCAATCTGGAAATCGGCGAAAATGGAAGAGCGTTTGGCAGCCATCCGCATTGTGGGCATAGACCAAATTGGACTGGTGAATCGTTTGACCGAAATCATCTCCAAGGAAAACAAAGTAAACATGAAAAGCATTCATTTTGATACCCATGACGGCGTGTTTGAAGGGAAGATCCAAGTCATGGTTTTCGATACGGAGCACCTTGAGCAGCTTATGCAAAAGTTTCAGGAATTGGAAGGGATTCAACGCGTTTCTCGATTGGATTCAGAAGATGAGATGATTCTTTAGTCGGAATGCACCATTTCCCATGGATTTCTGGGGCGTAGCATGGGGGACCATGAAAATCCTTGGATGTATTTTTCTGATGCATCAATCTTGTCCATTGGAAAGAAAATTCCGTCAGGCTTGTCGAAATAGGTTATGCGAGAAACTTCCCCGCTGTCCAGGTACACCAATAGCTCTGACGCAAACAATCGATTCATTCCCATTCGCTTTTTAACCAGCGACGTGTCATTCGCTTCTTCATCCACTGGGTAAAAGATGGTCCACGCATTGCCGTTTACTTTTACGTTGTTCAATTCGCTGTTTTTGAACCTCGCTAAAATGTTTTTACCAGACAGTTGGTTGTAGTAAAGGCCTTTTTCAACTTCTAAAATGGCTGTGGCATGGCCAATGACTTCTGCTTTTTCTATGAGGCTGTCTTTGGTGAAGATATGAATTTCATCGCCCTTCAATTCCCCTGAATTGGACCACAAAATGGGCAACTTCTGCAATACGAGGGTTCCTGACATGCTCGCGTAGTTCGCAGAATCTCCTATGGCTTGAATGGATTTGGAAAAAATCTTCACCTTGTGGTTGGCGCAAAGGTTTCTTTCTGTTTTTGTTGAGTCTTCAAACATGTAAATGGTCTCTGCGTGGATAAATAAAGAGTCTTTGTGTCCAGTTTCAATGACCAAGGCATGACCGCTCAAGGTGGTTGCGCTCTTGGTGTTATGAGATTGAAAACGATCGCCAAAAAGTACCAAGTGATGGTTGTTTTCATATATGCGAACATGTCCTCGTCCCAAAAAGTCTTGGTGAATTTCTTTGTAGTCAGCTGTGTCACAGTAAATTCGCCTGTATTTTTGAGCGATTTCAACATTCTTTCTCAGCTGTCCTTCCTGCTTTTCGATGTTGTAATAGCCTCGCTCACATTTAATTTGAATGCTGTCGTTTTTAATGTGGGTAGGACCGTAGAAGTAGGTGGTTTGCTTTTCGTACGCAAATTGTAAGGTGTCCGTAGTTATGGTCAAGTCCTCTTTGACGTATTTCACTTTTCCACTGAAGAAATAACTCCGTGTTGCAGGATAGAAATAGCCAACTTTACTCGTGATTTTTTCCTTGTTCAAACTATTTTCTATTTTTCCATAATTGCGATAGGTCGCTTTTCCTGTTTTGGAATCGTATTCCGCTGAGTCTGATGTTAGTTTGTATTCACTGTCTCTCACATTCACATGTCCCCACAACCTCGCAAATCTTTGTGCGCCGGAATAAAACATAGAGTCACAGTAAAGGTTTATGTCATCTTTCGTAATATGCACATTTCCAAAGGCTTTGACAATTTTTTGGTTCTCTTTGTAATGGGCGGAATCGCAGAACATGGTGTTTCCTTGATAGGTAAAACCTACATTTCCAACCAGTCGATGGGTTTGGGTGTTTTTATCGAAATAAATTTTTTCTGACCCTGGCAAAAGTTCAAGTTTGCCTTGTGAATAAGCTACGACATTGCCTATGAAAACGTGAAGAAAAACCAATAAAAGAAAGGCAAGACTTTTCTTCAAAGCATTATTTCATTAGCGTTTGTGCCCTGTCTGGACCGACGGAAACCATGTGAATGGGCGTCTCAAGTGCGGTTTCAAGGTAGGATACGTACGCTTTAAGTTCTTCGGGTGAGTCGTTGTACGAAGTAAGTCCTGTTAGGTCTTTTTTCCAACCCTTAAGCGGTTTGTAGATGGGTTTTATTTCCAATTCGGCTACATCGTAAGGAAAGGCTTCGATGCGTTCGCCATCGATTTCATAGGCTTCGCAAACATTGATTTCATCGAAGATGCTTAGTACATCTGCTTTCATCATGCAAAGTTCTGTTACGCCATTGATCATAATCGCATATTTTAATTGGACAAGGTCCAACCAGCCACATCTTCTTGGTCTTCCCGTGGTAGAGCCGAATTCTCTTCCTTCCACACGCATTTCTTCACCGGTTTCGTCAAGCAATTCTGTTGGAAAAGGACCTGAACCTACGCGGGTACAATACGCTTTGAATATGCCAATGACTTTTCCAATTTTGGTAGGTGCTACACCTAAACCTGTGCAGGTTCCAGCTGTGATTGTGTTGGATGAAGTGACATAAGGGTAGGTGCCGAAATCAATGTCAAGCATGGTACCTTGTGCGCCTTCGGCAAGAATTTTTTGGTTGTTTTTAAGCGCGGCATTTAGGTAATGTTCACTTTCAATGCATGGAAGAGATTTTATGATTTCAAGTTTTTCAAACCATTCTTTCTCAAGTTCTTCAATGTTGAATTCGAAGTCTGCATAATGAGAAAGGATTCCCAAATGTTTTTCTTTTAAGTCATCGTACTTAGCACGGAAATTAGGTAAGAAAACATCCCCAATGCGGAGGCCATTTCTTCCGGTTTTATCCATGTAGGTAGGACCAATGCCTTTTAAGGTTGAGCCAATTTTTTTCAATCCTTTGGCATGTTCGGATGCTGCATCCAACAAACGGTGCGTAGGTAAAATTAAATGTGCTTTTTTGGAAATGATTAAGCGCTTGTTGAGTTCAATGTTGAAAGGTGCTAATTTTTCCAATTCTATGGCAAATACAATGGGGTCTATGACAACACCGTTGCCGATTACGTTGACAACATCCTTTCTGAAAATACCAGATGGAATGGTATGTAAAACATGTTTCACACCCTCAAATTCTAAGGTGTGACCCGCATTTGGTCCGCCTTGGAACCTTGCTATGATTTGATAATTAGGTGTTAAAACATCTACTACTTTTCCTTTTCCTTCATCGCCCCACTGTAGGCCCAACAAAACATCTACTTTCATTCTTATTTTTTAAAATGTGCATTGGCCTCCTCTTGGCTGTTGTAAATCACAAATATCTCGTGCATTTTAGTGATGTCAAACAGTTTGCGAAGGCTAGCGTTTAAATTGCAAATAACGGTGTCGCCACCATTTACCCTGGAACGGGTGAGGATGCGTACCAAAAAGGCAATTCCACTTGAATTAACATGAGATAATTCTTTAAGATCCAATACGATAGACCAATTTTTTAACTTTTCAATTTCAACGGTAACTGCTTTTAAATCCGCATCGGACAGTAATTTTCCATCCAATGTAATACAGGTAGTCTCACCGTTCGTAATAAAATAATCAATCATTTTTCTTTGTTTTAATGCCATAGAAATAGAGTGAATGGTGCTGAACTTCAACCTCAAACAATTCTTCTATGGTCGATTTAATTTGCTGAATGCGAGGGTCGCAAAATTCAATGACTTCCCCAGTATCCGTTAAGACAATGTGGTCGTGCTGTTTGGAGCCATGTGATTTCTCATATTGCGCCATGTTTTTACCAAATTGATGTTTGCGTACTAAGTTGCAAGCCAAAAGCAATTCGATGGTGTTGTACAACGTAGCCCGCGATACCCGGTAATTCTCAGCCTTCATCTTGAAATACAACGTGTCTATGTCAAAATGTCCCACATAACTGTATATTTCAGCCAATATCGCATACCTCTCAGGTGTTTTCCGATGCCCATTTTGCTCTAAATATGCCGAGAAAATATTTTTTACTTTGTCCTGTAATTCCAATGCAGATAGCGTTTCAACTTACAAATTTAATCTTTTATTGATTGCGCAAACATTTGTATTGCATCTAATAAAGAAACGTTTTGAACACTTTTTCAACGGTTTTATTTTATAAATCTGCTTAAATTTGCACATGCTTAATCAAAAGAAAATTTGTGTAGTGCTTCCTGCCTACAACGCATCCGAAACCTTGGAAATGACTTACCGAGAAATCCCTTTTGACATCGTAGATATGGTCGTGTTGGTGGACGATGCAAGTAGGGATGACACTGCAGAGGTTGGGCGTAAGCTTGGCATTTCAAATGTCATTCGGCATGAAAAAAACCGTGGGTACGGAGGAAATCAAAAATCTTGTTACAACAAGGCTTTGGAATTAGGGGCAGACATCATTGTTATGCTTCATCCCGATTATCAATATACGCCAAAACTCATTCATGCGATGGTATCCGTTATTGCTTATGAAGTTTACCCAGTGACCATGGGTTCGAGGATTTTAGGTCGTGGCGCCATAAAAGGGGGGATGCCCATCTATAAATACATCGCCAATCGTTTGTTGACCTTAGGTCAAAACATTTTAATGGGTCAGAAATTATCGGAATACCACTCCGGATATCGCGCTTTTTCGAAAGAAATTTTCGAGAAAATAAACATTGAGTTGAATTCGGATGATTTCGTCTTCGACAACCAAATGCTCGCACAAATTTTTTATGCAGGTTATGAAATAGGAGAGGTTACTTGTCCCACAAAGTATTTTGAAGAAGCATCCTCCATTAATTTCTCTCGCTCTGTTAAATACGGACTCGGTGTGGTAGGTGTTAGCATCGGCTACCGTTTCGCAAAATGGGGATTGTTTATCCCTTCCATTTATAAAACCAAATAAACTATGTCTGACGATAAGAAAGTGATTTTCTCAATGGTTGGGGTGTCTAAGTCTACACCACAAGGAAAACAAATCATTAAAAACATCTACCTGTCCTTTTTTTATGGGGCGAAAATAGGCATCATTGGTCTGAATGGCGCTGGAAAATCCACAGTAATGAAAATCATTGCGGGATTGGACAAATCCTTTCAAGGAGAAGTGGTGTTTGCTTCAGGGTATTCCGTAGGATATTTAGCCCAAGAGCCCGACCTCGACCTTGATAAAACCGTTAAAGAAATCGTCTTGGAAGGCGCAAAGGAAATTGTAGATGTGCTCAAAGAATACGAAGACATTAACAATTCCTTTATGGATGAAGAAGTCATGAGCGATCCCGATAAAATGGATAAACTCATTGCGCGACAAGGGGAGGTTCAAGATAAAATTGATGCCTTGGATGCGTGGGAATTAGACAATAAAATTGAGCGTGCCATGGATGCTTTGCGCTGTCCACCTGACGACCAAAAAATCGGAACTTTATCCGGTGGAGAAAAGCGCAGGGTGGCATTGTGTCGTCTTTTGCTTCAAAATCCCGATGTATTGCTTTTGGATGAGCCTACCAACCACTTGGACGCTGAATCCATCGATTGGTTAGAACAACACCTTCAACAATATGCAGGTACGGTCATTGCCGTAACCCACGACCGCTATTTCCTTGACAATGTAGCAGGTTGGATCTTAGAACTAGACCGTGGGGAAGGAATACCTTGGAAAGGAAATTATACTTCTTGGCTTGAACAGAAATCCAAAAGATTGAAGGAAGAGGAGAAAACCGAATCCAAACGTCAAAAAGTACTTACACGAGAACTTGAATGGGTAAGAATGAATCCCAAGGCTCGTCAAGCCAAATCCAAAGCACGTCTTCAAAACTATGAGAAGATGCTCTCTGAAGATGCAAGAGAAAAGGATGCCGTACTGGAAATTCCAATTCCCAACGGACCTCGTTTGGGGAACAATGTGATTGATGCCCTACACGTAGCTAAATCCTTCGGTGACAAATTACTCTATGAAGATTTGAATTTCACCTTGCCTCCTGCGGGTATCGTTGGAATCATCGGTCCAAATGGTGCTGGAAAAACCACCATCTTCAAAATGATTATGGAAGAATTGAATCCAGATAAAGGAACTTTTCAAGTCGGAGAAACTGTGAAATTGGGTTACGTAGACCAAAACCATAAATCTTTAGACCCCAATAAATCCATCTTTGATGTGGTTTCTAATGGCCTAGAATTCCTGGAAATTGGAAACCAAAAAATCAATTCTCGAGCCTATTTGTCAAAATTTAACTTTAACGGATCGGATCAAAATAAGAAAGTAGGCGTGCTTTCTGGTGGGGAACGAAACCGCTTGCACCTTGCCATGACTTTGATGATCGAAGCCAATGTTTTGTTACTGGATGAGCCGACCAATGACATCGATGTAAACACCTTGCGTGCCCTCGAAGAAGGCATTCAGAATTTTGCGGGTTGTGCCGTTGTGATTTCCCACGACCGTTGGTTCTTGGATCGCATTTGCACCCACATTCTTGCTTTTGAAGGAGAATCCGTTGCCTATTGGTTTGAAGGGTCTTATTCCGAGTACGAAGAAAACAAGAAAAAACGCCTCGGATACGACGGACCTAAGAGAATTAAATACAGAAAGTTGGTTTAGCGTAAACCCGGATTGGGTTTACACCGTAGTTCCTTTTCGCATCTTTCGCAAAGCCAATTTCATTTGCAAGGGAAGCATGCGATAGCTTTTCCATAGCCATGGACGAAAGAGAAGCGCCAACCATCGATAGAAATTCCATTTTAGCGTTAGCGCGATTGAAAATCGTTCGGTCTTGTTTTCCTGAGCATATCCCAATGCCATACGCGTTGCGTTTGTTTTGTTGCGGACCAAATCCTGAATTTCCTTGGGTAGCGATTGCTTTCCCTGTTCCAATTTCCGCTTGTCTATGTCCCCCAAAAGTCCACTGTGGAAATTTTTGATGTTTTCTACAAAAGTGCTGCTCAACTTTGCTTTCCTGTGTTCGATTAACCGTTGAAAGCTGCCTGCATGGTTCTTTTGTGCCTCAACATAGTTCAACCCGAGGTAAGCGTTGAGGGTCTTCAAGGTCTCCGTTGGGTTGTTGAGCAAATCCTCAAAATGAACGATTGTATGGCTGTCTTTGGGTAAAGTTAAACACGTTTTGTATGTCAATTCCCAAATGTTGGCCAGGTAAAAAGGATGTTGAAAAAAATCGATTGACCTTCCTTGTTTGGCGACAATGTTTGTCGTTACGTCGCGTGTCCACACAATGAATTTGGCATTTGGGAACAGTTGGAAAAGTTCTTTTTGGTGGAAGACATACTTCATTTGCTTGTCAAGTATGATTTTCACTTCCTCTTTGGGTTTTATCGCTTCGGCGTAAAAATGTAAATAACACAGTTTTATGAGTCTTTCATAGTTCAAATGTGAACGATGCGCAAGTAAAGATGCGAGGAAGCGGTTTTTGTCCTCGTAGAACAAGTGCACATTCCTTTCAAAAAGCGCAAAAAAGACATCGACAAAGTGTATGAGCTCCACTTCGGCCCAATGGGTTTTGTGTTGGTATTTTTTTCGAAAATAAAGCGCGAAAGGCTCTTCTGATGGGACTATCAGTTCTGGATGCATGTTTAGCATGTTCGCCAACAAGGAGCTTCCCGTGCGTTCAGTACACAGGATAAAATGAACTTGGATCTCGTCAAGTTGTTTTGGTGTCCACATTTTTTTTACGCTTTTTGTCGATTTTCGCTACCCATTTTACAAAATAATTCACCTTGAAGGGTACAGGTAAGCGATTGAACAAGACATCTTTTTGGAGTTGTGTTAAGACAAATAGTTTTACAAAGAAGGCTGCGATTTGAATGGAAGCCCATTGAATTCTATTACATCGGGTGGTGGCTTGGTAGCTTTGTTCAATTCCACATTTCCCACAAATCACTTCGGCGATCCTAATTTGCTGCTCATTCAACCCCTTTTTCCATTTTTCGATGGTGTCGGTGTGAATCGGTTGCGCCAAATCGCCAAATCTTTTTTCCATCCGCTTCATTCCTTGGTAGTTGGATGCGACTTCCGTTTTGTATTTTTTTTGGTATGGCAACAACAAGGAGGGGAGGTTATGTTGGATGTCTGCGTTCAGGAAGGCAAGGACTTTCTCCGAATGCTTTTCAGGCGCTTGCACGAGGTCTTCGTATCGAAGAATCATTACTTTGTTAGGGTTTTTATCTTGAAACTGTTTGATTCTTTTGTAAAAATAGACCCACCGAACCGCGTTAAAATACACATTGCTGCGCTTCAAATGAACACTCTGGATGCGAGAATAGACATTGGCCCTGTAATCTCGCATCATCCAAATGAATTTAGATTCAGGGTTAAGTGCTTGTAATTCATGTAAATAAAGGGAGTGTAAAGGGTTTTTATTTACGTAGAGGGACGCTTTTTTTACTGGATTCAATTCATCAACAAATGAATCGTAGGTGCATTTGACCATTCCATTGAAGTCCTCCGGTTTTGACCTAAGAAATGACGTTGTGTCAAATGTAAATCCTACGTAGGGTTGAAGTTTTCCAAAGGCAATGTGAAACGCTTCTAAGCGCTTCAAATCCTTCTCTGTAAAGGTTGTTTTGTTTTTCCATCGATGATAAAAAAAGGGAATGAAGTAGTCTTCAGGTCCAGCCCAAATGTCTGGGTGTGCATTCAACAACGATTGCAATAAGGTGGTGCCTGACCTACCAATTCCGATGATGTGATGGTGTTGAAAGTTTGCGCTCAATTCGAGGATTCTATTTTTTCAATAAAACGCTGTAGCCTTTGCAATTCGGATGTTTTGTTTTGGAGTTTCGATTGTTCTATAAAATCATACCCTTTTTTCAATGCCTTTACGGCTTTCGTTTGATCACCCAAATTTACATAGGCATTGCCAATTTGTATGTAATCTTTTGCCCCTCCTTTGCCTTTGGTTATCAATGCTTTGTGCAATCGGATGATGGATTGAAAGTCATTGGCTTCCATAAAATACCGGTCCATTAAATCGGCATATCGTTCCTTTGGAAATGCCTTTTCATAATCCTCTGCTGACTGAAAGCAATCATTCTGTAGTTTTCTTTGCATCGACAAAAAAGCAGTTGCACCTATGGTCAGCGCATCCTTTTTTACAATTTCCTTTCGAAAAGTGTCTAAAATGTTATGGTTTGGTGTTTTTCCCTCATAAAGTGAATGCAGCGCTGCATCTATGTTGGTTGCGAACGGAGGGGAGAGGTCGGCCAGGTTGGTATTCATGGTTTCCATCCCTCGGGCATAGGATACAAGGGTTTGAATTGAGTTGGGATTTAAGCCATTCTTTAAAATCAATTTCCCTCTTTCCTCAAACTGATTCATCAGCCCAAAGTCTGCATGGTAGGCATTGATTTTTTTTGAAGGATTGTAATCTTGCTTTTCTGAAACGACAAAAGGGCTCATTTTACACCAAACTACATAAGCTTTCAGGCAAGCGTTAAGGTGGTTTAAACGTGCTTCCTTGTAGTCTTTATGCCGCAAAAGGATTTGATTTGTGAGTTTTATCGCAGCGCCTTCATCACAGTAGTATACCGAATATAAGGTGGCTAAATTGTTTTGTATTTTTGGATAGTTGGGGTAAATCTTAATGGCAGTTTCATACGCTTGTCTTGCACCACGAACCTTTAAATATATTGCAGCGGTTTCCGTGTCAAGGTTTTGCCACGCCTCATTTGCCAAAAATTGCAATTCTTGTCCCAACAAAGCTTGGCTTTTTGCCGATGGAAAATCCTTTGCATCGGTTTGGTATAAGGTAATTCGGTCGTTCCAAGCGGTGTTTCTTTGTACCACAATGAATCCATTGAGACAGACATAGAGGCCTAATCCCAACAGCATCACTTTCGAAAGGTTTGGTTTATTGAATCGGTGTTGAAGCCTGTCCATCGTGAAAACCAAAGCAACCAAAACGCCCAAGCTCCCGGTGAAAACGAGACGCTCGGCGACAATTCCTACCATTGGAAAGAGAAGGTTGCAAGCCCCGGCAATGCTTAAAATAAAGAACAGTAAGCCAAAGGAAATCAAACGAAACTTTTGATGGATAAATCCAAGCACGACAACGAAGAGCAATCCCATTAGGAAAATCAATGCAAAGAGAAAGGATGTCGATGAAAATGTAGCGATTTCATATCCCCCAAGTCCATAATAGCTATGAAAGTTGAAATGCAGTAAGGTCGACCTGAAGTACCAAAAAAGGGTGTCCACAAACGTAGGAATACGATGGATCAAATTTTGTCCAAACAAGGGGTTTTCAAGGGTGGCGAAATCCCTGATTTTATCAGATTGTACCAAACCTTTTCTAAACAGTACGAACAGAAGTCTTCCCAAGCCTAGGGATATAAAAGTCAACAAGATGGGTTTCCAGGCAAGTTTTCTACAATAGAACAAAGCCATTGGGATGATTGCAATGAATGGCAAAGCGGTTTTCTTACTCAAGAGGGCGGCGGTAATGGCAAGGGTACAGAAAAGTAAAAACTTTAATTTGTTTGCCTTATGGTATTTCAAGGAGAAATTTAACGCGAGGATTGAAAAGTACATGCTTAAGATTTCATCGCGGTTTTTGAGGCTGTTGACGACTTCGGTATGAATGGGCAAGGATAAAAACAGGATGACCGTTGCCAGGATTAAGATTGGGTTTTACCCAGTTTTCGGAGGTCCCAAAGAATGTCTTTTCAATCGCAAAACTTGTCAAAACCAAAGGGCGATACTCGTAATTCTGTTCTTTGTTTACGGAATAACTTTGGGTGAAAATGGAGGGAATTCCTGATAGGCCTTGGTCTACCAAAGGATGAATCTGTCGGTCTGTGTTTGTGACAAGTTCGTCGTCCAATGCATAGCCGTTTGAAATGGAATTTCCATACAGCAAGAAACAAAAGAGTAGGAGGAGCACCGAGATTTTAGCTGTGCCCAGTTGGATTGTTTTTCCGAAAATAGGAACGGTAGGTTTCACTAACCAAAGGTACGTTTAAAAGTAAAAAATCCCGATTTCTCGGGATTTTCATCAGTTTTTAATTTCTTCGTCCTTTGCTTTTTCGTAAGACTTGCTTTTTATTTCAGGCTTTTCATCTTTTTCGAATTGCGCGAATTGCGCTGGGGTCAAAACACCTTTTAACATCTCATTTCGGGCGCTTTGGTTGCTGTAAAAGATCTCTTTTTTCAATTCTTCTGAAAAGGTTCCGTTTTTCACATCTTCGTTTTTGATAAGGATGCCGCGGTTGATTTCATAGACTTGCGCATATTGCTCAGTGGTCAAGTTTAAACTCGTTTTCATGCGATCGCTTTGATCTTTGGCACGTACTTCAATAGAGGTTTGTGCATTCATAAGACCAATGGTCATGAGGGAAAAAATAAAGATTATCGTTCTCATAGATTCTAATTTTACCCTAAAAATACAAAATGGAATGCACCTTTGCGATAAGTTTTGTTAAATTCAGAAATAATTTACCTTCGGCCATTCTTTTAGTTATCCTTACCTTCGCAGTGAAATGCTTGAAAAAGTAAGAAATTTTATCCCTCCATTTCTTTTCAGATGGTACCGCGGTTTTCGGAAACGTGCATTTCATCATGCGCTTGAAAAAGCCGCGAAAACACAAAATTTACGATCTACGGAACAACTGATCGCCGAACTTGAAGCGGCAGGGGTAAAGCGAGGAGATCATCTAATGGTTCACGCCAGTTTGTCAAAAATTGGTTTCTTGGAACATGGAGCACAAACCTTGGTGGATGCACTGAAAAAATGTGTTGGTTACGAAGGTATTATCCTGATGCCCACTTCTCCCATTGCTACCTTGCAGTTTGATTATGTTCGTCAAAATCCAACCTTTGATGTAATGAATACGCCCTCCGCGATGGGAGCGGTGTCGGAGTATTTTCGAAAATCAGAAAGGGTAAAGCGAAGCCTACATCCCACAGAACCGGTCGCTGCTTGGGGTGAAAATTCAAATGATTACATTAAAGACCACGCCCAGAAGGAAACGCCCTACCATTGGGATTCTCCGTATGGAAAACTCATTCAGAACAAAGGGAAAATTCTTTACATCGGTGTGAAACTTTCAAATGCAGGTACGCACCTTCATACCCTGGAAGATGCTTTTGATGTTGGTGTGCCGGTTTACGCTGATGAAGTATTCAACCTAAAGGTAATTACAGAAGATAAAGCGGAACTTTGGGTAAAAACAAAGGTTCATAACCCTGTTTATTCCTTGAAACGACGTTGCGATGAACTCTTTCCCTTGTTTCTTGCACACAACGCTTGTTTTCAAACAAAAATAGGTTCTGCAGCCACATGGGTATTCGATGCTGAGGCAATGTTTGAAACGATGAAAGCGGCCTTTGTAAACAAGGGAGTCACCATGTATAAACCCCAAGGAGATTTATGAAAATAGCCATCACTTGGGATTATGAGTTGTTTTTTGGCAGTCGTTCGGGTACGGTAGATAAATGCATGCTTGAGCCTACAAAACGCATCTTGGAAGTTGCCGAAAAGCACGAGGTTCCGTTTACGTTCTTTCCAGATGTTGGATCGCTGCTCCGTTTTCAAGACCTGCCCGAATTTTCCGCGGATTTGCATGCTGTGATTTCACAAGTCCAACAATGGGATGCGCTCGGACATGAAACGGGACTGCACATTCATCCCCATTGGGAAAAATCTGTTTGGGAAAATGAAGCGTGGCGTCACCCCATGGAATATTACAAGTTGTCAGATTTTACCGACGAAGAAGCCAAAGCCATCGTGCTGAAATACCATGCATTTATTCAAAACAAAGTGTCAACCCCCATTCTTTCGTATCGTGCCGGAGGTTGGTGTGTACAGCCTTTTTCACGCTTGGCAAGCGCCTTTGACGAATGTGGGATTCGATACGATTCCTCTGTTTTTAAGCAAGGAAAAAATACCCAGGCACCTTATCAATATGATTTTACGAAGGCACCAAGTCTTCCTTTTTGGCATTTTGAATCAGATGAACTTTTGCCTGTTGAGAATGCTAGGTTTACAGAGTTTCCAATCGCTTCACGGATGTACTCGCCGCTCTTTTTTTGGAAATTGTTTGTGTTGGGAAGATTGAATCCAAGAGACCATAAAGGCATAGGAAATGGGGTTCCCGCAGCTGGGGGAGGTTCTAAATTTGACCTTTTAACACGCGCTCACCGTTTATGCGTAAGCGTTGACGGTTATTATGCATCCAAACTACAGCAAACTTTGCATCGGTTTGAAAAGAGACAAGAGCCTATATTGGTTGTGATTGGTCACCCTAAAGCCCTCACGCATTTCGGATTGTCAAGATTAGATGCCTTCATTCAAAAGAACAAGGAGAAGCATGAATTTGTTAAACTTCAAGATTTGAAATGATCATCCAGCGAAAAAACATCAATGTTAAGAAATGGGACGAAAGGGTTTCTCTCTCGAATGAGGATGGGATTTTCTTTCATTTTTCATGGTACTTGGACGTTGTTGCCCCGAATTGGGAAGGATTTGTCTTGGGAGATTATGAGGCCATCTTCCCCATTACGGGTGTGAACAAATGGGGTGTGAACTTTTTAATTCAACCTTTTTTGACCCGAAGTTTTTCCCCTATGGGTTTTGAGCCATCCCAATTGATTTCGCTTCAAAAATACCTTCAAACCCATTTTCGATATGTTCAATTGGGGAGCACCCATTTTTCAGTCGGTCAAGCGGTTGGTCGGACCTACCAATGCTTGGAATTAAACGAAAATGCAGCAGCGGGGTTTTCTGAGAATCATCGACGGCAATTAAAGAAGTTTCAAGCATTTTCTCCCAAACTGACCCATGATTTTCGTCCAGATGAAGTCATTCAACTGTTTCGGAAAGTGAAAGGAGAAGAATTTTTACACCTGAAGGATCGACATTACCGCATGTTGCGTCAGTTGATGGTATCGGCAAACGAACAGGGAAAACTTTTCCAATTCTCGGTCTTTGTTGAAGGTCAGATGATCGGGTCATCGGTTTACCTTAAGATTGGCACCAAGGTTTTGTACCTAAAAGGAATAGTGACTTCGGAATATCAAAAAGTAGGAGGGATGGTATACCTTCATGCGGAGGCCATTCGTTTTTTCTCCGGCGATTGTGTTTCTTTCGATTTTGGAGGAAGCAACAACCAAGGTTTGGCAAATTTCAACCGGAAATTTGGTGCTGCGGATAGAGAATACCTACTTTTGACATCGAACCGATTACCTTGGCCTCTGAAGAACTTGGTAAATCGTAAATTTGGGTAGATGAAAAAGAGAATCTTGATTACAGGTGCGACAGGGGGAATTGGCAAAATGGTTTCTTCAAAGATGTTGGCAGAAGGCTATCAAGTAATTCTACATGGAAATTCAAACTACGATTCTATTCTTGATTTGATGGAAAAACACCCAGACGACTGTGAGTGGTTTCAATGCGATTTGTCTGATTATGACAACATTCAAAGCTTCAAAAGCCTAGCCGGACAGGTGGATGCTATCATCCATTGCGCGGGAATTCCAAGTGCGGGCATGTCTTGGAAGGTTGATCCCAATGAATTTAAAAGGGTTCAATCCATTAACTTTGAGGCGCCTTTTTTTATCTCTCAAATTTTTATTCCTGAAATGCGCAAAAGGAATTGGGGAAGGATTGTATTCTTTTCATCGATTGTTGCGCAAACGGGGATTCCAGGAACGTCGGCTTACGCTGCTAGCAAAAGTGCTCTGTTTGGATTAACGCGCACCCTTGCAGCTGAATTGGCACCGAATGGAATTTCTGTAAACTGCATTGCGCCAGGGTACATGGACCAAGGCATGATTCGCGAAATATCTGAATCCATGCGCGAGAAAATCATCGCAAAAACACCGATTGCCAAACTTAGCGACACCCAAGGCATCGTGAAATTGGTAGAAATGCTTTTGTCGGATGAAGCCAATTCCATTACGGGACAAGTTCTCTCTGTGAACGGGGGTATGTGGATGTAGGAAGTGGCGCAATGCGACCGTAGGGTAGCCCCAAAAAATCATTAGATTTAATTACCTTAGCACAAGCACGATTTACCTTCGCAAATACACCCAATTTGGTTGAATTGGAGAATTTTTGTAGCGTGTATAAGCAAGTTAGTAGCAAGGCGAGATGGACCTACTTTGCGACACTTTACTTCTGAAGCTAAGACATTTTTCGTATCAAAATCAAATCTAATCATATCAAATCGTATCAATCAGTACTTGTAATTTGTAATCATAAGCGTATATTTGCGTATCATATCGTATCAAAATGAATAACGAGGTATATAATTTCAAACTTAATATTGATTGGAAGCTGATTAATTTAATCAGCGAAATTGATCGTTTTGATGCAAATTGGACAGCTATAGAGCGAAAAGAAGGACAGAGCCTAAAAGAGTTAAAAAGCATTGCTACAGTTCGAAGTGTCGGGGCTTCAAACCGAATTGAAGGCAACAGAATGAGTGATGAAGAAGTAGATGTTTTACTTCAAAAAATTGACATAGCCAAACTTACTGACAGAGATTCGCAGGAAGTAGTTGGTTACTTTGAAGTATTAGATTTGATCACTGAATCATACCAAAATATCAGCCTTTCTGAAAGTAATTTAAAAAGCTTACACAATAGTTTGATGAAATACAGTGCCAAAGATTTATGGCATAAAGGCAATTATAAGCAACATAGTAATGCAGTAGAAGCTTCATTTCCTGACGGAACAAAACAAATCATTTTTCAAACTACAGAAGCAGGATTTGCTACCGAAAATGCAATAAGAGCTTTACTTGATTGGTATAATGCCGAAACGGAAGTTCACGAATTAATCAAAATTGCATCTTTTGTGTATGAATTTTTGACTGTTCATCCTTTCCAAGACGGAAACGGCAGATTAAGCCGATTAATATCAACACTTTTACTTATGAATAAAGGATACAAGTGGATTCAATACGTGAGTTTTGAACACGAAATAGAGAGTAGAAAAAACGAATATTATCAAGTTCTAAGAAGTTGTCAGGCACAACGCCCAAATGAAGAAGTAACCGTTTGGATAAATTTCTTTCTGAATTGTTTGTCAAGTATCCAAAAGCAACTGCTGATGAAATTGCAACAAAGCGGCTTGGAAACACAGCTTTCGCACAAGGAAAAATCAATATATACAATAATACAAAATCGTCCGAATATTCAATCGGGTGAAATTGCAATAAAGTTAGCCATGCCTGCGCCAACAGTAAAACGCATTTTGTCGGAGTTGCTAAACAAAGGATTGATTGAAAAACAAGGAAATGGACGCAATGTTAGTTACTCGATAAAATGATTAATTAAATAGAATTATGCTCAAAGAAATATCGGAATCGCCCAGCTACTAACAGCGCACAAGCGCAACCCGAAAAGGGTATGCGCCTGTGCGCGAACCGTTATCATCAAAAACAAACTAAACATAAAATCAATAATAATGAAAAAAGTAATTGAAATTAGAAGTCCAAAAGATTTAGTAAAATATGGAGAAGAATAAAAAGGAAAAAACATTTGACGCTGTTATGATGATGCGTGAAATAAGAGATGAAATTAGCCAGGAAACTCAAAATATGACATTTGAGCAATTAAAGGAGTATATTAAGAATAAGCTCGCTGAAAACAAAACAAAACTTATTGGCGAGAAATAAAAGACCGAAACGATAACAGCGTGTAAGCAATATCCCGAATCGTTCCTCTCGGGACATCGCCAAGCCCGAAACCGTTACCAGTAATTGCATGAAGACACGAAAATTAATTATCATATCAACATTGATCGCCTTGTTTTTAGGTTCATGTAAGTCGATACCAGACTTAACAGAGGACGAAGTTTATACAATCTTAAACGAGATTATTGCGGACGATAGTTTGTATATTGACAAAGCTTGCTGGAAATTCCAGAGCATTAACATGACGACAGAAATGAAAAATGAATTCACCAAAGAAGACCTTGGTTTCATTGAACAACAACAAAAACTTTTCAAAAACACGAAAATTAAATCTTACAAGCTGAAATGGCTTCATAGACGTAAGAAGGCTTTTGTAAGTACGGCCATTGACACCGTATGCAACGAAGGAATTTTGTATCATATTTCATTTCCCATTATTTCAGTAGACAGATCGAAGGTAATTGTTGAATTTCAAGAAGACTGCAATTGTACATTGGGCGGACAAGGCGGTAAAGACTTGTACGAAAAAAGGAATGGACATTGGGTAAGGACAAAAGGGTTCGACCACTGGATAAGCGAGAACAAAGAATGGAAAGACAAAAAACAACGACTGCCAACAGCACCTTCCCAAAAGGTGGGGGGAGCGTTTTCCGCAGATCAGCCGCGGAGCTTAAAATCGCCACCTTCGCCAAGCAGCTTAACCGCTAGCACAAATACCTGAAAAACACATCACATATGAAACACATTTTGTTTTTAACCTTGGCTTTAATTACCCTGATTTCAGGAACCCCAATAGAAAAAGATTTCCATGTTACAGTCGAACAAAATGGAAAAACAATTCAATCTAAAAACGGTGAATTAACACTTGAAAGAAAATCATTTAACCTGATCTTTGAATTTTCAGAACCCATGGGGCTGTTGATCAATGGGTCATTTGAAAACAATACCTATGAGATGGCTAAAAATGGGATCCCGAAAACCAGGTTGAAAGGTTTTTTAGCTACCGGTATGGCAGATGAATTGTTTAACCCCAGCAAAGAAATACTGGTTTCAAATGATGCCCCAAATTATTGGTTTTATGACAATGAACGTGACCATAGGTTTAATAAAACCAAAGCAGAACATGGAAAAATAATTTGTACAAGAACCATTGAAAATATCTACAATGTCGAATCAAAAACCAACATAAAAGTTGAAAAAGTCAAAAAACCGCTTTATTTGGTTTTTATTTCCTACAAACGAGGCACTTCTTTTACAGAAGAAATTGAACTAAAAAGAGAAATACTTAAAATAAACTGGAAATAAGCATGGGTGCGGGCATGGGGCTTGCACAAAAGCGGATTCAGTGCTTATATTAAGCATTCTCGGCATGGAGGGATAAGTCGTGCTTCAATCCGCACTTCCGGACGCTACCTTCGTAAAGCCGAGAATTGTTAAATTGCAACCACAGAACACCTGAAAAACAAATGATGAGACAACTTATATTTTTTTTCCTTTTGGTAAATTCTACCTTATTCGCTTCGAAACATGAAATGAAGTTGACTTTTATGGATGGATACAATAACCAAAAGATAGCGAACAAGGAGGTGCTAATCAAAATGGTGAAGCCAAACTTTTCTGGAACATTCATTACAGACGAAAATGGTTCCATTACAATTTCTTTCAAATCCGGTGATAAAATAGAATATCAAGTTGAATTCTCTTCTGGGGATTTCGATCTTCAAAAAAGAGAACGGTATTTCATAAATGAGAAAAATGCTGATATTACATTATATGTATATCCTTCTGAAGCATATGAAAAAAGAATTGAACAAGCGGAGTCAAAACAGATGGCCCAATACAAAGAAATATGGGGGGATTCAATTTGTACATTGCCTAAACTTCTTGAAGGTGCAGACGCAATTCAAAATTTTATCTATGACAACCTAAGAATGCCATACAACTATGGAGATTTTGGATTCGAAGCTCATTTTAAGATCGAATTCATTCTCGGTCCTGATGGGAAACCTTATTTGATACATATTTTAGAAAGTACAGATGAAAATTTGAATAAGGAAGCCCTAAGATTGATTCGCTTAATGCCAAGATGGATGTTTGAGGAATGTGAAAATAAAAACTACAAAAGAAAAATGACCATACCTTTAGACATTGATTAAACTTTGGTTTAAAATAATCACCCAACACTCACTAAGAAAAGTCCCCGTATAAGCCAAGGCCCCAAGCCGTTCGTAACAATTACCTAAGTAACCCTAATAAACAATGAAGTCTTTCTTCTCTTTACTCTTAACCATTGTATTTTTTTCACTCAATTCGTATGGTCAAGAGCCAAGGCCTTATAACGAGGACCTGTACTTTAAGGTCATAAATGAAAACGAAATTGTACCTCACGTTGACAGTTTAAAGGCCATTGTTTTTGTACGTAAAGGCCCAATATTGGCAAATGCAAAACAATCAATCCTTAACAATCCTCAACTTAAAGAAATAAAGTTGTTTAACCCAACGCAAGACTTTATTGACTTGATTTCCGAATTGAAATTGGATAGCTTAACCCATTTATTTATTGAGGATTATAACAGAACAAGACTTGTAATTCCACCTCTTTCCACGTTGGAACATTTGTCCATAAAATCCAGTCGCTTGACCTCGCTTTCCACTGAAATTGCATATTTACAGAAATTGGATATCCTAGACATTGACGCTCCAGAATTAATCGATTGGAAATCTGAAAAGTATTTTCCGAGTTTAGGTTTAATTGAATTGAACGCACCTAAATTAGGCTATTTTCCTATCGAACAAATGCCGAATGTTTCTCAGTTTTCATTTTACTGTTCATTCAGTAATCTACCTGCCAATCTCTGCAGTTACAAAGAATTGAAATGCATGTCATTTGAAAATTACAAACCAATTGACATCGATACGTGCATGAAGACAAAAATTAAAAAGGGTGTTTTTTCTAATATTACCGTCTATGATAAAATGGGGGGGCAAATAATTTTAGAAATAGAATCAAAGGATCGCAAAAATTTTTTTAAAAATTTCGGGAACTAAGTGCCAGTTTGGTTTTTTGCTTCGAAAGGGCAATGAATTGAACAAGTGAATTCTTACCTTCCGAAAACAAATTTTTAGTAAAAAAAAGCGAGGTCAAGCGCAACGCCTAAACCGTTCGCAGTTCTTTAATATAATGTCCATGCCTGAAAATAAACCAGAACAAAATTACATTGATATAAATCGTGAATCTTGGAACAACAGAACCGAAATTCATGTGAAGTCAGCATTTTATGACCTAGATGGATTTCTAAAAGGAAATTCCTCACTAAATGACATTGAATTAAGTTTACTTGGCGACATCAAGGGAAAGTCTGTTTTGCATTTGCAATGTCATTTCGGTCAAGACACGATTTCATTGAGTAGGCTTGGTGCAAAAGTTACTGGCGTAGATTTATCAGACATAGCAATTGAAAAAGCAAAGCAAATTGCAAAGGATACCGAGTCCAATGCAACGTTTATTTGTTGTGACATTTACGACCTCCCGAATCATTTAAATGAAAAATTTGATATCGTTTTTACGAGTTACGGGACCATTGGTTGGATACCTGACTTAGACAAGTGGGCTAAAATCGCATCTGATTTTCTACGTCCAAATGGACAATTTGTATTCGTAGAGTTTCATCCTGTTGTGTGGATGTTTGATGATGATTTTGAAGCATTGGCTTACAGATATTTTAATTCAGGCGCCATCGTGGAGACAGAAGTCGGTACGTATGCAGACAAAAATGCGGATTTAAAACAATCCTATGTAATGTGGAATCACAGTATAAGTGAAGTAATCAATAACTTGATTAAACATGGACTGGAAATAAAATCGTTTGATGAGTTTGACTATTCGCCTTACAATTGTTTTAACAAGACCATTGAATTTGCACCTAAAAAATTTAGAATTAAACACCTAGCCGATAAAATTCCAATGGTGTATGCAATAAACGCTGCGAGAAAATCAACCGCTAACAACAAGTGACAACTTTAAATGATCGCATTGTGCTCGTAAGACCCGTTTTTAAAAGCGGTATTTGTTGTTCCTATTGTCGTCTTCGTTGAACTTCCGCACTGATCAATCCCAATTCCCTTCCTGTCTGACCTGCTACCGAAGTGTTTTCATCTGCGCGACGAAGTAAGTAGGGGAGGACTTCTTTAACGGGTCCAAAAGGGACGTACTTTGCCACGTTGTACCCCGCATTTGCTAGGTTGTATGAAATGTGATCGCTCATGCCTAAAAGTTGGGCAAAAAAGAATTTTTCGTTCGCTGCAGACAGCTGTTTCTGCGACATTAACTGGGTCAATAGCATGGAGCTTTCTTCGTTATGAGAACCTGCACACAGTGCAAAGCAATCCGAATGTTCCACCATAAAACGCAGCGCTTCGTCGTAATCTCTATCGGTAGCGGCTTTGTCAGGTTGAATGGGGGAGGGGTAGCCCATGGTTTGTGCACGTTCGCGCTCTTTTTCCATGTAGGCTCCGCGTACCAGTTTAACGCCGTAGACAATGTTTTCCGATTTCGCTTTGACGCGTTGTTCGTGAAGAAAAGTAAGACGATCGTGCCTGTACATCTGAACCGTGTTGTAAATAATGGCTTTTGCTTGGTTGTATTTACACATCATTTCAAAGGTCCAAGCGTCCAATACCGGTTGTATCCATGTTTCCTCGGCGTCAATAAACAGGCGGACTTGGTGTTTTCCAGCCGCTTCACAAATTCGCTCAAAACGTTTCTTGATCGCATGGATTTCTTCGCGTTGAACTTCGGTTGCAACTTCAGGTGATTGAGAGGCGGTTTCCAGTAAATCCAATCGTCCAATTCCGGTCATTTTGAACACCGCAAAAGGAATGTTGGGTTGATTGCCCGCTTTGACAATGGTGGAAATGATGATGTCGGTTGTGGTTTCAAAATCTTCGTCAGAGGTTTTTCCCTCCACAGAATAATCTAATATGGTTCCTATCTTAAACGCGGAAAGTCTTTGCGTGGTCGACTCACATTCGGTAATGTTTTCCCCTCCGCAAAATTGTTTAAAAATCGTAGCCTTGATGATTCCTTTGATGGGAAGCTTACATTTTATCGCCCAATGGATTGCCCATTTACCGAATTTCACGAGACGTGGATAAGCCATTGCCTTGAATAGCCATTGTGCCCTTTTGATGTCCGTGCCGCTTTTTGCTTGAAAGGCAATTTCTGTATTTGTAAAATCCACCATGTCGCAAAATTAAGACTTTTTCCGACTGAAAATTCTTCATAAAGATTAATTACTTTTGAATAAAAAAAGCATGATTTACCAAGGCCAAGGGTATCTTATCGAAATTGAATCCTTAGTGAACAGCCAGTTTCCTAAGCTCCTTGATGAATATGTCAACCAGAAAAAAATCATCGTTGTCGATGAGAATACCCACGATTGTTGCCTTGATTATTTGATTACCCATTTCCCGCAATTGGAAAGCGCTGAAATCATGTTGCTGCCAGCGGGAGAAGAGAATAAGGTTCTCGAAATATGTTATCAAGTATGGACGGCGCTTTTGGAATACAAAGTCGGTCGGTCTGATTTAATAATCAATCTGGGTGGAGGCATTGTGACAGATGTAGGAGGTTTTATCGCTTCGGTCTACAAGCGAGGAATTTCTTTTGTCCACATTCCCACTACTTTGTTAGGTATGGTAGATGCTTCCATCGGCGGAAAAACGGGCGTGGATTTAGAAAATGTTAAAAACGTCATAGGTAGTTTCGCAAATCCCAAAGCCATTTTCATTGACCCAGCCTTTCTTGAAACACTTCCAGGCGAAGAAATTTATAATGGCTACGCAGAAATGCTCAAGCATGCCTTGATTTTGGATCCGTCCCATTGGGATAAAATCAAGGAGATCCTTAAGGAAACAGACTTGACCACGCAAGCAAACATTTCTCATTCCATACAACTGAAACTTTCCATCGTAACCCAGGATCCAAACGAAACAGGACTTCGTAAACTTCTGAATTTTGGTCATACGGTTGGACATGCTTTAGAATCTTATTTTCTGGGAACTTCGCCCATTTCGCATGGCCATGCCGTAGCGCTGGGGATCATTGCAGAAAGCTTTATTTCCTTCAGAAGGGGAATTTTACCAGAAGCGATGTATGTTGAAATTGAAAAAACCATCATTCGAAGTTTTCCCATGATTGTCATCCCCGAAAATGCGATAGAAGAAATCATTGGGTTTGCATTCAACGACAAGAAAAATGTGAAGAATGAACTGCGTTTTGTCTTGTTGGAAAAAATCGGTCAGGCACAAATCGATGCCATTTTCACCACTGCCGAGATGGGGAATGCCCTCCTGTATCTGACGTTGTTGGCAGAAGCTAAGAACTAAAAAAAAAAGCCTCAAAATGAGGCTTTAGAAATAGAATGTCAAAACAACCTTATCGGATAATGGTCATTTCATCCACAATGTGTTTCGCGCCAGCATACTTGTCAATGATGAAAAGTACATAACGGATGTCGACATTAATGGTTTTTTGAAGTTTGGTATCAAAGATTACATCTCCTGCCATGGCTTCGATGTTACCGTCAAAAGCCAACCCAATCAATTCGCCTTTACCGTTCAAAACAGGGGATCCTGAGTTTCCTCCCGTAATGTCGTTGTTGGTTAAGAAGTTTACGGGCATGTACCCTTGTTTGTCGGCATATTCACCAAAATCCTTAGACTTATATAGGTAAATCAAACGCTCAGGAAGGTCGAATTCCTCATCATTTGGCTTGTATTTATTGATGGCTCCTTGCAACGTCGTGTAGTAATTTTGGGCTGCATCGTTTCTTTGGTCTGCTGGCAGTGCACTTACGATTCCATAGGTAAGTCGCATGGTACTGTTTGCATCTGGATATTTCACAGGACTTAATTTTGATTCTCTCATTCCTTGAACCAGTTTCCTGTACGACGAAGCGTATGACGCTTGCAACTTCATAAGTTCAGGCGTTGTGTTGCTCAAATGGGTAAACAAAGCACTTGAAAATTTCATCATTGGATCGCTTGAAAGGTCTGTGCTTTCGTTGTTCAAGACCATCGCCCTAAGTTTTTCAGGGTAAGAAAAGATGGAATTGATAAGCATGTTCGAAACGATTTCAGATGCATTGGTTTGTCCGCTCAACATTTCTGGCAATTTATATTGGGCTTTTTGAAGGTAAAGGTCCAAACCATTCAACAAGAGGTCTTTTTCTGCAGGAAGGTCTATGGAAGCGTAAAACTCATCGATGGCTTTAACCATGTCTGGGGTCATTGTTCTTTTTTTGGCATCGTCTGCTTTTGTGAAATCCATAAGTTTTGCACCGAGGGATTTAGAAATGCCTGCAAATTCAGAAGAACGAAGTAGGATGGACAAATAGTTGTCATGTCTAGATTTTTCATTGGTTGCAGCATAAAAAGCGTTGATGTTGGCAATCACATCTCCATAGGTCTTTTTGTTTTTGCCTTTGTTTGCCCAAGCATTGAATTTTGCTTCGTTTTCATGTTTAGCCTTGGCTGTTTGAAACGCGGTTAACGCATCAATCATTCCTTGACGGTTTTTCCAATAGTTTGCAAGGCGTGCATATTTTGAAGCGTAGTTCAATCTTACATTTGGATCTGCATCCATGTGTTTTTTCATGGCATCCATGCTTGTTTTAGAAGCTTCCACCCAAGCTGGGTAGGCGAATTTCACGTTCTGCTCAATGCCTCCCGCAGGCAACCAACGGTTGGTTCTCCCAGGGAAACCAAGGATCATGGCGAAATCACCTTCTTTTACCCCTTGAATGTTTACAGGTAAATGAACTTTGGGTTTAAGGGGAACGTTTTGCGAAGAGAATTCAGCTGGGTTTCCATTGGCATCGGCATAAATTCGGAACATGGAAAAATCTCCAGTATGTCGTGGCCATTCCCAGTTGTCTGTATCACCGCCGAATTTTCCAATTGAATTGGGAGGGGTTCCCACCAATCGAACATCTTTAAAATCTTGGTAAACGAAATAGTAAAACTCATTTCCTTGAAAAAACGAACGTACGCTAACAACATATTTTCCGCCTTCGCTGTTTTCTTTTTCGATCAATGCGATTTCTTCTTTGATTTTCTTTTCGCGATCTGCTTCGGACATAGAGGCGTCCACTTTTCCTAAAATTCTTTTGCTCACATCGTCCATGCGTACAAAAAAACGTACAAACAAAGCCTTGGGTTTTAATTCATCGCCTTTGGTTTTCGCCCAATAACCGTTGGTTAGGTAATCGTTTTCTGGGGTAGAAAGTTCTGCAATGGCATCATACCCACAGTGGTGATTTGTTAACACAAGGCCTTGAGAGGAGATGATTTCTGCGGTACATCCACCGTTGAACTGAACCACTGCGTCTTTTAAGCTTGAATGGTTTACGCTGTAAATTTCTTCAGCTGTCAATTGCAGTCCCAATTTATCCATATCTCGGTGATTCAGACGTTCAATAAACATCAAGAACCACATTCCTTCGTCAGCATGTGCGAACAAGCCTACGAACATGCAAACAGCAAATAAAATACGTTTAAGTTTCATCATTTTCATAAATTTTAAGTGCCCTAAATTATCAATTTTTATTTACTTTTCATCTGTTCCGGCTTTTGCGGATTTAATGCGCTGAATCATTTGTTTTTTGAGACGGCTTAGCGATTCTGGTAAAATACCTAAATACGAAGCAATTTGATGCTGTGGGACCATTTGCTCAATTTTAGGATGACGTTTCAGTAAATCTAAATACCGATCCTCTGCGCTTGCGGAGACCGTTAAGAAAAATCGTTTTTGCAATACGGAAAGTGTGCGCTGCGCCATTACCCTGAAAAGGCGTTCCATTTTAGGTACTTCTGTAAAGATTTCTTCGATGTCAGCGTGGTTGAATGCAAGGATGTAACCATCTTCCAGCGCTTGTACATTCAATTGTGACTTTGTGGAGGAAAGAAAGCTTCCCAAATCCCCAACCCACCAATCCTTGAATCCAAAATAAAGTACATGTTCCAAGCCTTTCGCATCGGTGTAGAAAACCCTAAACGCGCCTGCCACAATAAATCCTTGCTCAAAGCCCTCATCTCCTTCTTTGAGAAAAAATTGCTTTTTGGAAAAGGACCGTAAGTGAAACCTGTCTTTAATGAATGAGGCATCTTGATCTGACAAAGGAATCCTGCTTCCGATGTAATCAATAAGTTGGGATTTCGCGTTCATTTCATTCATGATACTGCCATTCTAATTCGCCATTCCTTCGGATATAAATTATTGAAGCGATTGCCAAGGTTTTTAACAAGTCCCAAAGCACTGTCTCGATAGGTTACGACGACAAATCCCTTTTCTGCGATCAAGGGAAAGGTATCTCCGTGTAAGTATTTCCTGGCATCAAGAAGCGAGAGTTCGACGCGAGGAAGTGTGTTGATAAGTGCGGTGCTTAACGCAAATTCATGGGCAGGAACAAATCCTTTCATGGCGGTTTCGCCCAACAAAGTTCCTTTTTTCATAAACCTGAAGTCTCCTCGTAGCTGTTCGTAAACAGTAAGGGTTTGCTGGGACATCAAGTACGTTTTATCGTCCTCTTGTACCAAACCGTCATTCGCATTGATTTGAATGTAATCCGGTAAAGTCGCTGTTTTGATAGGGGGGAGCTGTTTGTTTTTTCGCATGGACGGTTTGTCGTTTTCGATTTTTCTAAGCAAACAAATGTACAAGCCCTCTGATTTTGATATGCCCGGTGCAAAATAGTAACCCAGGGATTGTTCGCTGGGCAAAGCGTTGGTTAAAGAGGGGAGAGGGCACGCTTCAAACGCATGGTTTTCAATCAAGTGCTGAATGATTTCCTCGTTTTCTTCTTTGTTTAAGGTACAGGTAGAATACATCAAATACCCATCTTCTTTCACCGTATCTGCAAGTTGTTTTACGATCTCCAATTGTCTTTCAGCGCACAATTTTACATTCTCCAACGACCATTCCGTTCGTGCGTTAAGGTCCTTGCGAAACATACCCTCTCCAGAACAAGGCGCGTCTATGAGTACAAGGTCAAAAAGGGCTTTGTGCTTCGAAAAGGCATGCACTTCACTGTGTGTGACCAAGACATTTGAATTTCCCCATTTGCTAATGTTTTCCGCCAGTACATTGCAACGGTGACGGTTCATTTCATTGGCTACCAAAACGCCGTTTGCAGGCAGTGCTTCGAGCAAAGCCGTTGATTTTCCGCCCGGAGCCGCGCAGGCGTCAAGTACAATGGGATTTTCAGGAAGTGTAAGGCTTTTAACGATTTCGTATACCGACATGGAGGCCGCTTCTTGGGGGTAGTAAATTCCCGCATGAAACAAAGGGTCTAAGGTGAAGTTAGGTCGTTCTGTCAAGTAGTGTCCAAGATTGCACCAAGGTACCTTTTCTCCAAGTTCGAAGTCCAAGGTTGTTGATTTGTTGGGATTTAACCTGATCGACGTGGGTGCTGATGAATCAAATGCTTCAAGTACGTTTTGACCAAAAAGAGGTGATTTTGAAATCCGCTCAACAAAGGGAATAGGGAGTGGGGTCAGCATGGTGCAAAAGTAACTTTTATTATGCGTGTACTGTTTTGGGTGGCCATAAATTTTTGGGACAAACATACCCCGGGAATGCCCAAAATTTCACCGTTTAGGATTGCGATGGGATGAAAAGCTTTTTTATTTGATTCAATCCCGAAATCTTTAAGAATATCGCTGATTTTCTTCGATCCTTTTAATCCAATGGGTTTCATTTTTTCTCCGGATTTCCAAGGACGGAGTTCAATTTCATGGGTCAAATGCATGCCGTCAATGTACCACACGTCGCGATTGAATGATTCTGGAAGCGAAGTTGTGACTTCGGTTTGAATACACAATTTAGGTGGCAGTACGTTTGAAACAAGCGCTAGAAAACGGGACTCTTTGACAATTTCTTTGATGGAAGCGCCTGGGTTTTCAATGATCAGTTTTTTTCCTTTTTCGGCTTTGGTTAAATCCAACAGGGCTTGAAAATATACAGAAGGAATGGAACATAGTTTCATCGCTTCGTGAAAGACTATGGAATTGTTGTTCATATCATCGAATTCAATTCTTTGGGTCGAGTGCCATTTTCCAGAAAGTTCGACCGCTTTTTCTTTCGCGACAATCAATTCTTCTTGAAAAACCTGTTGAAGCAAGCGTACCTCTGAATCAATTTCTGGCATCTTTATACGAAGGAAGGGGAGTGCTTCCAACCGAAGAAAATTCCTTGCGTATTTTGGATTTTGGTTGCTGGCATCTTCTCTCCATTTAAGTGCGTTTTGTTGCGCAAATGCAAGGATTTCCGCTTTGGAATAGGGGAGTAAGGGACGAAAGATAAAGTCATTTTTCGCTGTCATTCCTGCCATGCCAGAAATCCCACTTCCACGAAACAATTGTAGCCAGAATGTTTCAATTTGATCCGCTGCATGATGTGCGGTAATCACATACGATGAGGGGGTTTTGTCTACATGAGACTTGAAATAAGCATAGCGAATTTTACGTGCTTCGTTCTGGAGATTCCCTTTGTTTTCAGCCAGGATTTTTCCTAAATCAACCCGTATGCTTTCAAATGGAAGTTTGTGGGTTTTACAATGTTCAGAAACGAAGGTTTCATCGCCATCGCTTTCTTCCCCGCGAAGTTGATAATTCACATGGAGAACGGTAAAAGGTACTTTAGATTCAGCAACCAATTGCAACAAAACCATGGAGTCCAAACCACCGGAACAAGCCACAAAAAAGTGTTTTCCTTGGGATTGCTTGAGGAAGGATTTTAGGTTTTCAATCATGGTTAAATTGGATGATTTTCCCGATTTTCGCTACGCATTCTTCATATTCCTCGAGTGGGTCCGAAGCCATGGTAATGGCACTTCCAACGGCACAGGAAAGGTATTTTGTAGCTGGATAATAAGCCAAAGAGCGAATGACTACATTGAAATCAAAATCGCCTTCCGGTGTAATATAACCGACGCTTCCAGAATAAATTTCTCGGGAAAATTCTTCCGCTTCGTCAGAAAATTTTACGGCATTGCGCTTGGGTGCGCCTGTCATAGAGCCCATAGGAAACATCGCGGCGATGACATCCTCGAATCTAATGCCATCAGGGAGGTCGCACGCCACGGTGGAAATCATCTGATGTACCGTTTTGAAAGAATAGATTTCACACATCTCTTCCAACCTAACGGATCCCAGTGTAGCTATTTTAGAAAGGTCATTCCGTACCAAGTCTACAATCATTACGTTTTCCGCATGCTCTTTTTTTGAGGATTTAAGTCGTTCGATGGATGCAAGGTCTTCGGCTTCGTTGACGAATCGGGGAGCGGTGCCTTTGATGGGTTGCGAAATGAGTTTGCTTCCCGACTTTTTCATGAATCGCTCTGGACTTCCACAGGCAAGCCAAAGGTTTTCGGTCACCACCATGGCAGAAAAAGGCGCAGTGGTTTTTTGGTTGACATAATGGTAAAGCGCTATGGGGTCGGTCTGTTCTGCCTCTTTCAAAAAGTATTCTTGGCAATAATTGGTCTCGTAAATGTCACCCCTTTGAATTTTTTCTTTGAGTATGGCTACTTTTTCCTGGTAGGTAAGCTTGGAGGTGCGAGCCGTAAACAAGGGTAAATCTAAGGGTTTTGGGGTTTTAAGCGCTTCGTAAATGTCCAGAAATGCAGGGTAGTCGACTGAAGATGTTTCTCCTTGTACCAACGAAAAGTCCTTTCCTGAAATTTTAGCAACAAAGGTTGGAATCCAAAAGTGGGCTTTGGGCAGTTGAAGGGGAGTATTTTCTGTTTCGTCCAAGTCCATTAAAAGCATCCGAAGTTCGTAAGAAAGATAGCCAAAGACATAATCTTGGTTTCCATGGCTGAGGTATTCCGAAAAATCTTTGAGGGATTCTCTTGATTCGATGATCCACTCTTTTGTGCAGCCATAAGCAAGCAGGGCCGTGCCGTCATTTGAGTTTAAATAAGAGATGTACGCTGGTTTCACTTGAGTATCGGGGTGAGTTTTAACAAGTCCACTTTCATTTTAAGGGATTTCACAGAAACAACGGCAATGTCGTCGGTGAGCGATTCAACCACGGCTACTTGGCGAGACCCAATGACCCTGACTTTGTCGCCTACTTGAAACGTAATCTTTTCTTTCGACGCGTTTTCCTTGGCAGGTGTGCTGGTGATCGCTTTCTTTTGGGGCTGTGATTTGGTTTTCTCTTTCAGCATGTAGCCTCTAATTTCCTCAAACAACAAATCATTGGCAGCTTTTTTTCGGGGGGCTGCATGGTATCTTTCAAGGTATTTTTGGAATTTTTGACCCAATTGAATCCACCGGGTGTTTTGTTCCAAAAGCCCTTTGATTTGCTTTGATTTCTGTTGGAATTCTTCAGATTTTAACTCGTTTGCCTTCAGCGAAGCCGTCATGCTTTTCTCGCTTTCTTTGTACTTCGCAATGGATTTTTGTAAGGCGGTTTTTTCAGATTGAAGCGATCCCAACAGTTGGTTGAATTTAACGGTTTCCTTGCTCAATTTAGATTTTGCGCGGTTGATGATTTCTGCATTGATTCCATTCAATGAAGCCACTTCGAAGGTAAAGGAACTTCCAGGTTGACCCAATTCCAAGGAAAACAGAGGCGTTAATTTATGTCCATCGAAACGCATAGAACCATTGAAAGACTCTGGCAATTCCGCTGCTTTTCGCTTGATGGATGCATAGTGCGTGGTAAGGATGGCAAAAGTTTTGGATTTATACATTTCCTCAAAAAACACTTCCGCCAAAGCGCTGCCCAACTCAGGGTCAGATCCCGTCCCAAATTCATCCAAAAGCAGCAAGGTTCTTCGGTTGGCCACTTCAAGAAAATACTTCATTCGATTCAATCGGTAAGAGTATGTACTTAATTCATTGTCAATGGATTGATTGTCACCAATGTCAGAATACAATTGCTGAAAAAGACATGTTTTTGAATTTTTATCAACCGGTATGAGCAGGCCTGCTTGAAGCATGCATTGAAGCAATCCACACGTTTTAAGGGTGATGCTTTTTCCCCCAGCGTTGGGGCCAGAAATCACCAGCATTCGCTGTTTGTTTGAGAGCCGTAGCGTTTGAGCGACCGTGTTTTTCTTATTTTTTTGGTTGTTCCAACGCAGAATAGGGTGGACAGCATCTTTCCAATCCAAGGTCAAATCGTCACAAATCTCCGGTAAAATGGCATTCATTTCATCGGCCAACTTGGCTTTGGCATTGACCACATCCAGTGCAACCAGCGCTTTTTGATAGTCGTTAATCAATGGGAAAAAGCCCCTTAAAACCTTTGTCAATGCTTGTAAAATGCGATAAATCTCCTTCTTTTCATCATCAATTAGCCAAGCCAATTCATTGTTTAAGCTTGCGTTTATTTGGGGTTCGATGTAGGTTAAGCTACCGGTTTTACTCGAGCCTAAAATGTTCCCAGGAACCTTGCGCTTGTAGGTTGCTTGTACCGTCAACACACGACGTTCGTGAATAAAACCTTCGTAGGTTTCGCCCAAAACACCTTCTTTAACCAATCTGCGCATTTCTTTTTCAAAATTGCGGTTGATTTGGTTTCGAATTTTTTTGATTTCTGTACGGATTTCTAGCAACAAGGGCGAGGCATCGTCCTTAATCTTTCCGCGTGGATCCATTACTTTCTCTATAGGCCGAATGATTTCTTCCGTATAGTGACAGCTCGAAACAAGTGAATGAAGTTTGGGAAAAACTGTGTTTTTTTCAAAGAATTTCAGAAGGGCATTTACCAATTCACTGGCGCGCTTGATCCTGAAAATTCCTTCAATCGATATGGCAGAATCTACGATGCCCAATATTTTTAACTCAACGTCCAACGATTCGAAATCCATGGCAGGAAAAACCATATTGCTTTGCCTGATGTCAAGTCGTTCGCTGACCGTTCCTAAATTGAATATGATGGATTGAAATTGGTTTGTGGGAACCAAGTTTGTCAAGATGTTTTTCGCATTTTCACTCACAGCGTATTCTTCCAATCTGGATAGAATAAGCGGAAATTCAAGTTCTGTTAATGTTTGTTGATCCGTAAACTTGGGTCTCATGCTACAAAGCTACTATTTAAACCCTTTCAACTTTGTAATATAATTAATATTATGTTAAATAGCATTATTGGCATTATCATCAAAATTGGTACATGATCTATTTCAGTCTTGCCAGCTGTCGTATCCCCCTATCAAATCATAAACGGTTTTGAACCCGGCTTTCTTGAGTGCCTTGGCTGCTTCTGCACTGCGTCCTCCAGCTGCACAATAGACCAACAGAATTTTACTTTTACCAAATTTTCCTGTGACATTTTTTACAAATGAATCTGAGAAATAATTAAAATTCAAGGCTCCTTGAATGTGTCCTTCCGTAAATTCTTCTGGGGTTCTCACATCAAGAACCACTGTATTGTCATCCTTCATAAATGAAACAAAGGTTTTCTGGTCGATTTTCTTTTGTCCAAAAGCTTGAAGAATGCTCACAAAAAACATTAAAACAAGGATCGTATTTTTCATTCGAATTATTTTTGCAAATTTACCCAAATTCATTCTATACAACCGTAGATTATGCCTATTTATGCTTTTAATGGTTTCATTCCTGTGATAGACCCGACAAGTTTCATTCATCCTACTGCGAGTATTGTCGGCGATGTGATCATCGAAGCGGATTGTTACATCGGTCCAGGCGCTGCCATTCGTGGGGATTGGGGACAAATACACCTAAAAAAAGGATGCAATGTCCAAGAAAATTGTGTGGTGCATATGTTTCCTGGCAAATCCATTTGTTTTGAATCAGGCGCACACATGGGGCATGGATCCATCGTTCATGGCGCGAATCTACAGGAAAATTGCATGATTGGGATGAACGCAGTAGTCATGGATGGTGCCGTTATCGGTAAAAACAGCATTGTGGGTGCCTTGAGTTTTGTGAAATCGAACGAAGAAGTACCCGAAAATGTCTTGTTTGCAGGCAATCCCGGGAAAATAATCAAAACACTTTCCGAGGAGATGATTTCTTGGAAAACGGAAGGTACGCACTTGTATCAATCCTTGCCTGCCGTTTGTTTCGAAAGCCTTAGGGAGGTTGAACCGTTAACAGAAATCGAAGCAAATCGACAGCAACATGTCGAAAATTACCTCACCTGGAAGGAAAAAAAATAGCTTTGCTAACTTTTTATGTCCTCAATTCATTTACTTCTTGTAATTTTGACACCCGTAGTTACATTTTATGTCCAATTCAACCAAGTATATTTTTGTAACCGGGGGAGTAACATCATCACTGGGAAAAGGAATCATTGCAGCATCGCTGGCTAAACTGCTCCAAGCGAGGGGCTATGCGGTCACGATTCAGAAATTAGACCCTTACATTAACATTGATCCAGGAACCTTAAATCCATACGAACATGGCGAATGCTTTGTCACCGACGATGGTGCAGAAACGGATTTGGATTTAGGTCACTATGAACGATTTCTAAATGTAGCCACCTCTCAGGCCAACAACATTACCACAGGTAGAATCTATCAAAATGTAATCGAAAAAGAACGACGAGGCGATTACCTTGGCATGACCGTTCAAGTGATTCCTCACATTACCGATGAAATAAAAGACCGCATTCAAGAAGTTGCACATAAAGGCAATTACGACATCGTCATTACAGAAATTGGTGGTACAGTGGGTGACATTGAATCCCTCCCCTACATTGAGGCAGTTCGTCAAATGATGTGGGAATATGAGGATGATTGCATCGACATTCACCTAACCTTGATTCCCTTTTTGTCCGCAGCTGGAGAATTAAAAACCAAGCCTACGCAACACAGTGTGAAAGCTTTGCTTGAATTAGGCGTACAGCCTGACATACTTTGCTGCAGAACAGAGCATCCATTGGACTTAAATATCCGTAAGAAAATTGCAAGGTTTACAAATGTTTCCATAAACGCAGTTATCGAAGCCAAAGATGCTTCCACCATTTATGATGTGCCCTTGTTAATGCAAGCAGAGGAATTGGACATCGTAGTCCTTGAAAAATTAGGCCTTTCTAAAAAACATTCACCCGATTTAAGTCACTGGAAAGCCTTTTTAGACAAGCTTAAAAACCCAAAATATTCAGTAGACATCGCATTGGTAGGAAAATACGTAGAATTAAAAGATGCTTACAAATCAATTTCTGAAGCCTTGATTCACGCTGGCGTTTCGAACGACACCAAGGTGAATGTACATTGGATTCAATCGGAAACCATTACCTCTAAAAATGTCAGTGAAATTTTAGGTGAAATGGACGGAATTCTTGTTGCTCCAGGCTTTGGATCACGTGGCATTGCGGGAAAAATTGAGGCAGTACACTTTGCCCGAACGAAGAATACACCATTTTTTGGCATTTGTTTAGGAATGCAATGCGCTGTAATTGAGTTTTCTAGGAACGTTTTGGGCTACAATGATGCCCATACCATGGAAATCTCTCCCGACACACAACATCCGGTGATTTCATTAATGGAAGAACAGAAGTTTACGCGAAATTTAGGTGGCACCATGCGACTTGGTTCGTATAAATGCCAAATCAAACCGAACTCTAAAATCTCCTTGGCTTACCATGCGGATTTTATCAACGAAAGACACCGTCACCGCTATGAGTTAAACTCTGCCTATTTGGGAGAACTCGAGAATGAAGGTATGATTTCTACAGGTAAAAATCCCGAAACGGGTTTGGTTGAGGTCGTTGAAATTCCTACCCACCCTTGGTTTGTTGGCGTTCAATTTCACCCAGAGTATAAAAGTACTGTAGATAACCCCCACCCCCTATTCTCTGCTTTTGTGGGTGCGGCATTAACAAATAAACGATAAATGGATAAGAATACCACCATTGGATTGGTCTTGATTGGTCTTGCATTAACGCTTTTCACCGTCTTTAATCAGCCTAAGGTAAACCCGAAACAAACCGCTAAAGCGAATTCGGAAGCCTCCGTAGAACCTAAAAAACCAACCAAAGCATCCCCAGAGAAAAACGATGCTGGAAAAGACAAGGCCGCAGCGGTTAACCCAACCTTTGTTTCCAAAAAACCAACAACCTATCCAGCGCCTGTGGTAGGTGTTGAAACCCAAGATTTTGTACTTCAAAATGAGAACCTACACATAACCTTGAACAACAAAGGTGCGATGGTCAGTAAGGTTTATTTGAAAAAATACAAATCATACGATGATTACGTCAACAAAAAGGACAATTCTCTTTGCTTATTCAAACAAGGAGATGCCCAGAATTACCTAATCATTCCAACGGAAAACGGCATTGTATCTACAGAGAATAAAGTTTTTACAGCCAAAAGAAAGGGAAATGGAGTCACTTTTACCTACGACCTTTCCTCCCCTACCCAAAAAGAAAAATCCATCGTGATTTCTTATGCTTTGGAGAAAGGAAATCAACTGAAGTATGACATTCAGCTTAACGGGTTCTCAGCCTCATCGAAAGCCAAAGCGCAACTTAAGTGGACCGCTAGTTTGCGAAGAACTGAACGAAAATTGAAAGAGCAACGAAAAATTTCCACGGTATGTTATGACCAAGCAAATGATGGTTTTGATTACCTAAGTGAATCCTCTGACGATTACGATAAAATCAGCGATGATGTAAATTGGGTAGCCTACAAACAAAGTTATTTCTCCTCCATTCTTCATCCAACTTTGGGATTCAAGAAGGACAGAGGAAGCATACAAGTAAAAAAATTTGAAGAGGGCCAGAAAAAATTCAATACCCACATCAAGGAGATGAAATCCTTATTTACCTTGAAATTTAATCCCGACAATAAGGCTACTTGTCTTTGGTACTTCGGATCAAATGAATACAAGCAATTGTTGAGCTACCATGCAGACTATGATGATATGTTGAATTACGGATGGGGATTGTTTCGTTGGATCAACCTGTATGCAGTACACCCGATTTTTGACTTTTTAATTCACAATGGTGTGGGCGCTGGATTGGCCATCTTGTTTCTCACCATGATTTTGAAGTTGCTCTTGATGCCTGTGCAATGGAAAATGTTTGTTTCTTCTGTGAAGATGAGAATCCTTAAACCGGAAATCGAAGACATTACTAAAAAGTACCCCGACAAAGACCAAGCTTTGAAAAAACAATCAGAAATGATGAGTTTGTATAAAGAATCTGGCGCAAGTCCACTTGCAGGCTGTGTACCGATGTTGATTCAAATGCCCATTCTAATCGCCGTCTTTCGTTTCTTCCCTGCTTCCTTCGAATTGCGTCAACAACCTTTTCTTTGGGCAGAAGATTTGTCCTCTTTTGACTCCATTTGGGATTTTGGTTTTAACCTGTGGCCTTATGGTGACCATATGAGTTTGTTTACTTTGTTGATGTCAGGTACAACCTTGCTCTATACTTTTATGAACAGTGGAAACGTTCAGCAGCCTACCCAGCCGGGAATGCCAAACATGAAGGTAATGATGTACATCTTCCCGGTGTTGATGATTTTCTTCTTTAATGATTATTCGGCAGGACTTAGTTATTATTACTTTATCTCCACCTTGATGTCAATCCTAATCATGGTGATGATTAAAAAATTCTTTGTGAATGAAGACAAGTTGAAAGTCAAAATGATGGCGAAAAAGCAGAGCGCTAAAACCGATGCAGGTCCAAAAAAGAAATCTAAATTTCAAGAGCGATTGGAAGAAATGCAACGTAAATCAATTGAAGTTCAAAAAAACAAGAAAAAATAATCCTATGAAATTTTTTATCGACACAGCGAATTTAGACGAAATTAAAGAAGCCAATGAGTTGGGGATTTTAGATGGCGTTACCACGAATCCATCCCTTATGGCAAAAGAAGGAATTACCATTCAATCGGCCATCATGAAACACTATGTTGACATATGTTACATCGTGGATGGACCTGTAAGTGCGGAAGTCATTTCAACCGATTTGGCAGGCATGATTCGCGAAGGAGAAGCTTTGGCTGAATTACACCCGAACATCGTAGTGAAAATCCCGATGATCACCGAAGGCATCAAAGCGATTAAATATTTTTCACAAAAAGGCATTCCGACAAATTGCACCTTGGTTTTTTCTGCAGGACAAGCTTTATTGGCAGCGAAAGCAGGCGCGACCTACCTCTCCCCTTTCTTGGGAAGGTTGGATGACATTTCTTCTGATGGTTTATCCTTGATTTCTCAAATCAGAACCATTTACGACAACTACGCTTTTAATACCCAAATTCTTGCAGCATCCATTCGTCACCCTATGCACATCATACAATGCGCAGAAATCGGCGCAGATGTGATGACAGGACCGTTGAGCGCCATCAAGGCCTTGGCGAATCACCCACTTACAGATTTGGGACTGCAACAGTTTTTGGCTGACCACGCGAAAGGGCAAAAATAATGTACTCGAAAGAGGAGAAAAAAGCACTCAATCAACTTTTTTGGGACGGTTTCAAAAAGGAAATACGTCAATTTAACAGCAGGGAAAAGCAAAATGTGAAATGGCTCAACTACCCTACTGGGGTAAAACATGTCTATTTACGTCTCCATGCTGATGAAACAGGCGCTTATTTGAATTATGACATTCAATTGAAAGACGATTCCATTCGAGAACTTTTTTGGGACCAATGCTTGGAATTGAAAGTAGTACTCGAAAAAGCAATGCAATGGCCAACCATTTGGTCGCCAAACGAAGTGTCCCCAGAAGGATTTTTATTCAATAGAATTCAATGGGCATCAGGGCAATATGATTTCTACAATGAAGAAGATTGGAAGGAAATCTATGCATTTCTGAAGGAGAGGCTCATCGCTTTCGATGCATTTTACCAAGAATTCAAGGATGTATTGATTCTTTTAATGGATTAAATGTACTTTTGCAACATGCGCATGCTCATTGTCCTTTTTCTATCTTTCACTTCCGGATGCTTCGCCCAAGGAAATGTGATCTTCAATGAAGATTTTCAGCAAGGAATTCCCGTTGCTTTTACCATGTTTGATTTAGGTCAAAATACGCCAAACCTCCAGGTAGCTGAATTTACGCAACCTTGGATTTCTGTAACGGACCCTGAAAACCCCATGGATACCGTAGCCGCATCGACGTCTTTTTTCACGACAGCCGACACCGCAAATCATTGGTTAATCACACCAAGCATTTCATTGGGCGCTTTCGGTAATTACTTGACCTGGAATGCTAAATCACAGGACGCTTCATACCTGGATGGATATTATGTATTGATCTCCACTACAGATGCACAGACCGCAAGCTTTGTGGATACTTTGTTCTTTGTTTCGGCTGAGAACTTTGAATGGGAAAGCAGGGAAGTGAATTTAACCCAAAAGGGTTTTGACAATCAAAATGTATTCATTGCTTTCGTGCTCAGAACATTTGATGGCTTTAAGTTGTATGTAGATGACATTCAAGTAAGGTCGTTGGACAATACATCCGTAACTGAACAAGCACCCATAAAAGTCACGCTCTACCCAAATCCTACATCAGATTTTGTGCATGTATCCCAAATGCCGGTAAACACACGATACGATGTTTTAGACCTTACAGGAAACCTAATGTTTTCAGGGGATTCTAATCAATTTGATGTGACATCATGGGCTGCGGGGACGTACATCATACGCTTCGCGAATGCAACCTTTTCTCCCTTAAAATTCGTTAAGAATTAATCACAAAAAGACCCCAAATTTACTTTCGATTTCTGCTTTTTTGGTTTCTATCTTCTTTTCAAATCTTTGAAATTCTTCGCTGTTCCTCGCGGACAACGGGCGATGTTGCTGCATTTTTCTGTAAGCGTCAATTTCTTTGAAAGCATCTTGTGTCTTTTTCTCAAAAAACAAACCCATCATTTTTTCATACACAAAATCAACGGCTTGAGCGTTGGGATGAACACCGTCGGCCTCAAAAAATCGATAGTCGCGCAATTCATCAATAACCCATTCATAAACGGGTAGATACATTGCATCCGTTTGCTCCACCAAGCGATGGCATAACTCAAGAAGTCTTGCCTTGCTCCTGCTGTTCTCAATCAATCCCCCTCTGAGATGTCTAACAGGGCTTACGGTAAGCACTATGGTCAAATTCGGACAAACTTCCTTTAACTTGAAAACAAGCGCTGCAAATGCTCGGTTCATATCCTCGATGGGCAGCATCGTTTTCTTGAAAAGTGAATCGGGCTGTTTGTGACAATTGGCAACCAACTGGCCATTTGAAACCAATTCATATGCACTTGCCGTTCCCAGGGTAATGAAAAGCACATTCGTTTTTAACAATTCTGCGCGGGTGGCTTTACGTAAATCCATCAGGGTTTTTTCCAAATTCACCTCTGACACATCGGTTAGAAGGTGTGCGGTTTCCCAAGAAAATACCTCAGATTCAGCTTGAAAATAAGTGTATTTTTTATCTAAGTTTAATAAACTATCTAATTGAAATTCAATAGACAACGGATTGTATGTAGTCCCAAAGGGAGATTGCCAAGCCGTCAGTCCAAAGTGTTTGAATTTATGAAAAATATGGTCAGAAAAACAGCTTCCAATAAAACCATAGGAATGCGAAAAATCGAATTTTTCAAAGCCCGTAGGATCTTTTACCTGGGTAAAGAAGCGCTCATAATTCATGTGTTTCTCATGAGGGATTTTGCTGCGCTCACAGCTTCTTGGGTGACGATTTCACCGCTCATCAACCTTGCAATTTCATGGATTCTTTCTTCGGATGAAAGGGAAATTACCTTGGTCTTGGTTTTTCCACCCTCTTGGGTTTTGATCACTTTAAACTGATGCTCCGCCTGTGCAGCCACCTGAGGCAAATGGGTGATGGCGAAAAGCTGTCGATTCTTACCCATTTCATACAACATGATTCCCATCTTCTCTGCAACATCTCCCGAAACACCGGTGTCAACTTCGTCGAATAAAATACTGGGGAGACTGAGTTTTTGAGAAACGATTTTCTGTAACACCAACATCACACGAGAGAGCTCTCCCCCACTCGCTGCCTTTTCGATGGGTACAGGAGATACGCCTTGATTTGCCGAAAAAAGCAAATGCATTTCCACTCCGCCATTTTCATTCAAGTTCTCGTGAAGGTTTTCATGCTGTACGAGTTGAAAAGTCAATTTAGCATCCTTTAATTTCAGTGCATTCAAATTCGCAGCGAAATCTTGGTGTATTCTAGGTAGTGCCTTGATCCTTGCCTCATTCAACGAAGTCGCTTGACGAAGTAAGGTTTGTTGCATCACTTGACTCGTTGCTTCCAGCGATACAATTCTATCGGAAAGTTCATCTATGCCTGTGCGGTTGTTTTCCAAGGTTTGTTTAAGCAATAACAATTCTTCCTCGTTTTGAAGTCGATGCTTGTTAAGCAAACGATTGAAGTCATCAACCCGCGACAACAGCTGAACATCTTCCCCTGTAGATTCAGAATAAACCTCCATTTTCTTGGTCGTCAAATAGGCTATTTCTTTAAGCGAAGACTGGAGGGAATCTACATATTGTATAAGAAATTCAAGTTCTTTGTCATGTACAGCCAATTTTTCCAGATGGCTTTTAATCACAGGCAACGAAGCGGTTGATTCGTGTTCGGTGAATGCATACAGATCCGTGCATATAGAAAGCAATTCTTGTCGTTTTTCTTGAAAATTCAGTTTCTCCTCTAAGGATTTATAGGAAGTATGCTCCAAATCCAATCCCTGTATTTCTGCCAATACAAAAGATTCATAATCTTGTTTGGCGCTGTCAATCTGAAGTTGTGTTTTTAGTTGGGCAAGTTCCTTCAACATGTTTTTATGTGAAAGGAAATCGACTTTATACCTTGTGGATTCATCAAGGGTACCTGCCAATACGTCGAGTAAAAACAATTGGTAATTTTTTTCCTTAAGCTCTAAAGTGTTGTACTGGGAATGGATGGCCATTAAATGCTGTGATATCTCTTTGAGTTGTTGCAAGCTGACAGGGGTGTCATTCACAAAAGACCGAGATTTTCCGTTTTTTTGAATTTCCCTCCGTAGGATTAATTCCTCCCAGATTTCAAGGTCCAACACTTCAAAAATGGATGTTAAATCCGAAGGCATGTCAAAATGTGCTTCCACAATGCTTTTGTCGCCATTTGGACCGATGACATTGTAATCAGCTCGGTCTCCCTTGATCAAATTAAGTGCTCCTAGCAAAATGGATTTCCCTGAACCCGTTTCTCCTGTGATGGATGTGAAATTTTCCGCGAAATCGAGTTCGAGGGTGTCAATAAGTATGAAATTTTGAATGGAAAGCTTCCGAAGCATTTAGTCTAGGATTTCCTGATATTTAGAAGAATTGGAAGGGTCTAGTTTTTTAAGCAAGGACACAAAATCTGTTTTTTCTTTCAATTCTGAATCTGACAAGATGCTTTTGAGCTCGTCTCGTTTGCAAAGAAGATAGTTGACAACATTCGGCGAGTTGGGTCGAACAAGTACCACTGGGGATAATTTAGACAAAGCCTCAAAAAGCGATTTTTTTGCCTTGACTTTATCGTCAAACATCACATCCATTCCTTTGCGATGATAGCTGTAGCTACATTCCCTCAAGGGTTCAAAAGCTTGTTGAAGAATGTTGTCTACCAGCCAAAACCTGTTTCTTTTTCCTTGCTCACTTGACTTCCATCCCGGCGCCCCAGAATTTTGTGCGTTGGAAACAATTTGTTGACACTCGTTGAAATATTTGGTTCCTCCTTTTAAAGAAAAAGAATCATAATCCATTCCTATGATGAAATAGGCGTAAAAAGCAAGAATAGAGGAAAGGTTATCCCTAAATTGATTGGGCGTGTAGGTTACCAAGGTATTCCTAGAAAAGGTAAACGCAAGGTCTTCATCTCTAAAATTAAACAGCAAAGTGTTGTAATTGGAATTGAAAACAGGGCGGGTGCATTGGATTTGTATAGCCCCTCCATACGTCCCAGGGGATGGTATTTTATTAATTTGTAACTGCAAATTACAGTTGATCCGTTCCTCGGTTTTAAAAGGATCTTTGGTCCACTGCGTATTGTTCATCATGTCTGTGATGATTTGCTCTAATTCCTTGAAAATTTCCAGTTCGGTACTGTTGACTTCAAGGCTCGCTTCCTTGATGATGGTAACCTTGCAGTTCAATTCTTGGGAAAAACCAATCACGGAAAGAAAACAACTTACAACAAGAAACAATCGCTTCATTTTCTTTGAATTTTGATACGGTCTAAAATTTCATTTGCGAGCTCGTTTTTCCGTAGAAGTGGCAATTCGCTGCGATTTCCAGACTCATCGAATATAGTAACTTTATTGTAATCCGCATTGAAAACCGGGTTACTTTCTTGAAAGGAATTCAAAACGATACAAGAAGCCTTTTTCTTTTTCAATTTTTCCAATGCATTTACCTCTTCGTTTTCGGTTTCGAGCGCAAAGCCAACAATGAATTGATTCCCTATTTTATGCGTTCCTGCCCATGCCAAAATATCTGGATTTTGTTCCCATTCTACAGTAAACGGATCGTCGCCTTTCTTGATTTTTTGGGTAGAAAGGTACTTTGGTTTAAAATCCGAAACCGCTGCTGCAAAGATTCCCACATCAACTGAATCCCAAACCAATTGCACTTCTTTCAGCATTTCGTCTGCAGTGACAATGGATACCAATTGAATGTTTTTGTTTTTAACATTCAACGAATGGGGGCCGGCGATTAAAATCACCTTTGCGCCACGTTCAGCCAAGGCCTCTGCAAGTGCAAACCCCATTTTTCCTGAGGAATGGTTTCCAATATAACGTACGGGGTCGATGGGTTCGAAAGTGGGTCCAGCAGTTACCATGGCAGTGGTTCCTGAAAAATCTTGACCAACCTTACAGAAGTCCATTACGAATTCAAAAATTTTCTCGGGTTCTTCCATTCGTCCTTCTCCAACAAGTCCACTTGCCAATTCGCCATGCGTAGAGGGTATGATGGTGACGCCATCTGCTGTGACTTGGTCCATGTTCCGACGCACAGAAGGGTGTTGATACATGTCTAAATCCATTGCAGGGACAATGATGGTTTTTCTTCTCATGGAAAGATACGTAGCCAACAGTAGATTATCACAAGCTCCGGAGGCCATTTTGTGTAGGGTGTTTGCAGTGCAAGGGGCAATGACAAAAACATCGGCCCATTCGCCATAGGCTACGTGGTTCGCCCATTCGCCTGAATCTTTGTTCCAAAACGAAATGCCAACGGGATTTTTGGAAAGTGTAGATACCACCAATGGACTTAAAAAGTCAACGGAATCAGGTGTCATGATGCATTTCACATCCATTCCTGCTTTGCTAAAACTTCTGATTAAGAATGGAATTTTGTACGCGGCAATGCCAGCGGTGATCCCAATTAAAACGTTCATTACTCAGTATCCTCGTCCGGATTGCGCATGTAAATTTGATCCTCCAACAACTCTTGTGTAGCGATTGCTGTAGATTTTGGCATTTTTTCGTAATGCTTAGAAATTTCAATTTGCTCTCTGTTTTCGAAAACTTCTTCTAAATTATCTGAAGAGGTAGCAAATTCTTGCAATTTCTGATTCAATTCTTCTTTGATTTGGACACTAATCTGGTTAGATCTTTTGGAGATGGCTACCAAAGATTGGTAGATGTTTCCTGTTTTCTCTTCCAACCGAATTACGTCTCTTGTAATGGTTGATTTTTCAGCGTTATTGCCTTTGTAGATCATTTTTTTTTCTTTAAAATTCGTAGTCGTTTTCCCATACTTTCAACAAGGCATTTAACTCCTTTGTCGATTCAGATTTGGGAAAATCGAACACAAAGTTACGATATCTTTGAATAGTTTCTTCTATCCGTTCTCTTTTTTTACTTTCGATGCTGTTCAAGGCAAGGTAAAATGAATTTTTGACAGCAATGAATCTATTTTGCTCCATGTGTTTTGACAATGGGTATTTCTCTGTGAAAATCTCAGCATAGGACAATGCAGCTTTGTAATTTTCAGTCTTGTCGTAAAGCATCACCTTGTTAAAATCTTTAAATTCAATTTTATAGGAAAGTGCATCGATGATTTGGTTGCAAGAATCTATTAAAGGTGAATTTGGATACTTGTCAATAAAAGCCTGTACCGAATTCAATGCCAAATAGGTTTCGGCTTGATCCAATGACCACTTAGGCGAATTTTGCACGTTGCACATCGCGCTCATGAAGTACGATTCTTCGGTTCGTAAGCTGTAGGGATAGCGTTCGGCGAAGGATCCGAAAAAATAGCCTGCCATGTAATAGTCGTTGTTTTCATAATAACTTTTGGCAAGTTTAAAATACGATAACTCGCCTTCAACGGACTTAGGTGAATTTTGAAAAACTTGTTCGTACAAAACAATGCTTCTGTCAAAATCATCCTTTTCATAACATTGGTTTGCCATTGCGAATTTGGCTTTAAAGTCATCCCCTTTCAAGACTTCATTGTATGAGGAGCATCCACAAAAAAGCAAAACGAGTAAAATAAAGCTGGTTGTTTTCATGTATTATTTAATTCTTAAACTTCGTCCAATCTTCAAAGTAGTCGATGGAGAAATGTTGTTTAAATCACAAACGCTGGAAACCGTTGTGTGATGCATGGCTGCAATGCGCGTAAGGGTGTCCCCTGCTTTGATTTGGTAGTATTTTTTTTGCGCTTTCGGTATGGCAGGCTTCGGTATGGGTGTGGCCACCATGGTCGCGGTAGAGGGATTTAGGTTTGCCGTTTGCGCAGCGATTTGATCCGAAGGTAAGACTTCAATAAACTCTGTGGGTTGTGCGCCGGGACGAAACAATGCTTTGTGTAAAAACAGGTTTTCTTTCCTTAGTTTTTTATTCCCAAAATCAATGATTTCTTCTGGATTAATGCATGCATCGTAGAATCGAACTTCGAAATGCAAATGGGGACCCGTGGACCTGCCCGTATTTCCTCCCAATGCGATTGGATCACCACATTGTACATTTTGATTGGGAGCTACCAAAAACTTGCTGAGGTGTGCATAGAACGTCTCTAGGCCATTGTAATGTCGAACAACAACCAAGTTTCCAAATCCGCCTTCGTTGTACTTAGCATATCGAATTTTTCCCGAAAAAGTAGCATAAACCGTATCACCAACATCTAAGTCTAAGTCCGTTCCATTGTGATACCTCCCTCCTCTTGGGCCATAATGTGAGTTTACCTGAATTCTTTTCAATGGGAAATGAAAATCATTTGCATCTTCCCTTGCCTCGTTTAAACAAAGCCAAATGGTGTCTTTCAAGTGGGTTAGGTCATTGCCTTTACTCGTAAAACATACATTGTTATTCCAACTTTGCTTGAAAGCCGGACTGTAGCTGTTAACGATTTTGTGAATTCTCGGATTTAATACGCCATCAAAATTTGCGTCGTTGACAATGCTCCATGTTTGGTCGGAATGAAGAATCAATTTTCCCGCTTGCGTATCCACGGTATCCAATCCAGGTTGTCCCAAAACATGTAGGAAAACGGAATTTAGAAAAAGAGATAAGAAAATGATTTTTTGCTTCATTTACTTACAAAGATAACCAAACCGACTAAATAGCCCGAACGTCTTTGATGGTTAGGTTAAAAAACAAGGTTTCATTGGGTTGTATGAGGTTCGCATAACCTTTGTTGCCATAGGCTTGCTCAGGAGAAATAAGCACGAACATTTTTTGGTCCTTTTTGGCATTATTTAACACCTTACGAAGACCCGGAACAATGTTTTTCTGTCCCGGAATGTATTTCAATGCAATGCGACTTCTGTAAGAATTCATGATCAAGGCTTTGTTTTGGGAACTCACGATTGCATGGTAACTGACCTCTTTTTCCTTTGAAAGATCCAAGGCAGACGAAATTCCTTTTTGAAACGTCCAAACCTTAACTCCGTTCTCATTCAGCTCCGGCGACACCTTTGCCAACACTTTGATATACAACCAATTGTTCGTGTTTGGCGGAATAATGCCTTTCAATCCCTTTTCGCCATAGGCATACATTGCCGGTATCTCAACTTTTACAAAATCACCTACCCTCAAATGATTCATGGCTAAATCCCAACCCTTGGTTTGGTTGTTATAGCCTACCATGTAGGGAATGAATGGCATGTTCAATCGATTGTTGCCATCGATAATTTTTCCGTCAGGTAAAGCCATTCTATATTCCAGGAGAACCACCTCACCTGTTTTAAGCAATGGATTGCTTTTGATGGTGGGTTTTAGCCATTTAATTACCAAACCGTTTTCAGTGATTTTTGACGTAAGCACCTTTCCTTTTTCAAAACTACGGAGGTTGTTTTTTGAAAATTGAGTTGAATCCAATCCTACCCCTTTTTGGTTCTTTTGAGAGGTCGAAGGAATGTGCTTTTTGACGCTTACGCTCTTTTTACCCTTAGTGTTATTGCAAGATAAAAGCGTTAAGCCAAGAAAAAAGATAAGTATGTAACGCATGGTTTTCATTGTTTCAAAGCTACCAATTCAACATCAAGTACCAAAATAGCCAAAGGAGGTATTTTCTCCCTGTCTCCAACCAAACCATGTGCGAGGTGACTGGGCAAAATCAATTTAGCTTTGTCCCCCACTTTCATGTATTTAAGCCCCTCATTCAATCCGGATTCTTGGTCGTTTCGGTCGATGATGATTTCTTCAATGTACCCCTCCTCTGTTTTATAACATTCTGTGCCATCCAACAAGGATATGGTGGTGACGATTGAAGCCGTTTGACCCGCTTGGGCAAGGGGTTCGCTGGACTTTCCTTTTTGATAAATGAAGTACCTGAGTCCTGATTCTGTTACAATGGGCTTATAGCTTGGGTGGTGCGTAAGAAACAGTCCTATTTGAATTTGTTCGCGCTCATTGACCTCTTGGTTGTAAGAAACGGAATGGGCTTCTGACCAATCATTGGCAGGTTTCGTTGGTTTTTGCTGCTCATCACAAGCGATCAAAACAAGCGATAATACAAAGAAATTTAGCGCTTTTCTCATGCAAATACTTCCGCTATGTGGTTGTTGATTTTACGTACCGTTTCTTGCATGCTGTCATAACTGATTCCCCCGGAAGCATATTTATGTCCACCCCCGTTGAAATGTTTTTTAGCAAATTGGTTGATCTCAATCTCGCCTTTTGAACGAAATGAAATTTTAACGCCGTCGGATTTTTCCTGTAGTAAAATGGCCATTTTTATTCCTTTAATGGAAAGGATTGCATTTACCAAACCATCTGTATCTCCTGGCTGGTAATTAAATCGATCCAATTCAGCCTTACTCAACGTGATTAATCCCAATGGGTACTTCGAATGCATCGCAATCTTTTCATACGTAGCGTATCCCCTTAGTTTGAGCTGATCAAGGCGATTGTTATCGGAAAGCTGTTCATGAACATCGGAGGCACGCAAGCCTTTTTCGAGCAGAAACGCAAGTGCCAAATGGGTCTTGGCGGTTACCGAAGGAAAGCGAAATGAGCCCGTATCGGTCATAATGCCTAGGTACAATGCTTTTGCACAATCCACGGATATGCGATCACCCATGCCCATCTCCTGAATGCATTCAAACAAAAGTTGACAAGTCGATGAGTTTTGGACATCTGAAATGCTGACATTCGTGAAGGATTCTGGTTCAGGGTGATGGTCAATCATACACGAAACCCCTTTAAAATCTTTTATGGATGATTCCATTTCACTCCCTACCCTTGAAGGACCGTTAAAATCCAAGCAAAATAAAACCTCAGCTTGAGAGAAATATTCTTTTGAGGGTATGGGAGAGACATTGAAAAAACAACAATCACTTCCCATTAAGAAGGACGAAAGCGAATCCGAAGGTGGGTCAGGAAGTACAATCTGAACGTGCTTCGAAAAGGTTTTTAGAAAATGAAACCACCCGACAGCGCTACCTACGGCATCTCCATCGGGTGATTTATGAGAAACAATTAAATACTTTTTATCTGGCGAAAGTAAGGCCTTGAGTTTTTCGATTTCAATCTGCATGCTCGAAATTACTCCTTTTTCTGCATTTGAGCGTCTTCTTTTGCATCCGCCTCAATGATTTTGGGTGCATCCTTTTTGTTTTGCAAGTTGTCCAACAAATCCTCAATCTGTGACATAGATAGGCTTTTGGCAATGATTTTCTTGTCTTTGTCTAAAACGAAAACTTTAGGCGTTGAAAAGATATCATAGGTAGTTTGGTAGTTCAAAGATTCAAGGGTGGTTGGTTTGTCTTTGTCACCCGGGTATAATGGTACAAGGGATTCTGGTTTGTCTTTTGCCAATTGGTATAACTTATCGGTAACCGCGACATTAAGGAAGTCTAATTTATTTTCGCGAATAAATTTTTTCCAAGATTCAAAATCCTTTCCAATGGCCTTACCAACGGAATAAACCTCTACGTTTCTTGCTTTCAGTTTTTCTCTGTACAACTTAGCAAGTTTCGGGGTAATGGTTTTACAGTGACCGCATTCTGGATCCCAAAAATAAAGGATGGTGTATTCAGCTTTGATGTCTGAAAGACTCACCCATTTTGTATCTGAGGTATCTTTCAAAATTAAATTAGGTGCTTTTTCGCCGATGCAAATGGAAAGTTTTACATCTAAATCCTTACATAATTCTTCGTATTTGCTCTCATCAACCCAGAAAGATGGGTGTTTTCCTTCGGCGTTTTTAGCGCAGTAATAGCGCTGAAGCATATGGTGGTATACTTTATCCATACCCATTTGCTGGCTTTTCCCGAAAGATTGCGTAATCCAACCTACACAATATTCAAATGTCCTGGATTTTGGATTCAAACCATCACAAAATTGAAACGCATGAAAAATCACGGTGTCCCAATGTTGAATCATCATGTTTTTACCAAAGAAATACTCCAATTTATTGTGGAAGATAGGGTTGTTAACCAAACGATCATCTTGTAAATCCATGTTGTCCCAATAATGGTTCCTGAAATAATTGAATTGAAAAGATGAATCAATGATTTTTCCTTTCTCATCCTTAGGTGCCTCTGGTATTTCAATGTCAAGTGACATTTTAACGATTTTACCAACCAATCTGTCAGGGTTTTTGGCGATTACATCTTTCTGGTAAGCAACAACCGCTTTGTTAATTTCATCAATTTGCGCTCCTATTTTTTTGTACTCAGGATCTGTATTTTTCAATTTAGCGCGGTCCTCACCAAGTTTACCCGCCGTTGTCTTTTGTTCGGTGATGTAATTTACGTAAGGAATGAATACCTTATTTTCTTCTGATTTTTTTACGACCATGTTCTTCGTGAAATCAGGACCTGAAGTCTCAATCCAAATTTCTTCATTGTTGTAAATAAACTCGAAATATCTTTGACCAGGTAAAAGCAAACCTAAAATTCCGGCTTTTTGTTTGGCTCCGTTGAAAACAACTTCACCGCCTTTCATTACGGCTGTATCAGCATAATAAAGACCTTTTCCAAAATACTTGATCAGGTGAACAATGGTGTCTTTCTCTCCAGTGACTTTTAACCTGATTTTTTGAGCGTTTACATTTGAAAATGCAAAAACAATTGAAACGAGTAGAATTAGCTTTTTCATGTTTACTTTATTTGTGCTTAAAATTGATACTTTTTTCTGTTGACACTTTCACTTTAACAAATTTTTAACCTTGGAAAATTTACAAGTGCACAATAATACGAATTTAGATGACCTTTTGTACCCGTTATACGTTGTCTAATCCCCTATATTTTAACAATTGTTCACAAAGACTTTCGCTCGCATAAGGGTTAAGTAATTGTAAGTCAGGATATTTATTAAGCCAAGTGGTTTGTCGTTTTGCATAGTTTCGGGTGTACTGTTTTATTCTGGAAATAACTTCTTCTTTGGTTGCTACACCTTCGAAGTAGGGAATCCATTCTTTGTAACCCACGGTATTAAATACAGCGCTGTCCTTTTGGGGAAGCAAGGAAAATACTTCTTGTTCTAAGCCCATGGAAATCATGTCATCTACACGTTGATTGATTCGACTGTATAAATCTTCGCGCTGCCATTCAATTGAAAAACGCACAGCCGTAAACCGGTCATTTGTCCTTGGTGATTTCTGAAATTCAACAATGGATTTACCTGAACCCATAAAAACTTCCATCGCCCTGAGCACCCTACGTGGATTGAGATTGTCAGTACGCTCAAAACCCATTGGGTCCAAACTTGAAAAATTCGCTCGCAACGCTTCAAACCCATTTAAAGTTAAAAAAGATTGAAGTTGATTTTGTATTGAAGGATAAACAGGTATGTCATCCAAACCATTGATCACAGCATCTATAAATTGACCAGAACCTCCAGTCATTACCAAGTAATTCTTGGTTTCAAAAATAGCTTGTATCTGATGGTTACACATTTCTGCGTATTGCGAAACATTGATTGGGTTCTCAAGGGAAGTGAAATCTATAAAATGGTGAGCAACCCCGTTCATCTCATCTCTGGAAGGCTTCGCTGTTCCAATCGACATCTCTTTGTAAAATTGACGGGAATCAGCAGAAATAACATCTGTATTTAAATGTTTAGCCAATTCCACAGAAAGTCCTGTTTTACCAGACGCGGTAGGACCTTGAATGACAATGAGTAGTTTTTTATTTATTCCTTCCAACTTTGGTAGATCTGGTAAACTATATTGGCATAGCTGTCTGCATGTCCTCGATACGCGCCTGATTTTACAAGCGGGTCATTGTAATAGGTGGGGGAAGAGAGATTGGCAACCATCAACTGAACATGTCCATCCCAAATCATAGGATTGTAACCATGTTTTACCGCTAACCTTTGCGCATCGAGGATGTGGCCATTTCCAGCGTTGTATGAGGCCAAAGTAAATTTTGTTCGTTGCTCGATGTCTGGGATGCCACTCCAGCCAAGATTCATTTTATGTAATAGTTTCATACCCGCTGCAACTTGCACCTCAGGGGGAGATTGCCGATGAACGCCATAACTTCTTCCTGTTCTCGGCATGAATTGCATCATTCCAAATGCGCCTCCATTTCCCAATGCGTTTGGATTGAATCGAGACTCCTTGAAACAAACAGCTGCCAACAATCGCCAATCCCATCCATAGGCCTGCGCCACTTTTTTAAACAAAGGGTCATAAGGCGAAATCATCCCGTTTTTCATAGGAGGGATTTTAAATCGGAATAACTTCAGAAGCTTCCGCTCTTCAAACCAATGTCTTTGAAGCTTGAGGTAGGCATCTGATTTAAGGTAAACATTGAGAAAAGAATCCAGCATACGCTTTAGCATTATTTCCTTTTTGGCAATGGAAAAGCAAGCATTGGTCTTCATAACCCGTTTTTTCTTGCGGGATGAATGGTGTAAGGAATCGACGATGTTTAAACCAATTTGATTTCGGTAAAAAGATGAATTTGAATAAATCAAGTCACTTGAACGAAAGTTGCTCTTAAAAAAGGTGGTGTCAATCCTGCTTACAATGGCAGTTGAATGATGGAAGTTTGAGTTGGCTGTTTCATAAACCATTCTTCGTGTGATGCATAGGTCTCCTTCTCCCTTCCGCATCCTTTCATAAACCTCCGCTTCGGTAGCACACATTCGAACATTTAATTTCAATTTATAAGTGGCTGCAAACTCCGAGAGTATACGGTAACCAAATCCGGTAAACCCATCTTCTTTTTTTAATAAAAAGAGTGAGTCAGAGTAACTTAAAAAAGTAATTTGAAGTGGGGCTGTTGGAGCCAGGGTTTTTTCCGAACGTACTTTTTTGGGTGAATCATTACACGCAAGGCTAATCGCAAGAAATGTTGTAATGGCGACAAAAACACGTACCCTCATCGAAACAAATATCGGTGAATTGACTGATTATTAAAAGTATAAAATCCAAAACTTTGAAAATCAAAATTATATTGTCATATTTGAATTCAATAATTTTTGTGTTTATGAGCGATCAAAATGAAATTTATTCAAAAGTTGTACGTGCTGGTAAACGGACTTACTTTTTCGACATTAAATCAACCAAAGGGAATGATTTATTCATCACATTAACAGAGAGTAAGAAAACTTACGGCGAAGATGGTTTTGACAATTTTCAGAAACACAAGATCTTCTTATACAAGGAAGATTTCGAAAAATTCAAGGAAGGATTGGACGATGTTTTGGCAAAAATTGAAGAGCTTAGGCATCAATAATTCCAAGGTTCTTTTCAAATAAAAAAAACCTCGTATATTTGCACTCCAAATTTGGGAGTTTAGCTCAGCTGGTTCAGAGCATCTGCCTTACAAGCAGAGGGTCGGGGGTTCGAACCCCTCAACTCCCACAGGTAGAATCCTCAACGCAAGTTGGGGATTTTTTGTTTAATACCATTCGGGTGAGAAGCTTATGTTGTCGCTTCTAGGAATCGAGATGAGCGATTGAAAATGCATCCTTTATACCTCTAAAAACGAATCAGTTAAGGGGGATGAAGAAGGTGATTAGATGCGTATTTTAGGCTGTAAAAACTGTACGGCATATTATCCGAGTTATTAACAGTAAAAAAATAGTTATCAACAAAAAACGTGAGGGGATAAGGTTTAATTCTCTTAATGTTAAGTCAATAATCCTTTATTTGCTTAAGCTAAAAAGGTTTTTCTATTTAAATCCTTCATAAAGTTCGATTTTCTGTAAAAAAATGTTAATCTTTTGTTAACTTGAAAATCTAGCAAATAGTCTGAATTTAGGGTCGAATTAAATAAACCTAACCATGCTCAAAATTTACTTGCAAAGACTATCCCTCTTTTTATTGATCCTTGCTTCAAGTACGCATTTGCTTCAAGCCCAATGCGCAGCTCCGTCTCCTGTAGCGAGTGGCACCACCATCGTGTGTGGTGCAACTGCCGCGTTAACAGCCAGTGGTGGTACAAATTATACTTGGTACAGCGATGCGGCCGGAACAACACAAATTGGTACAGGTGCGAATTACACAACACCTGTGTTAAATACAAATACAACCTATTACGTCCAAAACTCGACAGGGTCAAACGTGAATGTATTTTACATAAACAGCTTGGCAACGGCAGGTGCGACCTATTATGAGCATGCTCAATATACAGGTGACGACCGAGGAGGCATCGCAGTTACGCAACAATACTATTATATAAATGGTGACCAGAATGTAGCTCGATATGACATGCCGAACCTTACAAATCCAGTTTCCTACACAAGGAGAGATGGAATTTTTAGTGACATGGCAGGATCGGGTACATTGTATACCCTTTGGAACAGCAACAACAACTCTGATCCAGTTGGAACATGTACCAGCTTTAACATAAATGCAGTAAGGACTTTGAATTCAGATTGTTCCTTAGGAGCTACGATCATTCCATTGTCTCAATCTTTTACCATGGGTTCATGTCAAGATGCAGCTGTGTTTAATGGTATGGGTTATGTAATTCTTTTTACAGGAAACGGTGGATCACCGGCTAATACCTATTTCAGAGTAGACTTGCCAACAGGAGCGGTGACCAATATGGGAGCCTACGGATTAAGTGCAACGACAACCGAAAACTGGGCAAGATGGGGAATTGCTGAGTATAACGGTACAAATTACTCAGTGGTTTATGTCACCAATTCTCAAACCATTAGCCGATTAAACCTTACAACAGGTTCAATCGCTACGGTTCAATCATTCAACAGCTTAAGTGACATGGCAAACATAGCATATTCACCATGGCATAGCAGATGGTACTATCACCATGAAGGTGGTAGCCAATGGGGTGGATCTGATGAGAGTTCAGGTTATTTAAATGGAACGCATTCTGTGGTGAACGCAAATGCATGCTTTTCTCCATTGGTTCCGGTAACCGTTACGGTGAACAGCAACATCACCCCTCCTACTGCAACAAATGTTAGTATTAACTGTGGTCAAACGGCTACATTAACTGCTGTGGGTGGAAGTGGAAATACCTATACATGGTATTCAGATGCAGCCGGAACAAACATCATAGGGAATGGTGCCAATTTCACTACCCCTGTGTTGGGACAAAACACAACGTATTATGTAGCATCAACAACTGGTTTGGCACCAGGGGTAAATTATAGTTTCTCAAATGCTGGAGCAACGGGTCGATATGGACCAAACCAAGGACAAGTTACAAATACCTATGCGGGAACAAACTTGGCGAACCAAGTAACCATTAATACCCAAGGAATTCAAGAATGGATTGTACCTCAAACAGGAACCTACCAGATCCAAGCAAATGGAGCTCAAGGTGGAGGAAACGGAGGTCTTGGTGCAAGAATGCAAGGAGAATTCAGTTTAACGGCTGGGCAAAAATTATTCATCGCGGTCGGACAACAAGGAAATGGTCCAAACGACGGTGGTGCATGTGGTGGAGGCGGTGGCTCTTTTGTAGCTACAGGAAATGCAACTTACACAACCTCTACTCCACTCATCGTTGCTGGTGGTGGGGGTGGACAAAGTCCGCAAGTTGGACAACCCGGTTTGATTACTACAAATGGTGGACAAGGTGAAAACTGTCAGCCAGGAGGTACCAACGGAAACGGCGGTGCGGATGCATCAAACTGTGGAAGCGGTGCTGGGGGTGCAGGAGGATTCTATACAAATGGTGCTTCAGGCGGTGGATATGGTAGCCAGTACGGTGCCGGATTTATTTCAGGAGCAGCCATTGGTGGATCTTCTTCATCAGGTTCTCGTGAAGGTGGTTTTGGTGGAGGTGCAGGAACGCACAACAATAATACCGGTGGAGGTGCAGGAGGTGGATACTCAGGTGGTTCAGCTTCTTACCATGGATCAAACTACGAAGGTGGCGGCGGTGGATCCTTCAATTCAGGAGCGAACACAGTAAATACCCAAGGGATTCAATCAGGACAAGGAAGTGTAATCATTACACCTTTAAGTGCAGCATGTGCTTCCGTTACGGTTCCAGTAATTGTTACCATCAATCCTATTGTCCTACCGACGGCATCCAATGCAACCATAAACTGTGGACAATCCGCTACTTTAAATGCAGTTGGAAATGGTCCTTTTTATTGGTACAGCAATGCTGCAGGAACCACTCAAGTGGCTACAGGCGCAACGTTTATCACGCCAACTTTATCTACGACTACGACTTATTATCTTAGCAATCAAACAGGTGTTTGCGGTGCTCAAAATACACCCGTTACCGTAACGGTAATTCCAACTGCACCTCCCACAGCAAACGGAACAACCGTTAGCTGTGGCCAAACGGCAACCTTAACAGCTGCAGGAGGGAATGGTTATGTTTGGTACTCTGATGCTGCAGGAACCACACAAGTTGGCAATGGCGCATCCTTTACAACCCCTGCCCTATCTTCAACTACAACCTATTATGTTCAAGCAACGGCTGGCCAAGCGAATTCAACATTGAATTTTACCAATTGTAATGCTACCGGAAATACAGGGCCTACACTCGCCCAAATGACTGCTGCATACGCAGGAACAGGTTTGGCCGGTTTGGTATCCTCCTCGGTTCAAGGCATTCAACAATGGACGGTTCCTTCAACGGGTACCTATACAATCACAGCTGCTGGTGCGAAGGGCGGAAATGCAAACAATGCAATCGGTGGTAGCGGACGTGCGATTACCTTTACTACTACATTAACCCAAGGGGATATCATTAAAATTTTGGTGGGTCAACAAGGAGGATTCCTTGATTTCTCAACGGGCTGGGCTGCTGGTGGTGGTGGTGGAACCTTTTTGTTCAACCAAACCACTAACCAACTAATAGCTGCTGCAGGTGGTGGTGGTGGTGCCGGACAAGGTAGTCCTTCTTATCCTTATACCATCAACGGTGGTGATGCCAGTTCATACAACAATACTTCGGGTGGAAATGGTTTAACATCTCCTGGAAGCTGGTGTTCATATGGTCCTGGAGGAACCAACGGTTCTGGAGGATTAGGTGGCGGTGCCCCTAACAGTCTTTATGGTGGTGCAGGTGGTGCTGGGTGGAATGGACAAGGTTCAACTGGCGTTTATGGTGGAGGAATAGGTCAAACCTTCGCTCAAGGTGGTCTTGGTGGAATCAATCTAGCTGGATGCGGGTCTTGGAACTCAAGTACCAATGGTGGATTCGGTGGCGGTGGTGGTGCCGGAATGTGTACAAGTTACGAGGCCATCGGCGGTGGTGGAGGAGGTTACTCTGGTGGTGGCGGTGGCGGATGCCGTGTTGGAGCTGGAGGCGGAGGCGGTTGCTTCTACACAGGAAATTATGTATCTGAAACGCTTAATACCGGTCATGGTTTTGTAGATGTTAGTTTTGCTGGTGCACAATGTTTTTCACAATTGGTGCCAGTAACCGTAACCGTAACCCCTATCCCTGCACCTACGGCAAGTAATGTTTCCATCAACTGTGGTCAGACGGCTACCATTAATGCGATTGGCAATGGTACCATTTATTGGTATGACAATGCAGCAGCTACAAATGGATTAGGAACAGGAGCCAATTTTACGACGCCAACCTTGTCATCAACAACAACCTATTATATGAGTGGCGGTACAGGCGCATGTGCGTTGGCAAACAACCCAGTTACCGTAACGGTAATCCCTACCCCTCCCCCAACAGCAAATGGAACAACCATCAACTGTGGTCAAACAGCAACCTTAACCGCTGCAGGAGGAAACAACTACGTTTGGTATGCTGATGCCGCTGGAACCACACAAGTAGGATCAGGTGCGTCATTCACATCCCCTGTTTTGTCTACCAACACAACTTATTATGTGCAAGCCAATCCCAATCCTGTAAATACAACATTGAATTTTACCAATTGTAATGTTACCGGAAATACAGGACCTACACTCGCTCAAATGACTGCTGCCTATGCAGGAACAAGCTTAGCGGGATTGGTATCATCTTCGGTTCAAGGTATTCAAGAATGGACGGTTCCCTCTACAGGAACCTATACAATCACGGCGGCGGGTGCCAAAGGAGGAAACGCTAACAATGCGATTGGTGGTAGCGGAAGATCAATTACCGTTACAACAACTTTGACACAAGGTCATGTTATAAAAATCTTAGTTGGACAGCAAGGAGGAAACCTAGACTTTAACACGGGCTGGGCCGGTGGTGGTGGTGGTGGAACATTCTTGTTCAACCAAACAACAAATCAACCAATCCTAATCGCTGGTGGTGGTGGTGGCGCTGCTCAAGGAAGCCCCTCATACCCATATACATTAAATGGTGTAGATGCAAGTGCTTACAACGTTACAGCCGGTTCCAACGGTGTGATGTCTGGTGGAAGCTGGTGTCAAGGTGGAAGTGCAGGAAGCAATGGATCTGGTGGTGGTGGTACGGGTGGTAGTGGCGGTGCTGGATGGAACGGAAATGGAACAGCAGGATATTATGGTAATCCTGGACAAATGTTTGCAAATGGAGGTTTAGGCGGAATTAATTCTACTTCATGTGGAAACTGGAATTCAAGTACCAATGGTGGTTTCGGTGGCGGCGCAGGCGCAGGTATGTGTACAAGTTACGAAGCGGCCGGCGGCGGCGGCGGTGGTTATTCCGGCGGTGGTGGTGGCGCTTGCCGAGTAGGTGCTGGTGGTGGAGGCGGATGTTTCTACACAGGTACTTTCGTTTCCGAAACACTAAATAATGGTCATGGTTTGGTGAACATTAGTTTTGCTGGAGCGCAATGTGGATCCACATTGGTAGCTGTTCCCGTAACCGTAATTCCTACCCCTCCCCCAACAGCGAATGGAACTACCATTAACTGTGGTCAAACGGCTACATTAACAGCTTCCAACGGTATCATTTACAATTGGTTTTCAGATGCAGCGGGGACAACACAAGTAGGTACAGGTGCTTCTTGGACAACACCTACCCTAAATGCAACAACGACATATTACGTAGGTTCAGCTGCTTCACAAGCGTCGGGATCACAATCTTTTAGCTACAATGGTAGCGTTCAAACGTTTACTGCTCCTTCTACCGGAACCTATACCTTAGAGGTTTGGGGCGCAAAAGGTGGTGGTGGATCCAATTGCTATGGTTCAGGGGGAAATGGCGGATACTCTAAAGGCGACGTAACGTTAAATGCTGGTCAAACCATTTACCTGGCATTGGGTCAACAAGGTTTCCAATCTTCAAGCATGAATGCATACAATGGTGGTGGTGCAGGAAATCCAAATGGTAATGATCCTGGCTACACAGGTGGTGGGGCTACGCACATCGCTACTTCTAACGGAACATTGGCTTCACTTTCTGGTAACCAAAATGCTGTCCTTGTGGTCGCAGGAGGAGGTGGTGGTGCCGCAGGTGGTACTTGCGTTTGTCAATATCAAGGAAATGGTGGTGCAGGTGGTGGTCTTTCAGGTGTATCAGGTACGTGTAGTGGTAATGATTGTGGGTACCGTCCTGCAGGATCAGGTGGTACACAAAACACAGGTGGAAACTCACAATCCCCTTCAATCGCTTCAGGATTTGGTTTAGGTGCAACTTCCTCTACAAATACAGGAGACTGTATTCAAGGTGGCGGCGGTGGCGGCGGTTGGTACGGCGGTGGCGCTGGTGGTTATGCCGGAGGCGGCGGAGGCGGCGGCTCAGGCTATGTAGCTCCTTCCCTATTGCTAACCCAAGTAACCGACGGTGCTTCTTCGATGCCAAACCCTGCAGGAGGTCTGATGACCGGTAATGCTGGAAATGGTGTTGCTAAAATTTCTTGGACAGGTGCCGGATGTCTTTCGCAATTGGTACCCGTTCTTGTTACGGTTACACCTCCAGCTGCTCCAACAGCATCACCTGTTGCGATTAGCTGTGGTCAAACCGCAACTGTATCCGCAGTTGGTGGTGGAGGAAACACTTACAACTGGTATTCCGATGCAGCAGCAACCAACTTGGTTGGTACAGGTGCTTCATGGACAACACCAACTTTATATTCTACAAGTACTTATTACGTTACCTCTGGCTCAGGTGCAGCAAATGGAAACGTATTCACATTTACCAACTGTTCTGCAACAGGACAATATGGTCCAACACAAGGTCAGGTGAACAGCGCATACGCTGGAACCAATCTTGCAGGAAATGTTACTTCAAACAACGGAATTCAAACATGGACTGTACCCGCTTCAGGTACTTACCAAATTGAAGCTTTTGGTGCACAAGGAGGCGGTAACAACCAATTTGGTCGTGGTGCTCAAATCCGAGGAGATTTTAACTTAACGGCTGGACAACAACTTCAAATTCTTGTTGGGCAATCCGGTGGGTACTACCAATCCGGTTCAGGTGGTGGAGGGACTTTTGTGGTTACTTCTGCCAATACACCTTTGCTCATTGCTGGTGGTGGTGGCGGTCAATACGATCAAAATTCATCGCTTTACAATGCTCATGCGGTTACAGCAAACAATGGACAAGCGTCTGGATGTACTTCTGGAGGTGTTGCCGGTGCGGGTGGTAGCGGTTGTGGAAACAACGGTGCCTCTGGTGGTGGTGGCTTCATTACGAATGGAGGAAGCGGTAGCTACGGAACAGGAGGACTTTCTTTCCTAAATGGAGGCAATGGAGGCAATCAATCATCACAACCGGCTTGCATAGGTGGATTTGGTGGCGGAGGCGGAACCCACGGTAACACCGGTGGCGGTGGCGGTGGCGGGCGACTATAAATGCCGTTGGAAATGGCACGATTTATTGGTATAGCGATGCAGCGGGTACCAATGGTTTAGGAACCGGAGCTACTTACACAACTTCTCAACTGTCTTCAACCACTACCTATTATATGAGTGGTGGATCTGGACAATGTGCTTTGGTTAACAATCCTGTTACCGTAACAGTACTTGCTCCGGCAGCGCCAACCGCAGCACCGACAACCATTGGTTGTGGTCAAACAGCAACTTTAACAGCAATCGGTGGAGGCGCTAACTCCTACGTTTGGTATTCAGATTCAGCTGGAACCGTTGTGGTTGGAAATGGCGCGAACTTTACAACGCCTGCCCTAGCCCTTAACACAACGTATTACGTAGCTTCAGGTAATGTAAACAATGCGCAACCTGTAAGCTTCTCTTATACAGGTAACACTCAATATTATACCGTGCCTGCTGGTGTAACTTCAATTTCGGTTGATGCCAATGGTGCTGGAGGTGGAGCTCAACCTGGAAATGGTGGCCAAGCTGGTGCTGGAGGTAAAATGGTAGCGACCATCCCTGTTACGCCTGGACAAGTGTTGTCTATTATCGTAGGTGGAGCAGGTGGAAACAGTCAATACAACCGAAGCGGAAGCGGCGGTGGAGGTTTCACTGGCGTACTCGATGCAGCAAACAATCACTTGGTTTCTGCTGGTGGTGGTGGTGGTGCAGCCGGTAATGAAGGCTGTCCACAAGTTGGAAATGGTGGGAATGGAGGTGCTTCTTCTGGTACACAAGGCTCTTGTGGACTTGGTGGCGCTGCAGGTGTCAATGCCGTATCTCCAGCGGGTGGTATAGGTGGAACGGGAAGTATTCCTGGTGCTGCGGGTAACGCTTCAGGTGGAGGTTTAGGTGGTGCAACGCAAGGAGATTTCGGAACTGGTGGTGGTGGCGGTGGATACGGTATTACTGCAGCTG
>RFQZ01000060.1 GCA_009924735.1 Flavobacteriia bacterium | reverse complement strand
CTGAAGCGGGCACGGGCGCTGGCACTGAAGCGGGCACGGGCGCTGGCACTGAAGCGGGCACGGGCGCTGGAACTGAAGCGGGCATAGGCGCTGGCACTGAAGCGGGCATAGGCGCTGGCACTGAAGTTGAATCGTATAACATTACTTGTCGCAAATTTTTTAATTCCGAAAGCGAATGATGAGGACGAAATGATTTCATTGATGGTTGGCGCCCGGTTGGTTATATTGAATTAGTACAATGCGTTTAAATCAATTGTACAAAAACATAAACGCATTTGAATTGTAAAAAAAAACATATTAGAATCACGGTGTTATGCTACTATAATCACAAATGACTACCGATTTGAAACATTTAAGGGATCGCATTGAGAGTTTGAACCATCACCACCAAATTCAAGTGTTAAGGATTGTCACTCAAAACAATGTGGCATACACCGAAAACAAAAACGGGTCCTTCGTGAATTTGACAAACATGGATGACACAGTTGTTTCCAAACTAAACGATTATTTAAATTATGTGGACGAGCAAGAAACTCAGTTAAAAAAGGTTGAAAACCAAAAAACAGAATTGACCAAACAATTTTTTAAATAGCCAACCATTCCCCGATGATGGACACGTGCTTGTCATTCAATTCATAGCGTGTTCCAATGACTCGCACCAAAAGCGTGTCATTGGGTTTAATGGTATCCATCGTGCGGTTTTGCGCGGAAGACTCGTGCAATTCGCGTGAAATGTAAATAATCACGGGAGACGGATCTATGCATGCGTGTGCCCGAATGCCAGCTTGAGTCACGGTTTGAGCAACGCACTGCATGACGATTCCGTCCGCTGGACAACACACCATGCACTCAATCTCCAACTGAAATGTTATGTTTCCTCCTGCAAAAATACCCACCGAATAGGAACGAATATTGCATGAACCTGGTTTAACAAAGCCTTCTGGAATGCACTTGCCACTCATTTGGGATGAAACGTGGCGCATGAGTTGTTCGCGAAGGTTCTTGAAATTTATTTCAGAAAACGGAATGCAGACCTTGTGCTGAATGACACTTGAGCGATACCATGAATCAGCGGAAGAGGAGTCGGGTAAATGCAGATGCAGATCCCGATGATTGGTGTGAATAGCCATGCCCTTGATGTTGCTATATTCCTTGTGAGACGTAATTTTAATTCAATTTTTTGAATTAACATTTATTAACCGGTTTTATTTATGCATGATGCAGTTCGGCAATTACCGAAACCGCCGGGTCATTCAGTTCAAAATGCTGCCCAATGACACGCACCGTGATTTCGTCGCCCGCTTTAATTTTGGAGAACTGCGGTGCGGAATAATGATGATCGCGCGACACGAAGACGACGAGCGGGCTTGGCTCAGGTATAATGTGCGCATGCAGACCCGCGTGCGTGACCGTTTGAACCACGCACGTAATGAGCATACCCTCCACCGGATTGCACGCTTGATACTCGTACATGACTTCAAATGCAACCGACCCATTGTCGGCCAAATTGCCGGGAGAATGCGCCAGCAGTTGAGTGGAGTGGGGGCGAACGTACCCCTCCGCATTGCATTTGCCTTCGTGCGCATGCGCTAAATGCTGTTCCAAAACAGCCCGGATGTTTTTTCCAATTGCGATAAATGGCAACACCACTTTTTGGGTCACCATGATTGGAATGTAAAGGTCATTGTTTGGGGATGCGATTGGAGTTTTCAGCATTTGATT
>RFQZ01000059.1 GCA_009924735.1 Flavobacteriia bacterium | reverse complement strand
CCTGTAGCACCCGAACAACCATTTGCCGTCGGTGTAATTGTATAATTTAATGTGTATGGATTCACCCCGGAATTATTGATCGTGGATACAGGCACTTGTACAACGTAACTGACGGTTCCTATCGTATTGCCACTGTTTGTGATCGTCATTGGTGGTAAATCTGAAGATCCCGAAGCGGTGAAACCTGTAATATTCGGTGAACTTGAGGTACCTGTCCAATTAAATGTAGTTCCTGCACTCGAAGGTGTCCACGATACATTCGTTGTTGGTGTACCAGAACAAATTGTTTGCGACAATGAATTATTTGTAATCGTAGGCGTAGGATTAATGGTTACTGCAAAACTCGAAGGCGTTCCTGGACATCCGTTAAAGGTTGGAGTAACCGTTACCGTTCCTGTAATGGTTCCTGGGGTATTGTTGTTTGTATTCGAGGGAGCTGTCCATGGTGATAATTGACCAGTACTTGATAAACCGATGCCTATCGAAGCATTCGTGTTGGACCATGCAAAAACCGACCCGGCCGGAACAGATACGAAATTCGGAGGTGTGATTGTTGTCCCAGGACATACAACTATCGGATTAAAAGGTCCAACGGTCGCAACAGGATTAACATAGGCCAAAACCGTAATCGGTGCGCCTGGACAATTTGCAGAGGTTGGGGTAATGGTATAGGTAACATTTCCAACCATTGGAGAATTATTGGTAAGCCCTTGGTTAATACTTAAAGAGGGTGCTACAGAATTCTGCCCCCCAGATACACCTGCGCCGTTGTTTGCTGTCCAAGTAAAGTTTGTACCTGCAGTGGTTGAACTTAAATTCAGTTGAATATTCTGTCCGCTACAAACCGTGTCATTGCTTACAAAATTAGAGGTCGCAATTGGAGAAGGTTTTATCGTAATCGTATACGTTGCATTGGTTCCTGGACATTGGGCAGGACCTGAAGTGGTTGCTTGTGCGACAATTGTCACCGTTATGGGTGCAGAGGTATTGTTTGTTAAATTCGTATAAACAGGGATGGTTGACGTTCCTGTAATCGGATTAAAATTAACTAATCCAGGAGGGATTGCTCCTTGTACGTTCCAGCTAAATGTAACACCTGGCGTTGAACTATTCAGGTTGACAGCGACCGTGTTTTGACCTGTACAAATCGACTGGTTGGCAGATGAAAAAGCAGTGGTTGGCGATGGATTTACGGTGATGGAATACACCCCTGTAGCACCCGAACAACCATTTGCCGTCGGTGTAATTGTATAATTTAATGTGTATGGATTCACCCCGGAATTATTGATCGTGGATACAGGCACTTGTTCACGCTAAACGGATTTCCTGAGCATACTCCTGCGGTAGGGATTACCGTGTAAATGATTGTTTGAGCCGTATTCGTGTTGTTCGTAAGTGTTTGTGAAATTGCATTCTGACCAGAATTTTGCGCACTTTGACCTGAGACATTTGGATTATTGTTCACGGTCCATGTATAGCTTGTACCTACCGGAATTGAATTTCCTCCACCATTGATAGGACTTACTGTAAAAGCCGTTCCACTACAGATGGTTTGATTCACGTTTTGAACTACGGGTGCAGTTGAAACAGTAACTGTAAGCGTATTAGAGGTGGCCGAACAAGTAATGCCATTCAATGTACTTGTAGTTATGACTTGGTAGTAACTTGTAATGACTAGACCGGGAGGGACATCGTAGGCTGAAGTAGTTTCTCCATTGATAGGTGAAAATCCAGTATTTGGTGAACTGGTTGAAACAAACCATTGATACGAAGCAGTCCCGCCAAACGAGGAGGGTGTGGTCACGGTGAATGGCACAGGATCGCCGTTTGGACAAATCGTTTGATTTGATGCAACCGTCTGAGCTGTGACTGAATTCACGTTTACCGTAACCGGATTAGAGATTGCATTACAGGAAACTCCGTTTAAGGTACTCGTGATTATTACCTGATAATAAGTGGTTGTATTTAACCCTGCGGGAGGATCATACGTTGATGCCG
>RFQZ01000058.1 GCA_009924735.1 Flavobacteriia bacterium | reverse complement strand
ATAGAAGCGGTAATCGTACCGTTGTTGGTTAAGTTTTGAGCGATGTTCAAACTGTCATTTGTTAAATTCAAGTTTACACCAGGTCCAACATACACATCTTCAGCATTACTTGTCAAACTCAAGGTTGGTGTATTGTTTCCAACACAAATGCCTCCACTTGCTTGGTTTACCGTAAATACCTCATTGTTAATTGCTGGTTGTACAGCCCCTGACATTCTTACATAATGTCCAGCCGCTTGTTTTTGGTACCAGTTGGTTGAGGTTGACCAATCCGTACTCGTTAATCCACACCAAAGTAAACCTCCCGTTCCAATCATACCAGTTAATCCTACATCAATGGGTTGGCTGAAAGTAACCACCATGGTGTCATTGCCAATACATCCTGTACTTGCATTTTGAACGGCCCAATTCAATACATACGTACCGCCATATGATCCTGTAAATATAGTAGCGTTGGATCCAGGCAAAGTGAAAACGCCATTGGCATTCGTTCCACTTACCAAGGTCCAGGTACCACTTTGACCTGCTGCCAAGGCATTTCCACCGAGCAATACACTGTTCATTCCGCAAGTTGTTGCACCCAGCATACTGCTTCCTGAATTGGATGATGGTGTTGCATTGACCGTAATTGTTGTCTGCGAAGTTCCTGTACAACCGTTGGCTGCCGTTCCTGTTACCGTATACGTTTGCGTGGCATTTGGCGTAAAGGACACGCCGTTGGAAACGCCGTTGTTCCAAGCATAGGTGCTCGCGCCGCTTGCGGTAAGTGTAGCTGACGTACCTGAACAAAGCTTGTTGTTACTGGCATTGATGGAAAGGGTCGGTGCGGCATTGACTGTAATTGTTGTCTGCGAAGTTCCTGTACAACCGTTGGCTGCCGTTCCTGTTACCGTATACGTTTGGGTGGCATTTGGCGTAAAGGCAACTCCGTTGGAAACGCCGTTGTTCCAAGCATAGGTGCTCGCGCCGCTTGCGGTAAGCGTAGTTGATGTGCCGGCGCAAAACGAATTTGCACTGGCATTGATGGAAAGGGTGGGTGCCGCATTCACGGTAACCGTCGTTTGCGCTGTTCCTGTACAACCGTTGGCTGCCGTTCCTGTTACCGTATACGTTTGGGTGGAGTTTGGCGTAAAGGCGACTCCGTTGGAAACGCCGTTGTTCCATGCATAGGTGCTCGCGCCTGAGCCCGTTAACGTAACAGAAGTACCAGGGCAAACAGTTTGGTTTGAACCAGAACCTACGGAAGGTGCTGAAATAACATTAAGATAAATATTCCTTGCAGCGCCTCCTGAATTATACGTTATGGTAACATTGCCCGAATTTTGTGCTGTTACCAATCCAGAAGCATTTGTAGTGGCAATTGAAGCATTTTGCGAACCCCATCCTGTAGGTGAATTACTCGGTGTAATTTGCAAATTGGAACCTGAACAAATACTCGTATTTAAAGGAAGTATCTCAATGTCATCAATAGCTAAACCTTGACCATTTGTACTACCACCACTTCCGCTTAACGTCCATCTAAAATAGTAAACAGAACCCGTGGGGATACTCAACCCCGATAATTCAATGTTTTTAGAAGTGCTTTGAGCAGGACTGTATATTGTAGTATTCGCGGCATCCGCCGGAAAATTTTGTGATCCTTGCGTATTTTGGATTATGGGTGTAGATGTGCTTCCGTGATAAAATGTCCAATCCCAAATTCTTGAACCGCTTCTGTACTTTTCATAGTTCCAAGATATGTTAATTTGACTGATTGTAAATCCAGTATTATTTACAAAAGCATACAAAATACTCCTTGGTGAGGTATAGCCACTTGAGTTCAAGAAACCTAAAGCACGTTCGTTGCTTGAAGCGGTAATTCCTTCTCCAAAATTGTAGCACCCTCCTGCAATTGTACCATGCAGGATACCTAACCCCGTATTCCCAGCTGCTTGTGTTGTTGCTGATGTTCCAACTGCCCAATCATTGACTCCACTGCTTCCACTAACTCTCCATCCTACAGGTAAAGTTGATGTACTAGAAGTACCCATAGAATTAAAATCAATAAAAATGGAGCTATTAATTGACGTAAGAGATTGCTGGGCAAAAACGGAATAAATATTCAAAGTAAAGCAGGAGAAAATAAAAAGAAGACGATTGGAGATATTTTTCATGACATTCGGAGAGATTATCAGCAAATCTACCAATGTAAAAACAAAGGAATATTAATGCATTATTAATATATACCTATTAAATCAAATGCAAAAAAAATCCCCGAGCGAACCCGGGGAT
>RFQZ01000057.1 GCA_009924735.1 Flavobacteriia bacterium | reverse complement strand
GTCGGCTCAACTCGAAAAATACACAAAGCGTTTCTATTCCCCCCCTTGGTATAAAATTAGTCTATCATATTTTGGAAAGGTTGTCAAGAAAATAATTCGGAAATTTTTTGTCAAGAAAAATCTACAACAATTTTCGTGCCAAGTTTTTCCTACAAGATCCGTGCCAAGATTTTCGGATAGGTTGTCAAGGATAATCTTATACAATTTTCGTGCCATGTTTTCGGATAGGGGGATGGGGAAAATAGAATAGGATAGGGGAATAGGATAGGGGAAAGCATGATGGACTAATGGCATAAACCTTTCCCCATATCTTTTCCCCATAGATTTAATCCCCAATACCAACATCAATAACTTACAACAACATAGGCTTTGCTTGCTTCAGAATGCCCTATGAATAGCTTTAGTTCTATTCGGCTACCTTGCTATTGCTACTACTATTCAAACATCATAGCAGGGCATTTTGCGTTATTGTGACACTATGCTGCGTTTTAAAATGCTGTTCTATTTTTAACCAGTGCGCCTATAAAACAGAAAAGCCCTATCGAACCGAAATCCGATAGGGCTTTATGCAGGGCTATTAACCTTATGCGTTCGGGTTAGGATAGTCCACGATCTCGACTAACTCATTGATCGCTCGGGTGATAGCAACATAGATCAGATTGTTTTCCTGAACCTTCTGCCAGTCTTTACGCGCCATCTTGGAAGGCATAAACTGCGGACGATCAAGGAGAAACACCCGATCCCATTCCAGTCCCTTGCTCTTGTGGACTGAGCAGAGAGTGAGGATGTTCTGCGGTTGCCCTTCAGCACTATCAGAGAACATAGAATCAATAAGCAGGATAACATCATTAACCGAATGCTGGTTCAATTCTTGGCAACGAGCAATAAGGGCGAGCAGAGTATTCACCTTATCACTAACCTGTTCCATCATCATAGGTTCATCCTTCTTCTCCCATTTCTCCTGTTCACGCATGGAATAGGCATTGAGACGCTCGGTTAATTTAACGAGAGTCTGAACACGCCACTTCTTACAAAGATTCTTCAAGCCTGTTCCAATGTCTTTACCTTCGATGCGGCACGGAATCCCTTGACGAATGAAGGAGAATGCCATCTTGGTTAGGGGAGCATTCTTGCGGCATAGGATAGCGTCATTGCCACTGAAGGAATAGGATGGAATAGCCTTGATAAACTCAGCATAGGTGGTGCTGGAAACCTTGCCATCTGGATTCTTGTCGAATGCCTCGATAGTCGGGTTGAATTGTTTTGCAAAGGCAATGATGTTCTTGCCACAACGATAGCAGATAGACAATGGCAAGGAAACCGCATTAAATGCTGTCTTGATGTTTTGCAAGGCATACGCATCCGCGCCAGTAAAGCCATAGATTGCCTGACCAGCATCGCCAACAGCAATCAATCGACCATTCGGTTTCAGCATAGCTTGGGCAAGGGCGAGTTTTGTGGCGTTAATGTCTTGAGCCTCATCAATCAAGACATAATCGTATTGAAACAAACGCATCTTGAGAAGCAATGGCAGATAAACCATATCGTCAAAATCAATAGTCTTGAGATCGTTATTGCTGGCGACTAAAGCCTTGATTGCCATATCAATAGCATAGTCCATGTTGTAATCCTCCGCGCCTTCGGGCAAGGTAATGTCGTGATGTTCAATAACTTTCCACCATGATTCCTTGTCCATGATAGGGTGAATGAAACCGAATCCCTCGGCCTTAGCGAATTTAACGAGCATCTTAATAGTGTATGCCATAACCTGTTCTTGAGGTTTAAGCATAGCATCAAGAATGCGCCCCACTTTTCCCTTGTTATCGTTCATCAATACTGGACGCATTCCCGCTTGTTTGAATGCCGAATTGCCGAATGAATGGCAAGTATTCGCATTCACATTCGGCAACCCCATTTGAGATAGCTTTAGCTGTAAAGCCTTAGCAATCTTAGAATTGAATGCCATCATTGCAATGTCACCTTGAAGGAGAGAAACCCCATGAAGGATAGTAGTTGATTTTCCGCTTCCTGCTACTGCTTCGATAACCGCTGAACCTTCACCATGCTGCATGAAGTTGAATACTGCTTCTTGATAGGTTGACCAATTTTTCATAACTTATTTACTCCAAAGGCATTTATTAAGTGCGAAACCGAATCTTTCGGAATCTGTCACTCGTTAGCGGACTGCCCAATTCCACTAACTATCATGCAAACTATCAGACCAGTATGTTTATGTCAAGGAAAAAATAATTTTTTATTTTCTTGACAGATTCAAAATTCTGTGCTATAATGGACTTACCTTTCAAGGGAAGACTCTATATGTTTTCTGGCTAAAGCCTAGAAGGCTTTCTGGACAGGTCTGGCCGAAGGCCGACTATCTTCTCTCTCCCCTACGATAAATCTATTATAGCACATTTTTTAAAATTTGTCAAGAAAAAAATTAAAAAAATAAAAAATTTTTTTTAAAAAATAATTTGACAAAATTGAAAAAATATGTTAAGTTAAGCCCTGAAGGAGAAC
>RFQZ01000056.1 GCA_009924735.1 Flavobacteriia bacterium | reverse complement strand
AACCCCAGGGCTTTCTGCAAATACGACCTATTATGTGGCGTCTTCTACATCTCAAGGGTCTGGTTCTCAAACATTTAATTATACAGGTGCCGTTCAAACATTTACAGCACCCGTTACAGCAACCTATACACTAGAGGCTTGGGGAGCAAAAGGTGGAGGCGGAACGAATTGTTACGGTGCTGGTGGAAATGGTGGTTATTCCAAAGGAAGCATCACCTTGACAGCTGGACAAACGATTTACATTGGTGTAGGTCAACAAGGATATCAATCATCAAGTGCGACAGCCTTTAATGGAGGTGGTGCAGGAAATGCTAATCCTGGTGACCCAGGTTATACAGGTGGAGGTGCTACTCATTTTGCTACCGCAAATGGCGTATTAGCTTCACTCTCAGGAAATCAAAATTCAGTATTGTTGGTTGCCGGTGGTGGTGGTGGTGCAGCAGGGGGAACCTGTGTTTGTAGCTACCAAGGAAATGGTGGTGTCGGTGGCGGCTCTACAGGTGGTACAGGTGTTTGTAGTGGAAATGATTGTGGGTATCGTCCTGCAGGTTCTGGCGGTACACAAGCTGCCGGTGGAACAAGTCAATCTCCTTCTATCGCTTCAGCATTTGGTCTAGGCGCAACTTCTTCTACGAATACAGGAGATTGTATTCAAGGTGGCGGCGGCGGCGGCGGCTGGTACGGTGGTGGTGCAGGTGGGTATGCAGGCGGTGGCGGCGGTGGCGGCTCTGGTTATTTAAATGCCTCATTGGCCGTTACTCAATTAACCGATGGTGCTTCTTCAATGCCAAACCCTGCCGGAGGTCTTATGACTGGAAATGCTGGAAATGGAGTTGCGGTAATTTCTTGGGTGGGTGTGGCTTGCCAATCCGCTTTAATTCCAGTTTCAATTACCATTAACGCTCCTGCTTCTCCAAACGTTTCAGGAACAACAACGATAAATTGTGGTTCGTCAACCGTATTAACTTCTTCAGCAGGTAACAGTACCGCGTGGTATTCTGCCGCAGTGGGTGGAACCTTACTAGGAACAGGTTCTACCTATACTACGCCTGTTTTAGCAGCAGGAACCTCTGTGTATGCGATGGCAGCAACAATTGCATCAGGTAATCAAACGTTTAACTATACAGGTGCACAACAAACTTGGACAGTTCCAGCAGGCGTTACTTCAATAACCGTAGATGCGCAAGGTGCACAAGGTTCAAATTCAAGTTATGGTACAGGAGGAAATGGAGGGCGTGTTCAAACAACCCTATCTGTTACACCTGGTGCTACCGTTTATATAAATGTCGGTCAAGCTGGAACAATCTCAGCTGGCGGATGGAACGGTGGAGGTGCTCCTTATGCATGTTCTTGTGCAGGTGGTGGTGGTGGTGCTTCCGATCTTCGAATTGGAGGAACCGCACTTACAGATCGTAAAATCGTTGCCGGTGGTGGTGGTGGTGCAGGATATTGCTGGAATTATTGTTCGGGTGACCATGGTGGTGCCGGTGGAAACCTTACAGGTGGTGTTGGACTTTCCGGTGGAATGAACATCGCTACCTATGGTGGACAAGGTGGTACACAAGCCGCGGGTGGTGCAGGCGCAACCCAAGGAGGTGCGGCAGGAACACTGGGAACCGGAGGAGGAAATGGATACTACGCCGGAGGCGGTGGTGGTGGATACTACGGCGGTGGTGCCGGTTACGGCGGCGGCGGCGGCGGCGGCGGTTCAAGTTACACAGATGCAATTGCAGCAAGTGCGGTGACCCTTACCCAAGGATATAAAACAGGAAATGGTTTGGTAACAATTACTTGGTCAAGCATTGGCTGTTTCAGTAATGCTGTGTTGTCAAACATTACCGTAAACCTTCCTGCTGCACCAACTGCAAACGGCGCTACGGTCAATTGCGGACAAACCGCAACGGTTACAGCTGCAGGTGGCGGTGGAAACACTTACACTTGGTATTCAAACGCGGCAGCATCTACGCAAGTAGGTACAGGTGCATCTTTTACATCGCCAGCGTTAAGTGGAACGACAACCTATTATCTTACTTCAGGAAATGGTGCGGCAAATGGAAATGTATACACTTTTACGAATTGTAGTGCAACTGGACAATTTGGCCCAACACAAGCGCAAGTAAATGCAGCGTATACCGCAACGAACTTAGCAGGTTTAGTCACTTCATCCAGTGGTATTCAATTATGGACCGTTCCAACTTCAGGAACGTATCGAATTGAGGCGTTCGGAGCACAAGGTGGCGGTGCAAACAACTTTGGTAGGGGAGCACAAATGCGTGGTGATTTTACCTTAACCGCAGGTCAACAATTAAAAATATTAGTAGGTCAATCTGGTGGAGTATCCCAATCAGGTAGTGGCGGTGGAGGTTCCTTTGTAACAACATCTGCAAACGTTCCTTTGATCGTTGCCGGAGGTGGAGGTGGTCAGTATGACCCAAGTTCTGCTTTATTTAACGCCCATGCAGTTACAACCAATAACGGTCAAGCCACAGGTTGTACATCTGGAGGTATTGCAGGTGCAGGTGGAAATGGATGTGGAAACAGCGGAGCTTCTGGAGGAGGAGGATTAAATACCAACGGAGGTAATGGGGTCTACGGAACAGGTGGTCTGTCCTTCCTGAACGGTGGAAATGGTGGAAATCAATCTTCAGCTGCACAATGTGTAGGTGGTTTTGGTGGTGGTGGTGGAACCCACGGTAACAC
>RFQZ01000055.1 GCA_009924735.1 Flavobacteriia bacterium | reverse complement strand
TGCGGAATTAATTCCGCACCCAAGAAATGACTTTAACTATTGTTACCCGCTAAAATTATATCTACCAATTCTTTGGTGTAGTCGGACATGAAAAGAGAGATATTCTTGTAATATTAAGAGTAACCTGTTGGGTTGATTTTTCCAAGCAATAAGGGTTTGCTGCAAGGACCTTTCCATTTATAAGTATTAATTATGTGATTATTTACACAAATACAATATTTATATTTGTTTATGGGGAGGGGTTACAATTTGGCTTAGCCAAAAACAAATGGGTATTTTGTTCGGTAAAGACACAGACACAATTGGACTACATCTTAAAAATATTTTTCATGAGCAAGAAATTAATGAAGCCTTAACTACCGAGTTTTTCTCGGTGATTCAAAAGGAAGGTAAAAGAAATGTTAAAAGAAATATAAAGCATTACAACCTTGACGCCATTCTCTCCGTGGGATATCGAGTAAACTCTAAACGTGGAACCCAATTTAGGCAATGGGCTATTCAACGGCTGAAGGATTACTTACTTAAAGGTTATGCAATCAATAACCGAATTAACCGATTAGAAAATAAGCTTGAGATATTAACCAACAAGGTCGAATAAATGGATCTTCAAATCAATACCAAGGCACTCCCAACACAAGGTGTTTTCTTCGACGGACAAGTATTCGATGCCTATGTGTTGTGAATGATCTGATTAAAAGTGCAAATCATTCAATAATTTTGATAGACAATTACCTTGATGAGTCAAGCTTACTGATGCTTAGTAAAAGAAAGGAAACATGTAAAGCAATCATTTATACTCATAAAATTAATGGCTAATTGAAGCTAGATTTGGCAAAACATAACGAACAATATTCAAAAATTGAAATTCATCAGTTCAAAAGTGCACACGATCGATTTTTGATTATTGATGAAAAAGAACTTTATCACATTGGTGCATCGTTAAAAGATTTGGGTAAAAAATGGTTCGCCATTTCTAAACTCAATGAGTTTCTTCCAGTTGTATTAGAGAAGCTAAATTATAAGCTATATGGTAGCTAGCCGGGTGTTCTGACCAAGGGCACATCGATATAAAAAATGTATACCAATGTTTCTAGGGATTTATTTTCACAATAGTAATTCCCGTATTTCCAGAAATTGGATTGAAATCCACTTCTGACAATTGAGCAGAGGGTAAGAGGCTATTAAACGTTCTACTGAATAAGAAATAAGCTTTGCCTGATGCGGTGAAGTCAACTAAACAATTTGTACTATTTTCAGTACCGTTTGCGGTGAGAAATAGGTTTAATTTACTTAATGATCCTGAAAATCTATAAAGTTGATCCGCGCCACCACCATCTTTAACTGTGTAATTTACTGTATTGTTGTACATTATAGGTCTCGTAAAAGATGATATGCCTTGGTTAATGGATGCGTTACTATTTATAATTCCTCCAGTTACATCATTTAGGATAAACGCTTTTCCACCGGTTCCATTAATCACAAAATCATAGGCGGAAACACATGCTAGTGTTCCGTTATTCAAATGACAAAGAAGAGTAGTAGTTAAAGAATTTAAAGTATTTCCACCCACGGCCCATAGTAGGGAGCCAGCAGATGAAATTTTTAAAATACCTTTGCCACTGTTAGGAACACCATAAGAATATGAGAAATAAATATTGTTCGAATTGTCTGAAATCAGATCATGCGCAAGTTTAATAGTCAAAACACTTCCAGTATAATTAGGATATGTTCCTTGACTTATAACATGAGTCCAAATGACAGAACCGGAGGGACTATATTTACGGATTATAAAATTAGCTCCACAAGAACAAGGGCTGCAGGAACAAGTGCTTCCCATGTTACCGCAAGCCGTTATAATATTGTTTTGTGAATCAACTGTAATACCCGCTGAACCAGTTCCATTCACATTGACTTGCCAAGCCAATGTTCCATTTGTATTAAATTTGAATAGATCACCTCCAACAGAACAGTAAATATTGTTTAAATTATCAATTGCAATAGCTCTATTACCCCATAGGGTTCCGTTAATAGAGCTATTGTGCCAAATATAATTCCCAAGACTATCAAGTTTTACAAGCAAATGGGTACTTGTATTAGCAATGGTAGTAGCACCAAATATGCAATTATAACCACTATTCAGTTGCAATAGAATAACGATGTTATTTTGATTGTCCAAACGAAAATCCACCAAAGAATGAGAACTCCCCCCATTATTACTAAGCAAAGAGGATAGACTTAAATTCAAGGTATTTGTCCCACTTGTGTTCTGACCTGGACTGCCTTGCGCGCCAGCTGGACCTGCAACACCTTGAATTCCTTGAGGGCCTGCGGGGCCGGTTAATCCAATAGGTCCTTGAGGTCCTGCTGCGCCGGCAGGGCCGGTTAATCCTATTGGGCCGGTTGCACCTGTAAGACCTTGAATCCCTTGTGCGCCTGTTGGACCAACCAATGAAACTCCTGCAGGCCACGTGCCGTTGGCTTTCGGGCCGAATAAGGTATTGGTAGCGGTATTGAGGTAAAAATCGCCATTTACTCCGGTTCCTACCGTAGGATTGGTGTTACCGTTTAAAACTGCAGTTCCGTTGGTGCCGGCTACTCCTTGTATTCCTTGTGATCCTGCTGTGCCGGCCGGTCCGGTTAATCCAACCGGACCCTGTAGGCCGGTTGCTCCTGTCGCACCCGTCGCTCCGGCTGCGCCGGCAGGGCCGGTTGGTCCTATCGGACCTGCAATACCTTGAATGCCTTGAGGGCCTGTTGGCCCAGTAGCACCTTGAGTCCCGGTAGGTCCGGCTATGCCCTGAATCCCTTGAGGTCCGGCCAAGCCGGCAGGTCCGGTTGCACCTGTAGGACCCATCGGACCAACCAATGAAACTCCTGCCGGCCACGTACCGTTGGCTTTCGGGCCAAATAAGGTATTGGTAGCGGTATTGATGTAGAAATCTCCATTGACTCCAGTTACCGCCGTAGGATTGGTATTACCGTTTAATACGGCTGTACCGTTGCTCCCGTTTGTACCATTGATTCCGTTTGTCCCGTTAGCGCCATTTGTGCCTGCCACGCCTTGAATACCTTGAGGTCCGGTTGCACCTGTAAGACCTTGAATCCCTTGTGCGCCTTGCGGACCAACCATTGAAACTCCTGCAGGCCACGTACCGTTTGCTTTCGGGCCGAATAAGGTATTGGTAGCGGTATTGATGTAAAAATCTCCATTCACGCCGGTTCCAGCGGTAGGATTGGTGTTACCGTTTAAAACCGCTGTACCGTTGATTCCGTTTGTCCCATTGGTACCGTTTGTTCCACTTATTCCTGCGGGTCCGGTTAATCCAACCGGACCAGCTACGCCGGACGCACCTGTTGGCCCAATCAAAGAAACCCCTGCAGGCCACGTACCGTTGGCTTTCGGGCCAAATAAGGT
>RFQZ01000054.1 GCA_009924735.1 Flavobacteriia bacterium | reverse complement strand
GTTGTATTGAGTATTGAAATCATGGTCCGCTAGCTCAGCTGGATAGAGCAACTGCCTTCTAAGCAGTAGGTCTCAGGTTCGAATCCTGAGCGGATCACAAAGCCCTTTGTTCTAAGGGCTTTTTTTTATTTTTTTGTGCCGTTTTATTCATATGTTTTGAGATCTTTAAAAAATGGAATCTTATATAAAGGTTCTACTCAGGATATTGAAAAAAGATTGATTATCCACAACCAAGGATTAGTCAATTATTCATCCAAGCATACACCTTGGGAATTGGTTCTTTTTGAACAATTTGAAACACGAGGTGAGGCTATGAAAAGAGAAAAATGGTATAAAACCGGTACGGGAAGGGATTGGATTAAAAGCCAAATAAAGCAACCATAATTAACCATCTTCAACCGAAAGGAAATGGTCCTGAGGGTAGAACAAAAAACCCTTCGCATGAAGGGTTTTATTTTTATATCAATGGGATAAAGCGAGAAGGATTTAATCAATGAAAGGCTTACAACCTTTGGGGAAAAGATCAGTTCGACGCCCCGTTGGACTTCATCAATTTCGTTTGCTGAATGAATACACCACTCAAGTTGTAAAAATTTAAGAAATAGGTACCCGGAGCCAATTGATTTTCGAAGTCAATCACCAACCTGTTGTTTTCCATTTGATACTCTGCAATTAGTTTCCCGTTAAGATCCATTAATTGAATGTTTACGGCTTCCGTTTGCTCCTCTGGTCCGGCAACAATGCTTTGTGTAGTAGCAGGGTTTGGATATACTTTAAAAGGTTGTCCTGGTTTTTCTAACATTACAACACCTGGGCTAACAGCCACAAGGACATCTCCTTGTTCAAAACCGTTAAAGATGTATTTTGATGCGACCAATCCACCATAAATCACGGGTTCACCAATGGTGTAGGTCATGGTTTTATTGTTAATCAAATTCAATCCTAAAGTCGGTGTAGTGTACATTCCCGCAGAAGCATAAACAACACGGTCAGGCATGTTTGTTTGTGTGAATCCTGAAAAAGAAACGGCTAAGAGTAAAACGAGGGTAAATGATTTCATGGTTATGGGATTATGTTAAATTCTATGACACTTATTTTGTTTAAACAGACGCCACCAGAAAGGGTTGTTCCTGCTGGTATCCAAATGGGTAAATTCGTGTATGAATGGGTATAGGATAAGCTTGAATAAGATGCAGCTTGTGTACCTTGACCAACCTTAGTCGGTGTACCCGCAATTTCTATGGCCGTGGATTCATAATAAAAAACGCTACATCCGCCATTTGTTGACTGAGATCCAGAGGCTGTTTGTGGAATGTTATAAATCACGCTTTCAATTTTCCAAACTTTACCGGCCGGAACGGTTTCAAGAGCGCTAACCAATTTTACCTGGTTAAATTGAAGATTCCCCTGAGCGAAAAAGGGTGTGAACCACAACAAAAAAAAGGAAAAAAGGAATAAAAATTTCATGGCTCTAAGGTACAATATTAAATTCAATGATGCTTATCGCCCCTCCGGAGGCACCGCCTGCGCCAAAAGTTACGGTACTACCCGCTGAAAGCCAAAAAGGGAAGTTTGCCACCTGAGACGATGACCCTTGTTGCCTTAGATTATAATAAACACCATTGTAAAGCATATATGTATATGAATTCCCTGTCGAATTTAACATACAATTCTCAAGCTTCCACACCTTGCCTGCAGGAACGGTAACCGGTGTTACATTACCCGATGCAAAAGCAGATGTAATTACCTGATTAAACTGAAGGTTTCCTTGCGCAAAAAAGGTGGTTATACTCAATAAGAATAAAGTCAAAACGAGTGCTCTTTTCATAGCCCTAAGGTACAATATTAAATTCAATTACACTAGCGAAATCCGTCGGACAAACCGTGTTAACGATGTCTCCTGACTTTAACCATACGGGTAGTTTGTTTCCATTCATCAAAAACACACTGGCTGCACCGTAGGAAACATCTCCTAGAAAATAGTAATTATTTCCATTAATAACCAATGGCCTATGAAAGTTTAAACTCCCGCAGTTGGCTTGATAATTAGAGTTGTAGACCACTTCGTTTTGAAGGTAGGATTCAACTTTCCAAACTTTGCCTACAGGAACGGTTAGGGGGGAATTACCGATTCTTAAAACCTGGTTGAATTGCAAATTTCCTTGTCCGAAAGCCCAATGCGCACAGGCGCTCAGTATAAGAATTAACAAAAATTTCATCAGGGGACAATGTTAAATTCGACAACGCTAACCCAACGGTAATAACTACACCCTAGGGAATACAAAGTGGTTCCAGCAGGAATCCAAATGCCTTTTGCCTCACCTGCATAAGCATAGCTTGATCCATAAATATGAACGCTACCGGCACGAAATGCAATGTTGCTTCCATCAAAGGAAAACCGACATTCATTGTAGCCATCGGCGGCCGTACCAAACCCTTCTATTTTCCATGTTTTGCCTACAGGAACGGTTCCTAACAATACGCTATTCGCTTGTGTAGTTGAAAGAAGTAAGGTTTGGTTAAACTGCAAGTTTCCTTGGGAAAAAATAAATTTAGACACCACAAGAAAGGTCAACAAAAATAATTTTTTCATGGAACGATGTTAAATTCTAAAATACTAAACCAGCGATTGGCCCCACAACCACAAGATTGCCCCAAGACACTGCCCCCTGGCAACCAAATAGGCGAAGCATCCGCATTTCGATAATAGGCGGAAGGACTTGAGTTGGAATAAGCACCTGCATAAATAAAGGAGGTAGCTCCATTAAAATAAACCGTCAAGGTAGAGCTGTAAATACCTACTGCCTCAATTTTCCACACCTTTCCCGCAGGCACAGTCCATTGGGTGGTGTTGTCGGCATTTGCAGACAAGTAAAGGGCTTGGTTGAACTGCAAGTTTCCTTGGGACCAAATCCCACAGGCAAAAAACAAAAATAGAATGCTAATGATAGACCTCATGGAACGATGTTAAATTCAACCACTGAAATGGCATAGGAAAAACTGGTGGTTGAACAACAATTTCCTGAAGCGTGTAATTGTACTTGGTCTCCGGCCTTTAACCATATAGGAAAGGGACTCACAGACAGGTCTTGACCAGAGGATGTTAAGCGATAAGAACCCCAATCAACACCCGAATTTACATTAATGGCTCTCGTTACCGCTGCGTTTCCAAGATTCGGGGATGCAGATTCAACTTTCCACACCTTACCCGCAGGTACGGTCCACGTAGGACTGTTATATGAAAAGGATCCAGAACCTGAACCCGTGTATGTAACCACTTGGTTAAATTGCAAGTTTCCTTGAGACCAAATCCCCAAGGCAAATGAAAAGAAAAGCATGCTCAAGAAAAACCTCATGGAATGATGTTAAATTCGATTACACTGATTGAAAACACATTGGTCCCTGCAGACAGAAGGGTTCCCGCAGGAATCCACAATGGAGAATTCCCTATTCCTGCGGTAATGGCAGCAATCCCTGTAGTACCATTTCCATAAAGATTTCCTTTGGATTCAGAGGAAAGATAATAGACCGCTTGATTATTGATGTTAATGATAAAATCTACCGTAGCGTTGCCCCAAGAAGTAGTCGTTGGCCTCACAGAAGGCAAGATGTTTTCAATTTTCCAAACTTTACCAGCCGGAACGGTTTCTTGAGATGAAACCAATTTTACCTGATTGAATTGCAAGTTTCCTTGCGACCAAGTAGAAATGGAAAACACCAAAAATAATAGGCTAATGATTCGATTCATGGTACAATGTTAAATTCAATCACGTTGACATAAAGTATATTAGTTGAGGCCGCGACCGTTGTTCCTGCAGGAAACCAATAAGGTAAATTCAATGTTTTAAAATCTGAAGCTGCGGCATAGCCATCTTGGCTCCAATAGCCATCATTACGTCCCACTTCGCGTGTGATTGTTGTTTGTAAAAAAACCTGATTCCCATTAATCAACACTATGAAATTCTTTGTGCCCCCGGCAACGGCTATGTTTGGTTGGCGATTTATGTCGATTGCCAATTGTGAAGCAGGCATGTAGTTTTCCATTTTCCACACCTTACCTGCGGGAACCGTTTCTTGCGTAGAAACCAATTTTACCTGATTGAACTGCAAATTTCCTTGAGACCAAATGCTTAGGGTAAAAATTAAGAAAAGAAAACTTAGGATTCGACTCATGGAACGATGTTAAATTCGACTACAGAAATAGAACTTACCTTGGTTCCAATGGAAAGTGTGGATCCCGAAGGAAGCCACAAGGGTAATTTCGTTGGTTGTGCGGTTACTTGCACCAAGACAGGGGTTGTACTGTTTACAGCCATTCCGACATTGTTCATCCAAAACCCACCCCCACAGCAACCATTGAAGCCAACGCCTGTTGTCGCTACATGCTCTTCATGGACACATACAGAATTGCCATTTACCAAAATAAATCTACTGTTTGAGGGTAAAGTTGAACCACTCGTTGGATAACGTTCTTCTCCGGACAACGCACTTTCAACCTTCCAAACCTTTCCGGCAGGGACGGTTTCTTGGGACGTTACCAATTTCACCTGATTGAACTGTAAGTTCCCTTGAGAAAATACGGTTGAAACATAGAAAAATAGGACCAACGAAAAAATACATTTTAGTATTTCTTTCATTTTAGAAGCCGTCTGAAGTATAAATCAAGGTGTTAGACGTTGAGGAATAGGTTCCTGCACCACCTCCTGCTGGACCAACCAAGGACACACCATTTGGCCAAGCGCCACTTGCCTTAGGACCATAGATGGTGTTTGTAGCTGTGTTGATGTAAAAATCACCATCAACACCTGTTGCTCCAGATGGAACCACAACGCCATTTAATACCGTGTTTCCACTTGCACCCATCATCCCTTGAAGACCCGCCGGACCTTGAAGCCCCGCCGGACCTTGAGGACCTGTTGCGCCAATGATAGAAACTCCCGCTGGCCAAACGCCATTTGATTTAGGACCGTAGATTGTGTTGGTTGCTGTATTCAAATAAAAATCGCCATTTACCCCTGTTGCTGCCAATGGAGCAGAAATGCCATTTAATATGGTATTGCCATTTGTTCCCGCGATTCCTTGTGCACCAGCAGGACCGGCAACGCCTTGTGGTCCCGTTGCGCCCGTAGGACCAGCAACTCCTTGCGCACCTGTTGCTCCTGTAGGTCCAGCAACCCCTTGAGGTCCCGTTGCACCCGCAGGACCAGCAACTCCTTGAGCACCTGTTGCTCCTGTAGGCCCAGCAATCCCTTGAGGTCCCGTTGCCCCCGCCGGACCGGTTGCGCCAGTTAATCCCGTTGGACCGGTTGGACCCGCTGGGCCAGCAACCCCTTGAGCACCCGCAGGACCCGTTGC
>RFQZ01000053.1 GCA_009924735.1 Flavobacteriia bacterium | reverse complement strand
GTTCGGCGAAACATCGAGCGATTTCCAATAGACTTTATGTTTGAATTAACGGAAGAAGAAATGAAAAACTTGACATCACAATTTGTGACGTCAAGTTGGGGTGGAACTAGACATCAATCCTTTGCGTTCACAGAACAGGGAGTGGCCATGTTATCCAGTGTACTCAAAAGTAAAAAAGCAATTCAAATCAACATCTCCATCATGCGGGCATTCGTGATGATACGGCAATGGGCTTTAACCCATCAAGAATTAAGCAAGCGCCTGGATGCCTTAGAACAACAATACGGTCAGAAATTCTCCGACATTGAACAGGTCTTGAATTTTCTGATTCAGAAAGATCAAAAGAAAACGCAGCAACAACAAAGAGATCGAATTGGATTTAAAAAATAGCAATATGGAAATAGAAATCATCAAGAACAGCATTCTCGAAATACGAGGAAAAAAGGTCATACTTGACTATGAATTGGCGAAACTTTATGAAGTAGAAACACGCGCACTGAAACAGGCGGTTCGGCGAAACATCGAGCGATTTCCGGAAGATTTTATGTTCACGCTAAACCTAGATGAATGGAATGCTATAAGATCACAAATTGTGATGTTTAACCATGGGAAAGGGAAATTTCCAAAATATTTACCCTTTGCCTTCACAGAACAAGGGGTCGCTATGCTTAGTGCTGTATTAAATTCAACGCGGGCAGTTAATACCAGCATCTCCATCATGCGGGCTTTTGTGGTCATGCGTCAATGGGCATTGAATCACCATGAACTGACCGAACGCCTGAATACATTGGAAAAACAATACGGTCAGAAATTCTTAGACATTGAGCAGGCACTGAATTTTCTGATTCAGAAAGATCAAAAGAAAACGCAGCAACAACAAAGAGATCGAATCGGATTTAAAAAATAACAATATGAACACTACAGCACACATCACCCAATTTAAAAACTTCTTAACCTACCGACGCTACAGTCCAAATACCATCAAAACCTACACGGATGCACTTGAGGTTTTTTTTCGCTTTCATCAAACCAAGGAGCCGGAAAGATTAAGCATTGAGGACATTATTGAATTCAATACCGCATATATTCTTCAAAAAAATCTTTCAGCGAGTTACCAGAACCAAGTGATCAATGCCATTAAGCTCTTTTACCGAAATCGCTTCAATCGGTTTATGGACCTAGACAACATCCAACGTCCTCGCAGGGAAAAACGGCTACCTAATGTACTAAGTAAGGCCGAAGTTAAGGCTATCATTGAAGCACCCGTGAATCTAAAGCATCGCGCCATGTTGAGTTTAATATATGCCTGTGGCTTGCGAAGAAGCGAGTTACTTAACCTAACCTTAAAAGACGTTTTATCGGATCGCAATTTGCTGTTTATACGACAGTCCAAAGGGAAAAAGGACCGCGTGGTTCCTATCAGCGACAAAATCATTGACATGTTGCGTGAATACTACAAAGCGTATAAGCCGAAAACCTGGCTTTTTGAAGGACAATTTTCCAATACTAAATATTCTGAAATGAGCTTAGCAAAAGTGCTTAAACAAAGTGTAGCAAAAGCCAAAATACATAAAAACGTAAGCTTGCATTGGCTACGACACAGCTATGCCACGCATCTTCTTGAAAGCGGAACGGACCTGCGCTACATACAGGAATTGTTGGGGCATTCGAGTTCGCGGACCACCGAGATTTACACCCACGTAAGTACGAGAAACCTGCAGCAAATTCGTTCGCCTTTTGATGATTTATAAATGGTTTTTTCTATATTTATAGAAGTTACCATTAGTATACCAATACAACACATTTATAACCGCTTGAAGTACTTTTGGTAAGGTTATAAGTAAGTTGGCAGCAAGTGTAAAGGACGACCCGACAACAACAAACAGACGACTAAAAAATAGAGAAAAAGTAAACCATTTTGACAAGTGAATACGGACATAAAAACGATACAACAAACGGACAACGAGTAAGCCGACACTCATTGCATACCCTTCTGTGTTTTAATTTTTTCCCCACCGCACAAAAAAAATTGAATTTCTATTGCCACCGCACAAATGGCACATTTGGTTTTTTCCAACACACGAGCCAACGCTCAAAAAACCAAAAGAGCCATTTTTTAGCCAACGCACGGACAGAAACACCGACAATAAAAAGTAATTTAGCGAACCAATAAATAAAGAGAATTTTAAATGAGTGAAGACCAAAAACGAGTATTAGAACAACAACTTTGGAATATAGCCAATACGCTGAGAGGCAAAATGAATGCGGACGAGTTCCGTGACTATATTTTAGGCTTCATTTTCTACAAATATCTGAGCGAGAAAATGGAAATTTTCGCTAACGACATCTTGAAACAAGACAAAATCAAGTTTCGTGAAATAACACCAAAAACAGCACAATCCAACGACTTTTTAGAAGCTATTAAAGAAGAAGCTTTGGAGAAATTGGGCTACTTCCTTAGACCCGAAGAACTCTTTACCGAAGTGGCTAAAAGAGGAATGGGCAACAACGAAGACATTGACCAATTTGACGAAAGCAAAACAAACTTCATACTTGAAGACCTTCAAAAAATACTGACCAACATCCAATTGAGTACAATGGGTACAGACAGCGAAGAGGACTTTGACAACCTCTTTGAAGATATGGATTTGAACAGTACCAAATTGGGCAAAACACCCGAAGCAAGAAATACAATTATTGCTAAGGTGCTGACGCACCTTGACAAGATTGATTTCAAGTTGGAAAACACGGAATTAGATGTTTTGGGTGATGCTTACGAATATTTGATTGGACAATTCGCCAGCGGTGCAGGGAAAAAAGCAGGTGAATTTTATACACCGCAGGAAGTTTCTAAAATATTGGCAAAGATTGTTACCACAGGAAAGCAAAAACTAAAATCGGTTTACGACCCTACTTGTGGTTCAGGCTCTTTGTTGTTGCGAGTGGCAAGAGAAGTAAAAGATGTAGCAATGTTTTACGGACAAGAAATGAATCGTACTACATACAACCTTGCCCGAATGAATATGATTCTGCATGGTGTGCATTATCGTCAATTTGACATTAAGCAAGAAGATACTTTGGAGTATCCGCAACACATTGACGATTTACCTTTTGAAGCCATTGTTGCCAATCCGCCTTTCTCTGCCAAATGGAGTGCGAATCCTATTTTTACAAGTGATGACCGCTTTAGCCAATACGGAAAATTAGCACCATCAAGCAAAGCCGATTTTGCCTTTGTACAACATATGATTTACCATATGGCCGAAAATGGTACAATGGCAATTGTTCTCCCTCACGGTGCATTATTCAGAGGTGGAGCAGAACAACACATTCGTAAATTTTTGATTGAAAACAAAAACTATTTAGATGCAGTAATTGGATTACCCGAAAAGATATTTTTTGGAACTGACATACCAACTTGTATAATGGTTTTCAAGAAATGTAGAGAAAACCCTAATGATGTAGTTTTTATTGATGCCAGCCAACACTATGCAAAAGGAACTCAAAACTATTTGCGACAAGAAGATATTGATAAAATCATAAACACTTATCAAAACAGAATAACAGAAGATAAGTACAGTTTTGTTGCTTCGCTTGAACAAATTCGTGAAAACGATTACAATTTAAACATACCTCGCTATGTTGATACTTTTGAGGAGGAAGAAGAAATTGATTTAGATACTGTTTCTAGTAAATTGGTTGAGTTGGACAAAGACATAAAATCAACCGAAAGTGAAATAGCTAAATTTTGTAAAGAACTAAATATTTCAACGCCCTTTTAATGATGAGAAACACAAGCACAAAACCAGCCTTGCGATTTCCTGAATTTAAAGAGGATTGGAAACCTTTACAACTCAAGGAAATTTTAAAAGAACATAAATCAAGAAACTCAAAAAACCAATTTGAGGAGGTATTTTCTGTTGCCAAAGAAAAAGGTTTGATAAACCAAATAGAGCATTTAGGTAGGTCTTATGCTTCTGATGATATTTCAAATTACAAAGTAGTTTACCCAAATGATGTGGTTTACACGAAAAGCCCGACTGCAGGATTTCCTTTTGGAATTATAAAACAAAACAAACTAGACCGAACAGGAGTGGTTTCGGTTTTGTATGCTGTTTTCAAACCGAAAAATATTGAAATGGGTTTGTTGCTTGATTTTTATTTTTCCTCTTGGGTCAATACTTATAACTACCTCGTTCCTTTAGTTCATAAAGGTGCTAAAAACACTATGAACATTGGAAATGAAGATTTTTTGAATGGTGCTAAAATTTACCTTCCAACTCAAAAAGAAGAACAGAAAAAAATAACTGATTTTTTAATTCAGATAGACAACCGAATTGCTCAACTCACAGAGAAAAAAGAAAATTTAGAGCTATACAAAAAAGGAATAACACAAAAAATATTTACCAAAAAACTCCGCTTTAAAGATGAAAATGGAAAGGATTTTCCAGAATGGAAAAAACATTCTATAAAAAATGTTCTAGACAGATATTCTAATCCTGTGGATGTTACCCCAAGTCAATTATATACTCAAATCGGAATCAGGTCACACGGAAAAGGAATTTTTCATAAAGAAGCTGTAACAGGTAAAAGTCTTGGCAATAAAAGGGTATTTTGGATTGAAGAAGACAAGCTAATACTAAATATTGTTTTTGCTTGGGAAAGAGCAATTACAAAGACAACATCATCAGAAAAAGGGATGGTAGCATCTCATAGGTTTCCTATGTATCAACCCAAAAAAGGATTGTTAAACCTTGACTATATCCTTTTATTTTTCCTTACACCAAGAGGTAAAACATACCTCGAATTAGCTTCACCAGGAGGAGCAGGAAGAAATAAAACACTCGGTCAATCAGAATTTGAAAAATTGAAGATTTACCTTCCATCAATTAAAGAGCAAGAAAAAATTGTTTCATTTTTCAATGAAATAAGCAAACAAATTGCTTTGGTAAACGAGCAATTGGAAGAAACTAGAAACTTTAAAAAGGCATTGTTAAGTAAATTATTCTGCTAATGGCTGTTAAAAAAGAACCAATAGAATTATTAAAAACCAAACTTAACAGGTGTATCAATGGCAATATGTCATTGACAAATCGTAGCCTTAAAGCAGGTAATAAGATTCTAATAAAGTATAATCAAAATTTTGTTGAATACACCGAAAATGGATATACCTATGACGGAATCGACCGCTTTTATACAAGAGATTACACAGTAAAAATTGAATTGAACCGTGAAAATCTTTCCCTTATTAGTTCATCTAGTTCAAAACCTGATAAAAACTTTGGATTTTTCTTAGGTTTTATGAAAAACATTACTGCCCAAGACCTCAATAAGGTAGTCATTTCAAATGTAAACAAAGTTGAACCACCGATACTCTATACAACAAAATCACTATTTGAGGATTATAAAAAAATAGCAAGAGAAGAAGGAATTGATAAAAATATTCGGATAAGAAATCGAGTAGCACCATATTTAAAAAATCATTTTGATATTGAATTGAATGAGGCTGAAGCACAAAAAGACTATTCCCTTGCACTAAAAGAGATAATCGCCAGTAATCAAGTATCACAGGCTGACATAATAGAACTTACAGGAAATCTTGAAACAGGCGAAAACATCAATCTTGTAGTTGAAAAAAAGATTAACAAGCAAGTCGAT
>RFQZ01000052.1 GCA_009924735.1 Flavobacteriia bacterium | reverse complement strand
AAAATATCACATTGGTTTTATTCGACCGTAGTCCTAAAATTGGTTTACTTGTTATCATTTTTTTCACGTTTTGTGTAAACCTATTCCAGGACAAGACATGAAATTACCTTAGGATTAACCTCCCCCTTCGAAGGGGGAAAGAGGGGGATGACCGATTTACAAATATTCATCATACGCTTTCGACTAATTTTTTCGACAAAAAGTCCAAAAACAACCCTGATTGCAGAGGAATCATACATTTCATCCCCCTTTGTCCCCCTTCCAAGGGGGAAACAAGAAGTTATCTAGCGAAAAATATTGATGAAATTACCTTAGGATCAACCTCCCCCTTCGAAGGGGGAAACAAGAAGTTATCTAGCGAAAAATATTGATGAAATTACCTTAGGATTAACCTCCCCCTTCCAAGGGGGAAACAAGAAGTTATTTAACTGAGAAAAATTAATAAAATTGATACATCACCGGAGCGATAATGTGCGATGCCTAGGCATTCTGAAAAAATTTCTGCTTTATTGCCGAATGAACACCCTAATCCCTCTTTTCAATAAACCTAAGTACCTTCTTTCCATGGCGATGGTGAACGGCATATGCGGTTAAATCAAAGGCAAAAAGGAAGGACCCTTGAAGGATTAATCCGTTACCAAAACCGTTTAATTGGTAGGCCTTGGTTTGATTGTTAAGCGCCATGTTGCGCAATAAAAACCCAACGGAAATATAGGCAATATCTAAACCAGAATTAAATAAGAAGATCCGCTCTGTTTTCTTTTGTACGGTAAGGGTTTGAGACAAGCTTAGCACCCGCTTTGTATTATGGGCGCGCAAATAACCTGGGATTGCTAGCCCTAAATTCACCGCATTCCACATGACATTCATTTGATGAAAGGCTTTAAGCTCGGGTTGTTGAGCCGTGGCCCAGCCTATGGTTCCTGCGGTAATATTTACACCTGCCCATGTACCCAAACTTAGCATTAATCCTTGATCCCGTTTTAGACGTGCTTGATTAAAGGCATTTAGGTCCTGTGCTTGTGCAAGGAACGAGGCAAGGAAGAATGTAAAAAAGAGGCGTTTCATGAATCTTAAACAAGGAATGGCCAATTTAGTTGGTTGAAAAAGCCAAGTAAATTTAGATCAAACCTAATCCCTAAGCAATCAACCATGAGATTACCCGTATCTTCTGGCTTTACGTCGCTTCGCTTTACGCATTCTGCGAACGTCTTTTTTCATTCTCTTGCGCATCGGTTTGCTTTGGTGCTTGAGATGCATTTTATAAGCCCTCTCTACGCCTTTTCGCTTCTTTTTTTGTTCTTTGTCGTATTTTTTCCATGCGGTACTTCGCATGTTGTTTTCCTTTTTTTGTTGTGATTTTGCGGTATTGCATCCCATGTACAAGATGGAAAGCAGTAGGTAGAAGATCAGAATGCTGTGCTTAGGTATGGGCATATTTTCTACATTTGCAATATGTTTCAACGCTTGCTTTTTTTAATGGTTACCACTGTCCTCCTTTTCGGATGTCGTAAAAACAACCAAAACCCCGTACCGAACATCCCTTTAGACATTACCATCGACATCAATTTGCCAAGTTACATTGCTCTTCAAGGGGTGGGTAGCTATGCTTACGTGAATGGAGGATCCCGAGGCATCATCGTTTATAGAAAATCATTGGGCGAATTTGTCGCCTTCGATCGGCATTCCCCTGCGGATCCCAATGGGACCTGTCCACTCCCACTCTACCCAGACAACGCGAATTTTTTACAATTGAAGGATTCATGTAACAACGCTTCCTTTTCATTGTACGATGGCGCTCCCATTAGCAATTCAGAATTTGGATTGAGGCAATACGCAACCCAATTCAACGGTACTAATCTTTTAAGAATTTACAACTAGGATGAACGAAATCAAAGTTACCATCATCGACAGGGAAGGGGTTTCACACGAACTCACGGGACCTACAGACATGAACATGAACATCATGGAACTGTGCAAGGCCTATGACCTTCCTGTATTGGGCGAATGTGGTGGCATGGCGATGTGCGCAACTTGTCAATGCTACCTTGAATCAGATACCGAATTAGCCCCTCAGAGCGATGCTGAGTTAGACATGCTTGACCAAGCATTTTATGTAAAAGCAAACAGCAGGTTAGGATGTCAAATTCATTTGGATGATTCCATCGATGGCATTGTGCTTCGATTGGCACCAGAAGATTTGTAAATCACCCTTTTTTCGGGAGAAGGCAAACCGGTATCGGGAGCATTTTATGCCTGTTTACACTATTAAATTTGCGAAAAATAGCCAATACTTCTTTTTCACGTTGGTTTAAAACGGATTCATCGCCAACGAAATCCATGGCCCATTCCAACTCTGGATAGCTTGCCCCCAATTGTGCTTCATCGGTGCGATCTTCTCCCCACAGGCCATCTGTAGGTTTAGCCTCTATGATTTCTTGTGATACACCTAAGGTCTTGGCTAGGTTCCAAACTTGGGTTTTTGTTAGGTCTGCGATGGGACTTAAATCTACGCCACCGTCGCCATATTTTGTAAAAAACCCAACGCCAAAATCTTCCACTTTGTTTCCGGTTCCTACCACCAAAGATAGGTTTGCTTGGGCAAAAGCGTAGAGGGTTGTCATCCGTAAACGTGCCCTGGCATTGGCCATTACCAATTCGTTAGAAGCAACATGGCTGGGTAAATTCGTGCTAAAACATGTGAAGGATTCTGTCAAATCGCACTCAACAACCTCAACATTTGAAAAACGCGCTTTCAGGGTTTCACAATGGTCATGGGCCCGGGCAAGTTGGTCTTTTTGCTGAAGAATGGGCATGCTAACGAGAAGGGTTTTTTTGTTGGTCATGGCACAAAGGGTCGACGTTACTGCAGAATCCACGCCTCCTGAAATCCCAATTACAAAACCTTTTTGATTCGCCTTTTCACAATAGGAATGAAGCCAATCAACAATAAACGCTGCTTCTTGTTCCAATTAGAATAAAATAGAAACTTTAAGGATCAATTGATTTTGTTTGGCACGTGGGTAGAAATAGGTCCCATCTGCTTCATACAAAGTGAAGTTATCCCCAATTGCCCTAAAATGCAAAGGTGTTAAACCATAGTAGAATCCAAGTTCTGGAACCAGGGAAGTGGAACCAATAAAATTCCATTCTGCACCCGCTGAAAAACCTACTGAGCCCCTGTAAAAAAAGTTTTCACCAAAAGACTTCATGTTGGTGTTTTCTTTGGCCGTAGTCAATTGAACGGGTACTTGGGTCACATCAAAACCATTGTCTGTAATTTTTTGTGATATTAGAAAACTGTTTCGAAGCCCGAACTTCCCGAAGAATTTCCAATCCCCTACAGCCTCGGTACGAAACAACATCATCAAAGGAATGGAAACAGAAACATTGCTCATTTTTCGGTCTCTCAATAAAAATTCAGTTCCTCCTACTTGTCCTTTGTTAAAAATTTGCGTGTCGTCGTAGCGATAGAATACAGAATCTGATGAAAAAGCATAATTCAATTTGGTAAAATCAAACTCAAAACCTGTAGCCAATCCCAAATTTGGAGCACTTTTAAAACTGGTATGGATGGCCATTCCAATGGAAAGATCATGGTTAAAGCTTTCTTTTTCCATGTGATTGTCTAACACATTCACCATATTGATTCCAAAATTCCCGGTCATACCTGCTTGCATCGTTCTCTTTTCTGTTGCTTGTGCTGAAACGGTGAGGGTTGTGCTTACGGCAAGGATAAGGGCAAGACAAAAAGAATATACTTTTTTCATAAGGTGTATTATTGTATTAATTTTGAGAAATAAAAATAATACTAATCCATGGATTTTTGGAGATATGCTTTCATTTTTCTTTCATGCCTCGTCTTCTTACCTTCCTGTGATTCGAATTCGTATGATGTCGATGTCTCCGATGTTCAATTAGGCCTTACATTTTACAATACAGATTCTCTGTTGTCGCATGCTCGCCCGGGTGATTATGTTAAAACAAGGAATGTGTTAATGCAGCAGGACCAAGAAATCACCCGATACCTTTTCGGATATTGCTATGGCATTCGTTTGAAACCGGATCTGCAATTTCAACAAGAAGTTCAATCCTATTATTCCAATGCCTATATCCAGAAACTGGAGAAGGAAATCGCAACGAAATTCAAAGGTGAAAAAAGAAAGGAAGCAGGGCTAAAAACGGCCTTTTTACATTTAAAATATCATTTTCCCAAAGGAAGGTTTCCCTCTAAAATCCATTATGTGAATTCCCGTTTTACGGCATCAGTATTTTGTACAGAAACCTCTGTTGCCATTGGATTGGAACGTTATCTTGGCGCAAAAAACCCTTGCATCAAGGAATTGCCTAACCAACCCTTTTACAGCTGGATTAAGGAAGGAATGGAAGCGGACTATTTACAGCGCGATGTTGTCTTGGGTTGGTTATCTACGCATTACATAGCGGAAACCAATGAGAATTTTGCCAGTGAAATGATAAGATGGGGCAAATTGCTTTTTATTACCAAGGCATGTCTACCGGACCATCCTGAGCACAGTTTGTTTCGGTATACCAAAAAAGACCACCAGTATGCAATTACGCACGAACGTGCTTTGTGGCAGTTTTTAATAGATGAACAATTGCTATACAACTCCGGAGAAGACCCAAAACAAAGCCTTTTGAAAGATGGACCCTTTTCAATGGGATTGCCTGCTGAAAGTCCCGATCGCATGGGTCAGTTTTTAGGCTACCAAATCGTTTCTCAATACATGGAAGACAACGATGTCTCCCTAAAACAGTTGATCAATACGCCGTATTTGAAAATCCTTCAATCTTATAAACCGAAGAAAAAGTAAACACAACCCCATGACAAGAAATTCTACCATTGAATTAAGCATTGATTTGGACGGAAACAATGTACCTGAAAAAATACACTGGACAGCCGCAGACAGCAACGCAAAAAACCAAGAATCAAAGGCATTTATGCTTTCTCTTTGGGATAAAAACGAGCAAAACACTTTGAGAATCGACCTATGGACACCTGAAATGACGGTTGATGAAATGAAGCAGTTTTTTCACCAAACCTTGTTGACCTTGGCAGATACGTTTGAAAAAGCCACAGGCGAACATTTGATTTGTGAAGACCTCAAGGATTATTGCTACCATTTTGCCCAAAAAATGAACCTACTGCCTACGGAATGATTGTCTTACACCGAATGCCCAACACACACAGCGAACCGATTCAATATTTTTTAAAGGACGGTATCTTGGTGAACGATTTTATTGGGAAGCAAATACACCTCAAATTCACCGGGAACATTTACTGTCGCGCTTGTTCGAAAATCACCAAAAAATCTTTTGGTGAAGGGTTTTGTTACCCTTGTTTTTCCAACGCACCTGAGGCGAGTCCCTGCATCATTCATCCGGAATTGTGCGAGGCGCATTTAGGCAGGGGTCGCGATTTAGCGTATGAAGAGAAAAACCACAACCAACCTCACGTCGTGTACCTAGCCGCAACAGATAAAGTAAAAGTGGGCGTAACGCGAGCTACGCAAATCCCTACGCGATGGATAGACCAAGGCGCAAGGGAAGCAATCATCTTGGCCGAAACACCCAATCGATATTTGGCCGGAGTCATTGAAGTTGCACTGAAGGAAATGTTCAGCGATGTCACCAATTGGCAAAACATGTTGAGAGACCTACAACCCAATGCCATTGATTTGGTTCAAGAAAAATGGGAGCTGTTGGAACATTTACCCGAAGACATTGGACAATACTTCACGGAAGACGAAACGATTTTTGAATTCCACTATCCCGTTGACACCTATCCAGAAAATGTAAAGGCAATCAACCTTGACAAAATGAATGAAATTCAAGGAACCTTAACAGGCATACGGGGACAATATTTATACATCGACCATCAAAATGTTTTCAATGTTCGGAGGCATACGGGATACGAAATAGAATGGAAATAATATGAGGGCACAGATTCATCGATTTTTGGACATTTTCTATCCTTTGTTCCGACGGTTTTTGGACAAAACAACCTATTACTACGCGGTTGCAGGTTCAACAAATTTGGCGTTGGGGTGGGTCTTGTTTTATACATTCGACCATTGGATTTTCCCTAACAAAACCGTTTGGATTCCAATTCTTAATCACTCCATTCACAGTTACACAGTCATTGCCGCGCTCTGCGGTTTATTCAGCTTCTTGTTCGGCTTTGTCATGATGCGCTTTGTGGTTTTTGTTGAAAGCCAACTGAAAGGACATGTTCAATTTTTCCGTTATGGTTTAAGCGCCTTGATTTCCGCTACGGTGAATTGGTTATTGATTAAACTTATGGTGGATACTTTTGACTGGAACGCATCGCTTTGCAATGTGTTTGCCTCGGTGGTCGTGGTGACCATTAGCTATTTTTTACAGCGGAAGTTTTCGTTTAAATAACGCCCGTTCCTCGGGATTTGAAAACCTCTCAAATCACATTATCCACTTACTTCGCCCACCTTTTTCCAGGACAAAATGGTTTCGTTGCTACGCAGTTGTGTCTCATCAAAAAAGTTTACAAGCGTGTGCCTCATTTGATGGTCAGGAATTAACTTATCGAGGTAATGTAAGGCACGGATGTGTTCCGGCCGTACGGTTAACGAGGCCTTCATTTCAACGCAATGTAGGTTCATTCCTTCG
>RFQZ01000051.1 GCA_009924735.1 Flavobacteriia bacterium | reverse complement strand
GGTTTTTGGTATACTGTAGAAGCTTGGTGTTGCTGGACAGATGATTCCACCTGCAAGCGTCACTGTTTCCATATTGCGAATATGAATTAAATTGTATGGCGTTTCTCTTGCAACTAGAATTAATTTTCTACGTTCTTTTAAGAATTCATCATAATGATCTATTGACGTTGTGAAAATGGATTCGGGAACACAATTGGCTTGTAAATTTTGATGTAACTCCTCAAGAGAAGAAATTCCGCCATATTTTAATGCTCCTCCATGGCATTGTTCAAGTATCTCTGAAAAGTAGGTATCAGGAGCTTTTTTGTCCTTAGTGTTTATAGCGTTCCTGTCTTTATAAAAAGTATCACGAAGAAAATCTCTAATATCGTTTTTAAGGTGTTCTTCACTTTCATCCTTTGGTCTATCCTCAACAGTTTTTAATTTGTCCAGAAGAGTAATTAAATTGGATTTGAATATCTCAATTTCGGTCCTATTCGGTTTGATTTTAAGAAACGCTTTATTTAGTGCCAGTTTAGGATTTAGTTCTTTTGTACTCATAAATTCAGTTATTCTCGTGAAAGTAAGAAAATATAATTGTATTAATGTGCAAGTTTTCATTTGGTTTTTTATCATTCATCTCAACCTCCAACGGTATAACTAGTGAACATTCACGAAACGCTTTGAAATAGGCAAAAGAGAACTTAGGGTTAGGTGTAATTGCTCAAGAAGAATACGATAAAATAAAGGATAAATTGACGCCACTCATCTAGTAGATAATCACATTCTTAATACTGACGAGAAACCGACCTTTTCGGTCGGTTTTTTCATTTTATAACCTCATCAGAATATGAAAAGGACGAAATTATAGGAAAAAAATCCACAGTAAATTACTAATGTTTTTTTCTCTTTAACCTTCATCATTACTTTCATTTGATTTTTGTTTGTCTTTTCGTTTATAAACCTTTTTGGATTCTTGAGCTCGCTCTACACCACTAAAAAAGGATTTAATCAAATGATATATGTTTACCACTAAATAAAAAAACCCTGACTAACTTGTTGTTAATCAGGGTTTTAACTTTTTTAGATGTGGTACCTCCAGGAATCGAACCAGGGACACAAGGATTTTCAGTCCTTTGCTCTACCAACTGAGCTAAGGTACCAAGCTTTGGTGGACTGCAAAATTACATCTTTTTTAATTTTAGGCAAATGCAAAGTAATAGAATTTCAATTCTTCGCAATAAATGTCGAATTCATTAAAGATTGTACCTTTGCTTAAATGACCCATTTCCCAAGCATTTACGCCCTAGACATCGGCAATACCCGCGCAAAACTCGCCCTTTTTATGGATGACGCTTTGCATTCAATTTCTTTTGCAGACAACCCGGATTCCTTAAAATTACTCCTGACCCATGGTTTCCCCATCGTGGTTTCCAATGTTTCCCACACGGAATGGACCGATGCCCTTTCCCTACTTCCAAATCCAATCCTCGACATTCAACGTGAAGGGAACTTGCCTTTTCATTCAAACTATGCTTCGCCAAAAACGCTGGGAATGGACCGCATCTGTAACATCGCCGCACTTTGCCATCCGCACCAAATAACGCAAAACCGACTGGTCATTGACATTGGCACATGCGTTAAAATGGACTTTATCGATGAAAACAATACGTATCTTGGTGGTTCCATTGCGCCTGGCATTCAACTTCAGCTGAATGCTTTGCACGATTACACAGCCCAGCTCCCGAAACTTGCGCCAGAGGAATCATTCTCAATCTTGCTTGGAAACGATACCCATTCTTCAATGCAAAGCGGTGTCATGGGTGGAATTCAGGCAGCCATCCAATGGAGAATCACTGAATTTAACAATCGTTATCAGAATTTACAGGTGTATATGACTGGGGGAGATGCCCATTATTTTGATTTGGTCCAAAAAAACAACATCTTTGTGGACGAAAATTTAACCCTTAAAGGGATTTATGCTTTATACAAAATTCAAAGTCTACCTATTTAACATCCTGCTTTTCGGACTGAGTATTTCTGCCTACGGCCAACAAATGGTATCGCACCCCCTCACGTATTTTGGGATTGGCGACCATCAACTTCAAAACCATGGTATTTATTCCGCTTTGGGAAATAGCTACAGCGCTGTTTTTGACTCTACCCAACTGAATTATTTAAATCCAGGGACCTACGGAACCTTGAGTACAGGAAATACCTTGCTAACACTTGGAATCAATGAACGCATCTCGTTTTTCAGCCAAGGTTCAGAAAGCATGGTTAAACCCGTTGGTACGTTAAATCACCTCATCTTAGGTTTTAAAATAAAAAGACACTTTGGAATGGCCTTCGGTATCAAACCCTATGCTGCCAAGGGATTTTACATGAGCGAAAAGGTTTTCACAGGCGTTGACTCCATTAAAAACACCTATCAAGGTAAAGGATATGTCAACGATGTTTTCGTAGGCGTCACTTATGCGCCCATCGCCACCAAATCAACCTACCTTGGATTCGGCGCAAACCTCTCTTATTTATTTGGCTCCGTTGAAAACCAACGTACGAGCCAACTCATTCTTGGAACCACCACCTCTGGAGGCATCATGTTGGATAACATCCGTGTACAATCTCCCAAAGTAGAATTGGGCATCGCTTATTCTCAAAGAATTACGGATCGCTACACCCTTAAACTCGGAGGAACCTATTTCCCTACCCAATCTTTTAACGCCACCCTCAATCATTCCTTTTACACATCAACCAACCTTAACAACGCCAATCTTTACGACACCCTTTTTTCAGATGCTTACAAAGGAAAGGTGACCCAAAATCAAAATTTTTCAATCGGGATGACACACGAAATAAAATTGAAAGACTATAAACACAAGAGCAAAACCCTTCACCCTAATTTATTGGTTTCCTTTCAATATGCAAGGAAAGGTACCGTCAACTATCAATTTGAGGGTTATACCTTGGATTCTTTGAATTTAAGTGCGACACAATATTCAAATCGTTTGGGAGTGGGCATTGAATTTTCACCAGAAAGCAAATTGTTTGAAAACCAATCAACGCTTCAGTTTTTTGATAAGTTTCATTATCGATTGGGTGCTTACTACGGTAACTTACCCTATGCTGATTACCTCAATAATCCTTTTCAAGACAGGGGGGTAAGTTTGGGCTTAGGCATTCCACTTTTGTCAACACCCTCTTTGTCAAACCTCAACATCTCTGTAAACCTTGGACAAAGGGGAACCTTTAAAACAGGCAGCTTGCAAGAAAACTACCTCTCCATCCAATTGGGTGTCATCGTATCTCCAGCTTCCTTTGAACGATGGTTTAGAAAACGCAAGGTGGATTAAGCATGAAATGGCTGGCCTTCTTTACAATCGCGCTTACCCTGATGGCATGTGAAAACAATTTAGAAGATGTACAACGCGTAACCTTCAATTCCAAATCACCAGACGAAGCCATTGTAAACTTCCAAATGGTCTACAGCGACTCTGGTTTTGCAAGGGTAGAATTGTTTTCTACATTGGCAGAAACCTTTCACAAGCCCGCGCACATTACGCAAATGAAGGATGGTTTAAAAGTGAATTTCTTTTCCGCTACCGGCGAAATCATTTCCACCCTTACTTCAAAATATGGAGAGGTAAATTTTTCTACAAACCAATTAATGGTGCGTGATTCTGTTCGGTTATACAACCACAAGAAAAAACAAACCTTAAAAACCGAAAAGTTGTTTTGGAACCAAAAAGACAGCAGCATTTACACCGAAGAAAAAGTAATTGTGACATCACCAAAAGGATATTTCACTGGCACGGGATTAAAGACCAAACAAGACTTCAGTCGTTATGAAATCATGAAACCTCAAGGCCACGTGTTTTTGGAAAAAGAAGATGAACTAAATTAGCACTATGAAAATTTACAATAAAATCATGCTTTATTTTTGGCTATTGGCAGCCATTGGAAGCTTCGCCATCGTTACCTTTAACGGAATTACCGAAGGGTTTGCTCGTTGGACCATGTATTATACTTTTACAGTGATGGCCCTTCTCATGTTTGTCATGAAACGCTACATGGTGAAACGTTTTGAAAAACACCAATCTTTTTTAAACGAACAGAATTCTTCTGATAAAAAATGATCCCCTTATCCACTGTAACTATTCGTCCTTTTAATTGTCTTAGTTACATGCGGTTTTTGTTGCCTGTTTTTTTAGTCTTCTTTTGTTTCCCGGTCCTTTCTCAAAGATTTTTGAAGGGAACCGTTTTAGACGAAAAGCAAAATCCCATTGCTTACGCGAAGGTATTTGTGAAAAATGACCCAAGCCAGCGAACGGTTGCCAATGAACTTGGTTATTTCGAAATGGGCCTGATGCCAGGAGAATACTATTTAGTGATGCAAGCAACCGGTTTCGAGGACCGAGAATCTTATTTGGGAATGGGCGACGTCGACGTTGTAAAAACCTTTCAACTTTTTCCAAGCAATGTAAAGCAAATGGAGGACGTTGTGGTCTCTGTAAAAAAATCCAACCCGGGTAGGGAAATCATGTTGAAAGTCGTCAACAAACGAGACACCCTTAACCCTTGGAATTATCCACACACGGTAGATGTTTACATCAAAGCCTCTGAAAAACTCGTGTTTCCCGTAAAAGAAAAAAGTGCCCAACAAGCGGACAAGGAAACTGACGAACCCGATTTTGAGGTGCCAAAGGACACTGTTTCCAATTCAATGAACTTGGTAGAAGTACAACTTGAGCGTTCTTTTTCACCTCCCAACAAGGTTAAAGAAATCCGTAACGCCTACGACTTGCATGGCAACGCCAACAACTTATACTACACAACCACTGTAAAATCCAACTTTAATTTTTTTGAGAATTTATTGTATTTAAATGATTTGCATGAAACCCCTGTAAGCTCCCCAATTTCAGTACCTGGTATTTTATCTTACCGCTATCGACTTGAGGAAAAGTATGAGGAAAATGGAAGGATGATTTCAAAAATAAAGGTAATTCCAAGAAATACAGCCACCACCACGCTTGAAGGATACATCTATGTAATCGACAGTCTTTGGATGGTACAAAAGCTTTCCCTTACGATGAACAAAGGAAACCTTCTGATTTACGACAACTTTACGATTGACCAAGAATTTGAGCACCCGGGGGATAGCATTTGTGTCTTAACAAAACAGACGCTTACCTACGGAGTGAAATACAAATCAGAAACTTCAAAAGCCAGCACCATTGCGGTTTTTTCGGATTACAATTTCAAACCCAATTTTCCTTCCAAATATTTTAGCAACGAGTTAGCCACTACGGAAAAGGAAGCCTATGAAAAGGATTCTAGCTATTGGGTGAACAAACGTGCATTCAGTCTTACCGAAGCAGAAAAACGATTCATTCTTGTAAAGGATAGCATTAAGGAAGCACACAATAAACAATCGTATTTAGATTCAGTGGATGCCATATTCAATAAAATCACAGTGTTAAAAGTACTTTGGTTCGGAGTCGAGCACCGAAACCGTGCTGAAAGACTGCAATATACCATTGGCTCATTGGCTACCATGGTACAACCGCTTGGCATCGGGGGACCGCGCGTTGCGCCTAACTTTTATTACTTCAAAAAATGGGAAAACCAACGCTCTTTTGATCTGTTCACAAGGGTTTCCTACGGTTTTTTCAACCAAGACCCCAAAGGGAGCATTTGGACCAAATATAGATTTTCACCCTTCCATATGGGTGATTTTACCGCTTCGATTAGCCACGACTTCGATGTAATCAGAGGGTATGATGCCATTACACAAATTTACCGCAGGAACAATTTCATAGAGGCTACCCAAATGAATCTCGGGGTAAATTATGAAATCTTGAATGGTTTTTACGCCGATGTCAGTATGAATTTTGCAGAGCGCAGGAGTCTTCAGAATTTTAAGTTTATGACCCTCACCGATGGCTTCATTCCCAACGACAGCGCAATGGCTTTTGATCCGTACCAAGCCATGATTGTAAACGTCGGTTTTTCATTCACGCCAAAACAAAAATACATGCGCGAACCCTATCGCAAGGTCGTATTGGGTTCTGCTTGGCCGACCTTCTCAGTGGCCTACAAAAAAGGGGTGCCTTCTTTGTTTGGGAGCGACATCAACTACGATTACATAAGTTTCGCAATCGATCAAAATTTCAAATTGGGTTTGCTTGGGAATTCCAGTTACCGTTTGGCAACAGGATCCTTTTTAACGTATAAACAAGTCCGCGAACCTGACCTAAGGTATCAGCGCCGAAGTGACCCGATTTGGTTTTCAAACCCACTCTACTCTTTTCAGGGACTTGACAGCACCTTACCCACCAAAAGCTGGGTGCATGAAGCGCATTTCGTACACCATGACAACGGAGCCATATTAAACAAGATTCCATTTATGAAAAAGACCCGAATTGGATTGGTTTTCGGAGGCGGAGCGATGTATATTTTGGAACACAACTACCAACATTATGAATTGCTTGGTGGGCTTGAAAGGAATTTTAAATTATCGAGAAGACGTCTACGCATCGGAATATACGGCTGTGTATCGGATGGCAATAAATCTAAAACGGCAGGCACGTGGAAGGTCTCCTTTGCCCTATTGGACGATCGAAGTATGAAGTGGAATTTTTAATTCGCTGCGTCTTGGCTCTTTTTGCGAAAGCTAAAAATACTTTTTCGATGAATCAAAATGATGAAAGCAACGCCAACGGAAATGCAGGAATCGGCAAGGTTCCAAATGGCAGGAAATACAGCTTGCCCTCCTACCAATGGCATCCATTTGGGCCAATAGGCATCAAACTGAAACATATCCACTACATTGCCAAATAAGAAACCTTTGTTTCGAACCTCCACAGGGTAGGTCATTCCAAATTGATTGCAATCCGCTTTAATACCAGAACCTTGTAACTGGTTGTAACTTTCACAAGGGTCAAAAGCGAACCAAAAATCATAAAACATGGAATCGATTAGGTTTCCTGTGGCACCTGCCAAAATCATCGACAAAGAAATGAGGAAAAACGTTTTCGCTCCTTTTTTGATTTCGAGGAAGACATAGTAAACAATTCCCAGAATGGCTACAATCCTAAAAATACTCAACGCAAGCTTTCCGTAAATGGACGAGCCCAGTGTGGTACCGAAAGCCATACCTTGGTTTTCGATGTAATGCAAAGCGAACCAATCTCCAAGGATGTACCTGGTCTCATTGGGTGTAAAATTGGTTTTGATGTATATCTTGAGGATTTGGTCCAAGATCAACAACAACGCAACACATCCTGCAACTAAAAGAATACGTTTTTTCACTTATTTGTTTTGCGCATTCTTAGCATCGATTCCCATGGTTGCATGGGGCACCAAACGCAATCTTTCTTTGGGAATCAATTTTCCAGTGGAACGGCAAATTCCGTAGGTTTTATTTTCAATGCGAACCAAAGCAGCTTGCAAACTTTGAATAAATTTTTCTTGTCTTGCCGCCAGTTGAGCCACCTCTTCTCGAGACAATGTTTCAGAACCATCTTCCATCATGTTAAAAGTCCTGCCTGTATCGTCGGTACCATGGTCGTCTTTGTGCGACAAAGATCCTTTCAACAATTCAAAGTCGATTTTTGCTTCTGCCAATTTATTGTGAATTAATTCCTTAAATTCAATCAAGTCCTCATCGGAGAACCTAGTTTTTTCTTGTGCCATAGCCTAGTTTATTTGAACGATAACAAATATATCATTTTAATCATACGGTAGGATAAAAAGTAAAAATCTTACAAAAAAGGTAATACACTATAAATATGTAACTTCGTTGTATGATTCAATTGTTTGCAGGGAATAGGCCTTATTCAATCTTCCTTTTACCGCTCCTTATATTTGGATTTCATGTTTTTAACCATGCACATTTTGCGGGAACATCTCCTGAATTTTTGGATTTTGGAATGTGGGGAAGGCTGGAAAAACCAATCACTTCAAACGCCTTGCTTTGGCTTGAGGGACTCAGTGGACTCTTGGTTTTCGCTCAGGCTGTGCTTCTCAATTTTATCTACAATACCTACGAATTCCAAGAAAGAAACACTTATGTTGTTTCCTTTGCTTTTGTCGTTTTGTCCTCGTTTTTTAGCTCCTTTTATCTTTTGGAAGGCATGTCCATCGGACTGATATTTCTAAGCATGGTTTTTTACCAATTTTTCAAACTCAACCAAAATGAAAGTAGCAACCATGCCATTTTCAACGGGGCGTTTTTCCTCGGTCTGTCCATCACATGCTACCCTCCTTTGCTCATTGGACTTCCCTTTTTTGCTTCGATGTACCTCATTGGACGGCCATGGAACCTACGGTCTTTTATTGTGTTTCTATTGGGTGTGGGTGTTGCACTTTTCTATGGGGTGATGTATCGATTGTTTTATCATTTGCCACTGGGAGTTTATTGGCCTCAAGGACATTCCTTTCTTTTTGAATCTACATTGGCAAATTACGTCGTTCTCAGTGCACTCATAGTGACAGGGGTTTTCTCACTGATGGGACTAAGGGAACGAATAAAAACAGCATCCAATCGACTTAAAAAGAAATTTCAAATGATTGGTTTTTCGCTGGTTGCACTTCTCACGGCCTTTTTTTGTGAAGGATTTTTATACGCCGGGAGTCCAAAAATGCATTTATTCCTTATGCCGCTTTGCTTGCTGTTTGCCTTTCCTCTGCTTCAAAAAAGAATGCGCTTTGCTACGTCG
>RFQZ01000006.1 GCA_009924735.1 Flavobacteriia bacterium | reverse complement strand
GCCTGTTTCAGTGCGCGTGTTTCCACTTCATAAAGTTTCGCTAATTCATAGTCAAGGATGACTTTCTTCCCTCGTATTTCGAGGATGCTGTTTTTGATGTTTTCCAATTCCATAAGGTTATTTTTTAAATCCGATTCGGTCTCGTTGCTGTTGGTTTGTTGTGTTTTTGTCCTTCTGAATCAAGAAGGACAAGGCCTGTTCGATGTCTTTGAATTTTTGACCGTATTGCTGTTCCAGTGCATTCAGTCGTTCGGTTAATTCATGGTGGTTTAATGCCCACTGGCGCATCATAACGAAGGCCCGCATAATCGCGATATTAACACCGATTGCAATCTCTGAATGAAGTATACTCGATAACATTGCAACGCCTTGTTCTGTGAAGGCAAAGGGAGGATAACGTTTACCACCCCAACTTGAGGTCGCAAATTGCGACCTCAAGTGGGTCCATTCCTCTTGCGTAAGTTCAAACATGAAATCTTCAGGGAAACGTCGTGCATTTCTTTTAACTGATTCTTTTAATCTTTTGGTTTCTGTTTGATACATTTTCGCCAATTCAAAATCGAGAATGACTTTCTTTCCTCGAATTTCAAGGATGCTGTTTTTGATGTTTTCCAATTCCATTCGTGTGTTTTTCTGGGTTGATGGATATACCAACCGTTTTGCGCCGAATCAAACGCATGACATCCCTACTTATTGGAAACTTAGCTATAGGAAAAACTTTAGAAGTTCTTTGCAGAATGGAATGATTGGAGAAACAATAGGTAGCGACCTAAGCTTAAACCAATTGAATGGTCTCGTCTCCAATTTCAATGGTATCCCCAGGTATCAGTTTAGCACGTTTTCGAAATTCTACTTCCCCATTTCGAATGATTTCTCCTGCTTCGACAATGTGTTTTGCGTGCCCACCAGTTTCTGCGATGCCCGTAGCTTTCAATAAGGCAATTAACTCAATGTAATCCCCCGCTATTTTAAATTCCATCTTGATTGATTAAATACGTAAACATTTCCGCTGCACCTTGAAAAGGAGATTTTTTAGCCTCTAAAATCGCTTCCTTCAGTGTTTCGTACCTTTCTTTTGTCTTTGGGTCATTGGCAATGTGGGAATGGATTCTCATCGAAAGTGCGTCCTCGAAATATTGTACATTTTGAGCGCTTCTTCTTTTCTCCATACTTCCATTCTGCCCAGCGCTTTCGAAAAATTCTGCTAGCCAACGCATCGGAAGGTCTAGGTTCGTGTTTTCCAAACTGGAAATACATGCCACTTTCGGGCTCCAGCCATTTTCGTTGGGCCTAAATAAATGCAAAGCATTTTGGAAATCCCTTTGGGCGATTTTGGCTGGGTTGAGGTTGTTACCATCGGCTTTGGTAATTAATATCCCATCTGCCATTTCCATGATGCCACGTTTGATGCCTTGCAATTCGTCGCCTGCCCCAGCAAGCATTAGCAACAGGAAGAAATCCACCATGGAATGAACCACCGTTTCGCTTTGTCCAACCCCCACGGTTTCTATAAAAATACGGTCAAATCCTGCTGCCTCGCAAACGATTACAGTTTCTCGGGTATGTTGCGCCACCCCGCCAAGGTTGTTGCCTGTTGCCGTAGGTCGTATGTACACGTTGGGGTGGTTGGAAAGAACGGACATTCTTGTTTTGTCGCCCAAAATACTTCCACCACTTAAGGAGGAGCTTGGATCGATCGCCATGATTGCGATTTTATGTCCTTCGTCGATGAAGAATTTCCCGAACGATTCGATAAAGGTACTTTTTCCAACTCCCGGTACGCCAGTGATTCCCAATCGCCAAGAATTTCCTGCGTATGGAAGACACATCGAAATCAATTGGTCTGCTTCGCTTCTGTGTTTCGGATTTTTACTTTCTAACAAGGTGATGGCCGAAGAAATGGCGGTGCGGTCGCCTTGACGGATTTTGGGAAATAGGGTATTTGCCGTTAACCCGTCTAGGTAAAACTTACGGTCGCGAAACCACTGGTCGTATGCCTTGGGATCAAAACTCAAAGCAAGGTTTTTAAGGCATCCATTGCCTGCTGAATGTTCGAATGGACATCCAAAAGACCGCCGTCCATCATGTAGCATGGAGCGCAAATGATTTTGTTCTCCGAGTCTACAAGAATTTCTTGGATGTTTTTTTCTACAACTTTTGCCCCAGTTTTTTGCAATCCTTCTGAAAATTCAAGGATGTTATACGGCGAAGGGAAATCGGATGAACCGATGCTTAAGGTAGGATGATGATGGGCGTCTTCAAATGCTTTTGCCACAACCACAGGACTCACGCAAAGTGCCACGATGGGTTTGCCGACATTGGTCATGTTGACAAGCAGCAGTTTTACTTCAGGCAAAATGGTTCCTTCCGCACCCTCGAAAGCCCACGTTGTAAAATTCTTGGCACTTCCAAAGCCTCCTGGGATTACCAATGCGTCGATGTCCGCTGGGAAAACCTGCGAAATGTTCTGGATTTTACCTCGCGAGATGCGTGAAGCTTCAACCAGCATGTTCCTTTGCTCATTGGGAATCGGTTCGCCCGTAAGATGGTTTATGACATGGTATTGAGGTTGATCTACGCCAATGCACACAGATTCCCAACCCCGTTGCGCAATGGCCAGAAGGGTCAGTACCGCCTCTTGTATTTCCACTCCGTCATAGACGCCGCAACCCGAAAGCAATACACCAATTTTCATGTTTTTAAATTTACCAGTTTATCATAAATGGCTTCATACATGGGGACAATGTTGTCCAAGGCAAAATCCTTTGCACGCTCCAATGCGTGAAGTTTAAAGTCGTGTTTTGTCGTGGGATCAAGAAGTTGTAAGGCATTTGAAGCCATGTCATCTACGTCGCCAACATTGGAAAGAAATCCTGAGAAACCATGGGTATTCACTTCGGGAATTCCGCCTGTATTTGATGAAATAACGGGAACCCCAACTGCCATGGCTTCCAATGCTGCAAGCCCGAAGCTTTCATTTTCAGAAGGCAGTAGAAAAACATCGGACAATTCCAATACTTGTCTCGTGTCTCTCAGTTTTCCTAAGAAAAAGATGCGGTCACAAAGTTTTAAATCCCTTGATAGTTGCTCGCAGCCATAACGTTCAGGTCCATCCCCCACCATAAGGAGGCGTGAAGGGGATTGGGCGTTCACTTTTTCGAAAATACGGATGACATCTTCAACCCTTTTTACTTTTCTAAAGTTGGATACGTGGCATAAAATGGCTTCGGAATCAGGCGCATAATGACGTCTGGTTTCTTGGTTGGGTGTAGGAAGAACATCATCCGAAACAATGAAATTGGGGATTACATCGATGCTTCGGGTAATTTTGAAATGTTCCAGTGTATCCCGCTTTAAGCTTTCAGAAACCGTGGTCACTGCGTCCGATTGGTTGATGCAAAAAGTAACCACCGGAATAAACGAAGGATCTCTTCCCACCAAGGTAATGTCCGTTCCGTGCAAGGTAGTTATGAAGGGAATGTGAATGCCTTCTGTCGCCAAAATTTGTTTTGCCATGTACGCCGAAGAGGCATGGGGAATGGCATAATGCACGTGGAGAATGTCTAATTTCTCGTGTTTTACCACGTCTACCATCTTTGAAGCCAAGGTGGTTTCATAGGGTTGAAATTCAAACAAAGGGTAATCAGAAACCGCTACTTCGTGGTAGAAAATGTTTTCTTGAAATCGCCCGAGTCGCACGGGTTGAGAATAGGTGATGAAATGCACGTGGTGTCCTTTTCTCGCCAGCGCTTTACCCAATTCTGTGGCTACAACACCACTCCCACCAAAAGTGGGGTATAATACGATGCCTATTTTCATTATTTTGTATTTCCAAACGGGAAAAAGAAGGTGATTCGGTAGATGATGGGAAGGATTTTAACAATGGCTCCGTTTTGGTCTTTGATTTTAAAACCGTAACTCGAACGGAAAGGACTGTTGGACGCATTGATAACATCGTAGAATATGCCTCCGTTTATCCTGATTTTTTGTTTGAAATCCCTCGAAAAGCCTCCACCAATAAAGAGTGTAGAAGCCAAGTTCTTCGTCGAATAATTGAAGTTAACGAAATTATAAGGACTCCGTAACAATTCATATTCAAGTCCTAAAAACAGGGTGTTCTTAATTCGGTAATGGGCGAAAACACCTCCTCCGTAAATGGCAAATTTGTTTTGTTGTCCCATAAAATTCGACCAAGTTCTTTGGTATCGAAAGGAGGGGCCCACGGCCCAGTTTTCATTTAACACCGCTGCGTATTTGAGATCGCCACCTATGGAACCCCCTAAATTTGAGGCGCCTGCAAAAATCTCAAGTCCAACCTCTGAACCGTTGAATTCAACTTGGGCAATGCTTAGAAAAGGTAAAAACAAAAGAATCAGTAATAATTTCCGCATGGTTTTCATTTTGACAAAGATACATAACCTGTGATTATTAGGAATGAATGCCTGAAATCCTTTTTGTCGTAAATTTGCAGTATGGAAATAATCAACGGAAACGCAATTGCCAAAGAAATTAAGGAGGAACTCAGACAAGCCGTTGCTGAGCGAAAAAAAGCTGGATTGAAAATCCCTCACCTCGCTGCCATTCTTGTCGGCAATGATGGCGCCTCTATGACCTACGTAGGTGCGAAAGTAAAAGCATGTGAAGAGATAGGATTTGAAAGCACCCTTATTCGATACGATGATTCGGTCTCCGAAGAAATATTATTGGGAAAAGTACAGGCATTGAATGAAGATAAAAGCATCGATGGATTTATCGTTCAGTTGCCATTGCCTGCCCAAATCGATGACCTAAAAATCACCCAAGCCATTGATCCCTTGAAGGATGTGGATGGTTTTCACCCTAGGAATCTGGGGAATATGGTGGTCAATTTACCCGGTTTTTTGCCCGCAACCCCTGCGGGAATTATGGAGTTAATCAAACGAAAGCACATTGAAACCGAAGGGAAAAATTGTGTAATCATTGGTCGAAGCAACATTGTAGGAATGCCATTGAGCATCTTGTTAAGTCAAAATGCCAACCCTGGAAATTGTACCGTTACCTTGGCGCATTCTCGTACCGAAAATTTAAAAGAGGTCTGTCTCAATGCGGACATTTTGATAGCCGCCATAGGGCAACCTGGTTTTGTCACGGCAGACATGGTTCGCGAGGGAGCGGTGGTCATAGATGTGGGTACAACGCGCATCGAGGATGTTACCAAACCCAAAGGATGGCGCCTTTCGGGAGATGTAGATTTTGAAAATGTAGCGCCAAAATGCAGCATGATTACCCCTGTGCCAGGTGGTGTCGGGCCTATGACCATAGCCTCTTTGATGATGAATACCCTAAAGGCCATGGCGCTCAAAGGGAAGTAACAATGAGCCCGTCCATGAAATGGGTGATGTCAATCCTTTTATTTGTGTCCTCAGTGGGTTACGCCCAAACGGGAGGCATCGCTTTAAAAGCATCGATAAACATAGGCAGTCACATCCAAGGAGTGGGGCTGGGGATTCATGGTTATCTAACCTTTAATCACATTCAATGTACGGCGGGAAATGACATTTCCTTTTACCTAAAATCTTTGGGAGGAAGGAAGTGTTTTTGGGAGAATAGGTCGTATGCCGGTCTTTTTTATGGGGGAGGAAAGGCCGCAAGTATAAGCGATTTTGAATGGGGCAATGCTGTAAATTATTCGAAGTATACACATCAATTTGGGTATTCATATTTGTTCTACGCCGATAACGCACGAACCTCTCAGTCGTCAGGTGCTTTTGCCTTTGAAGCCCATCGGAATCGTTTGTATTTCGAAAATGATTTTTTTGCGGGTCAAGGAAAGGATCGTTTCCGAACAGCAAACCTGGTTTTTCGTCACCGCGAACTTTTTTATGCGGTAACGTTTGGCTTGCGTTTATGGACTGGTGAGACTTCAGGTGTGGGTGCACAACAAGCGCTTGTGAAGGGCAAAACATCCTATTTTAAGGACCTTTCCAATCTTTCTTATGGTCAAACAAGTCATGGTATTTTGTATGTAGGGACTGAATATCTGGTAGGGCTAGGGCAAGTGCTTAAATTTCAATGTGGTATGGATGCTGAAGGGGTTCGGAATGTATTTCAAAACAACATCGGGCATGCTGCGTGCTTGCACCGCGATAAGTCCAAAGCAGTGAAGTACCCCAGGTTGGATGGCTTCGGAAATCCTACCTTTGAACGGGGTTCTGTGAAAAGTTCTGAAACCTTTTTTCAATTGTCGTTAGGTGGCGAATAAAAACAAGTAATTTTATAACCTAAAAACTGAATAATGAATGTACCTGTTACGGTTTACACAGAAATGACCCCCAATCCGGCGACCATGAAATTTGTTGCCAATAAATACCTTTTGGGCAGTGGCGATTCCGTTGAATTTACCCAAAAATCTGAGGCAAAAGGCTATTCTCCGTTGGCTGAAGCTTTGTTTAATTTTCCTTTTGTAAAAAGTGTTTTCATTACCGCAAATTTCGTGACCATCACCAAAACCGACAATGTGCCGTGGGATTTTATCACCATGGAATTGCGTGAGTTCGTGCGTGAGTTTCTGGGTGAAGGAAAGGAAGTACTGATCCAAATGCCTATTCCGGTAGAAAAAAAGGTCTCTACTGAAACCAAAACGGTTGCGGAGCCCAGCGAACTGGATGAGCCAATCATCGCCTTGCTAGATCAATATGTACGCCCTGCCGTTGAAAATGATGGTGGCGCAATCGATTATGTTGGATTCAAGGAAGGAACGGTAACGGTGGTCCTAAAAGGAGCTTGCTCTGGGTGTCCATCCTCCACAGCGACCTTGAAAGGTGGCATAGAAACGCTACTGAAACAACACATGCCCGAGATTACCCAAGTGGTGGCTTTCAACGGGTAGATTTATTTTTCTAAAAGATTGATTAAAGGCGAAACATATAGGTTTATCCTTTGTTAGTTTGTAAATTTGAATACAGTTAGGGTGTTTTTTTACATCCGTTTAATCTCAACCAGATCAATTTTTCTTTGAAAAATTCTTTTACATACACAGAACAGGAAATGGATTTACATGGTGCCTTGCAACACTTTTTTGGATTCTCTAAATTCAAAGGTGAACAAAAGGAAATTATCTCAAACATTCTAGAAGGAAAAAATACGTTCGTCATCATGCCTACCGGCGGAGGAAAGTCCATGTGTTACCAGCTTCCAGCGCTCATATTGGAAGGTACCGCAATCATTGTTTCTCCCCTCATCGCACTTATGAAAAACCAAGTCGATGCCATGCGCTTTGTCAGCGACAACGGAAAAGTCGCCCACTTTATGAATTCCTCGCTCACCAAGAACGAAATTGCCAATGTGAAGAAAGACATCGTGTCTGGGGTGACAAAGATGCTTTATGTTGCACCAGAATCTCTCACCAAACAAGAAAACATCGATTTCCTTTCCAGCGTAAATGTTTCTTTTTTCGCCATCGATGAAGCCCACTGTATTTCTGAATGGGGACATGATTTCCGCCCTGAATATCGACGCCTTAGAGAAATTTTTGAAAAGATTTCCAACGTACCTGTCATTGCCTTAACCGCCACGGCTACCCCAAAGGTTCAACACGACATCCAAAAGAACTTAAACATGTTGGATGCCAAGGTTTTCAAAGCCTCCTTCAACCGTGACAACTTGTTTTATGAAATACGTCCCAAAAAGGATGTTGAAAAGCAAATCATTCGTTATGTGAAATCACACAGCGATGAATGTGGAATCATCTATTGTCTTAGCCGTAAAAAAGTCGAGGAAATAGCAGAATTACTTCAGGTGAATGGCATACCCGCTTTGCCTTACCATGCAGGTTTAGATGCAGACACAAGGGCAAGACATCAAGACATGTTTTTGATGGAAGAATCCAAAATCATTGTAGCGACCATAGCCTTTGGAATGGGAATCGACAAGCCGGATGTTCGCTATGTAATTCACCACGACATTCCTAAATCTTTGGAATCCTATTACCAAGAAACCGGAAGGGCCGGACGTGATGGTGGTATCGGAGTATGTTTGGCCTTTTATTCCTACAAAGATGTCGAGAAATTAGAGAAATTTCTAAGTGGAAAACCCTTAACAGAACAAGAAATTGGTCGGCAATTGCTAAGTGAAATTGTTTCCTATGCTGAAACTTCACTGTGCCGACGTAAATATATTTTGCATTATTTCGGAGAAGAATTCGACGCGAAAAATTGCCACGAGAAGTGCGACAACTGTAAAAACCCACGAGAAAAACGCGAAGGAAAAGAAGCCGTTGTCAAGCTTTTGCAAGCCGTCATGGAACTGGACGAACAGGTAAAAGCGAAGCATTATTGCGCATTTTTATCGGGTGTGGCTACCTCAGAAATCAAAGCGTTTAAACACGAATTATTGCCAGGTTTTGGCCAAGGAAGCGACCGAGATGAACATTTCTGGAATGCTGTGATTCGACAAGTGGCCTTAGGGGGATTGTTATACAAAGATGTTGAATCTTTTGGTGTCTTAAAATTCACTGATGCAGGAAGGGATTTCCTTAAAAATCCAACCTCATATATGTTGTTGAAAGAGCATGATTTTTCCAATACCGATGATGACGATTCAATGACCCTTCTATCGGCCAAAAGTGCTGCGTTTGATGAGGAGTTGTATACATTGTTGGTCGACCTAAGAAAGTCTGTTTCAAAACAAATGGAGGTGCCTCCTTTTGTTGTTTTTCAAGAGCCATCTTTGAAGGACATGTGTTTGCAATACCCAATCACCATTGAAGAACTTACCCATGTGCAAGGGGTAGGGGTTGGGAAAGCCCAACGCTTTGGTGAACCCTTTGTGGAATTGATTGCGCAATATGTTGAAGAGAATGACATCGACCGTCCGCAAGACTATTTCATGAAATCGCTGGTGAATAAATCAGGCCTCAAGGTGCAGTTGATTCAAAACATCGATCGAAAGTTGCCTTTGGAAGACATCGCCGCTTCGCAAGGAAAGACCTTTGAAGCATTGCTCGAAGAAATCGAAACCATTGTAGCCTCTGGAACCCGTGTGAATCTTAATTATTACATCGATGACCTCTTGGACAAGACGGATCAGGAAGAGATTTTCGAATACTTTAACGAGGCAGAAACCGATGGAATCGTTGAGGCTTACAAAGAATTTGAAGGAACCTATACCGAAGAAGAGTTGCGATTGGTGCGCATTCGCTACATGAGCGAAGTGGCAAATTAAGCCTACTTATTTCGCATTCAACGCCGATTCAATTGACTTTCTTGAAACGAAATGGTAACCGAATTTCGCTTTGTTGAAAACCCCTTCAGCCCAAATTTTATCAGACTCCCTTTTGAAAAGCTCCTTGTACAACGGAAGGATGTATTTTCTTCGTCCCACCGACATTAAGAATTTTTCCAACGCAGGTCGTATGGATTTGTCGTTTCGTTGGATGCTCAGTACATACCATTCGAACATCAATTCGCAATTCCCACCATTCTTGAAATGTAAAAATTGATCAATGACGTGCATGTCTTCAATGGAAATGTTAGCGTCCAACGAACGAATGAAATGCTGCCATTCTTGCACAGTATGGTCTTGTCGCTTGATTTGAACAAAATAGGCGACTTTTTTCTTCTTCTTTTTCCCTTTGATTTTAACCCACTTGTACATTTTTTGTGGTGCGAGTAACATTGGATTTTCGCCAACATTTACTGCCAAAGCTTGCATGTCTACGAGCTTGTTGGTTTTGATTTTTACGCAGTTTTTAGGAAGCCCTTCGAGGTAAATCCATTCGTCTGTATTAAATTCAACCTTATTGGGATCGAGTAATTCGCTTTTTAAAAATTGCTCGAATTTTTGGGTGTTCACCGTTTTAAATTGAAACGCTGAAAAATATTTCTTTAAAAAAGCGTCAAATTTCTTGCGTCCCACTTTTCGTTCCAACGTTTTTAGGAAAAAGGCTCCCTTTACATAGGCGACATTGGTCATTCCATCGTCGGGATCGCGGTCTTTAAGTTGGAGGAACAACCTCGAATCTTCAGGGTTTGTACCGGTAGCGATGTCTTTTAATTCTTTTTCCAACTCAAAAAACTCAATTTCGGCCAGCATATCGGAAGTTTCTTTCCCATAGAGTGATTCCATGATGCGTTCCTCAAAATAGACGGTAAACCCTTCGTTCAGCCAGAAGTCATTCCAAGTACTGTTGGTAACAAGGTTCCCCGACCAAGAATGCGCCAGTTCATGGGCAATGACGGAAACCAAGGATTTGTCCCCTGCAATTAACGTAGGGCTGGCAAAGGTGAGTCTGGGGTTTTCCATGCCACCAAAGGGGAAGGAATAATGTTGAATCATCACGTCGTATTTCTCCCATTGGTAAGGACCGTATAATTTTTCTGCAGCCAAGACCATTTTCGGTAAATCTTTAAATTCTTCAGCAGCTTTGTTCAACACTTCTTTTTCGGCGTAGATGCCACAACGACTGTTGTAAGGATGATAGGCGATGTCACCCACGGTAAGGGCGATCAAATACGAAGAAATGGGTTGGTTCATTACAAAATGATACTCGCCATTCGGATTTTTTTTGGTTGGATTTTCCGCACTCATCAAGGCAAGAAGTCCGGGGTTTACCTTGACATTGGCTTCGTAGGTAAATCGGTTGGAAGGAGAATCCTGCAAGGGAATCCAGGTTCTTGTCAAAATGGCTTCTCCTTGGGTGTAGAGGAAGGGGTGTTTCTTGGAGGAGGTGTATGCAGAATCTACCCACGCAAGCGCATCGGATTGTGGCGTGGTTTGGTAGTAAATGTTAATGTATTCTGTGGCTTCAGGAATGTTTGTGATGAGGGGTTGACCTAAGACTGAATCTTTGTCCATTTTTCCAATGACAAAATCCGTTTCCTTTTCATGCCCTTTTTTTCCCACCGTAACTTTTTGAATCACCAATCCTTTGATGTCAAAAACCGCGGTTGTGCTGCCCAGGTTCTCCATTTGGTGTCGGGCGACCCCGTAGATGGTTTTGTTTTTGAAATTCACATCCAAATCCAAAACAAGGTGTTTGGTTCGAATTTTTTTTAGGTTCGAATACGAATGGTCATCTGTGACAGAGACGTCTATCCGTTCAGTAACCGTGGGATTTTTATCCATGTCGGTTTTACACCCCCAAAGCATCCCCAAAGCGATACAAATGAATAGGTTTTTATTTAAAGCTAATGATCCCAAATTTTTCACGGTTACGGTTAATTGCATATAATAAAACCTCTTTGTTGATCCAATCCACTTTCATCATTTTGGGTACTACAATCGCAGAAAGTTCTTTTCGCGTGAAAAATCCTTTGCGTTCCATGGCGCCCGTATTTAGGTCTATCGAATTGATGGCAACTACATTTTTACGAGGGTTTAGGTTGAAACCGTAAACATTCTTTTGCGCTTGGTTGAAATAATTTGCATCGTCATAGTTCTTCTTGCTGTCGTTAAAAATTAGGTAGGCCTTTTGGTCGTTGTTGAACGCAATAAACGAACTGTAAGGACCATTGTCGTTGAGTGAGATTTGACTTTTTGGAATTCTATTTGCCCAAGCAAAACTTCCGTCTTTCAAGATTTTGAAGGCGACGATGTCCATGTAGTAATAGTAGTAATTGGTAGTCGTTACGCCGGTTCGGGTATCGTAGTTGGTGACCCGACGTACATAATATTGTTCTATGTATCCAATTTGTGATCCATCGGCCAAGGCATTGATTTGTCGAAGTTTGTAAGAATAAATTTGCGGCGCCTCTCCTTTTTTCTTCCAACGCAATTCCATTTTACTCATCTGCTTGTCGGTGCGGGATTCACGAAGAACATCTGGACCGAAATTCACGTATTTATAATTGGTAATGGTGTCTTTGGCGAGGTCTACCATGATGGTGAAAATCCCTTCAACACCTGACCTTCCTCCTTTTCCAAACAATCCAGTCATTGAAACCTGCTGTTCGTCATTGGAAGTTACCATGATGTCATCGATTCTTTTGTCCTCCAAGTTGACATTGAATTCCTTAAGCGTATTTTCTTTGATTTTAAAAATGTGAAGGGCTTTGAAATTTTCGTAATCCTTCCCAAAAAAGCGGTCGTTTCTGTCTTTGTGTTCCGTTACCACCAATAAATAATCTCCCTCATTTGTGATGTGGTGTTGGTTGATGGTGGTTAAATTTCCATCAAATGGCAAAGCATATTCTCCTGATTGAACCTGCGTAAATGTAGAATCAAAAACGGTGTATCCATACACATCTCGGTTTTCTTTTTTTCCAGGAATGTCATAATAAACCACCAAAAACCTTCGGTTTTGAGAGCACATGATGTTGAAGTTGGGACGTGCGCCCATTCTTGCGTCGGAATAACTTGCACGAAGTTCTGAAGGGGCTGAAACGGCCAACGCATCGTCAAGGGTTTGAGAATAAAGCGTCATGGTTCCGTTGCCACGATCGCTAAGAAATACATGAAACTTATTTGCGAAATAAATACCTCCATCTACATTTCCATAACCTGTTTCGGTAACGGGTTTAATTTTTTGTTGGGTGACAAAGGTAAGTTGGTTGTGCAAGGTGGAGCGGTAGGAACCAAACAAACCGCCAGTGTAACGCAACGTATAAAAATCCGCAGAACGTATGGGCATGATTTCCAATAAATTCCCTGGCTTAGACTCCAACGGTCCCCAGTTTACGGGAAGTTCTTGTGCGTATGAAAATTGAACGAGGAGAATAACAAATGCGACTATTTTACAAGTTGTACGCCTACATAATTCCATGGTGTGATGTTTTTAAGTTCGGTTTTGATTGAATCGGATGCCTCTAGGTTGTCAATGAACGCATGGATTGTAGATTGGGTAATCGCTTGATGGGTGCGGGTGAGCGCTTTCAACGCTTCATAAGGTTGGTCAAACTGCTCGCGACGAAGAATGGTTTGAATGGCTTCGGCAACGACCATCCAATTGTTTTCTAGGTCATTTTGAATTTTCACTTCATTTAAGAGCAATTTTCCTAGGCCTTTTTGGGTAGATTCTAAGGCAATTAACGTGTGGGCCAAAGGCACTCCGATGTTGCGCAATACGGTCGAATCGGTTAAATCCCTTTGGAGTCTTGAAATGGGCAGTTTTGCTGAGAAATGTTCGAACAGCGCATTTGCAATGCCGAGGTTTCCTTCAGCATTTTCAAAATCAATGGGATTTACTTTGTGGGGCATGGCACTGGATCCTATCTCACCTTCTTTTAATTTTTGCTTGAAATAATCCATGCTGATGTAGCTCCAAAGGTCGCGGTTTAAATCCATCAGAATGGTATTCATGCGTTTCAAGGCATCAAACAACGCAGCAAGGTTGTCATAATGATCAATTTGCGTAGTGGTTTGACTGCGGTGAAGGCCCAATTCACTGAGAAAATGATTTCCAAAGGCTACCCAATCGCGGTCTGGATAGGCAACGTGGTGGGCATTAAAGTTCCCTGTAGCACCCCCGAATTTAGCGGAGTAAGGGATGGATTTTGCTTGGTTGAGTTGAATTTCTAATCGTTCCGCAAATACCTGAATTTCCTTTCCCAATCGGGTAGGGGAGGCGGGTTGACCGTGGGTTCTTGCCAGCATTGGAATGTCTTTCCACGTGTGGGCATATTGACGAAGTTGCTGAATGACGGCCTCGTAACTGGTGAAAATATGGTTTTGAATCCCTTCTTTTAAAGACAATGGGATGGCTGTATTGTTGATGTCTTGTGAGGTCAATCCGAAGTGAATGAATTCTGATGCGCTTCCCCAACCTTGGGTGGTGAATTTATCTTTTAGGAAATACTCAACGGCTTTCACATCGTGGTTGGTGATTTTCTCTTTGTCTTTAATCCATTGGGCATCGGATTCAGAAAAATTCTGATACCACGACCGCATGAGGTCAATGTCTTGGTCTGAAAAACTTCCTGCAGGAAAAAGTTCAGCTTGAATGAGTTGAATAAAGTATTCGATTTCAATACGCACCCGGTATTTTATCAGCCCAAATTCAGAAAAATAGGGTTGAAGTGCGCGTGTTTTTGAGTGGTATCGTCCGTCTACTGGAGACAGCGCAGTTAAAGAAGTCAATGCCATGCGTGCCAAATGGCAAAGGTAAGGAAATTTATATTGCCAACTTATATTCGCGAAGCACTTCGTTAAGCGAGGTCTTTAAATCGGTAGAAGCTGATCTCTGTCCAATGATCAAAGCACAAGGGACTTGGTATTCACCTGCAGGGAATTTTTTTGCGTAACTTCCTGGAATGACTACGCTGCGATCAGGTACAAATCCGCGGAATTCAACGGGTTCTTCTTTGGTGACATCAATGATTTTCGTGGATTTTGTCAAAACTACATTGGCTCCAAGTACAGCACCTTTACCCACTCGCACGCCTTCGACGACAATGCAACGTGAACCAATGAATGCGTTGTCCTCAATGATAACGGGAGAAGCCTGAAGCGGCTCTAATACACCGCCGATGCCAACACCTCCACTGAGGTGAACATTTTTTCCGATTTGCGCGCAACTTCCTACCGTCGCCCAGGTATCCACCATGGAGCCTTCATCTACATACGCACCGATGTTCACGTAAGAGGGCATAAGGATTACGCCTTCTGCGATGAACGAACCGTAGCGTGCACTTGCACCGGGGACTACGCGAATGTTTAAATCTTTGTAATTCGTTTTTAAAGGCATCTTGTCATGAAATACATAAGGACCTATTTCAATGATTTTCATTTGCTTAATGGGGAAATACAAAACGACGGCTTTTTTGATCCACTCGTTGACAATCCAATTGCCTTCACTGTCTGGTTCAGCAACCCTGCGTATTCCCCGATCTAGGTCGGAGATAATGGTTTCCAATGCGTTAATGGTTTCAGGATCCCGAAGGCGTTCCCTGTTTTCCCATGCTGCTTCAATAATAGCTCTCATTCCCATCAATTAAGGATGCTAAATTAAATTAAAAACTGAATATCGTATGTTCTTAACAAATTTATAAACTAGGTAATTTTGTGGTAATAGTAAAACCGATTCCTATTTTAAAAATTAACTTTGTCTCAACCAATCCTATTATGTTATGAAGTTTAGCGATGCAATGAATACGGACAACCTTTCAACAACGACCGGTAAAGACACCACGATGCCGGGTGCAAGACGCGTTTTGATTTTACTTTCCATTGTCAACCTGTTTAATTTTATTGATCGATTTGTATTGTCTTCGATTTTAGAGCCCATTAAGGAAGCTTTGAAAATCAAAAACGACGGCGATATGGGACGTTTGGCGACGGCTTTTATGCTCGGCTATTTCATCACTTCTCCAATTTTTGGATATTTAGGAGACCGTTTGTCGCGCAAAAAACTCATGGCCATTGGGGTGATTGGGTGGAGCTTAGGCACCTGTCTTTCCGGCGTCGCACAGGTGTATTCATTTATGGTCTTTTGTCGCATTATGGTAGGATTAGGGGAAGCGAGTTTTGGCGCCATTGGTCCTGCCGTGATTTCGGATGCCTATTCGTCCAAACGCAGAAACAAAGCCATTAATTTTTTCTATTTAGCCATTCCCATTGGCGCTGCCTTAGGCTTTGCGCTGGGAGGCATCATTGCGGCAAGTCTTGGGTGGCGTGCTGCCTTTTTTATCACCGGACTTCCAGGATTTGTATTGGCGATTCTGTTGCTGCTAATGAAGGAACCGGAACGCGGTCAAAGTGAGGAAGTAATGAAGGAAGTTAAGAAGGTGACAGTGAGTCAAATCATGTCCTTGTTTAAAAATAGGGAATACATGTTGGCTTGCTTGGGGTATATTTTCTACACTTTTGCAATGGGCGCTTTTTCTTATTGGGGACCTTCCTTTTTGTCTAGGGTGCACCACATGAAAATTCAAGATGCCAGTTTGTTTTTAGGACCTACGTTGGTGGTTGGCGGAATTATTGGGACCTTGATTGGCGGCCATTTTTCAGATAAGTGGCGTAAAAAGTCTGCTTCGGGTTATGCGAAACTCTTGGCCATTTCTGTCTTGATTGCGGTGCCTTTTTCCTTTGTGTCTTTTTTAACCACCGATAAATTGACGAGCATGGTAACCATTGTGATTACCATGATTTTTCTTTTTCAATCTACCGGACCCATCAATACCGTTATTGTTGAAAGCGTTCCTCCAAATATGCGTGCCAGCGCCATGGCCATTTGCATCTTCCTCATTCACGCTTTTGGCGATTTATGGTCACCGGAGTTGGTAGGAAGGGTTTCAGATAATTTCGCCGATTTACGCATGGGCATGTTGATCTTACCCGGTGCTTTCATTCTTGCTGCCGTGTTTTGGATCCTCCTTATCAGAGAACAGAATCGCAAAGGAGCCATGGGTCTTCTCAAAGGAAAATGAAAGTAACCCCTACTAAGTGGGTTAAATGCCCTTTAAATAATCCGTTAGGTATAAAAATGGCTCGTTAAGCGTTCCCTCAAAGGTAGTCTCAGTAGCATGGTGCATGATTTGGTCTGGGTCCTCTCCTAGCAATACAGGAAATACATGTTTCACCAATTCGCTTCCAAAGTCTTCCGATGCATCTTTCGGTAATTCACAAGGTAAATTGTCCACGGCCATCACTGCAATGGCATCTTCATCGCGCCAATCTACTTCTTCACCGGTGCGGGCTTGGTATCCATAGATCGGATCGCTGATTTTTGAAGGACGGATGGTGCAAGCAATGGGTCCCGCAATGTCACACGAAATGTCGGCGACCACCTTAAGACGTTTGTTCTCGATGAGCGTGCTTTGGCTTAAAAGGTTGGGTGCACGGTTGTTCCAAAAATGGCAGGGGATATACATGTCGGCGTGCGCCAAAAATTTAGGTAGTATCGAAACGTATTCCGAAGGATTTTCATAAAATTCTCTTTTGTTAAAATGTCCGTTTACATGTTGGTAGTATTCATTTGAATCCAGTTGACAATACACCGCTTCATTGTGTTTGTTTTCAAGAAACTCTTCGGGGCTTACTTCCTTGATGGGCAATAAATCAATGATTTCTTTTGCGCCATGACCCACCCTGCCAAAACCTGTGATTACTGCGCGAAAATTGTTTGGAAGTACCACCTTTTTCATTTCTTGTTCAACCTCCTTGCGGTCTTCGCACTGATTCGCTGGTTTTAATGTAAAGGTTTTTGTTTTCAATCCGTAGGTCAAAAACCCATTGTAACACCCCACGATTCCAGCATATCTTCCAAATCCTACCAATCGTTTTTGTTGTTTGTCGCGAATGGCTTCGTAGTCGATCAAACGAATGTTCTTCTGTAAAATCGCTTGAAGCAATGCGCGGTTGTATGGTTGTTTTTTAAGTGTATGGGAAAAGAAAACAAAGGTTTTGTTCGGAATCAGGTCCTCAATTTGCACTTCTTTCACACCAAAAATAAGGTCGCATGCTGTCAAATCCGTCACGACTTCAATGCCTAGGTTTTGGTATTCTTCATCTTTATACGTCCGAATGGGACTGCTTTGAACCTTGATTTTGACGTTGGGGAAAATCTGTTCCAACACTTCACACTGGTTAGGGGTAAGTGGGGTTCTGAAATCGGGTGGAACCTTTCCTTCGCGGATGATTCCGATCGTTGTTTGTTTCATAAAATAATGATTTTCGATGGTTAAGGGCGTAGGTAGGCATCTATGAATTCGCGAACACAACCCATACCTCCTGCCTTGGTCAATATGATCTGACAGGTAGATTTCACTTCGTTGATGGCGTCAGATGGACATACAGAAACCCCAACCGCACGCATGACGGGAAGGTCGTTGATGTCGTCACCGATGATTGCCACTTGATTTAATTCGATTTTTAAGGTTTCACACCATTCTTTTAAGATGTCCATTTTTGGTTGTCGACCTACATAGCAATGTTGAATTCCCAAAAGCTCAGCGCGTTTTTGAACCATAACCTTGGTAAATCCGGACGAAATAATGCCTACTTGAAAATTGTTTTTCGTAAGCTCCATAATGCCCATACCATCTTTGGTATTGAACTTTTTCATTTGGTCGCCACTTTCTGTCCAATACATTCCACCATCGGTCATCACCCCATCAATATCGAGAATGAGCAATTTGATTTGTTTGATTTTCTTTTTAAGGTGTTCGGCATTAAAGAGCGGTTTGAACATGAGCGCCATTAAATCTATGGCATATTCTTCGGAAATCGCTTGAAGGTCGAAAAGGGTAAGTTCATGAACTTCGTCAACTTCCAAATCGCTCAAGAAGTCGTCGTAGTGGATGCCATTTTTTGCACAAAGTCCTTTGATGTTTTGTTCTAAGTGTATCATTATACGATGTTATACCCCACAGCAGTAGCAATGGGTTGGATGTCTTTTAGCAGTTGTTCGAATTCCACATAATTCAATTGTTGAGAAGCATCTGATTTGGCGATTTTAGGGTTCGGATGGGCTTCAATCAATAAGCCATCAATTCCCATGGCAACGCATGCCCTTGCCAATCCATTTACACCATAGGCATAGCCCATTGCATGTGAAGGATCGAGAATGATGGGTAAGTTGGTGTGTTCTTTTAGCCACGCCACACCGCATAAATCCAGGGTAAATCGCGTTGCTGTTTCAAAGGTTCTGATTCCGCGTTCGCAAAGGATGACCTTTGAATTACCGCCGGATAAAATGAATTCTGCTGCTTGTACAAATTCTTGAAGCGTGGTGCCAAAACCTCTTTTGATCAAAATGGGTTTGTCGATTTTTGCGCATGCCCTCAAAATCCCTTGGTCGTACATTGCCTTGGCGCCAATTTGAATCACATCGGTGTGTTCAATGATTTCTTGTATATGGGATGAGTCTCTCGCTTCCGTAATGATGGTTAAGTCAAATTCATCGCGCATTTTAGCGAGCAATGTGAGTCCTTCCAGACCCATGCCTTGGAAAGAATAGGGGCTGGTTCTGGGTTTGTAGCAACCTCCACGTAAGGCCGTTAAGCCAAGGCCTTTAATCAATTGTGCTGCACTGCGGATTTGTTCTTCGGATTCAACCGAACAAGGGCCTCCGATGAGGATGGTGTTTTTACTATCTCCTCCAATGTTTACTTTTCCGAAAGGGACCGTTCGCGTTTCCTTTTTGAAGGCACGGCTGGCCAACTGCATGTCGTTAGGGAAAACCCAAGAATGTTCGGTGAAGGTTTGTGCGATTTCAGGGACCTCTTTCAAGGAAGAACTGGTGATTAGGAAATCATCGTTTTCGTGAATGTGAAAGGCTTTGATGTTTTCTGCCAAGGATTGAATTTGGGCTGGCGGCGTTTTTTTCTTGAGTTGAATGATCATATTTCCCCTTTTATCAGGTTTACAAAATTAATAATTCCTTCCATTTTCCCTGTAGAATCTACCACTGGTAGGTACATGATCGGGAAGGTTAAGGTCTTCATTTTTTTAAGCATTTCAAGTACCGTTTGTTTCCCTTCTATGGTCACGGGATGGGTATTGATCATATCGGTCAATGCGATGTCTTTTGGGTTGTCAATTTTCTTGAGCAAGGCTTTGCGAATGTCGGCACTGGAAATCAAACCTTTGAGTTGACGGTCTTCGTTACCCACGAGGCAGAAACCTAATTTGCCATTTTCGATGGTTTCAAGAATTTCTTTAAGGTGGGTGGTTTCATCCATAACGACTGGACATTCTTCCAATGGGATCATGAAATCCGAAATTTGGAATGCAGAGGCCATGTTTCTCGATGTGAGGTTGAGCAAGGCGTGACCGATGCTGGGACCTTTGAAGAGGTAAGAGCCCGAAACAGAAGTACTCACCCCCATGTTTCGGAGGATGAAGGAAACTTCCCCGTTTACGCCGCCATCCACGTGGATGGATTTGTGGGGGTATCGTTTTCTGAAGGTTCTTATTTTCTTGAAATTTTCTTTATCGAAGACGCCTCCAGATTGACCGGGAATGGTGGCCATGATCAGAATGAAATCACAATCCGTATGGGCATCAAATGCATCGATGGAGGTGGGGGTGGTAACGGCTACGCCTTTGGCGGCCGATAACCCTGCGGGCCAAATCAAAGGTTCAGCCAAAGGCTCCAGTTGAAAAGTGACATATTCTACAGGGACATCCAAAAGTTTTTGATAGAATTTAGAAGGTGTAGGCGTGATGATGTGCAGGTCAATTGGAAGTGAGCACCAGGTTCTGATTTGTAGGATGTCGTCAAATACGGCTAGGTCATCATTGCAATCAACGTGGAGTAAATCTACCTGATGTTCGTCCAATGCCAAGATGGTTTGCTGAAGGTTTTGACGCGCGTCGCTGTAAATAGAAGCTGAAATCTTCATCGAGGCAAAGGTACGTAATCTAGTGCGACGAATACGCTATTTACATTTTCCTTTTTTATATTTTGTTTTGCCTTCTAGGCATTGAATTACCGCTTCATTTTGGTAGGTATTTCCTTCGCAATCACAAACAGGGTCGTAGTAGTTTGGGTTGACGTCGATTAATTCACAGGCCCATTTTTCGTGTTCAATACATCCTCCTTTTTTACAGGAAGTTGTAAACAAAAGACAAAACAATCCGAGGGTAATTAAAAGTGTTTTCATTCAAATGATTTTAATTGATTGGAAGTAAAACTCCAATCAGGGGTTTGAATCGTTTGCCCAAAATCAAGGTCATACCAAGGACATCCAGGCTGTAAAGGGTTGTCTAAGATTTGAATCTCTTGAGCTGGCATGAAGCTTTGAGCCAATATGAATTTAACTTTGCCTTCTTTGTTCATGCATTTATCTACAACAATGATGGCATGGCCATATAATTGCCCATTCATGGGTTTAGTGATGAAAACGTCCCCAATCTCAAGGGTTTCTATGGCTTTAAGTTTTAATTGCTGATCGAGCGAGGTGGTATTGGCAGTATTGAAAACAGATTCTAAATAGGTCCAAAGATTGTTTTTATCAGGTGTTTTACCTCCTAACCAAGTGGAATACTTGAGTGTTTTTCCGCTTGCTTGACGAAATGAAATCTCGTTAAATCTTGACTGGCTGAAAAGGTAATCTGCCCTCAGTCGCATCACAGCATCGGCACATTGGTGTAAATCTTTATGTCCGATGGGAAGGTTAACCACGGCTAAATAGGTTTGAAAATTTGGTTTTGTTTCTCCGTTGTATTTTTTCACTACTGAACCATCGGGTTTGAGCGGCAGATCCCGCAGAAAAGCCCCCCAAGAATCTTCCTGTAGATGGGTGTAGTCATATCCTTCGGGTAAATTGAAACGCGAGGTGATGGTATTTCCAGTTGGGTTTATGAAATTTGGGGTTTCCTCAGATGCTTTTTTCGGCTCTTCTTTGTGCGTATCATTCTTGACCGATTGACTTTGGCAAGAAAAAAGAAGCATGCTCAGGACAAGGGTGTTTAAAAGGGTTCTCATAAGACGTGATTAAAAAATATAAGCTTATTCCTTGTTTTTCATTTTCATTAACAAAGTATATGCGTTTTGGGTAACGAACGTTTTGTTCTTCAAATCTTGGTGGTCTACAAATGTAATTTGCGTCAGGTCGTTTTGTGTGTTTTGAACGGTTATCTTGTTCATCTCGAACAAATGTTTATGAATCTGTGTGAAAACATAGTAACCACCTTCATACAAAACGATGGCATCTGTAGGAATTGCGTATGCATTTTTATATCCCACTTCTATGTCGGCATTCATATACATTCCTGGAATTAAGTTTTTTTCATATGAATTAAAATGACATTGAATTTGAATGGTTCGTTCAGGCGTAACATCGTTTCCAATGACTAAAATTTGACATAGGTATTTTTTTTCAAGGTCAAAATTGTTGTAAGCATAGAGCTTTTGTCCAATGGATATGTTTTTTAAATCTTTTTCAAAAAGTGTAAGCGATAAATGAATGTCTGTCGGATCAATGAGTTCAAACATTACATCGGAGGGGGCAACGTATTTTCCGATGTTCACCTTAACTTGGGAGACAAACCCATTGATTGGGGAAACGATTTTAATGGTACTTGACAGGGTGTTTTCATTGAGCCGATTTGGGTTAATGCCAATCATTTTTAACTTCTCAGAGAGTGATCTAATGATGATTTTCTGAGATAGATAGGAAGATTGTGCATTTTGAAAGACTTTGTCACTGGCGGCTTTGTTTTGATTCAAATCTTTTTGTCGCTTGTATTCCTCTTCTATGGTAGATAATTGTGCTTTCGCAATCAGAAAATCTTCTTGGAGTTGAATGTATTGTTGGTCTTCCATAACGGCAAGAATCTCACCCTTGTGAATTTGCATTCCTGGAAGAAGTTTTGTGTTTTTTAGATACCCACCTAGGGGAACGCTGATAGAAATCATGTTTTGAGGGGGGACCTCAATCTTTCCATTCACCTTGATTCTCGTTGGGATCGTTTTACATTCGATTTTGCCAAGTTTAATGTCTGCATTGTTAAGTTGGGCATCTGTCAGCTCAATTGAGTTTCCAGTCGAAATCACTTCCTTTTTGACACTTTTTGGCGCTTTGTTTTGACAAGCTAAGAGGAGTGCTAAAGATAAAAAAAGTACAAATTTGACTTTCATTTTTAAGGATTGGTTAAGTAGTTGAGTTGGATAATCGTTGTATTTAGGTTGTAAATGGCATCTGCATAATTGCTTTGAATAGAAATGTTTTGGTTTATCAATTGTGTCCATTCTAAATAATTAATATCGCCATTACTAAACTGTAAGTCCGCAATCTTCGTAATTAATGCGGCATTTTTTAAGGCAATTTCTTCATAATACGCAACGTTTGTTCGTTGCGCCTTATATTTCATTTGATTACTTTCCCATTCAGATTGAATCTTTCCAATTCCCAACAAATAATTGTTTTGTGAAATCAATTGTGCCACGTTGCTTACTTGTATTCTTGATCGTTGGGGTTTAAAGAATAAGGGTACACCAATCCCAAATTGGAGCGAGTGAAATCTTGTACTGCTTGAATATAATTGGTTGTTTGCCCCTACACCTAACATGCTTTGGTTTCCATAGCCGAGGTTGAGGGTTGGTAATAATTTAGATTTTTCCAAAGCGGTGTTTTCCAGCGACAGTTTGTTTTCTTGTTCAAGTGTTTTTATCTCCGGATGTTTTCTTAAGGCAGTGGTGTCCAAGATTTCAATGAAAACCAGGTTAGGTTCTTTTGGGTAAGGAAGGTATTTTTTTTGGGTATTAAGTAACCATTGGAATTGAAGAATAAGGGATTCGATGTCCGCTTTTAAGAGCTTTTGTTGCGAAGTTATTTCACCAAGCTGTGTTTCCGCCGTAATTTTTTCTATGGCATTTGTTTCACCCTTGGCATAGCGAAGGTTGATTTTATCCAAAAATGAAGAATACAAACTGTCAATTTTGGAGAGAATCCGTAGTTTTTCCTGAAGGTATCGTAATTGGTAAAATGCAAGGGTGACCTCTCTTTTAAGTTCTGCCTCCTTTTTTCCCATTATGAGTAAAGCGTTGGTAAAAGTTTCTTTTTGAATCAATTTCTGTCTTTTGTAGACGGTTGGGAAATTTAGGGATTGCGAAATCCCAAATTTGGTATCGTTGTAAAAGGAATTGATTTGTCCATATTCAAAGGATACATTCGTTTGAGGGAGGTCGAGCGTGGCTCCCATCATGTTTTTTTGAATTTCAGCTTCTAATTTTGCGTTTCTTATGGATAAATTGTTTTGCAATGCGCTGTCTAAAGCTGCTTTTAACGTGATTTCGGGTTGCGCATTCACATTGTGAAAAGTGAAAATTAGGATAACCATAAGGGTCGGTATGCTTGTCTTGTTAGACGTTTTTTTCTTGCCCAGTTTATCCAAAAGTACATAGAGGATAGGCAAAACAATCAAAGTCAAGAAAGTGGCTGTTAACAATCCTCCGATGACAACGGTAGCAAGTGGGCGTTGGACTTCAGCGCCAGCCCCTTGGCTAAGTGCCATGGGTAAAAAACCAAGCGAGGCTACGAATGCGGTCATTAGCACCGGGCGTAAACGGTGTTTTGTTCCCAGCAAAACGATGTTTTTTGAATCTGTTTCGCCTTCATCTCTCAAACGATTAAATTCAGCAATCAATACAATCCCATTCAATACCGCCACGCCAAATAAAGCAATGAAACCGATCCCAGCACTGATGCTAAATGGCATGCCTCTTAAAGATAAGAAAAGGATGCCTCCAATGGTAGAAAGGGGAATGGCCGAATAGATAAGCAATCCTTGTTGGATGGAGCCAAAGGCGAAATACAAAAATAAAAAAATCAGCAGCAGTGAAAGGGGTACGGCAATGGAGAGACGTTTTTTTGCGACCTCTAAATTCTCAAAAGCCCCCCCATAAGTTACATAATAACCTGCGGGGAGTTTGATTTCTTTATTGACATTGGTTTGTAAATCTTTGACAATGCTTTGCACATCTCTGTCTTTCACATTAAAACCTACAACAATTCTCCGTTTTGCATCTTCCCGCTGTATTTGATTGACACTTTCTTTTAAGGAAACATCTGCAACCTGGTGTAATGGAACTTGTATTCCTGATGGGGTAGGGATCAGCAGGTTTTGAACGTCTTCTAGTTTTTGCCGCTTATCTCCAGCAAGACGTACCACTAAATCAAATCGTTTTTCGTCCTCAAAAACTTGTCCGCTGCTTTGACCTGCAAAAGCGATGTTAACCACTCGATTGATGTCTGAAATATTCAAACCGTATTGTGCAATCGCACTTTGTCTGTATTTGATAATAAGTTGTGGTAAACCATTGACAGTTTCAACATAAATTTCTTGGGCGCCTTTTATTTTCTTGGCTACGGTACCCAATTGTTTGGAATATTTGGCAAGGGTATCTAGGTTTTCACCAAAAATTTTACATACAACGTCTTGTTTTGATCCCGTCATTAATTCATTAAATCGCATAGCAACAGGATATTGAAAACCATATTGAATCCCTGGGACATCTTCCAGCGCTTTTGCCATTTTTTCGGATAACTGATTGTATGAACTTGCTGTGGTCCATTCAGACTTGTCTTTTAAAACGACAATCAGGTCAGCAGCTTCCATAGGCATTGGGTCAGTGGGTATTTCACCGCTTCCAATTTTGCCAACTACTTTTTTCACCTCGGGAAATTTTTTCAGAATATGCGCAGATTTTAAGCAAGCATCAACCGTGGTATGTATATTTGAACCTGTTAACAATCTTGTTTCCACTGCAAAATCTCCTTCAGGTAATTCGGGAATAAATTCTCCACCCATTCTAGAAAACACGAAAAATGAAATGGCCATGAACGACATTGCTATAGTTAAAATGGTTTTGGGGTATTTCAATGCCTTGCCTAGGGTGTTTTGATGAATGCGAATGAAAAATTCCATCATTCGGTCTGACAAATTCTTTTTGTAAGCTGAATTTTTAGAGAGAAATAAAGCGCTCATCATGGGAATGTAAGTCAAGGAAAGTAAAAACGCACCTAACAATGCAAAAGCGACGGTCTGTGCCATGGGCTTAAACATTTTCCCTTCAATACCTTCCAGTGCAAAAATGGGTAAATAGACGACAAGGATAATGATCTGTCCAAACACAGCACTGTTCATCATTCTGCTGGCTGAACGTTTAACCGTCGTGTCCATTTCATTTTGGCCGATTCCTCCAATTGCGTTTGTTTTTTTACTATGAACCAAACTGTGCATTACTGCCTCAACAATGATTACCGCCCCATCTACAATCAATCCGAAATCCAATGCTCCTAAACTCATGAGGTTCCCACTCACGCCGAATAGGTTCATCATAATAACGGCAAATAGTAAGGCCAATGGGATTACAGATGCAACGAGCAATCCAGCCCTAAAATTCCCCAAGAATAACACCAAGACAAAAATCACGATGAGCGCACCCTCCATTAAATTATTCTCAACGGTTCCAATGGCGCTGTTTACCATTTTTGTTCGGTCTAAAAACGGTTCAATGACAATACCTTTCGGTAGGGTTTTTTGAATTTGTGTAATTCTATCTTTTACGTTTTTAATCACCTCATTACTGTTCTCACCTTTTAACATCATAACTACGGCTCCTACACATTCACCTTCATCATTGTAGGTCATAGCGCCATACCTAATTGCATTGCCAATTTTTACCTCTGCGACATCATTAATTAGAATTGGAATCCCTTCAGAAGTGTTCTTGACAACGATGTTTTTGATGTCGTCGATGTTTCCGATAAGCCCTTCACTTCTTATGTACATTACCGTTGATTTCCTCTCAATGTAAGCCCCTCCCGTATTTTCGTTGTTGTTTTCTACCGCAGTAAAAATATCATTGATGGTAATGTTTAAGGCTTGAAGTTTATTCGCATCTACAGCAATTTCGAACTGTTTCAACTTACCTCCAAAGCTGCTAACGTCGGCCACTCCTTTAACCCCTAGCAATTGCCTTCTGACCACCCAATCTTGCATGGTTCTTAATTCTGTAGCATCGTATTTTAATTTATATACACCTTTGGCCCGTATTACATATTGATAAATTTCGCCCAAACCCGATGTTACCGGTGCCAAAACGGGGGTGCCTAAGCTTTTAGGAATCTGGCTTTGTGCCTGTGTTAATCGTTCGCTTACCTGTTGTCTGGCCCAATAAATGTCAACATCATCCTCGAAAACAATTGTGATAAGTGAAAGCCCGAAACGTGAAAAACTACGTATTTCCTTTATTCCGGGAATGTTGCTGTTGGCTTGTTCAATGGGAAAAGTAATCAGTCTTTCAATGTCTGGAGCGCCAAGTGAGGGCGCGGTGGTTATCACTTGAACCTGATTGTCCGTAATGTCTGGAACAGCATCAATTGGGAGTTTGGTAAATTGATAACTGCCATAGCCGATGAGTCCAATGATAAAAAGCCCAATAATGAGTTTGTTTTTAATTGAAAACGAAATGATGTGGTTGAGCATGTTTTTAAAAAAGCTGTTTAGGGTCGTTATGCACTATTTCTTTTCTAAACAGTTCAATTTTATGGTTTCCCCCATCATGCAAATGGACGCAACCGGAAAGGATTCGAAGGAAAAAACAACCTTCGTGTTGTCCACCAATAATTCGCTGTTGAAATCATGCAAATTCATAGGTTCGTATACTTTGTCGTTGGCTTCAATGACCCATTGGCAACCATCCAATCCACTTCTGTTTTTCATGGTGCCGGATACCGCATTCGAACAAGCTGTGCGTTTTGAACAACCAAAAATACAAAGCAAAAAAAGGCAAGGTAGAATGATTTTCATGGCTCGAAAAGGGTTAAAAAAAGAAGGGTAAGCTACTTCTATCGCACCGCTACAACCTCCTGCCTTTGCTACGTTCCCGTCCTGGAGGGTTAAGAGGGAGCTGGTCGTAAAAGACTTACCCTATCTGCAAATGTAGGTAGATTTGACCAAAACAAGAAAAATTATCTATTTTTCTCGATAAAAGATTGTGTGATTTCACAAGTCCTTGTCATGCTTTTGGAAAGCACCGAGGCATTCCAGGGGTGTTTGGTGCCAAATACATGGTTTGCTTTTTCAATGGTATGCAAAGGCGTGTTCAACCACAAAGCAAGGTTCTTTCCTTCCTCGATGGAAACCGAATCGTCTGCAGAACCATGCACAACACAGGTCGGAATCGTCAATTGTTTACAAACTTTTTGGATGTCTAAGGTCGTTTTGTTTTTTTCATAATCAAGATAGAGTTCGAAGAACTGAGGTAAATCCTGCATCGTCCTTCCATTTCTCACGGTTCTTACGCCTTCCTTTTCCCATTGTGTTAAGGCCTCGTTTTTTTGAAATCTCATTTCAATGTCGGAGATGCTTGCCCACATCACCAGGCGGTCGGGCATACGGTATTGTGCACTCAAAAGCACGGCTCCTCCTCCGCGTGAATGACCAATCAACGTGGTTTTATAAGGCTCGCTGACAAGGGAAGTGAGGTGTGCTTGAAAAAGTATGACATCTTGAATTTCTATTGAATACGTGTTTCTTGCGAAGGCTTCTTCATCAGGGAAATCAATTCCGTTTTCCGCGGTACCCCCGTTGTGAGAAAGGTTGAATTTGGCGAAACCATATCCTTTGGAGACAAAATAATCCTGAACCAAATGCCACGCCCCCCAATCTTTAAATCCCATGAAACCGTGTACAAAAATCAACATTTCGCGGTTCCAATTGGATGGGATTTCAAGGTCGAATAAGCTTTTTCTGCCCATAGACCCGATGTAGGTGCTGTTTTTGAGGTTTTGGGGTTCCATCGCGGAATTTGGTTTAATGAATCTTAAAACATGCGTATTTTATGATGTGTCCTTTCGAAGAAAAGAGTTTCTCATAGTAGGTCTGAATGCTAAAGATTTGCGATTTTTCTGCATCGGATTCCGTGGCGAGTGTTGCATATAAATCGGTCCGGATGTCCAAGGGTTCATAGCCTTCGGATTCTATTTGTTCCAAGGTGTAATCAAACAAAAGATCGCTGTCCGTTTTAACGTGTACGCGTCCCCCTTTCTTTAAAAAATTGCGATAGCGGTGAATGAAGAGGGGAGAGGAGAGTCTTTTTCTGGGTTTGTTGGGTTGTGGATCTGAGAAGGTAAGCCAAATCTCATCTACTTCTTCGGGACCAAAATATGCCTCAATGAAATCAATTCGGGTACGCAAAAAACCAACGTTGTAGATTTTTTCTTCAATGGCTTGTTTGGCGCCAATGAAAATTCTGTTTCCTTTGATGTCTACCCCAATGTAATTCACATCTGGGAACATTTTTCCCATTCCTACGGAATACTCGCCTTTTCCACAGCCCAATTCAACGACAATGGGGTTGTCGTTTTTAAAAAAATCTTTTCGCCAATTGCCTTTGATGGGGAAGGATTCCCCACGTACAGGTTCGAGTACGTTGTCGAAGGTTTTTATCGCGGCAAATTTCCTGAGTTTGTCCTTTCCCAATCTTTTTTCTGCGAAGATAATTCAATAATACCGAATGAAAAGTGCTTAATCCTTCAGGTCGTCAAATTTTGCTTTCATGGTGGGATTGCCATGGGTTAATTTCTTGATGGTTAAATCCTCTGTTTTTTCATTGGCGAGACGGAGGTTGTTTTCCGAGGACAACAAGGCATCTTTGGTTTTTTGCAATTCTTTAATGGTTTTGTCGATGCCATCAATGGCATCCTTGAATTTTCTGCTTGCGATGTCGTAATTTCTTGCAAAACCATCCTTGAATTTGTTGATTTTATCTTCAAAATTTGTGATGTCAATGTTTTGACTTCGTACCAAAGCCAGTTCAGCTTTGTATTTTAGTGAGCTCAACGCTGCATTTCGAAGGAGTGTGATGATTGCAATGAAAAACTGCGGTCTTACCACATACATTTTGGGGAATTTGTAAGAAACATCTACAATTCCCTGGTTATACAACTCGTTGTCGGCATCGAGCAAGGTTACCAATATTGCATATTCACATTTTTTCTCGTTGCGGTCTTTGTCCAATTCCTTGAAAAAATCTTCATTTTTTTTCTTGGTGGCTGTGGTGTCGGATTCATTTTTCATCTCAAACATAATGGAAATGATTTCATTCCCTGCAGCGTCGTTTTCCCTGAAAATAAAGTCTCCCTTGCTCCCTGCATCGATGTTGTTGTCTTTTTCAAAATAAGCATTGGGAAATGCGGTGGCTCGAAGTTTATTGAATTCGATTTCGCAATGTTGCTCCAAGCTTTCTCCAACCATTTTCGTAGAAAGCTTTGCTTTCATGTCTTTGACCCGGGCAATTTCATCATCCTTGTATTTAATGATGGCATCTCGGCTTTGAAGTTCTGTTGTAAATTGTTGTCTCAATGCGCCTTCAAGGTTTTGTTTTTCCAGTTCAATGGTTGCGACTTTGTTGGTCAATTGGTCGCGTTCTTTTTCAAGTTGTTTGGTGGCTTCTGACAATACAAGTTGTTTTTCAACCTCCGCATTCTGAATTTTGGAGCGCATTTCGACAATTTCAAGTTCTTTTTGGCTGAGTTTATCCGAAAGTTCTTTTTCACTTTTTGCTTTCAATGCTGCGATTTCTTGGTCTTTGGTTGCGATGTCTTGAAGCAGGGCATTTCGCAGGTTGGCTTCAGCGAGTTTTACGGCATTTTGTTTTTCGTTTTCAGCAATTTGCAAACGATTTTTTAACTCATCGTCAAATTGTTGATCGCGCACTTGTTTGAGGATTTCAGCAAAACCTGCTTGGTCGATTTTAAAAGCTTGTTTGCATTTTGGACAAATGATGTCATTCATGGCCTTGGATTTAAGGAGTTGATGTTTTTTTTGGATTGGAAAAAAGAGGAAAACGGTCCCGCCCTTTTCGGTGCCATAAATTTAGTATTTTCTCTGGGTTTTACGACTTTTAATTCACTTTTTCAAAGCGTATATGGTCAACCCACAAGGTTAAGTCACTGTCTTTCGAATTTGCCGTAATTCCTATTTCGCAACTGCTGTACATTCCTTTTGTTCCTTGTTGAAAATAAAGCAAGTCCTTCGGAAGGGTTCGGATGTGGTCGCGGTTTATGAGCAATTGACCATTTTGCCAAAGTTTAACCGACCCCTTGTCTTTTCTGGAGAGTTTTACTTCCCAAGTGAGTTCTACCCATTCATTCCTGGGGAAATCAATTTCTTGTCCCACTTGCTGTATCAGGTCCTTTTCATTGAATTTGTATTCCACCCTGAGTTTATTATCTACCAGCGCCAACCGCATACCAGGTCCAGCACCCACCGCTGTTTGTTCCTCCATGTCCATTAAAAAAAGCCAGTTTAACGCATTCGTGTCTTCGATAAAATACCAACCTTGCATGCGCAGGGTTTCGTTTTCCCAAAATGCCATGTTTTGTTTGGCAATGCTGCTTTTTGAGGCGCCTTGGTCATCCGATTTTTGCGCAAAAAACCTTAGGGATGAATTTCCAAAAGCGGCATGTGTTGTATCCAAGTTTAGGGTGTTTTGCGCCCGTGTCCGTTGGGTGAATGACCATAATGAGTCTTCCTCTGGAAACATTTCATTCAAGGAAACATACGATTCAAAATCATCTTGGAAAAAATCAGGTCCCTTGAAAAACTTTTTTTTGTTGCACGCTAGGCAAAGTAAAACGACTAGGACGGAGGTTATGCATTTCTTCATATCGCTTTGTTTTTAAAAGCATAGCCGATGGAAATGCCGCACCAAGGTTGTACTTGAAAGTCAACAAGGTATGAGATGAGCGGGGTAAAGGTGACGCGGTAGTACCATCGAGAACCACTGGCTTGGATGCGTGTGCCTACGGCGAGTGTGGTCAAAGCGAATAAACTGCCTTTGGTCGTAAGGGTGATTCCTTGCCCGATTCCCAGTTCGAGTTTGAGTGCTTTTTTGCCAAAGGTGGAGTGAAGCATGACGGGAATTACGATGCCAGTGCCGTTGTTTTTATCGATGGGAGCAAAACTCAATCCTGCGCTCCATGAAAGTGTCCAAGGTGATGCATACAAAAAGAAACGCTCGTAATTAACAGAACCCAATCCACCGGAACCTGCCAACTCGAAATACAGGCCCTGTTTGTTTTGAATGGTATTTTGACCCAAAGCGCATATGGCTAAAAACGAGAGACATAGGGTGAGGAGAACGTGTTTTGTACGGGTAAAACTTCCAATTTTTCTTGATGTTAAGTGTTCCATCCGCCTTATAATGTTGGACCAAGTTACTAAAATTATCAGCCCCTCGGTTCGTAAATAAATGCTAAGATGAGGTTGATTCAACGAATGAAAAATGCGATTTTCTTTTCTACAAATGCTACTTTTGTACATGCATTTAATTGAGCCTTTTTACAGATGGCGGGGGGATTACATCGCCTCAGAAGATGTTCAGTCTCCTTTTTATAGGCGGACCTACAGCGAATTCGAGTTTTCGAACAAAATTTACAACTATGTCATTCACCCACAATGGGATTCCTTCGGTTCAAGTACCTTATACCTCAAAGTGTTGTATGTCGATTACCTTCAAAATACAGCCATAATTGAGTGCATTGGCGAATGGAACGATGCCATTGAAAACGACATCATGATACTGAAATCCAATGTCATTAACCCCTTGATCAATGAAGGCGTCAAGTGCTTTATCCTCATCTTTGAAAACGTACTCAATTTTCATTATTCGGATGATTGCTATTACGAGGAATGGTTTGATGACATCGAAGACGGATGGATTGCTGCAGTGAACATGCTTGACCACGTATCTAAGGAATTTCAACGCATTCACATCGACCAATACATGGCCATGGGTGGACCGCTGGACGACCTTGAGTGGCGGACATTTAAACCCCAACATTTCATTGAAAAGGTTTCTCAAATTGTGAACCATAGACTTCAGTAACAAATTCTGTAATTTTACCTTCTAAAATCCCTTACCATGCAGGAAGAAAAGTCCTTTCAGTTTACCTACCGTTTGATTCATCATTGGAATGCACTTGAAGAGGCAGATCAAAGCCTTGTGAAAGATGCCTTTGCGGCCATGGAGAATGCCTATGCGCCTTACAGCAAGTTCAAGGTGGGTGCAGCAGCGTTGTTGGATAACCAAGAAGTCATCTGCGGAAGCAACCAAGAAAACATTGCCTATCCCTCTGGTCTTTGTGCAGAGCGGGTTGCCTTGAATTATGCAGGCGCAGCCTTTCCAGGTATCGCTGTACGTGTTTTGTGCATTGTCGCCAAAGGAGATTTGATGCCCATGGATCAATTATTGTCTCCTTGCGGCGGTTGTCGTCAGGTGATGCTAGAATCCGAAAACCGTCAGAAATCCCCCATCCGAATCATTATGGTGAACCAAGATGGAAGCACGATGATGCTTGAGAAAGTACAGGATTTATTGCCGTTTGGATTCGGTTCCTTTCAGTAAAATAGCCTCCTAAGTCCTTGTAAAATTACTTTTCAACAACCTGCTTTGTTGGGTTTTTGTAGCGTATCTTTGTTAGCTAAAAATTAGAAAATGAACAGTTGGTTTACCGTAAAAGTTAAGTATACAAAACAATTAGAAAACGGCACGTTGAAGCGGGTTACAGAACCTTATTTGTTAGCCGCCATGACCTTTACCGATGCAGAAGCACGCATCTATGAAGAATTGGGCGCCATGATTCGCGGAGAATTTATGGTCACAGGAATTACCCGAACCGATTTACACGATATTTTTCAATACGAGGATGCAGAAACGTGGTACAAATGTAAAATCACCTACGGGATTGATGAGGAAGATGGCGACAAGAAAAAAACCGTCAACCAAAACTTTTTGGTCTCAGCAAACGATGTAAAAGATGCCTACATCCGAATGGAAGAAAGTTTAGCTACCTTGATGATTGACTACCAAATCCAATCCATTATCATTTCGCCCATTGTAGAGATTTTTCCTTACCGAGATGAAGATGTTGCCTCTCCCGCACACCCTGTAACCCTTTCAGAAACAGAAACGCCGCCAGCAAAAGGTGTAGTGTTTACCAATTTTGAAGATGAATCAGAAGAAGAAATCATTGCCGATACAGATGAAAGTGAATTGGAAGATTCATTTGGTTCAGAAGATGAAGAATAATTTATCGGATTTCCGAGACAAACATGAGGATTTCAGTAAAGGTGAAGCGATTTCTTTCGACTTTACAGATCCTTTTTTAGCTTTTAATGCTTGGTTTGACGCCGCAGTTGCCAACGGTGAAAAAGAAGCCAATGCCTTGGTTTTGGCTACAGTAAATGACAAGGGTTGCCCATCCACACGAATGGTATACCTGAAAGAATTAATTTCTGAGTCCTTTGTGTTTTATTCAAATTATGATTCTCAAAAAGGCAAAGAGCTTCTAAAGAATCCCCACGCTTCCATGTTGTTTTTTTGGCCAGATTCGGAACGCCAAATTCGCATCGAAGGAACGGTTCAAAAAATTGACGAATCGGTAAGTGATGCTTATTTTGCCTCGCGTCCTCGAGCCAGTCAATTGGGAGCTTGGGCTTCCCTACAGTCTGAAAAATTACAAGATACAGTTGAAATCACCCAAAGATTTGAATCCTACGATAAAAAATTCCCAGCAGAAGTTCCGCGTCCACCGCATTGGGGAGGCTATGCACTCAGCCCAAACCGCATGGAATTTTGGCAAGGCAGACCTTCGCGACTTCATGACCGGGTAGTGTTTGAAAGAGAGGGTATGATTTGGTCCATGTATCGCAAGAATCCATAAGAACATGAAAGAAAACAATGCCGAAATCATAACCCTGTCCAATGGTTCGAGACTTTGCTATGTGAAATCCAACAGCAGGGTGGGACACCTCGCCTTTTTTTTTAAAGCCGGTTCCCGTTGGGAAGGTGCGAACAAGGTGGGCTTGGCGCATTTCCTCGAACATTGTATTTTTAAAGGTACGACCAAACGAAGCGCGCTGAATATTTTGTCGCGTTTGGATGAGGTTGGGGGAGACCTTAACGCCTACACAGCAAAAGAGGAAATTTGTCTTCATGCAACCTTCCTCAACAGGTATACCATTCGTGCCCTGGATCTAATGTCAGATTTGGTGCAAAATTCAACCTTTCCTGAAAAAGAAATTGAAAAAGAAAAAGAAGTCATCATTGATGAAATCAATTCCTACAAAGACAGCCCTGTAGATAAGATGATGGATGAATTTGACGCCCTCTTTTATCCGAACCACCCGCTCGGAAACAACATTTTAGGCAGTAAAAAAACCGTAAAAGCATTTACCAGAAAGGATCTTTTAGATTTTGTAGCCACCTTTTTTACCGCTGAAAATTTAGTAATCTCCTATGTAGGAAATTATTCAAAGTCGAAACTGATCGAGAAAGCAGAAGAAAAGTTGAAGGACATGCCCAGAAATGCGAATCTTGTTTTGGAAAATCCTCCTGTAACGGTCACGCCATTTGAAATTCGGAAAAAAGAATCAAACTACCAATCCCATGCGATTTTAGGGGCAGATGCTCCAAATTACCGCGACGATGAGCGCTCGGCGATGCATTTGATCATTAACTATTTGGGAGGTCCTGCCATGAATTCACGTTTGAATTTGAGCATCCGAGAAAAGTATGGACTTGCCTACCACGTAGAGGCAAATTACAATTCGTATGAAGACACCGGTTTTTGGGGTGTATTGCTTTCCTCTGATGCTAAAAACCTCAATAAATCAATCGAATTGGCCAAGAAGGAGCTACAGATTTTGTACGATAAAGGCATGACGCCACTTCAATTGAAAAAATCTAAATACCAATTTTTAAGTCAGCTGAGCATCGGTTGGGAACAAAATTCTTCCAAAGCTTTGGGGAATGGAAAAACCTTGTTGGTGTTTAATAAATTGGATTCATTGGAGGAAATCTATAAAAAGTTTGAATCGGTTACTTGCGAAGAAATCTTTGCAGTTTGTCAAAAATACCTGCATCCAGAGAAATTGAGTATGCTGGTGTATGAGAATAAGTGATTTCGATTCTTCGGTTTTCTTGCGGTAACATTGTTCGATGTTTACGCAGGAAATACCCATTCCTACCTGCTCCCAAAAATTTTACTTCCTACACGAATTAAGGTACTGCCTTCCTCCATTGCAAGTTGATAGTCGTCGCTCATGCCCATGGATATTTCTGTGAAAGTGTTTTGCAGTGGGAAGTATTTGCTTTTCAACACTTCAAAATGTGATTTAAGGGATTTAAATTCTTTGCGTACCTGTTCGGTGTCCTCTGTGAAAGTTGCCATTCCCATCACGCCAGCGATTTGTATGTTTTGCAATGCCGGAAAAGCTTCACCCGACAATAGGGATTCTGCTTCTTCGAGCGATAACCCAAACTTCGTTTCTTCCTGCGCGATGTGAAACTGGAGTAAACATGAAATGATTCGGTGGTTCTTTTTTGCCTGCTTGTTGATTTCTTCCAACAATTTTAAGCTGTCAACCCCATGGATGAGGTCCACAAAAGGTGCTATGTATTTCACTTTATTGCTTTGCAAATGACCGATCATGTGCCACTTGATGTCTTTGGGCATCTGCTCATATTTTTCAACCATTTCTTGCACCTTGTTTTCGCCAAAAACACGTTGACCTGCGTCGTAGGCCTCTTGTAACATGGACATGGGTTTGGTTTTCGACACAGCGACCAAGGTCACGTTTTCGCCCATTTTTGACCGAATGTTTGTGAGGTTATTGTGGATCATTGATGTCTAAAATGGTAAGGCCACTTCTTAATTTCGGTTCAATAAAAGTCGATTTTGGCGGCATGAACATGCCTGCATCCGCGACCTTGCGTACCTGAGAAAAGTTGACAGGGTAGAGGAAAAACCCGATTTGGAAGTGATTTTGATCGATTTCCTTTTCCAACGTTGACAATGGGATGTTTCCAGGAAAAAATTCGACATCTTGCGAGGTTTTTAGGTCGCGAATGTTGAATAAACCAAGGACCTTTACCGTAAGCATTTCTGCGTCGAGCGATAAGGTAGGATGATCCGTATCGATTTCAATGGCATTCCATTCGAAGGCAAACCATCTTCCACTTGCATAAAAAGTGATTTCGTGGTTTTTAAGCGGTTTTCTTGAGGAAGGTAGGGATGTTATCGTTCCCAGTTTTCCGAGGCTGTAAAGAAATTTTTCTAGGTCAAAATCTTTTTGGTTTCGTACCAAGCGCTGAAATTCCATAATGTTCAAAGCACTTTCTTTAACAAAATAAGCGAGGAATGATGCGCTGGAACCCAAGGGTTGGTGGGTGGAGGTTCTTTTTTTGTAAAGGGAAACAGAGGATGCGCTTCGGTGATGTCCATCTGCAATGTATACCGCATGAAGGGTTTCAAACGCATCTATAAAAGGTTGATGTAGATGGTTAGGAACAATCCACAGTTCGTGTTTTATCAAATCGGTTGTTGAAAATTCATACTCTGGTCGATTTGAAAGGAAAGTTTCGTTTAACAGTGCGTCAATGTCCGTGTTGTCTTGGTAGGCAATCAAAACAGGTTCAGCATTGTAACCCACCACATCGAGGTATTGGGTAAACATATTTTCCCTATCGGTAAGAGTTTCCTCGTGTTTTTTTATTTTATCATCCAGGTATTCCTGCACATCTGCGCCGGCTATGATTCCTGAAAAAGTATTCGTAGGAGTGGTTTGGCGATACACGTATAGCTTGGGCAGTGATTCTTGGATGAGGGTTTCCTTCTCCAAAAATTCTTGGTATCGTTTTGTAACCAATTTGAAACGCTCAATGCTGTTGCTAAGGGTGTTTTTTGTGTTGCCTATTTCAGGATTGATTATGTGCAATAGCGTAAAAGGATTGTCTTGAATCTTGGCCTGAAGCACATTCTTTTTATAGGAATAATATGGACGTGTTGCCACCAAATGCACCTTGTCACGAACCGGTCGTATTGCCCTAAAAGGATGAATTTTTGTCATCTAAAATTTGTAACTGATTCCTAGACTGGGTAAAATAGGGAATTGGTAGATGGTTTTTGAGGTAATTCGATTGATGTAAAAGATGTTGCTTCGGTTGTACACATTCGTTATGTTTCCTGTGATTTCCATCGTGGTTTTGTTTTTAAACTTAAACTGTTTTTTCACCGTGATGTCCAACCTGTGATAGTATGGCAAGCGCTCACTGTTAAAGGTGCCTAAAAGCGTGGTGATGGTGGATGGGTTGTTGGTTACATAATCGGTGGTTACCCCATTCGAAAACGTTTCTCCTTGGTAAAATCCTGCCGTTGGGGTGAAAGGCAATCCTGACCCTAGGTTCCAACGGATGCTAAGTTCTAGGTCTTTCTTTGCCCCAAATTGGTATGAGCCTACAAGGTTTACATTGTGTCTTCTGTCAAATACAGGGAAGTAGCTACTGAAACCATCCCAACGGGTTGAATAACTTAATGAGTAGACCCCCCATAAAAACAACCTTTTGTTGTTGTACTTGTAAAGAAAATCTACCCCAACGGTTTTGCCAGATTCGATGATGAAATCCTTTTTAAAGACATCGTCAACCAATTCGAATTGTGCAACATCTTCGTAAAGTTTATTCTGGTTGATGTTGCTCAGTTGGCTGAAGTATTTGTAGTATCCTTCAATGTTCAAGGAGCTGTTTTTCTGTACATCGAACTCCATTCCCAGGATGGCATGCCAAGCGTATTGCAGTCCATTTTGGATGCTTTTGCTTTTTCCATATTCGTTGATGAAGTTCTCTTGAACGTTTACAGGCGCAGACAATAAACCATTGAACAGGTTGACAATATCCTTGTCACTTGAAGCGGAGGTGAAGTTTTGGGAATACCTTCCCCCTGAAAATTTGATGCGTAACTTGTCTGTCATGTTGTACTTAATACCCAGCCTTGGTTCTGGTGATATGGTACTTAAAGAGGCATAGGCTTGGACACGTATCCCCGCTTGGATGACCCATCTTTCGTTTTTCGTTACTTTTCGGTAGTTATAATAGGCGCCAATTTCGGTGGAGAAGTTACTCGCTTCAATTTTTCTTTGCACCTCGTTGTAGGTTTGAAAGACGGTGTTGAACCCACAAAAATTAAATCCGTAGTTCATTTCACTTTCATTTTTCATGAAGTATGAGAAATCAAATCCCAAATCAAATCCACCGATTTTTGAAAACCTTGGTTGGTTTAAGTCCTCTGCGAAGGTTGTTTTGAAATTAGATCCATTCACATGTCCGCGAACAATCACTGGAGAACTCGAGGGAACCATTAAAAAATTCATTCCACCGCCCGATGCTTCCCAATTTAAGTCTGCAATGTTGTAATTCACGGAGTCTTGGTTGTGAAAACCAAAGAAACTTACCTTCGAACCTCCCTCACTTGTAAAGCTCACTTTCCCATATAAATCTGTGAAATTAAAAGGAAGTCCATCGCCATTGTTGACCTTAGGGTATAAAGATTTAGATGTGTAATCCAACAAGCTGTGTTTTGCTGAAAAGACATAAGATCCAGGAGATATTTTTCCATTTTTTGACTTGCTAAGTGGGCCTTCCAACACCAATTTTGCAAGAAATGGGGATACTGATACCTTTCCACCGAATTTTCCGCGGTCACCGTCTCGGTACGAAATGTCCATTATGGAAGAAACTCGACCGCCGTATTTGGATTCAAAACCACCCGTGTAGATGTCAACAGATTTTACAAGTTCCGTTTCAAAAATGGAATAAAATCCAATGGAGTGAAATGGATTGTAAATGGTCATTCCGTCCAACAAGGTTTTGTTTTGAATGGGGGTCCCTCCACGCACATAAAACTGTCCGCCTTGGTCTCCGGTCACAGTAACGCCCGGGGTTACAGAAACGGCACCTAAAACATCGCTTTCAGCACCATAAACTGGGATGCGCTCGACGGCACCTTTGTCGAACTTTATGGTACCCACATCTGGTTTTGTTTTTTTAGTTTTTGATTCCGCGGTAACCACTACGTCATCAAAGGTTAAATCTGTTGGAGATAATTTAACGGGAATGTCAATAATTTTCTTGTCGGTTTCAAACAATACAGAAACGTATGTTTTTTTGTACCCCGGAATGCTAAACTTAAGGATGTAGTTTGCTTTTTTCAACTTGGGTATTGAAAACAAGCCATTTTGATCGGTCATTGCCCCAGCTACCAACGCACTGTCAGCGGACAGAAGGGTAACTTTTTCACCGCTCAAGGGCTCACCATTCTTTGCATTGGAAACATAACCTCTGACAACAAAGTCTTGTCCGAAGATCAAGCTGCAATAAAAAACGAGAAGAATAAGGAGTAAGGACTTCATAAAAAATTTTCCCGAAGATAATGAAAGGAGAGAAACTATCGGAAAGATTAACAGAAAATCGTTATGAATTCAACGAAGTACCGAACAATGCGTCCACGAAGGCATGCTTATCAAATATCTGGAGGTCCTCCATTTTTTCTCCCACGCCAATGTATTTAACTGGGATTTGCATTTGGTCTGAAATACCAATCACTACGCCTCCTTTGGCTGTGCCATCCAACTTCGTGATTGCCAAGGCATTGATTTCGGTGGCTTGGGAAAACTGCTTGGCTTGTTCGTAGGCATTTTGTCCCGTTGAACCATCCAAAACAAGCAGAATTTCATGGGGTGCATTTGGGAACACCTTTGTCATCACGCGCTTTATCTTCGTAAGTTCATTCATCAAGTTTACTTTGTTGTGCAATCGTCCAGCCGTATCGATGATTACGACGTCAGCCCCACTGGCTTTTGCAGATTGAAGGGTGTCAAAGGCTACGCTGGCGGGATCTGCATTCATTCCTTGTTGCACAATGTCAACCCCTACGCGTTCTGACCAAATGATGAGTTGGTCGACTGCCGCAGCTCGAAACGTATCCGCAGCTCCTAAAACAACCTTGAGTCCATTGCTTTTGAACTGATGTGCCAATTTCCCGATGGTTGTGGTTTTTCCTACGCCGTTTACACCAACGACCATAATAACATAGGGTTCATTGGGATGAAGTACTGTGTTTGTTTCTATGGAGAGCGTACTGTCGGAGAGGAGGGAAGTAATTTCTTCCTTTAAAACTCGGTTAAGTTCAGCTGTATTGAGTACTTTATCTTTCGAGACACGCGCTTGAATTTTTTCAATGATCTTCAATGTGGTGGCTACGCCTACATCAGAGGAAATAAGTATTTCTTCGAGTTCATCTAAAACTTCTTCATCTACATGCGATTTCCCAACAAGAACACGGGTTAACTTGGAAAGTAAAGATTGTTTTGATTTCTCCAAACCTTTGTCCAAATCATCTTTTTTTCCTTTGGTAAAAAAATTAAAAATCCGCATAATTTTGGGCAAAAAAAATCCCGGTAAACCGGGACAATGTGTTTATAATTGAAAACTAGCTTTTAGAAAACCACTCTTTAACTTTGTCGTTAAGTACAATCTCTTCTTTGTAAGAATAGGTATTATTTTTAGTGGTTTTAACCATTTTAATTACTTTGGTATGCTCTTTACCGCCCCCTTTTTGCAAGGATGCAACTACTTTCTTAGCCATGGGTTACTATTTAATTTCTTTGTGAAGTGTATACTTTTTCAAAACGGGATTGAATTTTCTAATCTCCAATCGGTCTGGTGTGTTTTTACGGTTTTTGGTTGTGATATACCTAGACATTCCTGGCATCCCAGATTCTTTGTGCTCGGTACACTGTAAAATCACCTGAATTCTGTTTCCTTTACTTTTCTTAGCCATTTCCTAATGTTTCTCTGTTTCTCAACAGGATTATTTTAAAAACCCTTTCGTTCTCGCTTCTTTCAAGCATGCCGTAATGCCTTTCTTATTCACAGTTCTCAACGCTGAAGTTGAAACTTTCAAGGTGATGTAAGAGCCATCTTCTGGAATGAAGAATTTTTTGGTTACCAAATTAGGGTAGAACCTTCTTTTTGTTTTTCGATTTGAGTGAGAAACGTTGTTTCCTACCATCACCGATTTTCCTGTAAGTTGACAAATTCGAGACATGGGTAAAATTACTTTTTTTGATTAAAGCGAGCGCAAAGTAACTACAATTTTCGATTAAAAACAAATTCAATTAAGAATTTTTATATGATCATCTGGGAATTCTTCCAATAGTGTCAATCGAACTAAATTTAAGGATGCTAATGTAGTCATTTCTATGTTGCGAGAGCGATTGTCTCCAAAGTTAAATTTCTGAGCAAACACTTTTTTCGGGGTGGCAATGGCTACCCAAACGGTCCCCACAGGATGTTGAGAATCCCCTGCGTTAGGCCCCATAATTCCTGTCGTTCCGATGCAATAATCGACCTTGAGTTTTTCTTTTCCTCGCATGGCCATCTCGATCGCAACTTCTTCACTTACAACATCATGCGTTTGTATAAATTCTTGTGAAATTCCCAGTAAACGGGTTTTCATCTCTGTTTGGTACGTCAATAAACTTCCGCTGAAATACTTCGAGGAACCCGCAACGTCAACCAGCGCAGAGGCTATGTTTCCTGCCGTGCAGCTTTCCACGCTTCCAATGGTTCGCTTGTGGTTTTTAAGAAGGTTCCCCAACGCTACACCCATGGTTTCTTCCTCAAACCCGAAAACAAGCGTGGGAATGATGTCAATCAATTCCTTAATGTACCCATTGATTTTTTCCTTTTCTGCATTTCCTCGATGGGAAGTAATTCTCAATTTTACAATTCCTGGAGAAGGCAAATACGCCAAGGACAATTTGTCATCGTGTAGTTTTTGCTCCCACTCTTTGATTTTTTCGGCTAAAAAACTTTCCCCCATTCCGTGGGTTAAAATCGTTCTGTGGTAAAGGCTATTCAATGAAAACCTTTCCCTTATTTTAGGCATAATCTCTTCCGTAAAAATCCCTTTCATTTCAAAAGGAACGCCGGGCAAACTGATGAGTGATTTGTTCTTTTCGTGGAACCACATGCCTGCTGCGGTACCCATTCGGTTGAAAAGAATTTCACACCCTTCCGGAAGCATGGCTTGGTCAATGTTTGCTTGCAACATGGGACGGTTTCTACGTTTGAAAAATTCCTCGATGTGCTTTAACGTTGGTTCATGAAGCGTGAGCTTACGGTCAAAATATTTCGAAAGAATGTGCTTGGTAAGGTCGTCGTTGGTTGGGCCAAGTCCGCCCGTGACAATGCATAAATCACTGTCAAGTTCTGATATGGCTTTCACAATGGCATCGGCATCGTCTGAAATGGTGGTAACCTTTACAACGCTTCCCCCAATTTTTGAAATTTCTTGTCCCAGCCACGCGGCATTGGTATTAATGGTCTGACCAATGAGCAATTCATCGCCAATTGAAATGAGTTCTACCTTCATATTTTCGTGAACTTAGCAATGGATTCAATGTGACCGGTATGAGGGAATTGGTCCACCAAACAAAATTTCTCCAGGGTATAATTTGCCTCCAATAATTTTTGCGCATCCCTGGCTTGCGTCGAAGGGTTGCAGGAAATGTAAACAATTGAACGCGCGCCTAAATCAATGGTTTTTTGAAGGGTTTTTGGGGCAATCCCTGCACGTGGAGGGTCGAGCATAATGGCGTCAATGTTCCCGATAAAGTGGGGGTGTTCTTTTAAAAATTTACCCACATCGCCCACGAGGAAGTTTACGTTTTGTATGCCGTTCAAACGTGCGTTTTCAGTTGCGTCCACAATGGCTTCTTCTACGATGTCAACCCCCGTAATTTTTAAGTTGGAATCTCTTTTGGCTATGAGTTGACCGATGGTGCCTGTTCCGCAAAACAAATCAAGGATTTCTTTCTCTGTATTCAATCCCTCAAACAAATAGTCAATGGCTTTGTCATACAACCGTTCAGCACATTTTGGATTGGTTTGAAAGAAACTTTCCATCCGCATTTGAAAGCGCAAACCGGCAATTTTTTCCTCCACGAAATTCTTTCCGAATAGGATTTTGGTCTGGCCATTTTCTATTTTGGAGCGGTCGGCAACATCATCGTTCAATGTCCACTGAATCCCACCGATTCTATCGCCATGCAAATCAATCAATTTTCGCGTGAAAGCATTAGAATCAAACGAGTGACTGTCTTCGGAAGACGTTACAAGGTTGATCAGAAACTTGTCTTCAAAGAAGGACTTTCGAACGACTAAGTGTCTGAAAAAACCATTTTTTTGAGGGGGGTGCCATGCGGGGAGTTGGGTTTCTTTGCAGAAATTACAAATTTCGATGAGTTTTTCTTCCCATTTTTCATCGAATAAACCACTTGGTTTTTCCAAATTCTCAACCTTCCACCAAGTTCCTCTTCTTTTAAAACCTAAAACGAAAGCATCTTCGATGTCTTCCCCCGTGTGTAAGTCGTGACCGATTCTGGAAAAGCTGTATTCCATTTTGTTTCGATAAAAATACCCTTCAGGAGAATCGATAAATCCGTCAAAATAGGTTTCAATGTCTTTGATGCCACTGATTTTTGAGAAGGTGGTAAGGGTTGAAGCGATTTTTTCCTTTTTTTGAATTTCTCGGGGTACGAATATGTACGGCGCTCCGGAGATTTCTTGGAAGTCACTTGGGATTTCTAGTGGAGATCTTTCAATCACCTCTATAAGCTTCGCTTCTGCGTATTGTTTTTTCTTTATGTCGATTTTCGCATTGACCGTTTGTCCTGGAAAAGCATTGTCTACAAACACAATGAAGAAAGAATTTTCAGTGGGTATTTTTGCGATGCCTCGACCTCCAAATCCAAAAGCATCTATTTTTAAGGTAACAATTTCTCCGCGTCGAAACATGTTATATCATTCCCCTTATTACGCCTTTGTCAGACCCTTGAATGAAAGCAATGATTTCATCGCGTATGTCCGTTTCTGGGATGGTTTCCAATACTGCGGCTATCCCTTTCGAAACATTGCTGTTTTGAACATAGATGCATCTGTAAACGTCTTCGATGAGTCGAACTTGCTCGTCTGTGTATCCTCTTCTGCGCAATCCAACCGAATTCACACCTGCAAACGTTAAGGGTTCTCGTGCTGCTTTTATGTAAGGAGGAACATCCTTTCGCACCAGCGAAGCACCGCCAATGAATGCGTGTTTCCCAATGTGAACAAATTGCTGTGCCGCAACTTTACCTTCTAATATGGCGAAATCATCGATGACAACGTGTCCAGATAGGCCTGTATAGCTTGCAAGGATTACGTGGTTTCCAATTTGACAATCGTGGGCTACGTGGACGTAGGTCATTAACAAACAATTGGATCCAATGACGGTTTTCCATCGGTCTTTGGTCGCCCGGTGAATCGTTACACACTCTCTGATTTTGGTATTGTCGCCAATTTCTACCGTAGTATCTTCTCCATCAAATTTTAAATCTTGTGGAATGACGCCAATGACCGCACCAGGGAAAATTTCGCAATTTTTACCGATGCGTGTACCTGGAAATATGGACACATTCGAATGGATGATGGTTCCTTCGCCAATTTCAACATTTTCGTGAATGTTTGAAAAAGCATCAATACGTACGTTGTGATCAATTTTTGCTTGATTGCTCACACTGGCAAGGGGTGAAATCATTCTGTTTTGTCTTTAATGATTTGTGCCAACATCTCTGCTTCAAGCACCACTTTTCCGTTGACGTAAGCAACACCTCCCATTTCCACCAAGCCTCTGCGTATGGGGGAAAGCAAGTTTAATTCAAATACGATGGTATCCCCAGGGATGATTTTCGATTTAAATTTCACTTTGTCAATCTTCATGAAATAGGTAGAGTATAAATGTGCGGCAGTGACCTTACTTAGGGCAAAAATTCCACCTACTTGCGCCATGGCCTCAATTTGCAAAACGCCAGGGAAAATAGGGTTTCCAGGGAAATGGCCTGTGAAGATGGGTTCATTAAGAGTTACATTCTTAACACCAATGATTGTGTTTTCATGAATCTCCAAGATTTTATCCACCAATAAAAAGGGATAACGGTGAGGAAGGAGTTTTTCAATGTCGTTGATGTCGTAGTGCGGTTTCTTGGTGAGGTCGAAAAATTTCCCTTTGCCTTGTTGGTGTTTGATTTGTTCCTTCAGCACCTTTGCAAAACGTACATTTCCAGAATGACCGGGACGTGCAGCAAGGATATGTGCTTTAATGGGACGTCCAATCAATGCCAAATCTCCGACGATGTCGAGTAATTTATGACGTGCAGGCTCATTTTCATATTGAAGTTTCAGGCTGTTCAATACCCCAATTCCATCAATGGAAATTTCCAGTTCTTCTTTTCCAAGTAATTTTGCCAATCGGTCCAATTCTTCTTTAGAGATGTCTATGCGGTCTACCAATACAATTGCATTGTCTAAATCGCCCCCTTTGATCAGGTTGTTATTGGCAAGAAACTCCAATTCCCTGAGAAATACAAAGGTTCTGCAAGGTGCGATTTCTGTATTGAATTCGCCAATATGGTACATGCTTGCATGTTGTGTGCCGAGGATGGGAGAATTGTAATCCACCATTACGGTGAGACGGTATTCCTTGTTTGGAATGGCTAAAAACTCAATCCCTTTGTCTAAGTCTTCCCACGGAATGTTCTCGTCCAATTCGAAGTACAATCTTTCTGCATTTTGTTCTTGGATTCCTACCTCTTGAATGGCTCTCACATAGGGTAAAGAGCTTCCATCTAAAATAGGGATTTCTGGTGCGTCAATTTTGATTAAAGCATTGTCAATTCCACAACCAACCAAAGCGGCAAGTACATGTTCTGTGGTATAGACACGGGCACCTTTGAATTCTAAGGTTGTACCGCGGTCGGTAGAAACCACCAAATCAACATCTGCATTGATAATGGGTTGGTTTTCAAGGTCGATCCGTTGAAATTTATAGCCATGGTTTTCGGGAGCAGGGCAGATTTGCAGCGTTACCTTTTCTCCTGTGTGGAGTCCAACCCCAAGTAAGGAGACGGAATCTTTGAGTGTGTTTTGTTTTTCTATCATTGAATTATCCTTTCGTATCCTTAAGTGATTGCACTTCTTTTTTTAGGTTCCTTACATCGTCCAATATTTCCGGTAACCTGCGATACCCGATGTATGATTTTTTGAAATCTAATAAGGGGATGGCAGGTGAGCCCATTAAGGTTTCGGCTTTTTTTACAGTGGCAGGAACCCCTGATTGTGCAACGATTTTTGTGCCGTCTGCAATGTGTAAATGTCCGCTGATCCCGGCTTGTCCACCAATCATCACATGTTTACCGATTTTTGCGGACCCGGCGATGCCTACTTGCGCAGCCAAAGCAGAATGCATATCGATGTCAACGTTGTGCGCAATTTGACAGAGGTTGTCAATTTTTACGCCTTTTCGAATATAGGTAGACCCCATGGTCGCCCGGTCAATGGTCGTGTTTGCACCAATTTCAACGTCGTCTTCGATGACAACATTTCCAATTTGAGGTACTTTGCTGAAAACCCCTTGAGCGTCTGGCGCAAAGCCAAACCCATCGGAGCCAATGACAGTACCTGCGTGGATGATGCAATTTTCACCGATGATAGAGCTGTCATAAATTTTCACACCTGCATGAATGATCGTATTTGCACCGATTTTCACATGGTCACCAATAAAAGCATTTGGGTGAATGGATACGCCATCCGCGAGGGTGACGTATTTGCCGATGTAGGCAAAAGCACCAATGTATAACGATTCCCCCAATTTCGCTGTGGCATGAATAAAATTAGGTTGTTCTATTTCAGGTTGTCTTTTTTTGCTTTGATTATATAACTCTAGGAGTTTTGCAAAACAGCCATAGGCATCTGCGACACGAATTAACGTAAGCGTAGATGGAAGTGGTTTTGAAGGTGTAAAACCATCGTTAACAATGCAAATGCTGGCCTTTGTGGCGTAGATGTATGATTCGTAGGTTGGATTTGAAAGAAACGATAACATGCCTGATTCACCCTCCTCAATCTTCGCCAAACCGCTTACTTTGGAATCCGAGTTTCCTTCAACCGTACCTTCTAATATTTCAGCAATTTGTCCAGCTGTAAATTCCATGTTTCAAAATTAGAATTAATAGAACATCTGTTTGGGGTTAGCGCACTTAATTATTAACAAATTGTTCGCTTTGAATGTTACTTTCTTGAAAAATTTCTATTTCCTTGATTTTGAGTTTTTCTTGAAACCAAATCACTTCACAGGTAACGTGTTCCCGTGTTTCCCCTCGTGGGGTCGCGTTTACATAGGTGAAAAAATCTATTTTGTGAACGGGTTGGACCTGGTTGAAATTTGTAAACCCACAATCCAAATACCCGTTTTTTAGGAAATACTTCGTGATTTTCTCGGGTGCATCAGAAGCACTTATTTTCGTGAATTTATAGGATTTCCATTTTCCCGAAAACCAATTCTCCTTTTTGGTATAGAGAAAAGGGGTTGCCTTGCCTTGAAGGGGGACGTACTTTTTGAAATTGGTATTCACAAAATCGATATCCACCACAAAACTTTGTTCCCGCAGTGCAACCAGGAAGGTGATTCCTTTTCCATTGGGAAAGTTGGAGTAGAGTTGGTAGATTTTTTCATTTCCATGGCGCTTGCTGTCCATGAAAGACAATGTCGCGTTTTGAATCATTTTCTTCAAGTCCTTGGGTTGGATGTGTTTCGCTTTTAGATAAGCGCGGTCCAGGGAATCTACGAAAACAATGCGTTGAAAAATCGCGCTTTTAACACGGTTTTGAGGGGTCCAAGAACACCCTTTTTGTTTGAATATTACGATTACGAAAATCAGTCCTATGCCGAAGCCTATACCGTAGTATTTCAGTCTTCGAATTAATTTATCCATGTGATGTAAAAGCCAAAAGAATGGCTTTCAATTAATTAAGTATGGCGTCTAATTTACCTGACAAGGTAGCCTTCGGTACCGCACCTACAGATTTGTCAACCACTTCACCGTTTTTAATGAATAGAACGGTAGGAATGCTGCGTACGCCAAATTGGGCAGCCACACCGGAATTTGCATCGACATTTACTTTTCCAATCAAGGCTTTACCCTCATATTCACTATAAAGTTCATCAATGATTGGTCCAATCATTCGACAAGGTCCACACCACTCAGCCCAAAAGTCAACCACAACTGGCTGTGTTGATTTCATTACCAATTCATCAAAATTTGCATCTGTTATTTCTATAGCCATGGTTTCAAGTTTCGTTTAATTTAAAGCGCTCACAAAATTAATAAAAAAACCAATTAATTCCCTTGTAATCGTTTGGAATCATTTATTTCTGCTTTTAAGTAATGTGCAGTAGATGATTTCTTGGTAAACTTTTGGATTAAGGTTTCTGGACTTCCTTCGGCGATTATTTTTCCACCTGCTTTGCCTCCTTCGGGACCTAAGTCAATGATGTAGTCGGAAGTTTTTATAATGTCCAAATTGTGTTCAATGACCACCACCGTATTTCCTTCGTCCACCAAACGATGTAACACATCAAGCAACAACCTGATGTCCTCAAAATGCAATCCTGTCGATGGCTCATCCAAAAGGTAAAGGGTTTTCCCGGTAGCTCTTTTTGCCAATTCAGCAGAAAGCTTGATTCTTTGTGCTTCTCCGCCGGATAGTGTAGTAGAGGGCTGTCCCAGCGTGATGTAACCCAAGCCTACACTTCCCAAGGTTTGCAGTATTCTGTGAATCTTTGGAATGGATTCGAAAAAAGGAATGGCTTCTGAAATCGATAAGTTCAATACATCCGAAATGGATTTTCCTTTGAATTTTACTTCCAAGGTTTCGGTATTGTACCTTTTGCCCTGACAGGTTTCGCAGGTCACGTAGACATCGGGCAAGAAATTCATTTCTACCAAACGCAATCCACCGCCATTGCAGGTCTCGCATTTTCCTCCTGCCACATTGAACGAAAACCTTCCGGGTTTATACCCTCTGATTTGGGCTTCAGGTAGGGAGGCAAACAGGCTGCGAATTTCATCGAATACTTTTGTGTAGGTAACTGGATTTGACCTAGGCGTTCTCCCAATCGGACTTTGGTCAATGTCGATCACTTTGTCCAAATGTTCTAATCCTTCAATTGAACCATAGGGAAGGGGTACAGCGACACCATGGTAAAAGTGTTTCAATAGGATGGGGTAGAGTGTTTGGCTGATTAAAGACGATTTCCCACTTCCTGATACACCCGTAATGCATGTCAATGTCCCCAGGGGAATGGTTAAGTCTACATTTTTCAGGGTGTTTCCAGTAGCTTTTTTCAATTTTAAAAAGTTACCATTTCCTTTTCTTCTTTCGGTTGGGATGGCGATGAATTTCTTCCCATTAAAATAATCCGCCGTTACCCCATTTCCTACCAACAATTCTTGAAAGTTCCCTGAAAAGACGATGTCTCCACCTTTAACACCTGCACCGGGACCGATGTCCACAATGTAGTCTGCAGATTCAATCATTTCTCGATCGTGTTCGACAACCAACACTGTATTCCCTGCATCTCGAAGCTGTTTTAAGGAGCGAATCAGTCTGGAATTGTCTCGTTGATGCAATCCAATCGAGGGCTCGTCTAAGATATACAGCACATTCATTAATTCTGTACCAATTTGTGTTGCCAAGCGAATTCGTTGCGCTTCCCCTCCTGACAATGTTTTAGATGACCGATCCAAAGAAAGGTAACCCAATCCCACGTCCAAAATGAATTTTAGGCGAATGCGAATTTCTTTAATGATTTCCTCAGCAATGATAAGTTGGTCTTTTTCAAGAGATTTTTCAATGTTTTCAACCCAAATAGACAAATCAATCAAGTCCATGGCGGACAAGGTTCCGAGGTGTGTATCGCCAATTTTGAAATGAAGGGCTTCCTGTTTTAACCGGTAACCCTTGCAGTTAGGGCATTTAACTTTTTGCATGAAACTTTCCACCCACCTTTGAAGCGCAGGATTGCTGTCATCTTTGTACCTAAGTAAAAAGCTAACAATTCCATCGAAACGTTCTTGAATGTCACTTTGCTTAACTTCCATGTCAACATTTCCATGAAACAAAAGGTTGATTTCTTGTTCAGTAAATTTATTGAGCGGAGTTTTTAGGGTGTGTCCCATCGCCATGACTACCTTTTGCAGTTTGTCAAAAAACCAGTTGTGTTTCAACTCGCCTAAGGGTGCAATTCCGCCGTTTTGAATCGACTTTGAAAAGTCAGGAATTATTTTTTCCAAGGCGATGTCGCTTACTTCTCCAAGTCCACTGCAATGGGTGCATGCGCCGTAAGGAGAATTAAAGGAAAACAAGTTGGGTTCGGGTTCAGGGTAGGAAATCCCAGAGGCCGGACACATCAATGAACGGCTAAAGTACCTGCTTTCGCCTGTTTCCCAATCCATAACCATGAGCATGGATTCACCCATTTTCATTGCCGTTACGACAGATTGATAAACGCGGTCAAGGGTTACTTGTCCTGCTTGGAAACGATCCACAACTACTTCGATGTCGTGTGTTTTGTATCGGTCCAATTTCATCCCAGGTTTCAAATCAACGATTTTCCCATCTACACGAACCTTTGTGTAGCCTTGTCGAATGACTTGTTCAAAAAGTTCGCTGTAATGTCCTTTTCTCGCCCTTATTTTTGGGGCAAGGATGGCGATTTTTTGGTCACCATACTTTTCATGAATCATCGTTGCAATTTCTTGGTCGGAATATTTGACCATTGGCAATCCTGAGTTCATAGAATACGCAGTGGCTACGCGGGCAAAGAGAAGCCGAAAGAAATCGTACAATTCTGTAATCGTTCCAACCGTTGAGCGCGGAGACTTCGAAGATGTTTTTTGCTCTATCGAAATCACGGGACAAAGACCATCGATTTTATCTACGTTCGGGCGTTCATGTCCTCCAATAAATTGCCGAACATAAGCCGAAAAAGTTTCAATGTATCTTCTTTGTCCTTCCGCAAACAAGGTGTCGAAAGCCAGTGAACTTTTACCACTTCCACTCAACCCTGTGAAAACAATCAATTGATTTCTCGGCAAAGAAAGATCGATGTCTTTTAGGTTGTGTTCCTTTGCTCCGTAGATGTCAATTTTTGCTTCTTCTTTCATGTATTATTGGTTGACATATTGTCCCAGTTTTCCATTTTGAATTGGGACTTTCAATGTGCAGGGTATGGATGTTCCTGTTAATTTGTTTCCAAGAATCCAAGGATTTAACAAACGGATGAGCTTACGGTTCGTTTTGTGTTTTACTGCCCAATCAGCCAAGTTTGGAATGTCTTTCTTCACAAGGATGTTTTTGGTTGAAATGGCTTCGTAACATTGGTTCTTAGGGATGTGATAGCCATACGCTTTAGGATTTGAAAGAATGAGTTTCATGGCAAGAATCCGAAAGACATATCGCGCTGTTTCTGGGTTTAATTCCGTGTCAAATACATGGTTGACATGTTGGAAAGCCATGTCATCTCTCAGTCCTCCAGGACCCCGGTTGTAGGCCGCACATGCAGCTACCCAATCGTTAAAAAGAGAATAATTCGATTTTATCAATTCGCAGGCTGCTTGGGTGCTTTTTTTCAAATCCCTTCTTTCATCCACCTCTGCATTGATTTTTAAATTGTGTTCTTCAGCAGTGAAAGGCATAAATTGCCAAAATCCTACAGCGCCTGCAGGACTCTCCGCGTTGCTCAGCCCACTCTCTATAACGCACAAGTACTTGAAATCTAGGGGGACTTTTTCCTTTGTTAAGATTGACTCAATTTCAGGAAAAAAACGTGCGGCTCTTTTAATGCAAAGACTTGTGGAACTTTGGAAATAGGCGTTGACTAAGATTTCTCGGTCCAACCGTTCCCTAACGTCTTGGTCTCTCAGGTCGATTTTTTCCCCGAAGAAATCCATTTCTGTTGGAATATCAGGCAATTGATTGATGTGAACTACATTTTGGTTCGCTTCAGTCGGGTTGTTTTTTGCATTTGGGGATTTACATGCTCCCAGGATCAGCAGAAATAGGCTGATCCAAATTTTTGTTTTTTTCATGGGCGGGTGGAGAAAATTTCTGCGTGTTTCCAAATAAAAAATAGAAAACAATGTAAAAGGGGGTAAAAGCCAAACCTGCATACAACCCAAAACCTGCATCGTAGAGGGTCACGAGTAACAAGCCAAAGCCACACATCGCAATCGACATAAGTCCGGTTAGGATCCAAACTTTTTTCTCAGAATAACCCGCATATACCATGTGATGGGTTGTGTGGTCCTTCCCCCCAACGGCGGGTGATTGTCCACGACGTATCCGATTGATGACCACCGTAAGTGTATCTATGAAGGGAACACAAAGCATTAAGATAACTAAAAAAGTACGCACCCAAAGGGGATAAAAACCTTCGGTCGTTCCAAGGTTCCAAAGGTATTTAATGCTTAAAAAAGCCAATAAAAACCCGATCATTTGGCTGCCAGAATCTCCCATAAACAAGCGTGAAGGGGGAGCGTTGAACAAGAGGAACGCCAATAAAGACCCAATGAAACCAACGATTAAAAATGCCCAAATGTCAAATTGAAATTGGGAAATCAAGACCGTAGACGTTAAAATGAAAATAAGCGAAACTGTAGAGGTTGTGGCGGTAATCCCATCCATGTTATCCAGCATGTTGATAGAATTCATGATGCCTACAACCCAAAACAACGTGATAACGGCGTCTACTCCAAATTGCCCACTGAAGGGAATGATGAGGTTTGAAAAAACCAAAGCAAGTCCGCAACAAATTTGTGTCAATAATTTAATAAACGGTTTTGTATTGTAAGCATCATCGGCCAATCCCATGCAAAACGCCATGCAAAACGCCAAAAAGAAATAAAGGAAATGTGGGTCACTAAATACATTTGTGAACGGATTTAATACCAAAAATGCTATAACCAATCCAACCATTGTTACGAACATTGGAATGCCTCCCAGTGAGGGCTTTGTTGTACTTGCCCACCTAACAATAATGTCATTATTGTTGCGAATACCTAATGTTTTCGCAAATCCCATTACGCCATTTGTGAATACATAGGTCAACACAAATCCCATGAAGAAAAACAGAATGAGTTTTAAATGAATGGGCATGCTAAAAATAGGTTGGTAAATCTTTAAGCGCAGTGCCCTGCATGTCCTTTTGGTTTACAATTACCTCAAGACTTGGCCACGCAATGTTTAAATCTGTATCATTCCAAAGCAAGGTCTTTTCATGAGTAGGCGAATACAAGGCGGTACATTTATAAGCAAACAATGTGTCCTCTTCCAACGCGATAAAACCATGCGCAAATCCAGGCGGCACGTAAAACTGTTGCATTTTATTGGCATCTAATTCTACCAAAACATGTTGTCCGTAGGTAGGGGATTCGCTTCGGATGTCAACGGCTACATCGAGTACCCGTCCTTTCATAACTTGTACCAATTTTCCTTGAGCGAAAGGCGGTGATTGGAAATGCAAACCCCTTAAAACGCCTTTTTTTGATTTTGATAAATTGTCTTGCACAAATTGCTCAGGAATATGCTGCGCATATCGTTCTGCTTGAAAGGTTTCAATAAAGCACCCGCGTTCGTCTTCGTAAACTCTTGGGGTAATTAGCAAGGGGCCTGCGATTGAAAAGGCTGTGATTTCCATTTAGTGGTTTTTAGATTTTTTCCAAAAAAATAAAATTCTTTTCCAAAAAGGTTCTTTGATGTCGTCGGAATAATAACCAGAATACGTGTGTCCATAGCCATATCCACCATACGATTGGCTATATCCGTAGAGGTTTCCATTGTTGGTTACCCCATTAAGTACGACATTAAGTTTGTCAATTTTTTGAATTTTAAAAAGGTTTTGAATTTGACCGGCAAAGACTCGTTTTGAATAATTTGCTTTGAATACGTAAATCGGGATGTCCGCCATGGCAAGGATTTGAATGCCATCGGAAACAATTCCAACCGGTGGGTTGTCGATGAGGATAACGTCGTATTTAAGTTTAAGCTCCTCTAAAATCTGATGAAAATAAGGACTCTGAATCAAGTCCGATGGATTGGGTGGAATTGGACCTGCAGTGATAAAGTCAAGGTTGGCAATTCCCGAGTGTTGAATGGACGCTTCCAGGGTAATGAGTTTTGACAAAACTTGACTCATTCCTACGTTGTTGTCAACATTAAATCCTAGGTGTATTTTAGGTTTTCGAAGGTCTAAATCAATCACCAAGACACGTTTTTCTTCAGAGGCGAAGGTCGCGGCGAGATTTAAGACAACAAAGGTTTTTCCTTCCCCAGAAATAGATGAGGATATCGCAATCAATTTTGCGTCTTTGTTAATGAAATTCAGGTTTGATTTTATGCTACGCACCGATTCCGATAATTGTGATTTCGGAGAATCTTTTACCACAATTTGAGAATGTACCATTTTCTTTTTCCTGTACAAAGGAACGGTTCCTATAATGGCAATTTCCTCAGGCAATAATTTTTTCAGGTCGCTCAAAGAAGTGATTTCATTGTAGGTCAAGTAGTAAAACAAAAGCAAAGCGAGGCCGAAAAACAAAGAAAATCCGATGGCTAAAAACACAATGTTTTTTCGGTTGGGAGAAACTGGATTTAAAGGGATTTCAGGGACACTTAACAATCGATTTTCACTGGTATACCCTGCATTGTTTAACTGGTATTCGATTTTCTTTTCTGTAAATAAATTGTAGTACGTTCGGTTTAAGTCTTCCAAGTATTTCAACCGGTTGTATTCCATCGTTTTTTCGGGCAAAGTGAGGTATTTGTTTTCATATTTCCCCAACTCATTGTCCAACAACCTTTTTTCATGTTTTAGTCGATCTGAGGTTGCACTCATACTTTTTCGGATGGAATTGATGCGACTCGAAATCCTATCGTTAATCAAACGGATTTGCTTGCTCTCTGATGTAACATCCTGGAGTAAATCTTCTTTGTTTTCGAGTAATTTATTGAGGTCTTCCAGTTGTCGGGTAATGGATCCTTCAAACAGTTTTCTCCCTGCCAATTCAGGAATGATTTTATAGATTTCAAGACGTGAAGCATCGGCGGTAATCTTTGCATTCACATAGTTGACAACGGATATCTCCTCGTTGATTTCGTTGATGCGTTCTGAAAATGTACCAATATTTTTTGTGATACTCGCCTCTTCAAATTCAGGGTTGGGTAATTTGGAATCACGTTGAAAGCTGTACAGGTTTTCCTTGGAATCGTCTAATACCATGGACAATGAATCCAATTGATTTTCAATAAAGGCAATGGTTTGATTGTTGTTGTTCTGGGTTTGTTTTTTCTCGAAATTGAAATAGGTTTCCAAAATAGAAGATACCAAGCCATAACACAACTTTGGATTGGCGTTGCTCAAGGATATTTCTATCGTTTTCGCATTCTCATCAATGGGTGTAATGGTTAGTCCTTGTTGCAATTGGTTAAGCAATACACTGGGATTGTTGAAGACAAAGTAAATTTGACTGGATGAAACCAATCGTGCAAAGTCATCCCTGCGGTTCGCATTGATCGAAATGGAAAAATCTTCGTTCTCAATTTTTGAGTTTGGCGTGAACGCAACTGACTTCTTTCGGTTGTTATGGCTGTATTGTAAACGATAAGTACCCTTGTTAACCTCGCTTATGTAAATAGGTACCTCACACAATGAGGAATCTTTTAAGTAGTAGGTGATGATTGAAAATGGCGTAACCCCAAACAAATCCTCAGTAAGAAATCGTCCACGATTGTAAACACTGGTGTTTAGGTGCATGCTTTCAATCGCCGCTCTAACCAATACTGGGGATCTTAACAATTCGACATCCTTTGAAAGATTTTGAGTCTCAGGGGTGATTTGGTTGCCATCCCCCAATACCTGCTTTACTTTGTTTTCTCTGACGATTTGTAACAATGCTGTCGAACTGTAAACCGGTTTTTTATACCTTAAATAGACAAAAGCGAGGGTCAAAAAAGCGAAGGTGAACATAAGGGGTTTATACCAATGACGTCTCAAGACAATGCCAACGATGGTAGGGTTGAACTGATCGTTTACTATGAAAGAATTCTTATTCATGGCCTGCTGAGGATGGTATAAATAGCAAAGGTACTAGAAATTATGCTTAACCAAGGACTCGCTTCCCGCATCGCAGTGGTGATTTTTCTGGGGTAATAGTCGATTACAACGATGTCCTTGTTCACCATGGCAATGTCCGCATTGGCTGCATTTTTTATGTTTGATAGGTCAAAATGGTAGACTTTTCGTTTTCCTTTTTCCATTCTTAACAGTCTTATTTCCTTAGATTTTGCATTGTCTTTTATCCCTCCACCCAACGCAATTACCTCGAGTAAAGTCATATTGCTGTTCGCCATCGGAACCATAATTGCATGACCTTTGCCCAAGAGCAAAACCACCCTTTGGTTCGTTATTTTGATTTGCACAAATGGGTCCTTGAAATCTGAAGAAAGTTTGGATGTGAGCAAATTTTCAGCTTCCGCAATGGTTTTGCCTTCCAATGCAATGTTCCCGAGTATAGGCAATTTGGCCGTTCCATCCGTTTTGATGATGTAATCAAGCGCCGTTCCTCCTTGGTTTTGTTGGTTGTTCGATTCAATTCCTAAAGAATTAAAAACAATTTTTTCTCCATTGTTCGTAGCGATGGTTAATGAAATCCGGTCTCCTACCTGAAGAATGGCCTCGGGTTTTTCAGCAATGTTTAAGCTGTCAAATTGAAACGTTTCCTTTTTCTCTTTGTAGAGTAGCTTGTTTGAATTGATGATTCCGCAAGAATTAAACAAAACAAGAGGGGTTAATATCAGTAAAATAAGCCAATTTTTAGGCATGGCTGGAGCGCATTTTTTGGTATAATTCATCTGTGTTTTTTATCAATTTTTCCATCGAAAAATTCTGCATTACGAACTTAATTGCTTTTTGCGACATTTGCGCATGTAATTTTTCATTCTGGACAATTTCAAGCATTGCGTTGGCAAATGTCTCAGCCTCAAAGTTTGGTACAATGATGCCGGTTTGACCGTTGAGAACCACATTTTGAACCCCGCCTACGTCGGTTGTAACCACTGGGATTCCACTCGCCTGCGCCTCAATTAAACTGACAGGGGTTCCTTCATTTAAAGAACATAGACAGACCAAATCGAGCATGGGGTAGCATTCTTCCATTTTTTTTACCCACGAGGTGAAAACAAAGCTCCGTGCGTATGCTCCGCCTTTGGAAACAATGTAATTTTCGATATCATTTCGCAATTCTCCGTCCCCAACAATGAAAAACTTATATTTCTTTTCCGATTGTGACATTGCCAATAGCGCTGCGTCAATGAATAAGGTATGGTTTTTTATGGACGTCAATCTTCCCACAATCCCAATGGCAACCTCATCAGATGCAACCTCCCATTGGAGTCGCAATTGCGACCTCTTCTCTGGGTCTGGGGCAAATTTTTGCAAATTAAAACCCAAGGGAATCACTGTAATTTTTCGTTCCGGAGCAATGTTAAATTCTTCAGTCAGTTCCTGTTTTTGGATTTCAGAGATGGCCACAATTTGGTTGCTTAACCTGGCGAGGAATCTTTCTGTAAAAACCAATGCTTTGGTCACCATTGGGCTAAAGTATCCCTTGAAAACATTCCCATGAAAAGTGTGAACGATTACTTTGGTGCCACAAAAATAAGCCGCAAGTCGTCCCAATGCACCCGCTTTTGAAGCATGCGTATGAACGATGTCTGGCTTGAAATTCCGGATGATTTTTACGATTTCAAAAAAGGCTTTTACATCTCCAAAAAAGCGGACCTCCCTGGACATTGATTTTAAAACCATGGGTTCCAATTGCATCTCCAAAGGAATAAACAATGCATCGCCCTCTTGAGCGTCGGCAAGGCCGCCTATCAATACTGTGTGGTAATTTTCTGGAAGGTGCTTGCTTAAATAGGAAACATTCCAAACCGGTCCACCAAGGTTGAATCGGTTAATAATTCTCAAAACCTTAATTTTTGAAGAATCATCTTGGGTCATAGGCTATTGTTGAAAAGTTAAAATTTTTGATGAAAGAAATTGCCATTGTTTTTCCAATTTTGTACCGTGAAATTTCTGCTAAGATACAGCTATATTGCTTTCGCAATGCTTCAAAGTTGGGCATGGGGACAAGAGCCTGCTGCCGCTTTGTTTGAATTAACCACGGATCCGGTGTTGCTAAATTCAAAGATTTCTATCTTGGCCATCGATATAAAAACTGGGGATACCTTGTTGAAATGGAATCCAAAGAAGTCCTTTGCTACAGCCTCTACGACAAAGTTGTTTACCACTGCCCTGGCGTATGAACTCTTAGGTCCGTCTTACCAATTTCAGACGGGGGTTTATGCCGATGCGCCCATTTTGAAGGGAACGTTGACTGGAAATCTTTGGGTGAAAGGGGGAGGGGATGTCACCCTAGGAAGTAAGTTTTTCAATGCCGATGGATTGGAACTCGATGTCTTGAACCGTTGGGCGGATTCATTAATTGCAATGGGATTGCACGAGGTGAAAGGAAACATAATCATCGACGGGTCAGATTTTGGGTACAACGGCGCGCCCTTAGGTTGGTCGGCTGCAGACCTAGGGAATTATTATGGTGCGTTTCCCGCGGGAATCAATTGGTACGATAACATCCTGAAATATTACTTCGCTACTGGAAAACCTGGGACAAAAGCCAAATTGATAGCCACCTATCCCAAGCAATCCCAATTGTATTTCAACAGTAGGATTGTTTCCGCACGAATCAAGGGGGATCATTCAAATGTGTACGGATATCCTTATGATTATTCGCGAAGTGCCAGTGGTAGGCTTCCAGCCTACAAATCCAGTTACATGGTGAAAGGATCCATTCCAGATCCAGAATTGAATTTTGCCGAAGTGTTCAGAAATGTACTTGTCTCAAAGGGAATCCTTTTGACAGGTGAAGTCAAAACCATGCGCTTGGCTAAATTGAAACGACCAGATTACGATATGATAACGCTGCTGTTATCTGAAAAAGGAAGAAATGTAGATGAAATTGCAACTTGGACCAACGAACGAAGTGTCAATTTTTTCGCCGAAGGTTTACTCAATGGGGTAGGATATAAAATTACAGGAGATGGAACCAATGCATCCGCATTGAACGTGGAACACACCTACTGGGGGAGTAAAATAGATACATCAGGATTGCGCATTTTTGATGGGAGTGGATTGTCAAGGGAAAACAAAATATCCGCGTCTCATTTTTGTGAATTGTTAAAGTATATGTACCATTCTCCGAATTTCAACCTATATTTTGCTTCCCTTCCGACCGCTGGGGTTTCAGGTACGATCAGAGACCTTTGCAATGACCAAATGGGGGAGGGGAAGATTTGTGCAAAAAGCGGAAGCATGACCGGAATTAAATCCTACGCAGGCTACATTCACTCACTTTCTGGACGGGACTTTGTTTTTGCTGTAACCGTGAATGGCTTCACCTGTGCTACGTCTCATGTGGTTTCAAAAATGGAGAAAATACTCAATTCCCTTTCAGGATTGTAGATGGTTTTTCGACGCTTTAAGATTTGCTTCCTTCAAGTTCGGTTGATAGGATGATTTCCCAAAAAGTAGAGATGCTCATTTGTTCAACGGCCAACATCTTGGGTACAATGCTTTCCTTAGAAAATCCCGGCGTGGTGTTGACTTCAATGATATAGGGTGTTTCATCGACAAGGATGAAATCAATTCTTGCAATGGAGCGCAGCCGAAGTACCTTGTAAACCTCCTTCGCTAGGCTTTGAATTTTAATGCGGCTTTCATCTGAAATCCGAGCGGGTGTAATTTCTTGAGATTTCCCTAAGTATTTCGCTTCGTAGTCAAAAAAATCGTTTTCACTGACAATCTCTGTTAATGGCAATGCCATCAATGATTCTTGGTTTCTAAAAACCCCACAGGTGACCTCAATGCCATCCAAAAAAGACTCTAAAACAATCGTTGGTCCTTCCTTAAATGCACTTGCAATGGCAGTATCTAATTCATCGAGGTGCTTCACTTTGCTTATCCCATAACTTGACCCAGAACCTGTAGGTTTAACAAAAAGAGGAAGCGAAAGGTCTTCTACAATTTTTGAAACTTCGTACGATTCACCTTGTCCTAAAAAAACCGACTTTGCAACTGGGAATCCAAAGGATTTAAGAAATTGATTGCAGTACCATTTGTCAAACGATAAGGCTGAAGCGAGTACGTCCGGATTCACATAAGGTTTTTCAAACAAATCCAAGTACGCCTGAATTTTACCGTTTTCACCAGGATTTCCATGTATGTACACAATGGCAGCGTCGAAATGAACGGTATCTCCTTCGATGGTCGCTGAACACGTATTTAAATCAAAAACACCTTGCTTCCCATTAAATTCAGATTTCCATGCCCCTTCGGACACGATTACTTTTAACGCCCTGTAGTTTGAAGGCAAGTTTGTAAGAATGGTTTCAGCACTCTTTATAGAAATGTCAAATTCCGAAGAGAGTCCGCCGCAAAAGATTCCGATTGTCTGCATGCAACGAAAATAAGGATAAGATTAAAAGGTCGTTCGCCTTCTTCATAAAGTTATTCTCAATTCCGTTGTTGAAAAAACTTGGAGAATATTTCTAATTTCGCACATGCGTTTACTTTACCTATTCCTTTGGTTTGCCTTTAAATATTCCTTTCGATTGTATTATCGGCAAATTCATGTGGTTAACAAAAATCCTTTTTGGTTTGGCAGGACCATTTTTGTAAGCAATCACCCAGGTTCCTTCATGGATCCATTGATCATTGCTGCGTTGCGTCGACCGATTGTTTTTTTTATGACCCGGTCGGATGTATTTAATCGATTTACCAAACCCATTTTCTGGCTTTCACACATGCTGCCCATCTACCGTCAACGTGACAATGTGAATACCAAAGAGAAAAACGCAGTCATTTTTCAAAAAACCAACGCAATCCTCAAAGGAAACAGAAACATATTGATTTTTGGCGAAGGATTTACAGAGGATAGAATTCAAAGGAAACTGAACCCCCTCAAAAAAGGACCCTTTCGCATCGGATTTTCTGCTTTGGAATTTTGCGATTGGAAATACCCAATGTATGTTCAGTCAATTGGAATGAATTATGCCGATGTCAACTTGCGCAGAAGCGACCTAGTTATTTCAGCTGGCAATAGGATTCTGTTGAATGATTACCGCGAAGCATATGAAGCAAACCCTGCCAAGGTGATCAATGAGCTAACAAAAGCATTAGAAAAAGACCTCAGTTCCATACTGATTGATGTGCACGATACAGAATGGACTGATTTTCATGAAAACCTCATGATGTTCACACGAAAAGGCCTTCATCCAACCTGTTTTGATTCAGATTTAAACGTCACAGAGCGTTGGGAGTATGGGAAAAAATTAGGACTGTGGCTAAACAATCGCAATGAGGAAGCACTTGCATTGTTAAAACCCTTAAGAGCAGAACTGGAAGCGTATAACATGTCTTTAAAAAAGATGGGCATTACCGAAGCAGAAAGATTCGCAGCTGAAAATCATGGATGGAAAGCTCCCCAGCGAATCCTGTATGTAGTTTTGCTATTTCCGTTTATTCTTCTTGGGTTGATTCATGCAGGTATACCTTATTTTGTCATTAAATCTTGGGTGGAGAAAAAATTTAAACGCCCAGTCTTCTGGAGTTCCACGAAAATGGTTGCTGCCATCTTTAGCGTACTTTTCTTGAATCTCCCCCTTCTCTTTATTACGCCTCAGTGGCTTCCATTTAACTGCGCCCTGAACCTTACCGTTGTTGTGGTTTACTTTTTATGCATCGGATTGTTTGCAGGGATTGCATTGGCTGCAAAATCACATATTGAGAAATTGGTTCGGATGCGAAAAGTTTCGAAATTGAGTCTTGAGAGCTTACATCAAAAACATGCGGATCTCCTGAAAAAAATTCAAGACGTATTGACAGATTTATGATTCTTAACCTTGCTGAAGATTGGAAATCCTTACTGAAGGACGAATTCGAAAAGAAATATTTTAAGGACTTAATTTTTTTTCTTGAGAGGGAATATGCTTCAAAATCTTCGCGAACATTACCAGCGTTCGACCAGGTCTTCTCGGCACTTAATGTATGCCCATTCGATAAAGTGAAAGTCGTTATCCTTGGCCAAGACCCTTATCCTACCTTCGGTCACGCACATGGACTCTGTTTTTCTGTAGAACCCAAGGTGAAGCCTTTCCCAAAAAGTTTAGGAAATGTTTTTAAAGAAATAGAAAGTGACTTAGGGATAGCGGTACCCCAAAATGGCAATTTGATGCGATGGGCCGAACAAGGTGTCCTGATGTTGAATACCGTTTTAACCGTTTCGGAAGGTAAGCCTGAAAGTCATCTCGGGAAAGGATGGGAAATTTTTACTGACGAGATCATAGCTTTGCTAAACACTCGAACTTCTCCTGTCGTTTTTTTACTTTGGGGCGCAAAAGCCAATGCGAAAACAGCCTTGCTTGATTTGAAAAAGCATTATGTTTTGGCGGCTCCACATCCTTCTCCGCTTTCAGCATACAGAGGATTTTTTGGTTGTAGACATTTTAGCAAGACCAATGAAATCCTACTTAGGTGCGGACAAACAACCATCAATTGGTAGACATAATAAGGGCAATTGATTATATTTGCGGGCATGCAATTAAGAAACGATTTATACTTACGAGCCCATCGCGGAGAAGCCATTGAAAGATATCCCGTTTGGTTGATGCGTCAAGCAGGAAGAATTTTACCGGAATATCGGGCGATTCGTTCTAAAATAAGCGGATTTAAGGAATTGGTTGAAACCCCAGCCTTGGCCTCGGAAGTTACCATTCAACCTGTCGACATCCTTGACGTGGACGCGGCCATTCTATTCTCAGACATTCTCGTCGTTCCAGATGCAATGGGTTTGAAATATGAAATGATTGAAGCCAAAGGCCCATGGTTTTCAAAAACCATTCGCTCGGTTGATGACCTTGTCCATTTAGATGATGACATTGATGTAGCAGATCGACTTTCTTATGTGTTCGAAGCCATCAAGTTAACCAAGACGAATTTAGCCAATCGAGTACCCCTCATTGGGTTTGCAGGCGCTCCATGGACGATCTTCTGTTACATGGTGGAAGGGAAAGGTTCCAAAACATTTTCGGAATCTAGGAAATTGCTCTACACCCATCCTGAGTTGGCACACCAATTGCTTGCGCGCATCACCGAAATTACCATAGCTTATATGAAGTTGCAAATTCAAGCCGGTGTTGATGCTTTACAATTGTTTGATTCTTGGGCAGGAATCCTTGGAAGGGAACAATACCAAGAATTTGGAATTAAATACATCGAAAGAATTATGTCTCACTTTCCAGGATTTCCCTTTACGGTTTTCTCGAAAGGAGCAATTGCTTCCATGCCGGATTTGGCAACGTTAAATTGTACCACCTTGGGATTGGATTGGAATATGGACATGAAGGAAATTAGGAATTTGGTTGGGGAATCAAAAACACTTCAAGGAAATTTGGATCCTTGTTTGCTTTATGCACCCGATAAAGTTATCGAAACGGAAGCAAATAAATTATTGAATTCCTTTGTAAGTCAAAGACATATTGTAAATTTGGGACACGGTGTTTATCCCGATGTGGATCCAGAAAAAGTAAAAGTTTTAATTAAAACCGTCAAAAACCATGAAACGAAACCAACTTAACCTAGCAGCAATCACTTTGTTGATTTTACTCGTAAGCAATGCTGCATTCGCTCAGAAAAAAGGAGATAAAAGTGCATTGTTTTTAAACAGTACCTTCGAAGATTTTAAAGATAAATCCATTTCAGAAATTTCTGAACCCGGACAAATCATCGCCATAGAAGGTCTTGAACCAACCATTGTCGAATACCCTGCAGATATATTCTTTGGATCTGGCGATTACGGTGCAGGACAAAACATCTATGGTTTTGCAGCGCCTAAGAATCCAAAAGATGAAAGCCTTACAACCAACGACCGTTTGCTTTTCATCAATCCTAAAGCTGAAAACAATGCATACGCAGGAATTGTGACCTACAAACCAGGAAAGTTGCAAAAAGAAAAAACCTACATCACCATTCCTTTTGTTGATGCGAAAGGAAAATTGAAAAAAATGACACCCGGAAAATTTTACTGTGTAGAAATGTCCATTTCCTTGGCCGAAGCTTCTAAATATGCGACCAACAACATCGGGATGATGTTTGTTAAAAATCACGCTGAATACGAAAAAATTGAAATGGCAACAGGCGGTCAAGTAAATTTTGAAGAAGGAAGGTTAATCACAAATTACAAAAATCGTGTTTACAATAGCTACTCCGATTGGGATAAAGTTTGTAACGTATACAAGGCAAAAGGCGATGAAACCGGTGTGGTGATTGGTAATTTTATGATCAATGACAAAACCACGGCAATGGTTCAAAAGAAAATAACAAAACTAGAAGCAGGTGCAGAGGCGGCAACGCTTTTACCTCTAGCCTATTATTACATCGATAACATCCGAATCAAAGAAGTGGCCAATAAAACAGAGTGTCATTGCTTTAAAGCAGATACTGCTGCAGCTTCCTACGAATATTCTACCGTCGTAATGACCATCGAACCTGTGGTTTCTGATAAAATGACCATTGCAGAAAAAATTGGTGCACAAACGATTTATTACGCTTTTGGCAAGTCAAACTTGTCATCAACTGGAAAAAGCTCAATCGATTATGTAATCGAACAAATGAAGGCAAATCCAAATGTCAAAATTACTGTGTTAACCCACAATGATGAAGAAGAAGACAGGGCAGCTGAGGAATTTGAAGACCTGAAAGAAGACTTAGAAAACATGGATGAAAAACGTGGAGAACTCATCAAAGCGCTTTTGATCAAAGGAGGAATTTCAGAAAGCCGTTTCATGATTGACCCAAAAGGTGCTTCAATGCCAAATACAAAAGAAGCCTCTTCAGATGAAGATCCAAGCGACAAAGAATTACAATGGGCACGTAACCGACGTGTAGAATTCGTGGTTCAAAATTAATAGAACCTAAAATCTTAAAAGGAGGCAATGCCTCCTTTTTTTATGCCATAAACTTTTTAAGTGCATTGTAAAGTTCGTGGGTCGGTAACCCCATAACATTCGTATAAGAACCCACAATCTTTTCCACGCCAATGTATCCAATCCATTCTTGAATTCCATACGATCCCGCTTTGTCAAAAGGAGAATATAGTTTGATGTATGACTGGATTTCCGAAGGGCTTAAGGCGCCAAAATAGACTTCTGTGGTTGCAGAGAAGCAGATTGTTTTAGCGTGGGACTGCAGACAAACCCCCGTAATCACCAAGTGCTTTTGATTTGAAAGCCTCGATAAAATTTGAAAAGCCTCAGCTTCGTTTGCGGGTTTGCCAATCACTTCATTGTCCAAAATAACCAAGGTGTCCGCAGTTATCAATACTTCATCTTCCTTCAGCTGATTTCGCAACGCTTCGGCTTTTTTGACGGCAATGGATTCAGGGATCTTGTGAATGGGTAATTCAGGATCTATTGTCTCGTCAATATCTGAAACCAGTACCCTGAAATCATAACCCATTTGTCCCAGCAATTCTTTTCTTCGCGGTGATTGCGATCCTAAAATGATTTTTAATGACATAATATATACAATGCTGAAATTCCAACAAACTGCGTAATTTTTAATACCGAGCTAACGAATTGTGGTTTTAATGGATAAACCATCCAAACCCAAGAAATACATGCGATTCCGATTGAAGTCCAAAGGATTGCTTGAAACATTTCGTGTTCAGGGAAAATAGGCCAATAGAATCCAACGAGAAATAAGGGGATCAGAAGAAACGACAAGGTCATCGAAATCTTTTTGGCTGTGCCAACACCATAGACGAGGGGAATTGATTTTACATGTATGAGTTTGTCTCCAGGCATGTCTTGGATGTCTTTTACCAACTCCCTGTTCAGGTTCGTTAAGAAGGCAAAGCCTACAAACCAATAAATGAAATGAAATTCATATTGTCCCGAATGTTTCAAAAAATAAAGCGCAACCAAAGGAATCAACGAAACCAATAATGCGATGCTTATATTTGACCAAAAGGTAATTTTCTTCAAGTAAACCGAATACACCCATAGCAAGGTCGTTGAAAAAAAGTGAATGAAAATGTAAAACCATGTTTGGTATTTATAACTGAGGTAAACAGAAATTAGAACGGAAATCAAATTCAACGTCCAATGTATCAAAATGGCGGACCTTTTTTTCATTGTCCTTCCGATCACCATTTTATGAGGTTTGTTGACGCGATCTGCGCGAAGGTCGAAGTAGTCGTTAATAGCATTTCCAGCACCGGCAATCAGCATCGTTGATAGGGCCAAAAGAATAAAATCTACTTGTTTTTCAAAAGCTAAAATATGACAATTCATCGCGAATAAAACCCCGAAAAAAGTATAGCCAATCGCCAGTAGATTCAACCAACGAATCAATTTTAGAAAGGAAATCATTTCAGTATTTTGTAAACCGTTCTTCTGTTCTTTTGGTGTGCATTTTCTTTTTCAAGCTCAGTCGACAGTTTTTCGATTTCTGAATCTAAAACAAGGGGCTGTGTTTCCCCATATCCCTTGTAGCTTAGTTTTAAGGGATTGATCTTCGCCGTGGTGACCAAGTAATCATAGACGGCTTTTGCCCTTTCTGAAGATAACTTAAGGTTGTCAGAAGCATTTCCCCTGGTGTCTGTATGTCCGCCTAACTCAAAAGTTAAACTTGGGTTTTCTTGAATAAACTTTGCAAAATTCAATAGTTCTACAAAGGATTCTTTGCGTAACCTGGCGCTATTTAAATCAAAATAGACATTTTGTAAAACGTTTTCTGTGGAACTTGTAATGGGATTCATTGGAACGTCAATGTGATACGAGGTTTGGTCCTTGGCATAGGTAAGGTCAAAGCTTAATGAATAAGGTGCGTAGCCCGGGTATTGGACATTGATAACATAATGGCGGTCAATCGGCAGCGGGACGGTAAACAATCCGGTTACAGCATCTGCATCACTGATAATGACTTGTTTTCCTGTTTCGATGTCTTGCAGTTCAAAATGACCTGGCAAAGGACTTTTCGTGATGGCATCAAAAACCTTCCCGTCGAAATACAGGGTTTTGGTGGGTTTAAGTACTTCAGGCAATAGAAACGTATAAATGTCTAAATCACCATACCCGCCTGTTCTGTCAGAAGCAAAAAATGCCAAATCGCCTTCGGCGGAAACAATTAAAGAATTCTCGTCATATTTCGTATTGATGGGGTATCCAAGATTTAGCGGTTTTGACCATTGGCCATTGTCGTTTAAATGTGACACAAACAAATCAGAACCCCCCAAGCCAACGTGTCCCCTTGAAGCAAAATACAAGGTTTTCCCGTCGGGATGAATGTGAACGGATTCTTCTGCATAGGGTGAATTGATGACGTCGGGTAATCTTTGTGCATTGGACCATGTGCCATCCTCTTGTAAATAGGAAACAAAGATGTCACTGTTCTTTGTATCTGCTCCTCGACCTCGTAAGCCACGAATAAAATAGAGCGTTTTTCCATCTGCCGAAAGTGAAGGTTGGGTCTCCCAGTGGAATGAATTCACGTTTCCAGGTAAGTTGATGGGATTGGACCATTTGCTGCCAATTTTCTTCGTGTAGAACAAATCACAACTTCCTTTTCCTTTGCGGTTTTCACCGTAGGATCCAGATTCATCGGCGCATGCGACAAAAATCAGCTTTCGTCCATCTGCAGAAATGGTTGGTGCCCCTTCATTGTTGTCAGTGTTGACATTTTCTGGCATTGCATCTGCTTTTTGCCAAACCTTGTCCATGTACTTTGAAATAAAAAAGTCTTCCTGTACATTGTTGTTCCCAAAGGGCAAGGCACGTGTGAACATTAAATTTTTCCCATCTACCGTTAAGGTGGGGTAATATTCAGGAAAGTTCGTGTTTACCCCAGGCCCTGCATTTTCCGGGTTGAATGGGCGAGGGTTTTTCATGGATTCAATGGCGAAGGCTGCACTTTCCTTTATGCCATTCGCATCCTTAAGGTAATCCTCGTTGGCATTGGGGTGGGTGATGAAACCCGTTATGTATTTAAGCGCTTTTTCGTAATTTCCTTCGGCGAGGTATAAGGCACCCAAATTATAGAATGTTAATCCCGTACGAGAGTGTTCAGGTTTTATTCGCAAGGCATTTTCATAATTTTTAATCGCTGAAGGGAATTGATTTAGGTTTTTATAATATTCAGCCAATAAAACATAAGCTTCCCAAAAATAAGGGTCCTTCGCTATGGCTTTGTTTAGTATTTCGATGCCTGACTTGAAATCGGGATTGTGGGTCACCGGATCCAATTGCTTGGTTGGAAGCACTTGGGCTTCCTTGAATAACTTAATGGCCTTTTTACTTTTGGAGGAAAGTCCAGATTGTGAAAAACCAAGAAATAGGACCAAGCTGAAAAAGAAGGTAAAGATTATTTTCATTAGGGAATGTTTAGGTACTTGTGCGTTTGTAACGAGAGACGCCAGGCCGGGTTACTTTTAACAAAGGCTATGATGTCTGGACCCAATGCTTCCAATTTACTCCATTCGGGTTGAAGGTAAAGCAAGCAATTTTTGTTCACTTTTTCAGCATGTTTGGTAGCCCAATCAAAATCAGAAGGATGGTAAATAACCACCTTAAGTTCATTGGCAAGGTCAAACGCTTCTTGAATCGGTGCTTTAAATTTTTTCGGAGAAAAGGTGTACCAATCAATTTCACCTTTTAGTGGGTAACAACCCGAGGTTTCTATGGAGATGGTTTTCTGCTGTTTTTTCAATGCTTGGGTGATCGGATTTAAATCGTGCATAGCAGGTTCTCCACCCGTGAGTACGATGAAATCATTTTGAGCCGTTAAGGCCAACAATTCATTTACCGTGTATTTTTCTCCATTATCCGCATCCCAACTTTCTTTAACATCACACCAAACACATCCAATGTCACAACCTGACAAGCGGATGAAATAGGCAGAACGTCCCGTGTGAAATCCTTCCCCTTGTAAGGTGTGAAAATGTTCCATTACGGTGTATTGTAAATCTTCCATGGTTTAACAAAAATAACCTAGATTCTTGGTTGAAATTGAGAAAATGGATTTATTTTCCTTTAACTTTTTATATTTGTTATAATCTTAAAATGAATACCATGAAAATTTATACCGTTATCATTGCCCTTTTTACTTTTTATTTCGCTGTGGGACAATCCCAAATCGGCAACGCTGACATGGAACTTTGGGAAAATGTAGGCGCCCCTACAGAAGAACCCACCAATTGGAATAGCTTTAAAACGGGCTCGGGGAGTTTTGCAGGTTTTGCAAACAAACAGGTAGAAAGATCCACAAGTGTACGTGCAGGCGCAACAGGTATGTATTGTGCCCGAATTTGGTCAACCTCCGTCTTTGGAATCGTTGCCAATGGAAACATGACGCTTGGTCAAATTAACTTAGGGAGTTCAACACCCGCGAATGCCATGAATTACAACTATACAAAATCAAGCGATCCAAATTTTTCAGAAGCCTGCGTAAATGCTCCTGATTCAATCGTAGCGTGGGTGAAGTATACACAAGCAGGTGCCGGTGCACAACAAGCGCGCATCAGTACAATCTTACATGATGCGTATGATTTACGTGATCCCATTGATGCAGCTTCACAATCTCATGTGATTGCTACTGCCATCCTAAATTATAACGCTACAGGTGGGAATTGGACTCGACTTTCTGTGCCGTTTACCTATGTGGCAACTCCAGGTTTGGTGCCAGCGTCTGTGCTCGTTACGTTTACCACCAATTCAACCCCAGGTGGAGGTGCAGCAAACGATGAGGTTTTGGTCGATGACATTCAATTGATATACAATTCTGGTGTTGGAATTTCAACCCAAAACTTAATTGACTTTCAAGTGAACTACGAAGAAAGCACGCTTTCCTTGTTTGGAGATTATTTAGGAGACTTACAGATTTCCAGCCTAAACGGTTCAAATGTGTATGCTGGTAAAGCGCTTTCGAAAATGACAATCTCAATCCCTTCAGGAATTTATTTCGCTACCCTAACGAACACGTTGGGACAAACTACCACAAAGAAATTCGTGGTTAGATAACCATGGTGAAATTTGTTTTACTTTTTGGATTAACCCTCTCGGTTTCATGTTTCTGGTCGCAAAAGGGGACTTTAGAAGGAATGGTCGTAGATGCCAATAACGTAGCGATTGAGGGTGCAAATGTGATTTGTAAACGGGACATTTCCTTAGGCGTGCAGTCTGATGCTACAGGGCATTTTAAAATTGAACTTCCCATTGGAAACAATGTTTTGTTGATTCGTGCGAGCGGCATGCGTTCAGATACCTTGAAAATTGAAATCAGCGAAAATGAAACCACTACGGTGAACGTAAAAATGCAACCGTATTCCATCTCCAAAGATCAAGTGACCGTATCTGTCGGTAAATTTGACAAGCCTTTGGAGGAGCAAACCGTTACGATGGTCATCTTAAAGCCGGAGCTTATTGAAAACAAAAATACGCGCAGCATAGAATCCGCTTTGGATCAAACCCCCGGGTTAAATATCTTGGATGGAGAGCCTCAAATACGTGGAGGAAGTGGTTTTACCTTCGGTGTCGGCGCGAAAGTAGCCGTGCTTGTGGACGACGTACCCATGCTTTCGGGGGACGCCGGGCGACCTGAGTGGGGATTTATACCCGTTGAAAACATTAGCCAAGTAGAGGTGATCAAAGGCGCAGCAAGCGTATTGTCTGGAAGTTCAGCCTTGTCTGGCTCCATTCACATTCGAACGGCTTACCCAACTTCTAAGCCGCTTACAAAATTTAACTTCTACACAGGATTGTATTCGGCACCCTCGGTACCTGATTCAAAATGGTGGAGCGATGTTCCGGTTATTTCTGGTGTGAATTTCATCCATACGAAAGCCTATGGAAATTTAGATGTGGTTCTGGGTGGAAATTTGAATTATGACCATGGTTACATCGGCGCACCGAAACCCGGTCCCTATGTAATAGATACCGTATCAAATTTCTCAAATAAGCAAATGGCAATGAAACGTGTTCGTTTTAATTACAATTTGAGGTATCGTTCGAAAAAAATCAGCGGATTAAGTTATGGGGTGAATGGGAATGCCATGGTGTCACACTCAAACATGTCCTTTGCATGGTTGGATGATAGTGCAGGATTGTACCGGGCGTATCCTGGAGCTGTTTTTTTACAAAAACAATTGATTTTTAACATTGACCCTTTTGTTCAATTGGTTACTGCCACAAGTGGCAATCACTATTTGCGAACGCGAATTTTGCACAATGAAAATGAAATGACGGCAAATCAAAGCAACCGTGCCACCACGTTTTATGGTGATTACATGTTTAAAAAGACTTACCCTCAGCTGAAAGGGTTGGATTTTATCGCTGGGTTTACCGGGAATTATGTGAATTCATTCGCGAACATGTATGCGGGCGGAGGAACCCCAAACAACCATGTAATGAATTTATCTGCCTATTCCCAAATGGAAAAATCTTTTCACAAAACATTGAATGTATCGGTCGGTGCGCGTTTGGAATATTTTCAGTTAAATGACACCATTACCGCACTAAAACCAATTTTTCGAGCAGGGGTGAACCTTAAATTGTATCAAGAAACCTATTTGCGAGGATCGTTTGGACAAGGGTATCGATTCCCCACGATAACGGAGCGATACATTCAAACAGGTGTAGGTAATTTCGGGGTGTTTCCAAATCCTAAGTTGCTCCCAGAAAGCAGTTGGAATGCAGAAGTGGGAATAAAACAAGGACTCAAAATAGGAGGGGTGTATGCCTACCTTGATTTAGCGGGTTTTTGGCAGGAATATCAAAATACAATTGAATACATGTTCGGGATTTGGGATGTGGCCAATGCACCTGATTGTTTTGCGGGTTTTAAATTCTTGAATACCGGAAGGTCAAGGGTGTTAGGAATTGATGTCTCCTTGGCAGGAAAAACAAAAATCTCAAAAAACACAGAGATTACTTTCTTGACGGGTTACACCTACATCGTTCCTAAAACGCTCAATCCAGATTATATCTACGCGACCGACGACTTGAATCGTAAGTACAGTTACAACTCCACTTCCATGGATTCTGCCAGCAGAATTTTAAAGTATCGCTTTCTTCACAATGTGAAATTTGATGGAGAAATTACGGTTAAAAGTAAATGGAGCTTTGGATTAAGCGCGAAGTACTTCAGTAAAATGATAAACATGGATGGTGTGATTAAAGATTTTGAAGAATCAACCGCACTTTCAGGAGGGGATAAGCAAAACATTCGGTACATGGATTATTTCTATGCACATCGTTTTGGCAATGTGATTTTTGATGCAAGGACTTCCTATAAATTTAATGAACACCATAAATTGGCATTGGTGGGGTCAAACATCTTGAATCGAAGTTATTCGCTACGTCCGCTTAAAATTGAGCCCCCACGCTCGATAATGATTCAATATACTTGGAAGATCTCCTAAAGCTATTTGCGGATATTCAAAAAGGTTGTATCTTTGCGCCCTAATTTATTTATTAACCGGGGTTTTGCACCTCAAAATATAAAAGCAACATGGCAACTAAAATTCGTCTTCAAAGACACGGAAAAAAAGGAAAAGCATTTTTTCACATCGTCGCAGCCGACAGCAGAGCGAAAAGAGATGGTAAATTTATTGAGAAATTAGGGGTGTATAATCCTGTTTCCAATCCAGCGACCATAGAAATAGATTTTGAAAGAACATTACATTGGGTGCAAGTTGGCGCTGAAATGACAGATACAGCAAAAGCCATCTTGGCTTACAAAGGCGTTTTACATAAAAACCACTTGATCAAAGGAGTAGCCAAAGGCGCTTTCACTATGGAAGAGGCTGAAAACAAGTTTAACCTTTGGTTGATGGAGAAAGACAATAAAGTCTCTGTTAAAAAAGAAGGCGTTTCCAAAGCAGAAGCGCAAATAAAAGCAGACCGTTTAAGAGCTGAAATGGAAGTGAATGCCGCTCGAGCAGCAGAAATTGAAGCGAAAAACAAACCTGTTGAAGAGGAAGTAGAAGAAACACCTGAAGCGGTAGAAGAAACGCCTGAAGCGGTTACTGAAGAAGTGGCACCTGTAGCTGAAGAAGTTGCACCTGTAGCTGAAGAAGTTGCACCTGTAGCTGAAGAAGTTGCACCTGTAGCTGTAGAAGTTGCACCTGTAGCTGAAGAAGTTGCACCTGTAGCTGAAGAAGCAGCACCCGTAGCTGAAGAAGCAGCACCCGTAGCTGAAGAAGTTGCACCCGTAGCTGAAGAAGTTGCACCCGTAGCTGAAGAAGCAGCACCTGTAGCTGAAGAAACACCTGCAGTTGAAGAAACGCCTGCATCAACAGAAGAAAATTCTGATGAGGCACCTGTAGCCTAATAAATGGCAGAAACAGAATACATTGAAATAGGACATATTGCGAAACTTCACGGATTTAAAGGTGAGGTTTCGTTGTTTTTAGACGTTACCAATCCGTCAGATTATCTTCACTTTTCATTTTTTTTGGTAGAATTAAGTGGCGTGTTAACCCCGTTTATTGTAGAGTCCATCAAGCCAAAAAACAAAGGTTTTGTCGCATTAAAATTTGAAGGCATTAACTCAGAAAGCGATGCAAAGTTCCTTTTGAAGAAGAAGGTAATGGTTTCTGCAGAAATACTTCCTGAATTGGACGAAAACTCCTTTTATGACCATGAGATTGAGGGCTTTCAAGTCATAGATACAGAAAGAGGAAACATTGGAACAGTGGTCGGAGTCATTGACCATCCTTCAAATCCGTTGTTGCAATTGACCTTTCAGAGGAAGGAGATTTTAATACCTCTCAATTTAGACCTTTCTAAGAAGGTGAATCGAAAAGATAAAACGCTTACCATTACTTGCCCAGAAGGTTTACTTGAGATTTACCTAGGTTAGTTTTTTAGCAGTCCCAGCGCAAGTTTCATTCGGATGACTTTCTTGGCTGAAATTTCAACTTGCTTCTTAAATTCCGCATCCTTTCTGTAAAGATCTAAAATCTCTTTGTGTGCCTTATTGGCATCCACAGGCATTAAAATGATATCACACCCTGCAGATACAGCTTTGCTTGCACATTTCGGTACATTCACAACACCACCCATGTTCATTGCGTCGGTAACAATCAACCCACGAAATTTGAGTTCGTTGATAAGCAATTCGCGAACGATTTTAGGTGCACAAGTAGCAGGCAATCCATCGGTACTGTATTTTGCATTGTTCATTACGGCAATGTGAGCCACCATAATGGAAAGGACACCGTTTGAAATCAGTTCTGGGTAGTTTTTAACCTCTTTCAATTCTCCGTCTATCGTTTGCAAGGAAGCGTGTGTATCCCCACTTACAAGCCCATGTCCAGGAAAGTGTTTGGCAGTTGCAATGATGTTTTTGTTCTGCATTTCTTGAATGAAGGTATTGGACCACGGGATGAGTTGGCTTGGGTTATTGCCAAAGCCTCGGTAACCCACAGTGGCGTTTCCAGCTACATCCACTACGGGAGCGAAATTATAGTTGATTCCAATGTCATTTAAATCCTTCGAAATGGAATTAGCAACCTCTGTTAGTTCTTGAAGGGACGTGATTTCAGCGGCCTTTTTAACGGGCATAGATCCGTTTATTTTTCGATTAACCAGGCTAGGTTCTGCATCGGCACTGTACAAAAAGGGTAAATTCCCAATGGTTTTATTTGTTGCTTCAAACGCTTTTGTCATTTGTGTGAATTCGTCCTTGGTACCATTCAACATTAATACACCTCCGATGGTGCGTCGCTGTATGAGTCCCTCTATGGTTGCCCGGGTTTGACCGTATTTACCAACGGCAGGCATGATGAGTTGGGCTACAATTGCGGTGTCATCTAAGGTTTTGTATATCCGCTCCACTTCTGCATCCAGGTCCTTGTTCTCCCCTAAAAAGTCGCTTAACTTGAATTCAAATCCAGAGTTTACAGGTACCTGCAGAGGTTTGGTCTTTTTGGTTTCTGTGTTTTGAGCGCAGCTGGTAAATAGGATTCCTAGTATGACAAAAAGTGCTTGGGTATACTTGATCATTTGCTTTTTTTATCAAAGATAATTTTTCCGTCCCAATCCTGGTTTTGGAATTTGTTTTTTTTCAACAATGGGTCGCGGTGGGTTCAGCACTTAGTCTATTCAGCGCCATTGATCTTACCTGATTTTTCACCGTTTTGCCATAATCGTGCCATGCATTTAATCTCAAAAAGTATATATTTTTGGAATATAATCCGAAAAAATACATATATATTTGGAAAATAATCCAAATAAATACATTTTTTAATGATTTCGCGTCTGCTTTCAACCCGTATTCGACAGAAATTATTCCGTCAAAAAGCAATCATTATCCTTGGTCCTAGGCAAGTGGGAAAAACTACGATAATTAAAGAACTTTCTTTCACCCATGAAGAAATACATTGGATGAATGCGGATGAATTGGACATTCAACAAATTCTGTCTGAGTTTACATCTGGTGGAATCAAGGCAATGTTGGGAGATAAAAAAATTCTCATCATTGATGAGGCACAACGTGTTGAAAACATTGGGCTCAAACTCAAGATAATTACGGATAATTTACCCGAAGTTCAAGTGATTGCCACGGGAAGTTCTTCGTTTGAATTGGCAAATCGAATCAATGAACCGCTAACGGGAAGAAAATGGGAGTATAATTTGTTCCCGTTGTCGTATCAAGAGATGGTTGAACATCACGGTTTATTGGCGGAAAATCGGCTGTTGGCCCATCGCATGGTTTATGGGTATTACCCAGAAATCGTAACGAATCCTGGTGAAGAGGAGGAGCGTTTGAAATTAATCAGTCACAGTTATCTTTATAAAGATGTTTTGCATTGGGAGCGCATTCACAAATCTGATAAGTTGGTCCGGTTGTTACAAGCATTGGCTCATCAAATGGGTTCGCAAGTATCCTTCAATGAATTGGGAAATATTTGTGGATTGGATTCGAAAACAGTTGAGAAATATGTCAATTTACTTGAACAAGCTTTCGTTATTTTTCGCTTGCCCTCCTTTAGTCGTAACCTAAGAAATGAGTTGAAAAACAGTCGAAAAATTTATTTCTATGACAATGGAGTCCGCAATGCCATTTTAAACAATTTTAGTCCCGTTGCACTTCGGAATGATGTTGGTTTTCTTTGGGAGAACTTCCTTGTATCTGAGCGGGTTAAGTTTAACGCCTACCATCAATTGAATAAAAATTCATTCTTTTGGCGCACTGTGAATCAACAGGAAATTGACTTGATTGAAGAATTTGGAGGCAATCTCCATGCCTATGAATTTAAATGGAATCCAACGAAAAAAGTTAAGCTGACCAAAACATTTGGGAACGCATACCCAGAGGCTTCGTTTCGGGTGATCACCCCTTTGAATGTGCAAGATTTCCTCCTTCCTTTGGCGGAGTAGACGGGTTACGAGGTGTATTACTCCTGACTTAAGTGAATTTGTACAGTATGAATCATAATGTGCCGAGCGTGGATCGAAGAAAGGAAGTAATATCTTATTTGCTTTTTGATGTAGATCTTCTTGGAAATGCCAAACGTAATGAAACCAAAAATTTTGCGGATCAAAGAAATTTCTGGGGTGAATGCTATATCGATTCTTCCCATGGATTGCAATTCCTCATTGATGCTTTCACTTAAATCCATTTGGATTACTTGGACGCGAATGGACTCAAAAAGGGTATCGAATTTTTGCAAAGATTCTGAGTCGTAACAATTTGTTTTAATGAATCGGTTGTACTGAAAGTTTGCATCCGTGAAGGACCTAAATAATTCGTTGATGGTCATATCCTTTATTAAGTCGCCAAATTTAGTCATTATAAAAACTCAAAAAATGTTTTTCGATTCGGAAAACTTAACTTTGTACCCAAAGCGATACATGAAAACGAAAACCACACGAAAAAACAAGGTCAATGTAGTAACATTGGGTTGCTCAAAGAATACTTTTGATTCTGAAGTAATGATGGCACAACTCAAAGCAAATGCTTTTGATGTAGAACATGAATCGAATTCCGATTCTGAAATTGTAATCATTAATACGTGTGGATTTATCGAGAATGCAAAGCAAGAATCGATTGACACCATTCTTCAGTATGTTGATGCCAAGAAAAAAGGTTGGGTCGATAAAGTGTATGTGACAGGTTGCCTTTCTGAGCGCTATAAAACGGACCTCTCATCTGAAATACCAGAGGTAGATGCGTATTTTGGTACCCGTGAATTACCCAAACTTCTAAAAACGTTAAAAGCAGATTATAAGCATGAGTTGGTAGGAGAACGCTTGTTGACAACCCCAAATCACTATGCCTATTTCAAAATCGCGGAAGGTTGCGACCGTCCTTGTTCTTTTTGTGCGATCCCATTGATGAGGGGGAAACATGTTTCAACGCCAATGGAAATGCTTGAAAAACATTCAAAAGACCTTGCTGCTAAGGGTGTGAAAGAGTTGCTTCTCATTGCACAGGACTTAACCTATTATGGGTTGGATATCTATAAAAAAAGAAACCTTGCTGAATTGCTTCAACGCTTGTCGGATGTAAATGGCATCGAATGGATTCGTTTGCATTATGCTTATCCTGCGGGATTCCCAATGGATGTGCTCGATGTTATGCGTGAAAGGGAAAACATTTGTAATTACCTCGACATTCCTTTGCAACATGGATCTACGAACATGCTAAAGGCGATGCGTAGGGGGATTACCCGTGAAAAAACAGAAGATTTAATTCGTGAAATCCGAGCAAAAGTTCCTGGAATTGCTTTGCGCACCACCTTGATTTCTGGTTTCCCCGGTGAAACAGAAGACGATTTTGAGCAAATGAAAGATTTTGTCGCCAAAAATGAGTTTGAACGCTTAGGGATTTTTACCTATTCCCACGAAGACAATACACATGCTTTCTCGATGGAGGATGATGTTCCGTCGGAATTAAAAAGAAGCCGGGCGGATCAAATTATGGACTTACAATCCGGTATCAGTTTCCGTAAGAACCAAGAAAAAGTAGGAAAGGTCTTCAAAACTTTGTTTGACAAAGTTGAAGGGGATTATTTCATCGGACGAACAGAATTTGATTCTCCTGAGGTGGACAATGAAGTTCGGGTGAAAAAGGAACCTGACCTTTACATTCCTCTTGGAGCCTATTCCAACGTGGAGGTCACGCAGGCAGATTTCTATGACCTAATTGGAAAAGTAGTTCTTTAATGTCTTAACTTAGTCAAAAAAAATATGAAAAATATAGTACTCTCGATTTTCGCCGTTTTGTTTCTTTTGATTTCGAATTCGATTTCAGCTCAGTTTGTCAATCCAATCACCGTAGTGGATGCGACAAGTCCAAATGCGTGTGACGGTTCAGCTACCATCAACAATCCTAATAATGTCATCTTAAATACGGTTGTTTGGTACATGAATGGCGCGGTTTACCAACAAGGAACAACCTCCATTACCAATCTTTGCAGTGGAAATTATTCCGTTTTTTATTACACCCCAATCGATTCTGTTTATGCAACTTTCATCATTTCAGGGAATCCTTGTAACGGGTTTCAAGTTATGTTGAGTGGGACACAAGCAAGCACGCCCACTTCCATGGATGGTACCGTTACGGTATCTGCAATTGGAGGTTCAGCTCCCTATATTTATCAATGGAGTAATGGAAGTATGGCCTCTGTCCTAACCAATGTTCCTGTGGGAATGTATTCGTGTTGTGTTACAGACGCAAGTGGTTGTATGTCTTGTGATAGCTTCAATGTGATTGCATCAATAAATCCTGGAAATGATACGGTATTGATCATAAACAACAACAACATCCCCAATGTAATAGACTCTTTAGGAACACAGGCGGTATTGGATTGCAGTTTGGATTACAACGCGGTAGGAGGAGCCTACATCATCGCTTCTAATTACACGCAAGGTGGAGGTCCTGCATTGATGGATACCATTACATTAACGTGGCAAGTGGTAGACACATTGGTACCGCCAACCGTATTGGCAACGTATTCAGTACCCTACCTTGTTAACCCTCCATTGGTTGCAGCCTATACAGCTTCACTGCAAGTCTATTGTCCAGTAAAAAATACAAATTACAATACCTTACTGGCCATCGATCAGTTTTATTCCGCACAGTTGGGGATTGAAGAAGCGCAATATGTACCAAGTATTTGCATCAAAGACGGTTGTGCAAACATGGATTTTTCTTCACTTCAAAATGGGGAGTTTACAGTTTACGCAATCAACGGAAGCGTAATGTATCAAAATGAAATTTCAAGTCAATCAACCATGAAATTTGAGGTGTCCAAATGGGAATCAGGAATTTATCTTTTGCATTACAGTTTCACCAATGGATCGCGCGGGGTGGTTCGCTTTGTGAAGCCTTAAGATATTAACTCAAGCCGCTGGATAAAATCAAATCGAGCATTTCATGATTCATGTTTAATGGCAATTGATTGCTCTTTTGTAAGAGGGCTTGCGTTTGACGGTCATCAAATGTCTTATCCGTTGCAAGATAGGGTTTATAGATCCAAAGCAAATCGTTAAGTACACGCTCTTTACTGCTTAAATCATCCAAGCCGATATAAGGATCGGTGCTAATGGTTAAGAGGTCATATTGCATGAAAAACTTAATTCGATTTAATATGTGTTGATTCGTGTGGGAATTGGCATTAATCACATGAAAAATCTGGCCATTTTCTCCAAATGCATGAACGGCTAGCAATACGCTAACCACATAATCAATGGGAACCAGGTTTGCTGTGCCTTCGGCCGATGCTATTATTCTGAACGAGTCATCTGAAAATCCATCGTGTAGGGTGCGGTTTTTAAATACAGAAAGCGCTCGTAGGAAACCATAAATTGCAAAATTTGAATCCGCTTGCCCTGTTTTGGAATCTCCAACAATGATTGAAGGTCTCACAATGTTGACATTCATGACAGACGTATAGGTCATCGCCGCTTGTTCGGCAAGCACCTTAGAAAGTTCATAGGGATTGTGGAAATCTTGATTTTCACTGTAAAGCTTTTCTTCGCCTTTCATTTCTTTTCCTAAGGTATATGCGGTACTTACTTGAATAAAGTGCTTTACACCCAGTTTCTCTGCCAATTGAAGCGTATTTTTTGTCCCATCAACATTTACCTTCAACAATTCTTCTTTCAATTCCTCATTGAATTTAACCATCGCGGCTAAATGATACACGGTATCAATTTCACCCTTATTCTCCTGAATTAAATCATGAGATTGTCCCAAATCTTTCAGCGTAATATCACCTTTAATCACGGTGATCCTTTTCCTTTCTTCGGAATTGAATTTTGATAAAAGTTGTTTTGATTTGCGCTCACTTCTGGCCAAAACAATTACAAAATGTCCTTGACCAATCAATTCGCCAATCAGTATCCCACCTAAAAAACCTGTTCCACCCGTAACTAAAAAGCGCTTCATAAATGTAGCATGTTTATTCTGTTTGTATTCCTGAAATTCTTCAGGACTTTCTTCTTTGAATTGTTTAAGCGCTTGAATCATTTACCAAAGGTTATTATTTTATCGTGAAATGACATTATTGCAAGGAAATAATTAATAGAATAAATAATTTCATGGCTTGGAAACTTGGTTAAGTGGTGGCATGTTTTCTTGGTTCATATCGGGATGGCTGCACAATTCGCCAACTTCATGTAGCAATTCAACCGGAACATTCAAAAGATGGGCATAGCGTTCAAAATATTCAGAAGGGAATAGAAAGCTGCGCATGTTTTCGACATGCCATTTTTCTTTGATACAGGTCCTTAGAATGTATGATTTATATTTGAGGCCGAATCGGCTGTATTTTCCTTTCAAAAAATAATCCCATACGTGTGGGTAAGGAAAGTTAAAAAGGTAGATGCTTTTGTGCGCGTTGATGGTACGAACTTCCCTGAAGGCCTCGTGAAAAAACAGTTGTGCTGTTTCAAAATATGCAAAATCCGCCTTGCTTGTGTCAAAAACACAGACCAAGCATCTTTCTTTTGGATCAATCCAATCCTGAACGCCAACATAGACCTTCAGGGGTTTGAAATGCTCACTGTGAATTCCCAATAGGGGATATAAAAATCGTAAACTTTTGGAAAATTCACCCACTGATGCTTTTTTAATCTTAGCTTCTTTGTTCATCTTTTTTTATTTCACGTTCAGTAAGTTTCCATCCAATGGTTAGGATGAGTTCTATGACCAAATATTTCCATATCGGCATAGCAATTAAGAGCCCATTGATGAGCCCATACGCCGCAACCGAACAAAGGGTAGAAAGCAGGATTTTTTTGTAATTCACAGAGATGGTTTTCATATTTTGTTTAGTTGGAAAGATTAAAATATTCAAGATCAGCCGTAAAGCGTTTTGGGTGGCGTAGGGTGAAGATTTTCCCGTCCTTAAAGGTGAGTGAAAAACGGTAAATCATTTCTTTGAGGTCTTCGTCTCCAGGTTCTCCAAGTGCTCGAGTTAGGTTTTTATTGGGATCATTCTCCGGACCCATCGTGAAGGGATTAAAATCCATAAAACGAAATTCTACTACATGCTCTCCGGGTTTGTGGTCCATGCTAAACCCGTGATTCACGTGCATGCAAAAATGTTGTGATACGCCATAGCGGGTATTAAGCACTTCAAAGAAATACCCATCCAAGGTGGCGCGCGCTGGGATGTTAAAGAAACGTCCCTTCGGATGGAACAATTTGAGGAGATCTTGGTGGTTTTTTGCAGTAAACAGGGCGACAAACTCAATGAGAAGTTTAGTGTTTGTTTCTACTTCTTCTCGGGTTAGGCGGTTAATGGTAACTTGGTACATAAAGAGTATTAGATTAAGTCCTTCAAGAAGTCTTTTCTCATTAGTTAAAAAAATTGAATGTGTAAATAGAATTTTATTTATTCAATATTCAAGCCAAGCTGAAAGTTTAATAATTAGGCTTAAAACAAACTTTTTAAATAGCTAAGTTTGATTTTAATGTCAATTTTTGATATAGGTGGAGCCGGATTGGGGGTGTAGCTTACTCAAGATTTTAATGTCAAATGCATTCTCTTAGTACTACTCTTTAGCAATGGTATGCGCCAATGAACAAGTTCAACTCGATTGCATAAAAAAAAAGCGCCTTCTTACGAAAGCGCTTGCATCAGAGTGGGCACAAATGAATGGTTTTCGAACCGATTTGCAGAGGGTTTGGAGGTGATTCAGTCTATTTTATAGTGCGTAGTAAAGTAGTTGAGATAAGGTGATGTTTTTGCATTTTGCTAAGGTTGATGCATCCAAATGCACCGATTAATAGATTCCTTACAAGTATAAAAAACACTGTAACTTAAAATAGGCTGTCCGTTGAAAATTTTGATTCTAAAATCTTTACGATGTTAAAAACTAAATTTATAACCGGAGGCTTGTTATTGATGGTTGTGAGTTGCACCATTTCTAAACCCATTATTCCCGACAGTATTTCGGAAAATGAACAGCAAAGGCTAGAGGCCGATAAAAAACGTAAAGCAATTCAAAGTGATTTGGAGATAATGAAAGGTTGGACTGAAGAAGAAAAGCAGTATTTTATAGACAATTTCGTGTATAAACGCATCGAAATCAGGAACGATACACTGGTGTTTATAAAGTGAGCGGGTTTAACAACACAATTCGTTCTTTATCCCAATACCTGAGCCTCAAAAATGATGGGATTAAAGATTAATTATTGAAGGAATCGAATCGGTGAAGTATTCAATATGAAATTTTCGATTGTTCGACGTTTTTATACAGCCTCCCAAAACAACAAAACTTATTTTATTAAATAACTACTTAATTTCCATCCCAATATTTTACTCGAGTAACTCGGGTTCATTTTCAAAGGGAATGGTGTACCATACTTCTCAGTTCCATCAAAATAACTCGCGTAACTCGGGTGACAACTCGCGTAACTCTGGTAACGCCTATCAAAATTGGTGTAACACGGGTAACCCTGAGCATCATATGTAATGATTAAAGTTTTGTAGTCCTAACTAAATAAATATGTCGAACTCCAATTGATATTCACAATTTTAATTGACTAGGTT
>RFQZ01000050.1 GCA_009924735.1 Flavobacteriia bacterium | reverse complement strand
TTTCCTGTCCTCTAAGTTGGTTTCAAAATTTCCTAAATCACCAATGTTTTTAAGTTCGAGGGTACGCTCTTTTTGCTTTGCCGGACTGTCTTTTTTAAGTTGTTTCCAGATGTTTTTGTATTCACCTGATTTTGAATTTTTGACAATCTCTAAACCTTTCTTGTTCAGTTTGAAGTCTGCACGAGAACCATTAATGATTTCAACTTTTGCGACGCCATTTGAATCAATCAATTGAAACAAGGTGTTTTTTCGCTGAACTGAGATGTGTGACTCAACATTGTAAAACAATTGAATTGCAATAAATGCAAGACCTGCCACGGCGTAAATCCAATACACTGAAAAACCACCTTTCTTTTTTTCGTTTGCCATTTTCTTTAGTTTATGTTTGGAACATCTGTACGTATTCCATCTGCCCACAAGTCCTCAATTTCATAAAAGCCACGTGCTTCTTTGTAAAATACATGGGCAACCACATCGATGTAATCCATCAACACCCACTCGCTGTTTCGTTGACCCTCGATGTGCCAAGGTTTTTCCTTTAAAATTTTACGGGTATGTCTTGTAACTGAGTTTGAAATTCCATCCACTTGCGTAGAGGACTCACCTGTGCAGATAATGAAAAAATCGCAAACTGCGGAAGAAACATTTCTTAAGTCCAGGATTACAATGTCTTTTGCTTTGTTTTCTTGCATTCCTTCAACAATGCAATTGCATAATATCTCTGAATGTGATTGTTCTATTTTTTTCGCCATCAATTAACCGTGTTTTGCAAAACTAATCCAATAATTTTAATTATACCTTTGTTTCCAATTGTTCATCTTAAAATATGCTAATTTTTGGATCGCAAAAATTTAGATTAGAAGAGGTCGACTCCACTAGCAACTTTGCTGCCAAGCTAATCGAAGCAGGTCCTGTGATGAATGGGACGGTCGTATTGGCAGATTTTCAAACACTGGGAAGGGGGCAGCGTGGTAATCAATGGCTTTCCAGTAAGGGAGATAACCTTACTTGCTCGTTTATTTGGAACCCTGACAACCTGTCAGTATCAGTCTTGCCTGCCTTAAATTGGTGGGTTAGTTTATGCCTTAAATCGTTGTTGGCAAAATTTGGATTAAGCGCTGAGGTAAAATGGCCGAACGACCTTATTGTGAATGACCGTAAGATTGGAGGAATGTTAATCGAATCAACTTCGCAAGGAAGCAAGATTTCCAACGTAATCGTGGGGATAGGTTTAAATGTAAATCAAAGGGATTTTGGTTCATTGAATGCGACTTCAATGTCCATTGAAACAAATTTGACCTATCGAATGGATGAAGTTCTAAACGCATTGTGCTTTCTCCTTACCGAAAACCTTCATGCCCTTCAAAACATTGATAAATTAAGAAGCGATTATGTGCAGAGTTTGTATCGAAAAGACCAGATTTCGGAGTTCATTGTAGCAGGGGGTCAGCGAATGGGCTGTATAAAAGAAGTCAATCCTTCGGGATGTTTAGGGGTAGAGATTGACAACGAGTTAAAATATTTTGATTTCAAAGAAATCACACTTGTGTATCCATCGCAGTCTCCAATCGCGAAGCCATTTCAGTAAACAATGCAGTGAGCGGCCCTTTCGCAACCATGGCAACCACCGGAGGGGCATCTCCCTCGAATTGTAAATTCCCCGTGGTGGTGGTCGGTGTAGAATCCATGTGAATGGTCAGGGTGAATTTCATCGGTCCATTTTCTCCACTCTGATATTGAATCGAATGAGGAGTGACTTCCCCTAAAATCAGGGTGATTTTGATGCCACCTAAAATTTGAAAAGAACAAGAAACCTCGTCGGAGGTAAATTCTGAAATGCGCTCCTGTGGTAAAAGTAAATTCAGATTGGAAGGAATGGTCAAAAAACTGTGTACGTTAGAAATAGAATGATGAACCAAGAATCCCTCTGTTACAATTCTCATGGCAATGGTTTCCATTCAGAAGGAATTTCCCTCCATTTTCGCAGTTGCTCCAATTCAGTCTCTCGAATGTAATTTTGAGCCAACGCCTGCAATACCAAATGATCGTAATCGGTTATTGTATAGTAAGGACATTCGGCCTTTTCAAAAGCATCCTTCGCGGTGTCGAATCCATAAGAGAAAATCGCTATCAATCCTTTCACTTTAAGGCCTGCCTCCTTCAATGCATTGATCGCAAGCAAACTGCTTCCTCCGGTCGAAATTAAATCTTCAACCACCAAAACCTTTTGACCTTCTTCATAGGTACCCTCAATCAAGTTTCCAAGACCGTGGTCTTTAACGTTGCTTCGAACATAAATAAAAGGCAATCCCAATTCTTGCGCGACCAAAACTCCCTGAGGAATTCCGCCTGTCGCAATGCCAGCAATGACATCTGGTTTACCAAATTTTTCTTCCACAATCTCTGCAAGAAGTTGACGAATGTAGGTGCGCACAGTCGGAAAAGATAGTGTCTTACGGTTGTCACAATAAATGGGTGATTTCCATCCTGAGGCCCATGTAAAAGGCTCCTTCGGTTGAAGTTTAACCGCTTTTATTCTCAACAATTCTCCAGCAATGCGAAGCGCACTATCTTTGTCGTATATCATGCTGCAAAAATATAAAGTTTTTACGGAGAACAAAACCTTGTTGTTTGAGAGTTATGAACAACCTGAAAAAGACAATTTTATTGACCTTTCAGATGGTTTTGATTCCGAAAAATTGTTGAAAAAAATCAATAAACTCGAAGAAAAAACCATCCGCATCCCAATTCAATCTGAAGAAGATTTTTTACGGTTTAAGTCGAATTTTAGATTGATCCAAGCAGGAGGAGGTGTTGTCTTCAATGAGAATAAGGTTCTAATGATATTTCGAAATGACAAATGGGATTTTCCTAAAGGCTGGATTGAACCGAATGAATACCCCATGCAAGCTGCGCTGCGAGAGGTGCGCGAAGAATGTGGGGAACTCATGTTGCAAATTTCCGATGTAAAGCCGTTGGTAACCGCTCACCTCTATAAGCTAAAAGGGAAAGTGGTCTGGAAAGAAACTTTTTGGTATGCGATGAAAGCCGAGGATCATTATAAATTAAAGCCTCAACGAAAGGAAGGCATTCAAATCGCAGAATTTGTTCCACAAGAGGAGGTGGGTTTTAGGTTGGAAAATTCATATCCTTTGCTCGTTGATTTGTGGGAAATCATATCGCAGAACCTACCGTCAAATCGAAATTTAAAGTAATATTGTAAAACAAAATTAATTTATGAAACATCTATTCTGCCTTCTCTCCTTTTTCGTCATTTTTGGATTAAATGCACAAGTATCTACATCAACGAAGAAAACCAACCAACTTAAGTTTGATAAAGTTGAAATCATACGAAACGAAATCCCCTATGATTCCAAAGAGTTGTTCGTTTTTACCTTCGTGAACAAATCTGGAAAACCTTTAAAAATAACAAACGTGCAAACCAGTTGCGGATGCACCACCGCGGAAAAACCTGAAAATGCAATTCCGAACAACAAAAAAGGAAAAATCAGTGTCTCCTATGACACCAAAAGAGTAGGGGAATTCGTGAAAACCATTACGGTTAGTTCGGATCAAACAGAACCCGTCGTACTTACCATTCGTGGCATTGTCCTTCCTGAAAAGACCCACTAACACCCGCGGCATAGGGGTAACCTGTATGTACATCTTAGGTAATTTGTATTTTTGCGTAAAATTTCTGAATGGCAATCTCCAAAACATTTGAACCCGGTGCGATAGAATTGAAATGGTATCAGCATTGGATGGAAAAGGATTATTTTCACTCCGTCCCAGACGAAAGAGAACCTTATACCATCGTCATTCCGCCTCCCAACGTTACAGGGGTGTTGCACATGGGCCACATGCTCAACAATACCATTCAAGACGTCTTGGTGCGTAGGGCAAGGATGTTGGGTAAAAATGCCTGCTGGGTACCCGGAACAGATCACGCTTCCATTGCTACAGAAGCAAAGGTGGTACAAAAACTTAAACTGGAGGGCATCCAAAAGTCAGATTTGTCTCGCGAAGAATTCCTAAAACATGCTTTTGTTTGGAAGGATAAACATGGAGGCATCATCCTAGACCAATTGAAAAAATTAGGCGCTTCGTGCGATTGGGAACGAACGCACTTTACCATGGACCCCGAATATTCAGAATCTGTGATACAAGTCTTTATCGATTTGTTTCAAAAAGGAAAAATTTACCGTGGGGTAAGAATGGTAAACTGGGACCCCGAGGCCCTTACTGCCGTTTCTGATGAAGAAGTGCTTTACAAAGAAGTAAATTCTAAATTATACCATGTTCGATATAAAGTAGATGAAACGGATGATGAGTGGATGACCATCGCAACCACCCGACCTGAAACCATACTTGGGGATTCAGCCATCTGTGTAAATCCAGACGACATTCGTTATGCTCAACTCGTAGGTAAAAGTGTTTGGGTGCCACTCGCCAATCGAAAAATACCCGTCGTCGCTGATGCATATGTTGATCCCACTTTTGGGACGGGATGTCTAAAAGTTACGCCTGCTCACGACATCAATGATTACGAATTGGGTAAAAAGTTCAACTTGGATTCCATCGATTTGTTCAATGACAATGGAACCTTAAATGCCCATGGCTTACACTATGAAGGTATGGATCGTTTTGAGGTCCGCAAGGCAATTGCTAAAGAACTACAAGAAAAAGGATACCTCGTAAAGACTGTAGATCACCTCAATAAGGTCGGTTTTTCAGAAAGAACGAATGCCGTGATTGAACCCAAACTATCGTTACAATGGTTTGTGAGTATGAAAGAATTGGCGCAACCTGCGCTGGAAAATGTAATGAACGACAACATACATTTCTATCCAGAAAAATTAAAAAATACCTACAGGCATTGGATGGAGAATGTGAGAGACTGGTGCATTTCTCGTCAACTTTGGTGGGGACACCGAATTCCAGCATGGTATTTTGGAAATGGAGTCAATGATTTCGTGGTTGCCAAAGAAGCGTCCGAAGCCTTGGATTTGATTTTTGTAAAAACAGGAACCCGTTTGGAGGAAAAAGACATTCGTCAAGATGAAGATGTATTGGATACTTGGTTCTCAAGCTGGTTATGGCCAATTTCTGTGTTTAATGGGATTACCCAACCAAACAATCAGGAGATTAAATACTATTATCCAACCAACGACCTCGTAACAGCGCCTGAAATCATGTTTTTTTGGGTGGCAAGAATGATAATTGCAGGGTATGAATACCTAGGAGATTTACCTTTTAAAAATGTGTATTATACCGGAATTGTAAGGGATAAATTGGGTAGAAAAATGTCTAAATCCCTTGGGAATTCGCCCGATCCCATTGAATTAATAAACCAATTTGGAGCCGATGGTGTCCGAATGGGGATTTTGATTTCTTCTCCCGCAGGAAACGATCTTCCCTTTGACACCTCACAATGTGAACAAGGAAGAAATTTTGCAAACAAAATTTGGAACGCCTATCGCTTGGTTTCGGGTTGGGAAAACAGAGATTTTGATCAACCTAAACATGCTTCGCTAGCCATCGAATGGTTCGAATCAAGGTACCAACAAACCTTGGTTTCCGTAAATGATAATTTTGATAAATTCAGGATCTCAGATGCCCTCATGGAAATCTACAAGTTGATCTGGGACGATTTCTGTGCATGGTATCTCGAATTAATCAAACCCGGATTTGAGCAACCCATTGATACAAAAACACTTCAAAGCACCCTTGGTTTCTTTGAAAAATTAATGCAACTGCTTCATCCCTTTATGCCTTTTATTACTGAGGAACTTTGGCATGCGCTAAGTGAAAGAACGGATGGAGACGACATAATTATATCGCATTGGCCAGAAGTAAAAACCTACGATGAAAAAACCATTGAAAATTTCAATGGCCTCTTTCAAGTAATCTCGAACATTCGTCATTTCCGAAAAGAACAATCCATCTCAACAAAAGTCAAATTGAACTTGGTTGTCGTTCATTCTGTCTCAAATCCACTGGATTCAGTGATTGTAAAAATGGGGAACCTGTCAGAAATCACCTATGTCTCGGAAAAACCTACCGGTGCGCATTGCTTTATTCATGATGGCATTGAATTTTACATCCCTTTCGGTGAACTCATCGATGTTGAAGCTGAAATTGTGAAAATTCAAGAGGAAATCAAATACGCTAAAGGGTTTTTGAAATCGGTACAATCCAAATTAAGCAATGAAAAATTTGTAGGGAGTGCACCCGAGCAAGTTGTCGAAAATGAGCGGAAAAAGGAAAATGATGCGCTGACAAAAATCGCGCTGCTTGAAAGTAGGTTGGAGAGTCTCTCTATATAAAACAAATTTCTACCCTACGGTTCCTTTGTTTTCCCTGTTCGTTATCATTTCGATCAATGGGATTGGTTTCGCCAACATATTCAATTACAATTCTGTCTACGCTTACACCACATTGTTTCAAATAAGCTTGTATGACCTTGGCACGTTGTTCAGATAAATGTATGTTATACGCATCGCTCCCATCGCCGTCTGTATTTCCTGTTATCTTAATCCTAAGGTCACTGTGCCCCAAAACAACCTTTGCGACCCTTTTTAAATAATTGTGGTAACTGCTGTCTAATTCATATCGGTCGTAGGCAAAGTAAATCGGCTCGAATTGAAAAGTCTTTAATTCTTGCTTTCTACGCTCCTTTGAAGATATTCCCATTCGAATGTTGTAAGCAAATCGCTTGGCAAAATAGGGGTCAAACAAAAGTGTCTTTCCCAATTCATAAGTCGTTGGATCTTTTTCCATAACCAAGGTTTTGCCTATTAAATCTGGATCCTCAGATGTAAATCCACCAATGACATAGCCTGAGGAATCATCATACTTGAAGCTGAATTGAAAGGGAAATGTGGCACATCCTTTACAAAAACTGGAAGGTTTTGAAGCAGATTGAAGACTGAAATCCTTGAGGTTGGAAAAATCACCGTTCACCACATATTGGTAAAAGTTTCCATTCTTCTCGATTCGAAATACCCCTGTAGCGCTGTTTCCAATCGCTTTGACCTGCAGAATAACTGGGTATGAATTCAAGGATTTATTAAAGGTGTCGGTAAGTATTCCGGTCCAATTCCCCGAAATCTTGAAGTCTTGTCCCTTGGCCGTCCATGGAATCAAAACCATTGCTAATAAAATGAGTGGTATTTTCACTGAAATTCTAACGAGATAAAACCAATTTGGTTATCGTTTGTTACTTTTAAAAAATCTTATGAAATCTATCTTTTTCTTTCTTGGCATTTACCTCTTGGGTGCTTGCGGTACCACAAGTACAAAACCTAGCGTTGACAGCAATTCAAACCTTTCTAATACGACCAAAATGAGCATTCACAGTTTTACCGTTACCGACATCGAGGGCAAACCTTTTAATTTTGCTGACCTAAAAGGAAAAAAAATAATGGTCGTGAATACGGCATCCAAATGTGGATTAACCCCTCAGTATAAAGAATTGGAAGCGCTTTATAAAAAGTATAAAGACCAAGGCTTTATGATTGTAGGCTTTCCAGCAAATGATTTTCTCTCCCAAGAGCCAGGTAGCAATGAAGACATCGCGCAGTTTTGCAGTAAAAATTATGGCGTGTCCTTCCCGATGATGTCGAAAATCTCAGTGAAGGGAAAAGACATGGATCCCGTTTATTCCTTTCTAACTTCACTTTCAAAAAATGGTTTGGAAGACAATGAAGTAAAGTGGAATTTTCAAAAATACCTTTTAGACGAAAATGGGTTTTTAGAAAAGGTGATTTCTCCCAATGTTTCACCGGTTGACCCAGAAATAATTTCTTGGATCGAATCAAAGTAATTTCGTTGAAATATTGTTGATAAGTTGGGCTTCAGAGAGCCTTGACTGTGGCTAAATACGCACTGATTTTTGTATTTTTGTTAGGTTAAATTTTTAATAATTTTCTATCAAAATAAAGTATGAGCGAAGCGGAAAAAAGAGACGATTATTCAGCAGATAATATTCAGGTTTTAGAAGGGTTAGAAGCAGTTCGTAAACGTCCTGCAATGTACATTGGGGATGTTGGTGTGAAAGGGTTGCACCATTTGGTGTACGAGGTAGTAGACAATTCAATTGATGAGGCCTTGGCCGGACATTGTAACCGCATCGATGTTTTTATCAATGAAAACAATTCTATTACCGTAATTGACAATGGCCGTGGGATTCCAACGGCGATGCATACAAAAGAAAAAAAATCCGCCCTTGAGGTTGTAATGACTGTTTTACATGCCGGTGGAAAGTTCGATAAGGATACCTACAAAGTGTCTGGGGGATTGCACGGTGTGGGGGTTTCTTGTGTCAACGCATTGTCCATTCACCTCTCAGCAACCGTAAGACGAGATGGTAAAATTTTTCAACAAGAGTATAAAATTGGTAAACCGTTGTACGATGTAAAAGTCATTGGTGAATCGAATGAGACGGGTACAGAAGTGACTTTCCTTCCGGATCCATCCATCTTTGATTACACGGAGTATAACTTTGATACCGTTGCAGCAAGAATGCGTGAGTTGGCTTTCCTAAACAAAGGAATTACCATTAACCTAACCGACCTTCGTAATGTTCCTGAGGGAGAAGCACCCGTTAAAACCGTTTTCTTCTCCGAAGGAGGTTTACGTGAGTTTGCAACCTACCTGGATCGAAACAGAGAAGCACTTATACAAGACGTAATCTATTTTGAAGGAGAACGAGAAGGCATTCCTGTAGAGGTAGCGTTGACCTACAATACTTCCTACACGGAAAACATTCAAGCTTATGTAAACAACATCAACACGCATGAAGGTGGAACACACTTGTCAGGTTTTCGACGTGGACTTACAAATACATTGAAAAAATACGCTACAGATAGTGGGATTTTGGCTAAAGAAAAAATTGAGATTGATGGGGATGATTTTAGGGAAGGACTTACCGCGGTGGTTTCTGTTAAAGTTCAAGAACCTCAATTCGAAGGTCAAACAAAAACAAAACTTGGAAATCGTGAAGTTACTGCTCCCGTTTCACAAGCGGTTTCAGAAATGTTGAGTGCGTACCTAGAAGAACATCCTGCGGAAGCAAGGGTAATTGTTGAGAAAGTAATCCTCGCAGCACGTGCACGTCACGCCGCAAGGAAAGCCAGGGAAATGGTTCAACGTAAAAATGTACGTTGAACCATTTCCCTGGCTTTCCTTGCGGCGTGACGTGCACGTGCTGCGAGGATT
>RFQZ01000049.1 GCA_009924735.1 Flavobacteriia bacterium | reverse complement strand
AGCACTAAAATACGATTATTCCGCAACAATCGGCTCGGTTTTCGTGGTGAGCGCTGTTTTAATTTTTAATTCTAATTCTTCGCTAAGCTCTGGATTATCCAAAAGCAAGGATTTGATGGATTCTCTTCCCTGTCCAAGTCGCGTTTCCCCATATGAAAACCAAGACCCACTCTTTTTTAGGATGTTCAATTCCACACCAAGGTCTATGATTTCGCCTACTTTTGAAATGCCTTCGCCGTAGAGTACGTCGAATTCAGCTTTTCTGAAAGGTGGAGCCACTTTGTTTTTAACAACTTTTACCTTCACCCTGTTTCCAACGATGTCTTCGCCATCTTTTATCTGTGTTGCTTTTCTGATGTCAATACGCACGGATGCATAAAATTTAAGAGCGTTACCTCCTGTTGTGGTTTCCGGGTTTCCAAACATTACCCCAATTTTATCCCTCAATTGGTTAATGAAAATACAGCAACAATTGGCCTTGTTGATAGAACCGGTTAATTTTCTAAGTGCTTTAGACATTAACCTCGCTTGAAGTCCCATTTGAGAATCTCCCATTTCTCCTTCAATTTCTGCCTTGGGTGTAAGCGCAGCAACGGAGTCAATTACAATTAAATCGATGGCACCAGAACGAATTAAATTATCTGCAATTTCCAAAGCTTGTTCACCATTGTCCGGTTGTGAGATCAATAAGTTTGCAATGTCAACGCCAAGTTTTTGCGCGTAGAATTGATCGAATGCATGCTCTGCATCTATGAAAGCGGCAATGCCTCCTTGTTTTTGTACTTCAGCTATCGCATGAATCGCCAAGGTAGTTTTACCGGAAGATTCTGGTCCATATATTTCCACGACACGCCCTTTAGGATAACCGTTAATACCTAACGCTAAATCCAAGGTCAATGAACCGGTTGGAATTACATCTACTTTTTCGACCGGACTGTCGCCCAATTTCATTACGGATCCCTTGCCAAAGGTTTTATCTAATTTATCCAACGTGAGTTGAAGGGCTTTTAATTTTTCTGTGTTAACTTCTTTATTTGACATGTTTTCTAATTTTTAAACAAATTTAAATTGGTAGACCGTAAACTATTTACGCTCTTTTAATTCTTATCGTAAAACGCTAAAATTTCTTCTGCGTGCGATTTAGTGTTGGGTTTGGTAAGTACTTCCTTCAAAAGCCCATTTTCATCAAACAAAAAGGTCGTCCGAAAAATGCCGTCATATTCCTTTCCCATAAATTTTTTGGGACCCCAAACGCCAAAGGCATTGATTATGTTTTTTTCTGTGTCAGCAAGTAAGGGAAAAGGCAATGAAAATTTGGCGGCAAATTTTTGATGCGATACAACCGAATCTGCACTGATTCCGATGATATGAATTCCTTTTTCTTGTAAGAGGGAATACCCATCTCGGATGCTACAGGCTTGTATTGTACACCCTGGGGTATTGTCCTTGGGATAAAAGTAAACCACCAAAGGCTTTCCAACGAAAGTAGGTAAATCAATGATGACGTTGTCTTGGGATAACCCAGATACGTTTGGAATTTGAGCGCCAATTTCTAACATAGTTTAATTTTTAAGCACGGTTACGATAAAAAACTAATCAAAAATAGTGATTAATTTGATAGCTAAACGTTTTGTGCAAAAAAATGTTCATTTAGGGCTCGGTAACTTCAAGAAGGGGTGAAAGGTTCGTGTACAAATCAGCTAATTTTTGTTTTTCAGCTAATAACCCAGGTAACTTTTCTTTTTGGTTTTCAGACTCCGCAATCTCTTGGTCAATTTCGTCCGAACGCGTGGTAATCAAACCCAGCACTTGTTCAATGGAACCATCTAAATAATATTTGGCGTAGTTGTTTCCATTTTCTTTCAAAAAACTATAAATAACAAGGCATTTCTCCATTGCTTCGGTCCCGTTGCGATAGACAAATTGGTCAAATGACCAAATCAATTGCGCTTGGTTGAAATCTTTGGGAGTCTCTTTCAAAATTAAATTTTCCAGTAATGGATAGTCTTCCATCGTCCCTAATCCCCCAATCAATTCAGCCGCAGCGACCTTAACACGTTCGTTTCGGTGTTTAATCAATTCACGCGCTATGCGAAGGGCCTCTGTGCTGTCAACGCTGGGTAACTTCAAAAAAGCCGCACTGATCACCATGCCAGAACTGTCTTTTTGAATGGTATTCGTAATGATTTTTAAGGCTTCCTTCGTTTCTAGTTGTCCAATTATGGAGAACGCTTCTTTTCTCACATCGGGTTTAGGGTCTTTTTCAATTATGGAAACAAGCATCTTGCTTAATTTTTCTTCCTTAAGGTTTTTGATGTTAGCCATTTTTGTCAGTGTTGTTGACCGAATACCCCAGAAAGGATCTTTTAGACCCGCTAGTAAAACAGTTGCTTTGTTCGCTAAATCGGATTTAGAAATGCGTTGGATGGCAATGGACTTTGAGCGATAACGCGTAGCATTGTTTAATTGATGTACAAATTGTTCAATGGGTTTTTCTTCATAAACTTTCGCCAACAATGCCTGGTCATCATCCAACATAAGGTTGTTCAATTTTCCTGAAAATGGAAATGTGAAGGATTGCGTGAGGCTGTCAAGCACAACCGGATGGATGTGTTTTCCATTTTCATCCCAAAGCGCAATTTTAACGGGCAATCTAAATAGGTCGAAAGATTGAGCTTGTTGAACTGACAAAGTAACGGTATGGTTTTCTTGGTCAATTTTTTGATCTGTAAAAATAACAGGATGTCCTTTTGCTAAAAACCATTGGTTAAAAAACCAATTCAGGTCTTCTCCGCTAACTTCTTCAAAAGCCAATCTTAAATCATGAACCTCAGCACTTTTGAAAGATTTGGAGGTTAGGTATTTGTTCAATCCTAGAAAAAAGGTTTCATCTCCCAGATAATTGCGTAGCATGTGTAAAATGCGTCCTCCTTTGTTATATGAATGGCGGTCAAACATTCTTTCTTTATCTTCATACATGAAGTCGATTAAATTATGGTAACCTGCTGCTTGATAGTATTGATCCGATTCTAATTCTGCATTATAATCCGCTTCATCCAATCCATATTCGTATTCATCCCACAGGTATTGAGAATAATTAGCAAATGACTCATTTAAGGGTAGGTTAGACCAAGATTCGCAGGTAACCAAATCACCAAACCAATGATGAAACAATTCATGTGCAATCGTAGACTCGTCATTTCCATCTAGCAATTCTTCTTTGGTTTTGTATAGGAAATCTCCGAATACCACAGCACCCGTGTTTTCCATTGCACCTGAAACATAATCTCGAACAACGATTTCTGAATATTTGTCCCACGGATATTCTACGCCTAGCTTTTTAGAAAAGAAAGCAATCATTTTAGGGGTTTTCCCAAATATGGCCTTTGCGGAAGATTCATAAGCAGGCTCTACGTAGTAGTTTACCTCTATTTTTTTACCATCCCCTCGGGTATATTGGTCCTTTACCACTTTAAATTCTCCCACAGCAAGCATAAACAAATAAGGTGCGTGCGGTAAATCTTGTTTCCAATGGTCTGTCCGTGTACCGTTTTTGTTTTTTATTGAGCTGATTAACTTTCCGTTTGATAAGGTGGTGTATTTATCTTCAACGGTTAAAATTACTTCTTCGCTGGATTTTACATTCGGGGCATCGATCGTTGGAAACCAAACTGAATTTGACTCCGTTTCCCCTTGTGTCCAAATCTGAGGCATTTTATCCTTTTCTTCTCCTTTTGGATTGATGAAAAACAAACCTTTATCTGACGTGATGGCATCACTGCCTCCTTCGATACGCTCCTCTGGTTTCGAAATGTATTGAATGGAAATTGTAATCAACTCGCTTTTCGTGAAAGTCCTCCCCAATCGAATGTTTAACTTCGATAAATCAATATAATCATAAGACAAGGCTTTGCCGTTCATTTCAACAGCAATGATTTCCATTCCTTTGGCATCCAAGCTCACGCTGTCAATGGGTAAATTATGTGGTTTCATGGAAATCGTTGCCTTACCGTTCATTTGTGACTCCTCCCAATTAAAACTTGCTTCGATTTTTGTGTGAATTAAATCAACCGTTAAGGTGCGGGAAGGATGATAAACGGGAAAAACATACGGGTCGTAGTAATCATAAGCATCTCCCCAATCCAAATCCATTAAGGCCGTATCTATTAAAAAAGGTTCTTCATCAGGGTTATAGGTTGCTTCTGCTCCTTCAAAGGAGACGTCATTTGAAGGGTTAGTATAAGATTTACAACCCAACAAGGCTACACTGGCAATGACTACAACAAAAAGATACTTCATATTAGATTTTATTTATACAAAACTGCATAATTATTTTGGTTTGTGATTTATCGAAATCTCAATTTGATGAAAATATTTTAGCTTTGAAAAAAATTAGGTGCCGTGCAAGATTTCAGTCAATATGATTTTCAAAATAGAGTTGCGATTGTTCGTGTGGATTTTAATGTCCCTTTACACAAAGAAACTGCAAGGGTAACGGATGACAAACGGATTCGGGCGGCAATACCCACCATCCAACACATACTAAAACAGGGTGGTTCGGTTCGGTTACTTTCCCATTTTGGCCGGCCGAAAAACGGACCCGAAGCACATTTTTCATTGCGCCAGGTTTTGCCATGTCTCGAAAATCTTTTGGGGATGCCCGTGATGTTTTGTGATTCTTTTGCTGAGGAAACAACAAGTGAAATGCGTGAATCATTAAAACAGGGAAGCGTTGTGCTTTATGAAAATGTTCGATTTAACTCCGAAGAAACTGAAGGGGGAATGGGTTTTGCGGAAACCTTAGCTAAACTTGGAGATTGTTATGTAAATGATGCTTTTGGTGCGGCGCATCGCGCGCATGCAAGCACAACCCAATTGGCTTCTTTCTTTCCAAACGATAAAATGATGGGTTTTTTAATGGAAGCTGAAGTACAAAATGCAAAAAAAATTCTAGATAATCCATTGAACCCTTTTGTAGCCATTATTGGAGGGGCAAAAGTTTCAGATAAAATTTTAATAATTGAGAATTTATTGAACATTGCTTCAGACATCATCATTGGAGGGGGAATGGCCTACACTTTTGCAAAAGCACTCGGGGGAGAAATAGGAAATTCTTTGTATGAACCAGAACGCATAGAAAAAGTCAATGAAATCTTAGCCCTTGCCAAAAGTAAAAAAGTGAACATCCACATACCCGTCGACAGTGTGCTTGCCCATTCTTTTTCAGAAACGGCAGAGGTCATGTTTGCAGATACGCATTGTATTCCAAGTGGTTGGATGGGCTTGGACATCGGTCCAAAAGCAATCATCGAATTTGAGCAAATCATTAAAAAAAGCAAAACGATATTATGGAATGGTCCCATGGGTGTTTTTGAATGGTCATCTTTTGAAAACGGAACCAAACAAGTTGCAATGGCGGTTTGTGAAGCAACTCGCAATGGATCCTACAGCTTAATTGGGGGTGGAGACAGTGCGGCGGCCATCGCCAAATTTGGATTGGAAAATGATGTGAGCTTTGTAAGTACGGGTGGAGGAGCGCTTTTGGAGTATTTTGAAGGCAAATCTTTACCCGGAATAATGGCCTTGGAAAACTAAAATTTCAAAATCAAATCGACCAAACGATTTGAATAGCCCATCTCATTGTCATACCAACCAACCAATCGAATCATTTTATGAAAGACGGTTGTCAATTGTGCGTCAAACAAGCAACTGTATGAGGATCCAATTACATCCACAGAAACAATCGGATCTTCGGTATACCCAAGGATTCCTTTAAGCTCATTTTCAGCAGCATGCTTCATCGCCCTGTTAATGTCTTCAACCGAAATTTTGCTTTCCGTAATAATTGTAAGCTCCGTCATTGAGCCATTGATCACAGGAACACGAACACTTGAGCCCGATATCTTTGTCGCCAAATCCGGAAAAACACGCATGATTGCTTTGGTAGCGCCTGTAGTTGTTGGCACAATGGAGTGACTTGCCGCCCGTGCCCTTCGGAGGTCCTTGTGAGGCGCGTCTTGCAATCGTTGGTCTGAGGTGAAACTATGCGTCGTGGAAATATGTGCCAACTCAATTTCAACCAATGAATTTATTACTTTCAACATGGGTGCAACGTTGTTGGTTGTACAGGATGCATTTGAAATGATGCGGTCTTCTTGGCTCAAAAGTTCATCGTTTACGCCTAACACCAATGTTTTGATATCGCTGTCTGTACTTGGGGCAGAGATGACAACCCTTTTCGCTCCTGAATTCAAATGTTTTCCCGCAAGCTCTTTCGTTAAAAATAAACCAGAGGATTCGATGACAACCTCGACGCCTAGGGCCTGCCAATTGATTTCTTCGGGATTGTGAAAATGTGTAAACAAGATTTTTTTTCCATTCTCAAAGACCAAAACATTGTCTGTGATTGTAAAATTCAATTTCAAGGGCCCATGAACACTGTCGTATTTGAACAAATGGGCGAGGATGTGTATGTCAGCAGGGTCATTTACGACAGCGACATCAAAAAGATCTTGATTTAACGACAAGCGGGTAAAGCACCTTCCGATCCTACCAAAACCATTAATGCCTACCACTTTCATTTCTTTTTTTTTCAAAATTACCACAAGAAAATGAAAGAAAGGGGTTGACGCCTGAAATTAGTATTTTACGTATACAAAACCATGTTTTTTGACTTCGATTCCGCCGTCAAACATGGCTTCAATTTTATAAAAATATGTTCCCTCTTCTACCAGTTTTCCATCCATCGTTTTCCCATCCCAAGATCCTGCAGGATCCGTGTAGGTATAAATCACATTTCCCCAACGGTTTAAAATCACACACTCAAAAGTTTGTATGCCATCATAGTCCACATTAAACAATTGATTTCCAGCCATCGAAGACAAGGAAACAATATTTGGAACCTCGATGTCGCAAGGTTTAATGGTGATGTGCGCCGTATCACTGGCAGAATGACAAACGTTGTTTAAGGTTACGGAATAATTTCCAGCGCTTGAAACCACGATAAAATTGTCGTTTGAACCATTGAACCATTGCAATTGAGATTGGGGATTGTAACCCGCTTGCAAGGTTCCAGAATTGATGGTCGCCGCTATGATGTCAATGGTGGCACCTTCGCAAATTGCCGAATCCAAAACATCGACATAGACATAAGGAGGGAATTCAATTAACGACGTAATGGCATTGCTACAGGCATTGTCGGTATAGGTGACTGAATAGATGCCGGGTGTGGTGGTTGAAATAAGTGGGTTTTCTGCGTTTGAATTTGAGAAGTTTACTGCAGTGTCTGAAGCAACCCAAACACCTCCGTTATAGGAAGTGGTATTGTTAACTTGTAAAAACAAATTACAAGCGATGGTGTCACCGAAAATGTTTGGCAAAGGCAATACTTCCAACACGACCGTTGTGTCGTAATGACATCCAAAATCATCGATTACATTGTAGGTATAATTTGCTGTCCCCGGGGTAATGGGTTGAATGATGATTGCCGTATCATTCTGTCCAGAAATAATGGTTGGGTTGTTGGACCAACTGTCAGATACGATTGTGTTTTGATACCCTTCTTGGTCTGGATACAAGCTCTGGTTAAAATAAATACCCCATTGAAAGATATATCCATCGTCGATACCTTGGTTGTCTTGTACTGTAATGGTCCAATTTCCATTGACAGGGCATCCGATAAAATCATTAAAATTCCCATCGGGTAAATAAACACCATTGGGGTTCATGGAAGGGAAACCATAGCTATTTATTACCGTATTTCCTGCGGCATTTTCATTGCAGATGGTTCCTAAAGTTGCTTGGGTTGGTGAAAAACAATAGGACCAAACCGGCGCACCAGGCGCCCCGCCATCAAGATTAGTGTCATTTCCTAAAAACGTTCCAATGCCATTTCCACATCCCCCAGGAATCAATTCGGCCCATCCAAACGGCGTTTGGTTATAGGCATTCATTATGGAAACGGTGGTGCCATTCGGACATGTTAATGCAATTTCAATGTCTCCGATGTATGAATGCTCAATGTCTAGACACATTTGGTCAAAGTTTGCTGCACTGGTAATGGTTGTGGTATCGTTAAATCCAGAAATTCCAATGTTGGTTGCATATTGCACGCCGCTGCCATCAGGCAGAAAAGTGAGGCCTGCGAAAACACCCCCTATTTGAAATTCGCCAAACGGAATGTCTACACCTACGGTATCTTGTTGGGTAACTCCACCAATCAAATACGTATTTTGTCCTAAACAGACCGTGTCTTGGTAAGGCCCCGTTCCTGCAAAATTAGGCAATTGAGAAACCCTGACTTTTGCTGTAATTCTTTTGATTTGTGGAAAAATATCTGTTATTCGTAAGTCTACAAAATAACCAGAACGCGCTGGGGGTGTAAACCAAATGGAGTCGTTGTTAAATTGTCCCACGCCACCAACGGTCCACTGGTAGGCACAGTTTCCAGGGTTTTGAGAATAACCGGTATTGGTCGTTTCCAAAGCGTATGGAAAGGCGGGGTCGGCAACAAATAGGATGCTGTCTCCAAAACACACGTCCACATAACCCGTGTCTGCAGGATTCAATGCGTCAGGTCCTGTCCCATTAACATAGGCATGCATGTGAGGAAAAAAAGGTTGTTGTGGATTCCCACAAGCGACGTTGGCATCCCATCCTGTGCCTTGAGCACTTCCATTTGATCGGAACCGCAAAGTTAAACAGCCACTTGGGTTGTTTTGAAAGGAGGCTTGTGCAAAAAATCCCGTTGGGTGGGTTCCTGAATTATAGGCGCCCAACAAAGGAGAGGCAATTGAAGGACCGTCGTAGACGTACAAAGTGTCACTTGGATCAATGTTGAAGGTAAATCCGATGTTTACAGCAAAAGCAATGGAAACTTTTGAACCTTGGTTTAAATCTGGACAAAAAGTGATGATTTCATCCATGTTTGGTAGGTAATTCGATGGTCCATCGCTAAAATTGGTCCCGCCGGCAGGTGGAACAATTGCGGCGCAATTCAAGGGGTTTGCGATGGGAAAGTCTGGACCGGTTAACAACATCTGAGCATCCATCGTTTGAAGGGAGGCGATAAAAACCAAAAGGGCAAATATTTTTTTCATTTATTTTCTTTCTTTAGAATTCGAGCGAAGCGATTGATTCAGTTCATTTTGCAATACAAGTAGGGACTTAATTCCAATGATTTCGTTGGGCGTTTCATTGTGAAAATATTGGTTATAAGACAAAATCTTTACCCCAAAATCCGTAAAATGGGTTGAATGAGCAGCGGTAGGCAAGTCTCCCAGGTCTTTTTTGCCATTGTTTGAAAAAGCATAAACGGCATGATCGTAGGCGAAAAACAATAAATCTAAGTTTCCATGTTCGGATTTAAATGCATTTAATTCTTCATTGGAATAAACTTTCTTTAGTTCTTTGAGAACTTTTTTTGATTGCGACCATCCGAAGAAGCTAAGTTGCAATAGGACAATCAGGGTCAATAATTTTTTCATTTCGAGCTGAATTTAATTCGAATTTACCATTTTGAAAACAAATGGAAAAATAGAGTGCCCACAAAAGACGCTGTATTTTTTGATAAGTTGCAATGCAAATTTCGTGCTTTGTCGATATCACAAATGAATAAAAGCTAGATTTGTATTCATAATTTATAGGAAATGATGGATTTACAAAAAATGGCATCTCAAGTAAGACGTGACATCGTAAGGATGGTACACGCAGTAAGCTCAGGACATCCCGGAGGATCTTTAGGATGCACAGACCTACTGACCTATCTCTATTTTAACAGGCTTCGGTATTCAGCCGAAAACTTTTCAATGGATGGAAGGAATGAAGACATGTTTTTTCTTTCGAATGGCCATATTTCTCCAGTTTGGTACAGTGTTCTTGCCAGAGCTGAATTTTTTCCTATTTCTGAACTTGCAACTTTTCGCAAATTATCGAGCCGACTTCAAGGCCATCCATCTACGGACAAGGGGTTGCCGGGGATTAGAATGGCATCAGGGTCATTAGGACAGGGATTGTCGGTTTCCATTGGTGCAGCCACCTCAAAACGTTTGAACAATGACGATAAATGGGTTTACTGCTTGATGGGTGATGGAGAATTACAAGAAGGACAGGTTTGGGAAGCAGCAATGTATGCCAGCGCAAGAAAAATGGGTAACCTAATTGCCATTGTTGATTATAATGGACGTCAAATTGACGGCGACCTTTCAGAAGTTTTAGACATTTCACCTCTAGACCAAAAATGGGCAGCTTTCGGCTGGGATG
>RFQZ01000048.1 GCA_009924735.1 Flavobacteriia bacterium | reverse complement strand
AATAAGTCCGCCAATTCTTCGATGGTACCCGCTTCTTGCCAATCCACCTGTCCGTCAAACCAAAGCATGGTATCTCGGGTAATGCGAATCTGGGCTAGGTCTTCCTTGGTGTAAGGTCCCACCTGGCGACCGTCTTTGTGTAGATAATATTTTTGCATGCTAAATGAGAATCAATCTGATTTTGTTTTTGTCAATCAAAAATAAGAAAAGTCTGGAAACAAACTTTCCGGTAAATCTTTCAAATGGGTATGATTTGGGATGGAATTCCAGGGATAGAGAGAAGGGTTAATGGGAGGGTGACTTAATGTCAATACCGACTAACCAAACAGGAACAGTGATTATTTTTTCAAATTCTTGAATGATCCGAAGCGTTTTATCGAATGTAACAATACCATCTGACAAGCTTTTTTCTAATTTACCCGTTGGAACAATGTATACAAGGCAATCAATAGAATTCTGAACGTTTGCCTTCAACACTTTGAAAAAATCTCTGTATGCCAGTGCCCAATTGCCAAATTGAATTTCACCAACAATTAAAGGCGGAGAAAAATCATCTTTTTTGATTGGAATATTAACTCCTACGTTTTCGGAGGTTATCAAGTACTCAGCATATTCTTTTAATTCTGGGTTCTTGTCAAGAAATTTATTCCAACGTTTAAAGTTATCGCTGTAGTGAATTTCGCCAAAACAAATATTCCTTAGCTTAACAAGATTGACCTTATGATTGATAAGGGCAAAATCAAAACCACCAATAGATGATTTACTTGCACTAAAATAAAACACCCCCATTTCCTCACTCACTTCAAATTTAAATTCTTTGTTGTAGGATAAAAGACGTCGTATTTCCTTGTTTAAATCATCTGCTTTTATAGCATCCGATTCCCTTCCTTTAGTGAACTTGACACGTTCAGTTAAATCAATTTTTGCGTCGAAACTATTTTCCAGAAATGCTTTTACATCCTTATGTGCTGTCAATATTTCATAAGCATGATGATGAAAATATTGCTTACTTATAAATAGATTTTTTTCTTCACTCATATTATTCTTTTATTCAATTCGACACCTACCCTTTCCACGACTCCAACCACAAGTGCATTACCCATAAAGAACGCCCGGCGTGCAGGACTTATTGCAACGTCTTTTTCATTTGCAATCCCTAGTAAAGTGTGATTATCTGGAAACATATTCAATCGTTCTAATTCCACTGGGTGTAATCTCCGCAGTTCCCCATCAAAATCAATCAGGTGTTTAAAACGAGAAGCTCCTGGTCCCCCTTCACTGGTAATGATTGTTCGCGAAGGTTTTTTTAGGTCATCTGTAAGCGAAAGCGGCCCCTCTTTGTAATAAAATTTTCCCTTTGAAGAAACACGTTCCTCTGATTTCCTGCCTTTTAGGTAAATCCACTTATCCAATTCTGTTTGTAATTCTATAACATCACCTTGACGCTTCAACCTCTGGTCAATTTCAAACCCTGGCTGCGTAATTTTAAAAATTGTTTCTTTAAGAAGTTTTTTTGCATCCAAGAAATAACTTGGTTCGGACTTCATTTCTCCATTTAAAAGCACATCGCCAAGCAATTGATTCTTTAGGCTATAGTTAACAAATGAAGTTTTAGGGCAATTTGCTTTGAAATCAGACATCACAACACGTCCATTTTTCATAATACCAGCATTTAAAAACTTACCTTCATTAAAGGAATTTGACAGTGTCTCTATGTTTTTTTCAAGTTCAAAATCAATAACCTTATCTGTAAAAAAACAAGGAAACGCAGTAGCAAAAACCCCTTCAGATTCAATCCATTCCAAGGGTTTATTTACTTTAATGTTTGACGTTTTATGATAAGCCAAAATATAAACCCTACGTCTGCGCTGAGGCATTCCGAAATCTGCTGCATTAATAACCCTCCACTCAACAACATAACCAAGTTCGTTCAACGTATTTAACATAATTGCAAAATCTCTTCCACGCTTAGTCGTTGGAGATTTAAGGAGGCGATCTACATTCTCTAAAAACACAAGTTTGGGACGTTTTACCTTCAATATTTTATGAATATTCCACCACAAAACCCCTTTTTTTCCTTCAATTCCTTTTGTGTTTACTCCGGCAACTGAGTAATCTTGACAAGGAAAACCGCCAACTAGCATGTCATGATTTGGAATAAGGTCATCCACTTGATTATCTGAAAATTCAGGGGAAGCAACCGTATTCAAGTCATAAGGATAATGATAAAAACCTTCAGTATTTGGCCAATTCCTATGATAAACTAAGTTCGCTTCTTGTAAATCACCTGATTTTTTTGAACTCGGCTCCCACTGATTTGACCAAACAATTTTATATGGAGATTCAAAGGGTAATGTGTAATGGCTGGAAGCACTTCTCCCTTGCCAACCTTCCAATCCCAACCTAAAACCTCCCACACCAGCGAATAACTCTACAACTCGAATTTCTTTCATTTTATAAAATTAAGTTTTAAACCTCGTAATTTTTTTACGTTCTTTTTTTTTTTTGAACAAAAGGAATGCATTCCGTTACCTTTTCCATAAATCTCATCCTTAAGTGACTTGACATGAAAAAAACACCCAATGGAAGACCTGAAGTGGGAATGGATACGGTTACGCCAATTGAAAAAAACCGCCTGCCCTTTGTGGTGGGGTCTCAGTTTGGCTTGAATCCTCGCATTCATGACCTGGAAGGCTTTTTTAATGGAGAAAAATACATTGCCGTGCTAGCAAAATCACTGCTTTCCGGAACCGTAAACGGTCTTCACATCTACCACATAAAAGAAGGTGAAACGCACATTAATTTTAATGCCATAGCCGTCTTCAGGTAAAGTAAAATTCAATTCGCCTACGTATAAGCGACGATGTCTCTAGGTCATTATAAAAAAGAGCTGCGATCCACCAAAGCGAATTGCAGCTCATAGAAATAGGGGTTTGTTGCTAATTATTGGATCGTTCTACATCTGCGGCATGGGGTACCGTAATCCATTGTGAATAGGCCACATCATAGAAATTAAAATAGGTGCCAGGCGCTAATTTCTCTATAATGTCAATGCTTTTGGTATCGGGTGGCAAGGCAGGAAAAACCAAGGTATAGGTGTGGTACTGCCCTTGTTTTCTGAAATGAAGTTTGTTGGGCGCAATCGGAATCCCAATCGCTTGTATCAAGGGGTATTTCTCCGATGAGCCTTTGGGTTGGATGTAGGCGTCTCTATCCATTTGTATCCATCCCCCGTTGATGTAATACGTGGAGGCTTTGTAAATAAAATCAATGCGCGTAAAAGCATCGTCAAATTCTATGCTCTTGACGCGATGTTTGTTTTTATGGTCCATTCCATTTGGATTGTAAAGTTTTAAAGGGGTCTTTACATCAACGTCTAAGTCCATTTCTTGCAATTTTTCAATGTTAATTTCCATGTTGTTTAATTTTAGAATACAAAGTAAATCATAGTGTCCGTATTATCCATACGGAGTAAAAAGAAAAGTGTATATTTAACAAAATTTTTCTAAATGAACTTAAGTAAAAGTGCTTTTCGCAGGTACAAAGTAATCGATGGAATGCTTAGGAATTCCATGCGAAAATACCCTACCATCATTGAAATCCAAGAGGCATGTTATGTAAAACTGCATTTTAGACCCTCCATCGAAACCCTACAAAAAGATATGGCAAACATGCGGGCGCCCTACCCAGATGGCTTTGACGCGCCCATCCAATATTGTAAAATCAACAGAGGCTATGAATACACCGATCCAAACTATACCTTAACAGGCATAACCCTTAGGGAAGATGAAATTGATGCAATTACAGATGCATTGGACCTCATTAAGATGATTGGCGGATCAAGAATCAGCCACCAATTTAACCAAACCGTAGAGAAACTGTTTTCTTTCACCCTTGACGGAGGAGCATCCTTGAAAAACCGAAGACCTTTTGTACAAATCATGATCCCTCCCGTATCAAGAGGTTTTGAACATTTTGATTTATTTTATGAGGCCTGCAAAGAACGTCAGACCATTTCCATGCTTCATTTCTCTTATAACAAGCGCACATTTACCCACACGTATTTTCATCCGTTTCTCATCAAGGAATTTGAAAATCACTGGTATCTTATCGGGTTCTCAGAAACCCATAAGGCAATTAGAACCTTTGGCCTCGATCGCATCAGCGCGCCCCTAAAAACAAAAAAGAAATTCATTCATTCCGAACTTTCAGAAATTGATACCTATCTCAATGATGTATATGGGGTATTTCCTATACCGGGCGCACAAAAGGAAAAAGTAAAGATTAAAGCAAGTAAATTAAGTACGCACTATTTTCAAGCCTATCCCTTACATGAAAGCCAGGCAATTAAAAAGAATCCGTCTGGTACTTCAGAAATCAGCTTTGAATTGATTCCTTCCATAGAACTTGCTCAATATTTCTTGTCTCGCGGCAGTCACGTCACCCTGCTCTCCCCTACTTGGTTTGTTAACTTTACAAAAGACCTTTCACAATGAAAAACAATAAAAAATCATACGTCGTTCATCCCTTATTTGAAACTCAAAAAAAAATCAATCCCGTTGTTTTACGCTTCATCTTAAGCAATGAATTCACCAGGGTTGATTTCGGTTATGCTGCCCCCTGGATGTACATTAAAGGGGGGTGGATTCACATAGCACCTCATGCCTATTTAGCCATCGACGGTTCTCCCAAAAAATATGCACTGATGCATACCGAGAACATCCCCATCGCGCCGCAAAAGCATGAATTTGAAACCACTGAGGATTGGAAAGTTTTTAGTTTGTTTTTTGAACCCTTGCCCATCCAAGATTGCGTTGTCAACCTCATTGAAGAAGAGAATCCCTCAGAAAACGATTTTAACTACTATGCACTTAAACTGGAAAATGTCTTGGACGTAGAAATCATCCCATAAGGAAGAACACCCGGCCCTCACAAATCTTTCAAGCGAACGCTTCAAGTGCGCAATTTTCGTAACTTACGGAAATATACGATCAACAAACATCCCCTCAAATTCCATTTACGAAACCCAGAAAATGAAAGAACCCCTAAAAATTCCCTTTTACGCAAAAACCGCACTCATTTTTATCAGTTTATTCGCATTCGTATACACCTTAAGCATCGCACAAAACATCATTGTTCCCATTGTGTATGCCACCCTTTTGGCCATTTTAGTAAATCCCTTGGTGAATTTTCTTTGTCGAAAAGGCATCAACAGGTTCGTGTCCATTATGCTCACCGTTTTGATGGCCCTCTGCCTTGTTTTAACGCTCTTTTATGCCGTTTACACACAAGCTTCGCATTTTAGCGATTCCTTTTCTCAAATGAACGAAAAGTTCATTGAAAGCAGCAACGAATTCATGAATTGGATTTCTAAAAAGACAAACATTCATACCTCCATTTTAAAAACATGGGTCAATGAAATGCAGAAAACAGTGTTAAACAATCTTGCACTTAAAGAAAATTTCACACGGTTTAGCAATGTAATGGTTACCGTGTTTTTAATCCCCGTCTACATGGTGATGGTGCTTTATTACAAACCACTTTTACTGGATTTTATTCGGAAGGTGTTTCGCCTGAAAGACCACAACGCTGTTGAAGAGGTCTTGTCTAACGCAAAAAAAATCATTCAAAATTACCTCGTTGGACTTTTCATTGAAATGCTCATCGTTGCGATGTTAAATTCAATTGGATTGTACATCATTGGAATGGAATACATACTGCTTTTGGCATTGTTAGGAGCTTTTTTAAATCTCATTCCTTACCTTGGTTCCATCATTGCAACTGCAATTTTTATGCTGGTGGCCTTGTTAACGAAGACACCGATCTACATGCTGTATGTTTTTATCCTGTATACAGTCATTAATTTCATAGACAACAATTTTCTGATTCCAAAAGTGGTTGCGGCAAGGGTTAAAATCAATGCACTTTTTTCCATCATGGTCGTGATCATTGGAGGTGCGATTTGGGGTATCGCTGGGATGTTCATTGCCATTCCCATTACGGCAATTGTAAAAGTCATCTTCGATCACATTGACTCCTTAAAGCCCTTTGGCTATCTTTTGGGTGAAAATGTACCGGAAAGTCAAAAAAATCCGCTGAACTTTATTAAAAAAATCTTCAAAAGACCCAAACCAACTGCGTTGTAAAGATGGGAATGGAGAAGCAGGTGGATTCTACAATGGAAAGAGGGTTCATGCGCCTTCAATCGGATCACAACCTAATCTTCGTATAACCTCACTTCCTGCGAATCAAGATTTATAAGAATTGCCAATCCATGTTCTGGATCCCATGAAGGACGAAAAACCACACACGCTGTATCTTCTTCGTATTTTTCCTGATTCAAATAAATCGCTTGCAGTTCCAAGGTAGGAAGAAACGATGCGAGTGTATCCAAATTCGTTTTAGAAAAATGCGTGTCAAAATCCCACAAGGATTTAAAATAATCGTGTGCAACTTTGTAAATAGCCTCACCCACTTCGGGGCCGCAATCCATGAGTTTTAGGTATCGCTCACGGTCTTTGTTTGCGATGGATTTCAACTGTTCCTCGCCGCCGCCAAAAACAATAGGAACGATCTCACCAAAGCAATGTACGTGTCTGTGCGCGTGAAGACTTGGCCAATATCCATCCGTATGTAAAAGTCCGATGCTTCGGTCAAAATAGCAGTTATCCTCATTTACCAAGTCTGCTTCTATTTCTTTGTAATCGCTTGAGAATGCCCGTTGTTGAAAATCTGTTAGGCTTTCAAATAAATAGGGGTTAAAAACACGTTGGTTATTCACATAATGACCGAAATCCATTTCGCCCTGTTTGTATGGGTCCAAAACGTTGAGGCTGATTTTCCAAACAAAATCAATGTTGTCTATTATTTTATAGAAATACCTCTCCATGCAAACAATTTATTTGTGTCCAAAATTAAGCATTATGCGCTTCCAGTCGACGCGAAACATGGGTTGTAAAACCTTTGTAATAAATGTTTTGAGGATTACAAATAATATAAACTGTATACATTTCCACACCAACTGGCTTTACCCATAAAAGCAAAAACCCTAAGAAACTTGATACTTCCTAGGGTTTTCTAATCCTCCAGCCATAGAGGCTTCTCTTTAAACGAACCGTTTCGCGGTCTGGACGGGATTTCCGTTTTACACCTTAATACGCCTGTTATTCAATAAGTTATATGTTCTTTAAGTTTCAAAAAGTGACCGATTTAGTAACCGAACTTTTAAACTTTTTTGCGCTAATTTGAAAGAACTCTGTGGTACAAATATATGCATTTATTACTTAGTAAATTCATTTACGCTCAAAATGTATCATTTTAGTTCGTATTTAGTTGAGTTTTGAAGGGTAGGGATTTCCTAATCAATGATAAATTGCTTGACTGTTTCAATGTCTATTCCAACGTGTTGTGCGAATTCTTCAATTGTGATGAATTGATGGGATTGCTTGTTTAGGTTTTGCCTGATAGTATGGAGCAATCGCCTGGCATATTTCTCACTTCTTCCGGTTATTCGCTGTACATCTTTTGGATAGACACATACTCGTTTGGGTATTTTCATACTCTATCTATGCTTTATCCATACACTATCTAGGGAGTATCTATACAGTGCTAGAATGCAAAGTTAGGATTTTCAAATGGCTATAATTTATCCTTTTACGGACAATTATGCACGTTTCTTTCCACACGGACATGCCTATGGTGATGACGTGTTTTGACTGCTGTACTTTTGATTTATCTGATTGAACTCGCGAGGTAAAAAGATAGCGGTTGAGAGGGTCTCAACTTTGAATTATTAATCAAAATACACTTTAAAAATGGCAAAGCAAATTGGCATTATTAAGTTGAAAGGCACAATCGGAGATTTGTCTTTCTACAAAACAAAAGACGGTCACTTGGCGCGCGAAAAAGGTGGTGTTGATGCGGAACGAATTAAGAACGATCCTGCGTTTGAGCGTACACGTGAAAATGGAGCTGAGTTTGGAAGTGCTGCGAAATCCGGGAAACTGGTGCGTGATGCTTTCCGAACGTTGATGATGCGTTCTTCGGATGGTAGGGTGACTTCTCGTTTGACGAAGTTGATGTCTGACATTCGTGCGCTTGATACTACGAGTGCTCGTGGTGAACGAAATGTGGCGGTTGCAATTGCAGATCCTGCTGCTAAGGATTTGTTAAAGGGTTTCAACTTTAACAACCGAGCAATTTTGGGAGCTGTGTTGTATCGTCCTTTTGCAGTGAACACGGCTGCTGGTGAAATCGCAATTCAGGGGCTTGTTCCGAATTTGCATGTGGCGTTTCCTTCGGGAGCAACTCACATGGCGTTTACGGGTGCCTGGGCAAAAGTTGATTTTGCAACGGACACGTACAGCGTTGAATTGACGAACACGGAAAACCTGGTTATCGATGCAACACTAACAGACTTGCTTTTAGCAGCTGGTACTGCACCGACCGGAACGGGAACTGATGTGTTTTTGTTGATGGTTGAATTTTTCCAAGAAGTAAACGGCGTTCAGTATTCGATGAATAACGGAGCATACAACGCCCTTGCCATCGTGGATGTAGCGTAATCATTTTAGAAAATGGGACGACAAAAACGATGGGATGATCTTTCTTCTGTGGGGGAACGCATCCAACAAGAAACACCACCTTTCTTCAAAAAATTACGTGCGCTTGGATTGATTGTAGCTGCAATTGGAACATCCATTGTGATGGCACCGGTTGCGCTTCCGGCACTACTTACAACGATTGGGGGTTACCTCATCGTAGGTGGTTCGGTGCTTACGGCAATCAGTCAAGCGACGGTTGAAGAAGGGGAATGAAATGATTATTCTTTTGTGTGGGACAAAAAGAAGGTACGCAAAGAATTAATCTTACTTTTTAGCATTGCCCTAAAAAGTAACAAAAAGGTCTAGCACTGGGAAAAATCACTTACCCTTCAATGGCTTGAATCTAAAATTTTAAAAACTCGTCGCCCAGAGGGTCTCCTCAGACAGTTCAAAATTTTTGCGATTCTTCACCATGTGGGTCCCAAGTAATTTTTCCAATGTGCAATTGTAAAACTTATAAATTCTAAACAAAATGGATACTGGAATTTTAGAAAATGGCTGCACGAACAACGACTTTTTGTTGAACGTAAAAACCAAGAAAAACATTCGATTCAAAGCAGGAGCTGATGTAAGCTCTAGCGTGAACATCATGGATGTAAGCTTGGATGAGGACGTAACAGAAACGCACGAGTTTTTAGGAATAAGCATTCGCTTAGGCTCAAAGACTTGCCCGAAAGTTGATCCAGTTGTAGCAAGCAACTAGTTTTTAACTTTTTGGCATTGCCCCAAAAAGTAAACAAAAAGGTCTAGCGCTGGAAAGATTTGACTGCCCTCATCTTCCTTGTTGCTAAAATTTCTGAAACTCGCTTTCGTGCCTCGGCTCAAACAGGCAGAAATTTAAACGCAACTTCGTCGTGTGGGTCCCAGTCGAATCTTTCAAGGCGCGGTGGATTTATGGGAGAATTTCGATTCTTTGTTATTGTTTCAAATTATTAGGTAAAGTCAAAAAGAAAACCACTTCAAAACTAAAAAAGAGAATGAAAATTTAATTGTATGCAACACACGCACGATCATACCACAGCTTGGGGAACATTGTCGGGAACTGCTTTGACAGTTTTAGCGACTATAAATTCCATGGATATAGTAAAAACCGTGGTTCTGGCCATCATAGGTGCCAGCGTGAGTTTTAGTGTGAGCATGTTTTGGAAATGGGTATGGCGGTTCTTCAAAGAACCAAAAGAAAATTGATTTATTGTAAAATGTTCGAATGCTCTCGGGAAACCGGGGGCATTTTTTAAATCTTAGAAAAATGGAAAATGTTATTGAAAATGGCTGTACCAATTCTGATTTTTTATTGAATGTGAAACGGAATGTAATTCGGTTTAAAGCAGGCTCGGAATTGAGTTCAAGTGTGAATCGTATGGATGTAGATGTCAATGAGGATATCACAGACGAAGCCCATGAATTGAAAATCACGCTAGTTCTGAAGTCGGAACGATGTTCGAAGTAAGTGTATTGGAAAGCAGAACGCCACCCGATAAGTTGGCGTTTTTTGTTATTATTTTGTTGAACGGTTTGCAGCAAACCGAAGAGCTGAACTTTTACACAGAACTTGATTTGAAAAAGTAATGTTTGATTGACCACAAAACTTTCTTTGGAACACCAAACCCCGCCTCTTGGGTAGGTGCTTTTATCTGTTGGGCATTTGTATCTTTCAAGCATTAGATTATTATTTTTTCGAATATAGTTTTTAGTTCAAGCACTTTAGACGAAGTTCCAAAGGCTTCTTCCCTTTTAATCCATGAATGAACGAATGAAAGCGCCCTACTTTTCCATTTGTTTTTTTATTCATTAAAATAATTGAAGTGTTTTAAGGTTTGCATTATATTAATGTTTTGCGAATTTGCTGATATGTTTAGTGCGCGCCAAATAGCGTGTCTCAAATTGCCAATGAATTTTGTCCAGATTTTCTTATGAAAACTTAACTTAAAGGAGTTGTCTTAGTTTGAACGTTTTAGTATATTTGTATCATGATAGTGTCAGAGAATCTTGTAATACAGCAACCTCTTTTTCAATTCATTACAGCTTTCAATAACTTTAGTCTTGGAAAAGTTGTGTGGGAACAATATCAAAAGTTTGCTGTTCCTACCATTGAAAATGCTACACTGTCATTAGAACAAGCTGTAAATATTATCCCCACGTTTACTCCTGCAGAAGCTATTAAACAAAAAGAAATTATTCAAGCTGTAACTTCAAATGTAAAACCATTACTTGAATTTATTGAAGCGGAAAAGGCAGAAGAATTCTCGCAATTCAGAAACGCTTCATTGGCATTTTTTTGTATTCTTGAGCAAATTGAAAAGGAATTGGATAAGGCAGCTAGTCAAGATGATACTGCTCGCGCTGTATTTCATCATATGACACGTTCAAGGAAAAATCCAGCAATTCTTAAATACCTAAAATAATTTTAATGCCTCAACAACGAGATATTATTATGGTGTATTATGAGTTACCACAAGGAGTTGAATACCACCCGACAATTATCATTTCTAATGACGCAATTCATGAAACTGAAGGCATTTATTATGGGGTAATGTGCTCTGGAGAAATTCAACCAGAAGAATTTGCATTGGAATTAATTCCGGAAATGATTGTCGGAAAAAAACCAATGAACAAAAAAACTTTTGTCAAAACACATTTAATTCAGGCTTATACAGAGAAGGAACTTAAAACACATATAGGCTCTGTCACTTTAGATGCCTTTAATAAAATCAAACAGAGAATAGTTGAGAGTCTGTTTGACTCTCAATAAATTTCCTAGACTTAAGGCAAGTAATTTTCTGCATTTTTTTGTTGGAACATAGCTATCTAGAGAAGTCGTTGTCGCGCATATTGAACATAACGGTTTGCACCTATACGAGCGGCACAGCTCTTTGTGAAAATTATTGAGACGAAGTTAAAGTAATTTCTTTTAAGTTTATTGTTGGTTCGAGGAGATATTTTATGCT
>RFQZ01000047.1 GCA_009924735.1 Flavobacteriia bacterium | reverse complement strand
AACGAAAATACTACTTGGGAAAACCAATGCCAACGCTCAAAGCAACAGTTTGGCAAGCTCTTACACACAGGCAAACGCTTCGCTTGCCAAACACTTGCTTTTTATCCAACACACCGTATTCATGGGTACAATATCATACACACTGACAATAAGTTTCTTCCTCCTTAGACTTGAAAAATGAATGAAAATTGAAAATTCCAGAAAAATCCAATAAATTTAACACTTATGAAAAAGACAAATTTCTTAAACAAAATTATCGGAGCGGTCGGTTTGACCATTCTAAGCGGACAAATCTCCGCTCAACAGACTTATGTAAATAAGGAATGGGATGTTTATAGTGGCAACCCAGGACAATATGATTATGTTTCTACAGCTTTAGACCCAAACGGTAACTTAATTAGCATTTCGAACAACCAACCAAATGGGAATTCAAATATTTTTCTCAATTGTATTTGCCCAATTGGAAATGTTTTGTGGCAGGAAAACTGTACAAGTTTACCATTGGTCGAAGACTATGGTGTAGATGTAAAAGTTGATAATTTTGGAAACAGCTATACATGTGGAGCCAAACATAATGGTAACAATTATGATTACTACATTGCCAAATACTCGCAAACGGGAGTATTAATCTGGGATTATCAGTATAACGGTATTGGAAACAGTGATGATGCTCCTTCTGCCTTAGTGCTTGATGCGAATTATAATGTCTACGTCACAGGCTCAAGTTACGGCACCAATACTTACACTGATTTCGCAACACTTAAAATAGATGGAGCCAATGGAGCGTTAATTTGGGAGTCACGTTACAACTTCAATAATAAGCCAGAAGTTGCAACAGATATTAAAATTGACGGTACTGGAAATGTTCTTGTTTGTGGAGCATCTGCACAAAATTTCTTCAATTCTGATTTTGCTGTAGTTAAATACAATGGCAGTAATGGAAATCAAATTGCGGTAAAAAGACATAACTCACCTGGTAATGGTTATGATCTACCTTCCGAAATGGTTATTGATGCCAACAATTTTATTTATGTACTTGGAACATCAAACAGCAATCTGCCAAATAAAGACATAAAACTTATCGCTTACGACCCCTCCCTGCAAATACAATGGACAGAATACATTGATAAATCAGGTGGTTCTGACGAGGGTTATGGCATAACGCTTGACTCAAATGGTGATTTGATAATCACCGGTTATTGCACTAAATCAAGTGGTGGAACAGATTGTGTGACTGCTAAATATGCCCCTTCTACTGGAAACCAAATCTGGATAAACGAAAAAACGGCTTTGGTTGACACTCAAACCTCCAAAGGAAGAAAAGTAAAAACGGATAGTAACGGTAACATTTATGTAACAAGTGAAGCCGATATTAATGGCACAAGAGATTTAGTTACCTTTTCTTATGACAGTAATGGACAACTTCGTTGGGAGAAATCCTTCAATAATCCTTCAAACGGTAGCGATAACGCTTCAAAAATATTAGTCAATAATGAATCTATTTTTGTAACCGGCAAATCCAACGACGGAGGTATTGATAACACAGTAACAATCAAATACGCAACTAAAGAGAAACCTCTAGATCCTGTAACTGATATTAATGGAAATCAATACGTTGATAACGAGTTGTTGATACGCTTTGACACATCTGCCGTAATAAAAGATGTGATTGATAAGAAAGATTTCACATTCGGTATTCTTTCAGATTTTGTTAAACCCAATGTCCTCAATGAACTTGAATTGAAAACAGGTTTTTCTTGGAAAAGCCTGAGTACCTTTAAGATATTCCTGCGTATGACGACAGCGGATTCAATTTCAATAACCCGTCTTGGTGATACAATTCGTTTAGATGATTTTTGGGCAACACTTTCAGTTTATATACCTGTAGAATACAACGAGCAACAAATAGCGGATAGCATTTCAACACTCTTTCCATTGATTCAATATGCAGAAAGAGATTTTTTCTCAGAATTTCATTCAGCTCCGAATGACGCACTGTATTCTTCGGAAATGATTGGACTCTACAATCCGCTGAATGGAATTGAGGTAGAATCTGCTTGGGACAAACAAGTCGGACAAACTTATACAAAAGTTGGGGTTTTCGATACAGGGATAAATTGGCGACATGAAGATTACGGTGACGGAACTTCATCTGGAACAAAAGTCGTTGGAGGATGGGATTATTATAACAATGTATCTCCTTTTTCACAAGTTGAGCCTGATCTTGATGGTCACGGTACAGCAACATCAGGATTAATTGGCGCATTGCGCAATAACAACATTGGAATTTCAGGTGTAGCAGGTGGAGATGTTCAAGCAGGTAATACGGGCTGTCAACTTTTTTCAATGGCTATTCCTATTTCAGGGCAAGTATCCCATTCGACATTACATTCGATTGCCGCGCCTGCCATAGTAGAAGGGGCATCATATAACCCAAGCACTGGTTATGGTTATGGCCTTCATATTCAAAATCATAGCTGGGGAACACCCACCAATACAAATGTTCTGAAAGAGGCAGTGAAATCATGCTATCAAAACAACTGTATTTTTGTGGCTTCAAGTGGTAATGATGGCAACGCCACCATTAACTATCCAGCTACATATAAAGATGAATGGGTCTTAAAGGTAGGTGCGAATGACGGAACCGGAGACAGAGCTTCCTTTTCCACTTATGGAAATGATTTGGATGTTTTAGCACCTGGAACCAATGATTTATATATGGTTCTGGATAACACGAATAACAGCGGATATATTGATCTCGTTGAGGATGTCGATATATATGGAAATCCCGTTTTTCTTGACATTAATGGGACCTCCTTTGCTGCTCCTTTGGCAAGTGGGGCATGTGCCCTTTTGTATAGTGAACACAATACAAATAATGGTTATCCCAATAATCTTGCACCTGAGGATATGGAAGCATTTATTAATAGCTTTAAAACCGATGTGCCTCCCGCGGGTTATGATCAAGAAACAGGCCACGGAAGAATTAACACAAACTACGCTCTTGAAAAACTGATGTTGCCACAATATTTTGTAAAACATTCTGGAGGTCAAAACAACACTACAGCTATCCCTTCCTATAACAATCAGGTTATTGTCGCTAATAATATAAATGGAGTTGCGGCAGGTAGTTACTGGGCAGATCGCTATCAGGTTACAAATACATTTCTTGATATTTTTGCACCGACGCAAACGGTAATAAGCCATTGGCCACGTAATAGTTCAAGCGTTGGCGTTTCAGCGGCAAATCCGATAACTGGTGACACGTATTTCTCATATACACCTACCATTAGTCAAAATGTGGCATCGGTTACAACTACTACTTTTTGCTGGTTTATTACCACCAGTACTAACAGCCAGACTGTTAATAAATGGATTCCTGCTGCACCGAGTCAATTAAGAACAGCTTATTCATTATATGTAAAGGATAATGCTGTTACCGGAATTGATGAGGCTGAATTGGAGAGCGGATTTAATATTTATCCAAACCCATCTAATTCACAAATTACGATTGATTATTATCTTTTAACTGAAACTGATAGTGAAGTTGCAATTTATGATGCTACAGGTAAATTAATCGCTCAGCACACTTTAGAAAACCAAAACAGTGGGAATCAATCAGTCACAATTAACATTTCACATTTAGCTGATGGGCTTTATTTGTGCAATCTAAAAGTTGGTGATCAGATTGTTTCAAAACGAATAGTTAAAAACTAGGTCATGAAAAGTCTACATTTCATATCCTTAATTCTTTCGATGGTTTTAGGAATGATTTCTTGTCGAAAAGACAAGGTCATTCCTACTCCTTCGGGAGATGGAGAATGTTATTCTTTTGGTGAATTGCCACCTTTGAATTATTTCTCAAATGAACGTTTTCAGTACCAAACGCCCTATTTTAATCCGAATAACGACAATGAATTTGTGTTTAATTACAAAGATTTTGAGTTGGATGAATATAAGTTGATGAAATACAACATTCAAACGGGTGTAAAAACTGTACTTGTTGAAAATGTAAAAATTATAAGTCAACCCAAATGGAGCAGAAAAGGCTGGATTGCGTTCGACAACGTGTTCAATCAAAATTATCAAATATGGGTTGTCAAAGACAATGGGGATAGTTTAATTCAATTCACAACAAATGTAGCCAACCTCTTCCCCGTATGGGATGCAGTTGGTGATTGTTTGTTTTGGCAACATTCCCCGGTTCTAGGTATTCCATCCTATTTTCTAAAGCGAGATTTATTTGGTACTAATTTAGACACTGTTTTGAATTCAAACGACCCAAGTATGGGATGGGTAACATACAACGATGTCACGATCGATAATCTATTAATTTCTAAAACCATCATCGGAAATCAAAATCATATCGGTTTTACAAATCTTAATAGCCCAAATTTTGTTAGTCTTGTTAGTCTTGACAATTTGAATTTGGTTGGACTGGAGGGATTGTGCTGGTCAAAGAATAGTCAGACGGCGTATTTTACTATCTATAAAAATGGACTTTATAAATTAAATGTCAATAACGGTACATATACGAAGCTGATCTCATTTTGTGATAGCAAAAGATATAAAAGCATATCCTGTTCTTCTGATGGGAAAAAACTAATTGGAGAACGAATAGATTCATATCTGGTAAAAGATGGGGATGGGAATCCCACAGGTCAGATTATGGAAAAATCACACATCTATATAATTGATCTCGAAACTTTAAAAGAAACTAAAATAAATTTGGAATAATGAAATTTCTAACAGTCTTGCTTCTTTTCCCATTAATTGGATTGGCTCAACATCAAGGCAAATTTTCCTTTGAATTTGGTGGTGGTAAAAATACCTTTTCTATGGCACGTTTGAATCAATATTATGTTAACTCCTTTGCGATAAAAAATAAGATGCTAGAAGAAGGAATTTCTTCAGGTGATCACTTTTTTATTGGATTAAAATATCGACCAAACACATTGTTCGATTTTGGTTTGTATGGAAATTATCAATTTGGGAAAACATCTGGCAAGCCCGAGTTCATTATAACTGACGATTTCGGACAAGCAATAGGAACAAGAGAACTCGATTTCATTCTAAAAACAGAAGCAATTGGATTTGGAATATCGAGTTGCTGGTATATCAGCCATTTCCTTAAGTTTCACGAAAAAGAAAGCAAATTCCTTAATCGTTTTCACATGGGGGTTGAATTAAATGCAGGCATTGGATTTTCAAAAGCCATTGTTGATTTAAGAGACCCTGAATTAGCTTATGCTTCTTCTTATGAGTATTTTACTTCGAGCGATTTTCAAGGGCAAGTGAGCCTGAAATTTGAATATGATTATCTTAAATCACCCATTATTAGTTCAATTGGAATCAAGGGTGGATATCAATATTTTAAAACAAAAACTTTAAAGAGCAGGCAAGGAAACGATTGGATTGTACTCGGAGAATATCCTATTAATTTGGATTTTTCTGGATTTTTTGGCACTCTATTTATGTCCATAGGAAAATGAAAAGGAGGAAGAAACTTATTTCCAACGCTGGAAATGCACATTTGCAAAGCCGCACAAGCCAATCCTCAATTCAAAGCTTTGCAAATGAGCATTCCCTCCGACACACGAAAAAACCACGATTTGCTAACATGCGCTAAGCTTCATGGGGCAACAATTATATCCGAGAAAATGCCCCACGAACGTCTAGCGCAATCCCGTTAGTGGCAATGCAATTGGAATAATTTATAGAACTTTGATATGAAAACGATTTTTATACAACTTCTGTTATTATTTATTGGCATTAGTAGTATTGATGCTCAAAATTATGCTGATTCTCTTGATTTAAATCTTACCGAACTATATAAGAAATCAAATCTGCCGGGATTTAGCTTAAGTATAGTAGATAATAACAATATTCTTTATCAGAAATGTTTTGGTTATTCAAATAAGGAAACCCAAATCCCATACTCCAATAAAACAATCCAACCCATTGCCTCAATAAGCAAAACATTTATTGCTGTATCAGTTATGAAAGCAATTGAAATGGGCTATTTTACAATGGAAACAAATATAAATGATATATTGCCTTTTCAGGTTGTAAACCCTCATTTCCCTGATGAATCATTAAAAATAAAACATCTTGTTACGCATACCTCAGGAATAACAGATAAATTATCGAATTATATAAGGTCTTATTATTTAACTGGCAAAGCTGACTTTGCAAATAATAAATATTCCTTTTTTGAAAAGATATATTTAAAAAAAGTAGCAAAAAATAACCGAATGGAGCTTGGTATATATTTAAAAGAAACTCTTTCAAAGGAAGGTAAGTATTATAAAAAAAAATGTTTTAGTAAAAATAAAGCGGGAGAGGCTTATGAATACAGCAACATTGGAGCAGCACTTGCAGCATATATAGTTGAAATAGCCTGTGGAAAACCATTTAATGAATTTACAAAAGAATATATCTTTACTCCGCTTGAAATGAATTCAACATCTTGGGAGAGTTCACAAAAGGATATTGCTAACAATGCTATTCTATATTCAACGAAAGGCTCCCCTTTACCAACTTATTCGTGTAGTAATTATCCAGATGGAAATTTAAATACAACTTCAACTGATTTATGTAAATTTCTAATTGAAATGATAAAGGGAAATAATAAGCAAAGTAGCTTAATTAGCTCTGAATCATATATTACAATGTTGAGTCCACAATATCAAAGGTCTGCAAGTAAAAAACAAGGAAATGAAGAAATTGGGATTTTTTGGGAGCTGACAAAAAAAGGCTCTATTGGTCATACTGGAAGTGATGCTGGGGTAACAGCATTTATGTTTTTTTTTCCTGATAAAAAAGTAGGTATGTTACTTGTGACAAATATAGGAGGTGATTCAAATAAGGGCTTAATCGAACAACTTTTATCAATTTGGAAAACTGGACTTAAATATGCACAGCCACTAACATCGAACTAGCGCAATTTTCCATACATTTAAACCGTAAGGCCTGAGGCTATAAGCGGTAGGTCTAAAGTAATTCCAATCATACGCCAATCCCCAAACCGTTAGCGGTCAGCTCAAAACAGAAATCAATAAAAAAGCAAAATGAATATAACAATCATAGGAGCCTCGGCTGGAATAGGATTAGAAACAGTAAAAAGAGGATTAAATAGAAATCATTCGATAACGACCCTTTCTCGAACTGAAATTAAAATAGAAGAGAAAAAATCGTTAAATATGATACTTGGTGATGCAACTAATAAAGCTGACTTAATAAATTCTATCCAAAACGCAGATGCGCTAATTGTAACATTGGGGACCGGTAAGAATATGAAAACTACTACCCTTTTTTCAGATTTCGCAAAATTAATTATAGAAATACATAGGGAGAACAAAATAGATATCCCATTTATTTTTGTCACAGGATTTGGAGCTGGAGAAAGTAAAAATTATGTTTCTTGGCTTGTAAAGATGTTTTTAAAATATTTTTTAAAAGACGTTTATGCTGACAAAACTAAAATGGAAGAAATTATCACTAATTCAAATCTGAATTGGACAGTTGTGAGGCCAGGAAGGCTATTAGACAAGGAATTGACAGAAAAATATCGTGTTGAAAACAAATTATTCAAAGGAATTCAATTAAGCGGAATTAATAGAGCTGACGTAGCAGACTTTTTAATAAAACAAGCAGAAAATCAAACTGAATTAAAAAAGTACATTGCTATATCTGAAAGATAAAATAAAAGCCGAACCGCTAACAGAACCTACAAGAAATTGACGGTTCAATGCTTCGCGTAAAAGTTTAGTGGCGGCATCAACATTCGTTCTCCGCATCAATCCGCCTCGGCGGATGGTAAAAATCGCCACCTTCGCCTACACGCAAACCGTTAGTGTCAAACCTTTAACAAGGCAATAGTTCTATCAATAGTCTTATTCTTATCTTTGTGTGTGCAAAATAAGAGGCTATATATCATTGGTGGTTGTAATGGTGCTGGTAAAACAACAGCTTCATTCAACATACTGCCTGATATTCTGCATTGCAGAGAATATGTGAATGCAGATGAAATAGCGAGAGGAATATCTCCTTTTCAACCTGAGAAAGTTGCCATTGATGCAGGAAGGATTATGCTTCATAGAATTGAAGATCTATTGGATCAGGGGGAAGATTTTGCTTTTGAAACAACGCTTTCTACTCGAAGTTTCAAGGGAACAATTGAAAGAGCAAAAGCCAAAGGCTATTCGATAACTCTGATATACTTTTGGCTTGAATCGACAGAACTAGCAATAAAACGAGTTCAAACAAGAGTTGAAGAAGGTGGGCATAACATTCCAACTGATACAATCGTACGACGTTATTATGGTGGTCTTAGAAATCTCTTTAATTTATATCAAAATATTTGCGATTTGATATTGCTGTATGATAATTCAAAGAGTAATCCAGAATTATTATTTGAGAAATCGATAGGTAATTCTGAAATAATTTATAACAAAGATAAGTTTGGTCAAATTCAATTGATGTTATCATGAAAAATTCTGAATTAAAGGAAATTCGCGATCGAATAATAGAAGGAATGAAAATTTCAGCCCAGAAATTCATTTCTAAAAAGAAAAGCTTAGGTCAGAAAATTGTGGTTAGTGAAAACGGCAATATTCAGGTCATTGAAGCCAATGATTTGAATTAGAATATAACGTCAGCCACAAACAGCAGTTTTGCTAAAACCAGGCACTGTAGCACACTTAAGACATCCGTTTTTCTTGTTAAATTCATCCAATCTAAAGCATTTCGTTTCCCAATTCCGCTCATCGCAAAGCTGAGGATTAGATGCAAGCGCACCGAGCGACACCAACCAACACAATCGGCACGCTAAACAGCGACATTTTGACTACCTTAACCGACAATCATTTAAAGACGAATCTAATGTTGCGAACAAAATATTTACTGACCTTGATCATACAACTTTTTCTATTTACAATTTCAAATGCTCAAAAGACCGTAACGATTTCAGGAATTATTAAAGATAAAAATAGTAAAGTTGTTTTGCCTTTTGCCCACGTAGTTTTGAAATCAGAAAAGGACAGCACTTTTGTAAGCGGGACCGTCACCAACGAAGAAGGTAGATTTTCTATTTCAAAAGTAAACACAGGTGATTACTTTTTTGAAGTTTCATATGCCGGCTATAAAACAACAAAACAATCGCTGTTTGTTGGTAATCTGACAGAGTATCTTGACATTAAAACCATTGAGATAGAAGAAAAATCAACATCGCTTGAAGAAGTTGTTGTAAAAGGAAAGACAGCCGAGCTAAGTGAGAAAATGGATAAGAAAACATTTTCTGTCGCAGATAACATCAGTCAAAGTGGGGGTTCGGTTTTACAAACCATGCAAAATTTGCCAGGCGTAACAGTTCAAGACGGAAAGGTTCAATTAAGAGGTAATGATAGAGTAACCGTATTAATTGATGGCAAACAAACTGCATTAACTGGTTTTGGAAGTCAATCGGGTTTAGACAACATTCCTTCTTCGGCAATCGAAAAAATAGAAATTATTAACAATCCTTCGGCAAAATATGATGCAAATGGAAATGCGGGCATCATCAATATTGTAATGAAGAAAAACAAACAAGAAGGTTTCAATGGAAAAGTTGGTTTCACAACTGGATTGGGTTCGTTGTGGGTTAGGAAAGAAAACCTGCCAACCATTAGACCACAATATCAATTTACACCTAAAATAAATCCATCCTTATCACTTAACTATAGAAAAAATAAGATTAACGTATTTTTTCAAGCAGACAATCTTTATACACAAACCCTAAACAAGAATGAATTTGTGACAAGAACGTATGATGATGGTACCATTATTAATCAGCAATTAAAGAGAAATCGAAATACCAACTTTTTTACTTCAAAAGTGGGGGTTGACTGGCGTATAAATCAAAACAACACACTTGCTATTTCAGCATTATTCGGTAGTGAAAAAATAATTGACAGAGGCGACCAACCTTTTTTTAATGCAGACAATTCAGTACGAAAAAGATTGTGGCAGTTTTTGGAGGACGAGCTGAAAACAACGGCAATGGCAACTGCCACCTATCAGCATAAATTTAAACAAGCAGGTCATTTATTGAACATTGGGTTTAATTATACATTTCATAGAGAGGATGAAAAATATTTTTATGACAACTATTTACCCACAACAACCGGAACAGATGCTTTTAAATTATTATCGGACGAGCAAGTTTATGACTTTAATTTTGACTATATAAAACCTTTGAAATACGGTCGAATTGAAACAGGCATAAAACTTCGCAATAGAAATATTCCAACTAATATGCAATTTATTCCTGGAGTAAATTCAGTTTTAGACACCAATGCAGGTGGTTGGGCAACTTACAAAGAATTAATACCTGCCATTTATGGAAACTATGTCTTTGAAAACAAAAAATGGGAAGCAGAATTGGGATTGAGAATAGAATATGTGAAAATTCAATATGATGTAAATCCCAATCACAACACTTATAAAAGTGATGGATACAATTATACACAGCCATTTCCTAATGGAAGATTAGCATACAAAATAAACGATCGCAATAAAATTTCAATCTTTTATAACCGAAGAGTTGACAGACCGAATGAGGTGGATATAAGAATATTCCCAAAATACGATGATGCCGAAATTATTAAAGTTGGAAATCCTGCGCTAAGGCCACAGTTTACAAATTCATTTGAACTTGGTTACAAAACAAGTTGGGACAAAGGGTATTTTTATTCTGCTGCTTACCATCGATTTGCAGACGGAACCATTACCCGAATTTCGATCATTGCCCCAAACAGCAATTTGATATACGCTATATTTCAGAATGCTGGTAGAAGTTATAATACTGGTTTAGAAGTTGTTTTGACACAAGAAGTAGCAAAATGGTATTCCTTTAATTTAAACCTTAATGGGTATCACAATCAAATCAATGCTTTTAGTGTTGAAAATAAATATCCAGTTCCAACTACTTTTTCCGCCGACAAACAAGAAATTATTTCAGGAAATATAAAACTGAATAACACTTTTCATTTGCCTAAAAACTTTGACGCACAATTAACCGCAATTTATTTGGCTCCGGATATTATTCCGCAAGGAAAAATTGCCCAACGTTTCTCTTTAGACCTTGGCATTAAAAAGAGTTTACAAAAGGGGAAAGGCGAACTCTTTTTGAATGCAACTGATATTTTAAACACGATGATTATCAAAAAAGAAATTCAGGGTCAAGGTTTTAATTACATTAGCACCGATTATTACGAAACACAAGTAATAAGACTTGGCTATGGTTATAAATTTTAACAGAACGGAAGCCCAAAAAAGGGCAGCAAGTAACACGGGTTTGGCAAAAGTGGCGTCATAGTGCTTCGTAGGAAAGTTCTTCCTATATTTGAAATTGGGTTCTTCGTATGAAAGTAAGTGCTAAAATCGCCAACTTCTTGTAGCTGCAAAACGTTCAAACCAAGCGGACACAAAACACAATTGTTGTATCTTTGGACAAAACCTTATCCCGATGAAATTATTCCTGACGTCAATTTGTTTTATCTTGTTTTCAATCTTTGGTTTTGCCCAAACTCCGGAAGGCATCAACTACCAAGCAGTCATCCGAACCACCTCAGGGTCCTTGGTGGCCAATTCAACGGTTGCCATCCGCGTTCAAATTAAACAAACTTCATCAACGGGTACCGTAGTATATGCCGAAAGACAATCTGTTGCTACCAACCAATATG
>RFQZ01000046.1 GCA_009924735.1 Flavobacteriia bacterium | reverse complement strand
TACTAGCAGTTGCTTCCGCCGAGGCGGACTGAGCTAGCGGACCATGATTTCAATACTCAATACAACTTACTAGCAGTTGCTTCCGCCGAGGCGGACTGAGCTACGGGACCTAAATCGTATTAATAAAAAAGGGGATGATTACTCATCCCCTGGTCGGGGCGGCAGGATTCGAACCTGCGACCTCCTGGTCCCAAACCAGGCGCGATGACCGGACTACGCTACGCCCCGATTTTGATCAAATTCGCTTTTACAATATTTCAATTTCTCATCGCTCACCTTCACATTGTTGCGGTGGGAGCGAGATTCGAACTCGCGGTACAGTTACCCGTACGACAGTTTAGCAAACTGTTGGTTTAAGCCACTCACCCATCCCACCTTTTAAGTTTGGGAGGGCAAAAATATGAAATCCTTTTGGTTTGTTAAAGTATTTTCGTAAAAATCAGGTTATTCATAACTAAAAACACCATGTTCACTCGATATGACTAACTCCTTTGACCCCGAAGCCTCTACATGACCAATGATTTTTGCTTCAACTCCGAACTTTGCCGATGTCTTAATCATTTCCTGTGCAGTCATTGGGTCCGTATACATTTCTAATCGGTGCCCCATGTTAAACACCTTGTACATTTCCCGCCATGAGGTTTTTGATTCTTCTTGTATCATTTGAAACAAAACCGGAATCGGAAAAAGGTTGTTTTTTACAATCTTCACCCCTTTCGCAAAATGCAAAATCTTTGTTTGCCCCCCACCTGAGCAATGAACCATTCCATGAATCTTGCTTTTGTGTTGTTTTAATATTTCTATCACAATGGGGGCATAGGTGCGGGTAGGCGATAGGACCAATTTACCCGCATTCAGCAAGGAATTCGTAACCGCATCGGTTACATTTTTGCTCCCTGAATACACCAAGTCTCTTTGAATGCTGCCATCGTAACTTTCCGGATATTTTGACGCCAAAGCATGGTTGAAAACGTCGTGCCTGGCAGAAGTTAAGCCATTGCTTCCCATCCCACCATTGATTTCCTTTTCATAGGTCGCTTGGCCATCTGAGGCGAAACCAACAATGACATCACCGGGCGCTATGCGGTCATTGCTGATGACATCGGAACGTTTCATGCGACACACTACCGTTGAGTCTACGATGATCGTTCTTACAAGGTCTCCCACATCCGCCGTCTCTCCACCTGTTGAATATATTTCAAGTCCATGCGACCTTAATTCCTCGAGTAAATCTTCAGTGCCTTCAATGATTTCTTTTAAAACCTCCCCGGGAATCACGTTTTTATTTCTCCCAATGGTTGAGGACATTAAAATAGGTCCGGTGGCCCCAACGCACAAAAGGTCATCTACATTCATGATCAAGGCGTCTTGTGCAATTCCACGCCATACGGATAAGTCTCCCGTTTCTTTCCAATAGACATAGGCCAAAGAAGATTTTGTGCCTGCACCATCCGCATGCATGACCACACAATGTTCTTCGCTGTTTCCTAAATAGTCGGGTACGATTTTACAGAATGCAGCAGGAAAAATTCCCTTGTCAAGGTTCTGTATTGCATTGTGGACATCCTCTTTGCCAGCGGAAACCCCACGTGATTGGTATCTTTCGTCTGCCATGGTCCGTTTTGGTGCAAAAGTATAAATTAATACGTAGTGTTGTCAGAATCTGATTCCAATTGATTTAATATCTGTTCAACATCCAATTCGGTGGTTTTTAATTTGTCCTTGCAAAATTGAATCAGCTCTGAAGCGCGTTTGACTTTAATTGACAAGGCATCTATGCCGATTTCACCACTTTCCATTTCTTGCACGATTTGTTGCAATTCTTCGAAAGCAGCCGAGTAACTTTTGTTTTCCATACCCCAAATTTAATTAATTTTGACCTTCTTAAACGCCCCATTTTACCCGAACGGAATGTCCTTTTATATTCGATTTTTTCTCGCATGCTTGCTATTGCTCACCGCATGTGAATCAAAGGAGAGAAATTCGAAAGCGCTGAGTGGCATAGAATCATTTGATATGGAGGCGCCCACACGGCATGACAAACAGTGGATGCATGACAGCGCCCAGGTTTTTTTTCAAAAACAGTTCAACAAGGTTCCGTTCAATGGACATTTTCTGGTTGCGAAAAACGGACACATTCTGTTTTCAAAGTCCATGGGGTATGCGGATTTCGAACATAAAATAAAACTCTCACCCCTTACACCCATTCATGTGGCTTCAATCAGCAAAGTGGCTACGGCATTGGCAGTTTTAAGACTGGTCGACCAAAAAAAAATCAAGCTGAACGCCAAAGTGACCCGCTATTTGAAAAATTTTCCTTTCCCAGAAATTACGGTGAAAAGCTTGTTAAATCACCGCAGTGGATTGCCTTATTATGGGTATTTCACCAATGATGCTTGCAGAAGAAATTCCATGTTAAACAATGACTCCATACTTGAGATCATGGTGAAGCACAAGGTTTCTTTGAATTTCCCGACAAATAAGAAATTTGCCTATTCGAACACCAACTTTGTGATCCTTGCCTTGATTGTTGAGGAGGTTACAGGGCTCCCCTTCCCAAAGGCGATGCAAAAACTTATTTTCAATCCTTTGAAAATGGAGCATTCCTATGTGTTGTCGTCCTATGAGGATTACAAAAAAGCAGCGAAAAATTACAATGCCAATCATTTTCCTTATCCTTTTGGTTACCTCGATGCGATTTATGGCGATAAGAATTTATATACCACGGCAAAGGACTTAATGACAATGGACAAGGCGACCTGTTTTAATCACTTTTTGAGTGATTCGTTAAGAAACCAAATGTATAAAGGGTACAGTTACGAGTTTCCCGGCACAAGAAATTATGGTTTGGGGACGCGGCTCAAGGAACAGCCGGGGAAAAAAACTTTTTTCTTTCACACGGGTTGGTGGCATGGAAACACCGGGTTGTACGGTTCCTTAAGGAAAGATACCATTTGCATTGTCGCCATTTCCAACGTTTTTGACAGACGGGTTTACAACTTAAACGACCTTATTTTGGATTTTGGAAACTACTGTGTGCGTGATTCTGAATAAAAATGACAGGCATTCTATTGGATATCCATAAATTAATCATAGTTTCGCAAAGTGAAATGGGGTAGTGGAAGAAAGGTGGAATGTTAAACCCTTGCAAAAGGGATGTTTTCACTGGACTAAGGGCTCTTCGTTTATCACAATTAGTATTTTATTTTAAAGTTTTATTATGAACATGTATGTTTCAAACCTAAGCTTTCGCGTAGGTGAACAAGAATTAGGAGAGCTTTTCGCTCAGTATGGAGAAGTAGCTTCTGTAAAAATCATTACAGACCGTGAAACGGGTAGATCTCGTGGATTTGGTTTTGTTGTTATGGACAGTGACGAAGAAGCGCAAAACGCGATGAACGCATTGTCTAATTTCGAATTAGGCGGGCGTAACATCAACGTTTCTGAAGCTCGTCAACGTGACGAAAGCGAACAAAAAGGGAAACGCTGGTAAGACCACGTTTTAAATTAAATTTATTTAATTTTTCTGCTTGCATTTTGTTTGGTCTTTGATAAGGTCGAACAAAATGCTTTTTTCGTTACCCTCGGGCAGGATTGCTTGAGGTTTTTTTTGTGTGACATTTTGCTTACTGTGTGTTGTGCTTTCGTTCTTTTATTTTCAATGTTGACCATCTCTTTTTATATTTCCAACTTGTGTTGGTACAGTCCAGTTTGATTAACGTGTCATTTTTAACCAGCGCCAAACCACATATTCCAGGTGTGTTGTTGTAGATATTTTTGGTAGCCCATGGAAAGTCAATGTCCATGGGAGAGGTCCCAACCCAAAGCGATTCATTCGGTAAAATTTCGATTAAAGTGTCCGCTGTCGCGCTGAATTCTCCTTGGTTATGGTCGAGCGGATAGCGGGGAATATGCAATCGGATATTATGATCAGTCTTGTTTTGCACGGAATAATGAAGATGGTTAACAGCATCACATGACAATAAAGTAAAACTTGTCAAGACCATTGATATGAAGTTTCTTATTATCATGTTTTCATGCTTCAGACATAACTTTTATATAAGAAAAATGAAGTTATGAATATTCCTCTAAATAAGGTGGGATAAGCGATAAAATCATTGATTCCAATAACTTTAAGAGGCCTAAAGTTAATATCCTAATCCCATACTCATATTTACATCAGTCTCCTCGATAATCATTCGAGTTCATCGAAGTTTCCTGGGATATTTACGACGAAAACACCCCTCACATTCACTTACTTCCCAATACAAAACCGGGAAAATATGGCACCCAGAATATCGGTGTCCATTTCGATTTCACCGGTGATGTTTCCCAAGGATCGCATGGCTGATCGGATGTCCATGGCAACCAAGTCTGCTGGGAGATTTTGCGTAATTCCATTCAACGCGGCCTGCAAAGCAACCTTGGTTTGTTCCAATGCTTCCAAATGGCGCACATTGGAAACAATCGTTTCTTGGTTTACATCAAAATCTTGTTTTATTCCCGCGCTTAACAAGGTTTTTAATGCTTCGATGCCCTCGCCGGTTATGGCACTCAAGGAGGCATCCTCAGCGCCGGAGGCTTTTGTTAAATCTGTTTTATTCGCCACCCATAGCACCCTTTTTTCAGGGAATTTGGTTCGCATTTCATCTACCCAACCCTTGTCTTGGTTGAATTGCTGAGGGTTGTTCGCGTCACTTAACACCAATACAATCCTTGCACGTTCGATTTTTTCCTGCGCCCGAGCCACACCCATGGCCTCTATCGTTTCATCCGTATCGCGAATTCCTGCAGTATCCATCAACCGAAAGGGTATGCCGTCAATGTTTAGCACCTCTTCAATCACATCCCGTGTGGTACCTGGAATGGCACTTACGATTGCCCTTTCTTCCCCCAATAAATAATTTAACAAGGAACTTTTCCCAGCATTCGGTGCCCCAACGATGGCCACAGGCACCCCTTCCTTCATGGCATTTCCAAAGGCAAAACTCGCAATCAATCGATGGATCTTCGACAGTACATCGGTCACCAAGGTGGTCAAGGCACTTCGGTCTGCAAAAGCCACGTCTTCCTCTCCAAAATCCAATTCCAATTCAATCAGACTGGCAAATTCAATCAGTTTTTCGCGTAATTCACTCAACGCATGGGAAAAAGTACCGCGCAATTGGTTTAGGGCTATGGCATGCGCTTGTTGCGTTTGTGAGGCGATCAGGTCAGCAACGGCTTCGGCTTGTGATAAATCCATTTTTCCGTTTGCAAAGGCGCGTTGGGTGAATTCCCCTGGGGTTGCAAGGCGCGCCCCGGAAAGTACATAAGCTTGTAAAATTTCTTGTTGTATGTAAGATGAGCCATGGCAAGAAATTTCGATGGTTTCTTCAGCCGTAAAACTCTTTCCTTTCTCAAAATAGGCAATCAATACCTCGTCAATCGGTTCTCCTTCGGCATTGCGAAACAAACCGAAATGCGTGGTGTGACTGGGGATGTTTCGTAGATTTTTGAACACATGGGATTGTGTAAGTTCCAACGCCTTTGGACCCGAAATACGGATTACAGACAAAGCACCCGTCCCTCCGGTAGCCAAAGCAACAATGGTGTCATGCGCGTGAATCATGTTACAAAGGTACAAACTTCTATGGGTTTGCCCATGCGGAAAGGACCTCTTCCCAAGCTGTGTGACCCTCGGAATTTTGTGTCAGATCTGGCGTCAGTTTGCGATGCACTAAAGCAGATTTCGTGCTGTCACCCCAGGTGACAAGCTTAGCGTTGACGGGCAAAGCATTGGCCTGAAAAAATGAATCTACATTGCTCGGACTTGTGAAGATGTAAACATCACAAGGGGGAATTGGCATTGGATTTAACAAGGTTTTGTACACCACGAGTTCTTCGATTTGTTCGGGTGGGAACAACTTTGTGATGCTTCGCAAGCTACGGTCCGAAATCGGAAACAACACGCGACGTTCGCCTACCCACGATGTAAAATCAAGCCCGGTTTGTGTGGGATTTCCCGGTGTGGTGCCTTGCCAATGGATGGGTTGGTTTATGTGATGAGCCGTTCCCTTGGAAAAGCAAGCTACTTCAATGTTTTTTGACAGAAGGTGTTTTGCAAAATGATAGGCACGGGGGCTGCCAAAGAAAACAATGTCGTAAGAACGCGAGGGAAGCGCAGGAACACCCTCGAAGGTGATTAAGGATTGTTGGATGAGGTCTAGGTCTAATTTTTTGGATGCGAGCGCCAAAGGATGTTGAGGGTCTAATTCCGAAGAGAAAAAGACACGCATCAAAGGGATTTTAAGGTTGCAATGATTTCGGCTACGGGATTCATATCGTGCGCAAAGGGGAATTTTATAATGACCGCGGCGTCTTGTTTTGACTTTGCATAGGAAACATGCACCACTTCTCCGTCATTGTATACGCCCAGTGGCAATTGACATCCACCCTCCATGTTTTTTAAGACTTCGCGTTCGATTTGAATGCAATTTTCGGCAGGCAAAAAATTGAGTTTACTTACCCATTCGAAGGTACGAGCATCGTTGGCCCGTACTTGTAAACCCAAGACCCCTTGCGCAGGCGCAGGGATGAATTCTTTTGGGTCTAAGGTGAGGGTAATGAGGTCGCTGGTATCCAGGTTTAAACGTGACACGCCAGCCTTGGCAAGTAGGATTGCATCGTATTGGCCACTTCGCAATTTTTCTATGCGTGTGGGAACATTCCCGCGTAAGTCTATAATCTTCAAATCGTTCCGAAAAGTTCTTACCAAACTCTGTCGGCGCGCAGAGCTCGTTCCAATGATGGCGTTCATTTTAAGTTCAAACTTCTTTGAAGGGTCATGGGCTTCGTTTCGCATAAGAAGCAATTCACTGGGATCTTCGCGTTCGGAGACCGCAGCAATGATAAGTCCTGCAGGGGGAGTGGTCTCGAGGTCTTTGTGAGAGTGTACAGCAAGATCGACATTCCCATTGAGCAATTCGGTTTCGATTTCTTTTGTAAAAAACCCTTTTCCTTCCAATTTATCGAAGCTAAGGTCTTGAATGCGATCCCCTTGGGTTTGAATGATTTTTATCTCGACCAGACATCCCAAAGCTTCTAAACTTGATTTCACATGGTGAGCTTGCCACAAAGCCAAGTCGCTTCCACGGGTTCCAATGCGAATGAGCGTAGGGTTATCCATTTTTTATCAAGATTTCTTTGGCCATTTTCATGGGGCCAGCGATGTATTTTTTTTCCATGTACCCAAGGATTTTTTCCAAGACCTCCTTGGAATGGTCATCCAAGTGGTTGATGTCTTCTTTGAACACTTCATTCAGGGCGATGGATTTTATTTTTTTTACTTCTTCAGGAATCTCCTTCATGGCCAACTCAACTTGTCTTTCATGAAGCAATTTTTCAAAATTTACTTTTGCTTTGCCTAAAATGCGTTCCACATGCGCCAATTCTTTGGAGCGTTCCTTTAAATTTTGGTTGGAGATTTTTTGCAACATGCTTACAGAAATGTGCTTAACGGCATGCATTTGCGGAATGATGGGGTCTAAATCTTGAGGGATTGCAATGTCTATGATGGTTTTTGGCTTTGTATCCCCTTGGAGAATGGATTCATAAATTTCAGGCGTAATGACGTGATGTTCAGCACCTGTGCAGGTAATGATGACATCAAATCCGCCTTGGTAAGTCTTCAATTCCGTTAATGGATGAGCCATACCCCGCAAGTCGTTGGCAAGCGTTTGTGCTTTTTCAATGGATCGGTTAAAGACCACAAACTTTTTAAATCCATGTTTCATTAAAAACCTGCTCATGGTGGTATTCGTAACCCCTGCACCAATGATAAGAATGGTCGCATCCAAAGGAATGTTCATTTGTTTCAATTGCTGGTAAGCCAAGGAAACGACGGAAACAGGTTTGGTAGCAATGGAGGTTTTGGTGTACACTTCCTTCGCGGTTTCAATGACATGGCGATTTAATATTCGAAACAGGTCGCCGGTTAATCCCCAGGTAAAACATTGTTCGTAGGCAAGGCGTACTTGGGTAATGATCTCACGTTCTCCAATCACCATTGAATCAATGGAAGAGGCCACAGACATCGCATGTTCTATGGCTTTCATGCCCCTGAATTTTTCAAGGTTAATCACACAATTGGTTAACGCATCCGCGCTCATAGCGGGACTCAATTCTTTTAAAAGGTTGTATAGCAACGTGTTGTCAACGGTTTCTGGTGTGACAAATGAAAACTCTACGCGGTTGCATGTGGTAAGGTAAAGCAATTCTTGAAAACCAAATTTATTTTTGATGTGGTTTAACCGCAGGTCTTGTTGGTCTACAGGAATGTGGAACAAGCCGATTTTTTCGACTTCAAATTGACGATGAGTTATCGCCAGTGTATGTAGATTATTCAACACCAATCACCCTTTTGAGGTACAAATTTCTATATTCACCACTTTGAAAGTGTCATAGAATTGTCATGAGGCTTTATTTAGAAGCAGAATAAATTACAACGTTGTTTCGGTGGGGATTTCTTGACAAAGTTCAACCAGTAATTTTTCGGTCGAATTCGGATGTAGAAAGGCAATTCGCTTGTTGTCGGCACCTTTTTTTGGATGCAAGTGGATTAATTCAAATCCTTCAGAAATGAGGCGTTGAATTTCTTGGTCGATGTCATCCGTTTCAAAGGCAACATGATGAAAACCTTTGCCTTTTTTCGCTAAAAATTTTGCAATGGGAGAATCCTCATGGGTGGCTTGGAGCAATTCAATTTTATTCATTCCAACGGTAAAAAATGCAGTCATCACCCCCTCTGAATCCACCCGTTCGGTTTTGTAACAAGGGGAATTGAGTAGTTTTTCGTAAATCGGAATGCTCTGTTCAAGGTCATCTACCGCAATACCCAAATGTTCGATTTTTAGCAGCATCAGTATTTAATAATTTTTTCTGTTTTGTTGTCGTAGTTGATGAAATAAATCCCATTCAACAATTCTGTACAATCCACCGATTGCTCAAACCCTTTCTTGAGCAAGTTGCCATAGGCATCATAGATTTCGTATTTTGTTTTGGCGGCTTTTCCGGAGGATTTAAAATAAAGCTGGGTCTTTACTTTGGATGGGGATTTTGTTACCGAAGCAATCTTTGAGGTAAATCCAACGCTTTTTGAATTTCTTCTTTGTCCGGTATTATCGACCTGAGAAACACGAATTTTATTGTATCCACTGGTGGGTACAATTTCAATTACATAGTTGTTTTCGGATTTGTATCCAGTTCCCTGAACTTCTGCTGCGGTAACCCAACGATCCCATTTGTATTGTTCAACATAATAGGGGAGTCGTCCAGATTCGTTTTTAGTAGACCATTTAACCTTCCCATCGGCACTTGCGGTGAGAGAGGTGATTTCAAAAGTGCTAAAAGGGAGCAATACTTCTGGATTTACAAACCTTGGGGTACAGCCTTCGGCATGGTCCAATTCAATGAATACTTCGTCTCCTTTTTTAAAATTGAACAACGATAAATCAATTTCAAAATGTTCGGTTTGAATGGAGGCAGGGAGTACATTTCCGTTGACCAATACTTTATTTATACAATACCCATAACCATCACTTTTGATGGGATTGTTGACAAAGACATTCATGCCTTCGAAATAACCCCCAATGGATAAAAGTTGATCCTGGGCAGAAATACCGGTTGAAAAAGCGATAAATAGAAAGGAGACAACAAATCGTTTCATGGTTTACAATATTATAACCTATAAGTTGATTTTACAACGGCACTGCGAAAGAAAATGTAATTTTGTGGCATGGAAGATTTTCAATCCTATTTTTCCATTTACAAATCCCTGCATATCATTTTCATGGTAAGTTGGTTTGCAGGCCTATTTTATATGGTACGTCTTTTCATTTACCATGTGGAAGCCAACGCAAAGCCAGAGCCCGAAAAAAGCATTTTAATTCAGCAATTTGCCATTATGCAAAAACGCCTTTGGTGGATCATCACGACACCGGCGATGGTGTTAACAGTGGTATTTGGCGTCTGCATGCTCGTTGCAAACCCAACTTTTTTATTGGCCCCATACATGCGTCTGAAATTGGGGTTTGTAGCCTTGCTCATTGTCTATCATTTTATCAGTCAAAAAATATATTTTGACCTCAAAGCAAATACCTTCTTTTGGTCGTCGGGAATGTTGCGGATTTGGAACGAAGTCGCTACCCTCATGTTGGTGATTATTGTTTTTATTGTGGTTTTAAAAGAGACCATGAATTGGATTTATGCGACCATCGGCTTTTTTTCAGTTGCTCTTTTATTAATGTTTGCGATTAAAATGTATAAATCATTCCGTAGAAATAAAGAAAAAGAATAGAAATTTTCAATTTGACCAGAAAGATTTGTTACATTTGCGCCAAATTTTCAGTGCAAGCAACGGTATAAAAATGAGAAACGTTCACCCCTTTTTGAAACTTGTTTTTTTGATTTTCTTTTCGATTTTCACTACGTTTTCAATGAAGGGAAGTACGAAGGAAGAATCCTTTAACGTAAGTGAATTCATTATGCATCACATCCAAGATGCGCACGAATGGCACCTGTGGGGTAAAGATTCATCCGCGACTTCAATTTATCTACCCGTTATCCTTTGGGACAACGGATTGAAATTGTTTAATGCAAAGCACTTGTATCATGGTGAAGCCATCCACATAGAAGGGGAAGAGCCGGTTCATTACACCGTTGGAACGGGAGCAGCGAAAGGTTACGCGCTTTGTCATGAAGAGATTTACAAAATTAAAAAGGGTGGGTTACAGTTTCATGAGGGTCATCCAACCAACGTTCATCCGATGGATTTTTCCATTACAAAGAATGTTCTTGCCTTGTTTATCGGCTCGTTCTTGTTGGTGTTGCTCATGGTGTCTACCTCTAATTTTTATAGAAAAAATGGAGCGGTTGCGCCAAAAGGATTGGCTAAGTTTTTAGAGCCTATCATTGTAATGGTGCAAGATGACATCGCCAAAGCAAACATTCACGGAGGAAAACATAAGCGATATGTAGGATTTCTTTTGACGGTCTTCTTCTTTATTCTCATCAACAATTTACTCGGAATGATTCCTGTATTTCCTGGAGGCGCCAACCTAACCGGAAACATTACCGTGACCTTTTTCCTAGCGGTTTGTACCCTTTTGATTACGGTCTTCAGTGGAAACAAAAACTACTGGAAACACATATTCGCTACACCAGGAGTGCCTTTGGCTTTGCTTCCCATTATGATTCCCATTGAAATCATTGGGATTTTCACAAAACCCTTTGCATTGATGATACGTTTGTTTGCCAATATGACGGCCGGACACATTATCGTTTTGGCCTTGATTTCAATTATCTTTATAAATAAATCTGAAGCTTGGGGATTGTTATCTGTGCCTATGGCTTTGTTTATTTCCGTTTTGGAATTGTTAGTTGCATTTTTGCAAGCGTATCTTTTCGCAACCTTGTCTGCTTTGTTTATCGGAGCAGCCGTTGAAGAAGATCATCATTAATTCGTAACCTTATAAAAATAGATACAATGGGAGTATTTGGTAGTATCGCAGCAATCGGAGCAGGTATCGCAGTTTTAGGCGCAGGTCTAGGAATTGGGAGAATCGGTGGTTCTGCAGTAGAAGGGATTGCACGCAATCCAGAAGCATCAGGAAAAATTCAAACTGCAATGATCATTGCAGCGGCCTTAATCGAAGGGGTAGCCCTTTTCGGTGTGGTTGTAGGTTTCCTTGGCGCGAAAGCATAAACAAGCATTTCCCCTGCGATTGGCAGGGGTTTGTTTTTATTTAAGGTTTTAAATTTAAGGAACTATGAGTTTAATTTTACCAGATTTCGGTTTACTGTTTTGGACAGGAATCACATTTTGTTTGTTGCTTTTTATCTTGGCTAAATTTGTTTGGAAACCCATTCTGAACGCAGTAAATGCACGTGGTCAAAAAATCGAAGAAGCTTTGTTGGAAGCAGAAAAAGCAAGACAAGAAATGAAAGCTTTACATGCTGAAAACGAAAGGATTTTAAAAGAAGCCCGAGCGGAAAGAGATGTCATCCTTATGGAGGCCAAATCTACATCTTTAGCGATGATTGAAGAGGCTAAAAACAAATCCAAATTGGAAGGTGTTAAAATGATTGAGGCAGCAAAAAAATCCATCGAACAAGAACGAAACGCTGCGATTTCAGAGATGAAATCAACCGTGGCAAACTTGTCCATCGAAATTGCGGAAAAATTGGTGAAAGAAACCCTTTCATCCGATTCAAAACAAAAGCAGTTGGCAGATCAATTGGCAGAAGAATTAAATTTTAATTAAGATGAACGCTTCGAAATCAGCAGGACGATACGCTAAGGCAATCTTGGAATTGGTTAATGAACAAGACTGTCTGCTTGCCGTTGAAAAAGATTTTGCATCCTTCTTACAAGTGGTCTCTTTGTCTGATGATTTGCGCATTTTTTTAAATTCACCCGTAGTACGTGGAGATAAAAAAATGTCTGTGTTAACCAGAATTTTCCCAGATTTCAATGCAATGACCTTGCGATTTTTTGCGCTTGTTGTTAAAAACCGTAGAGAAAGTCACCTCATTGAAATGGCCCATGCCTTCGAAGCACTCGTTCAAAATCAACGCGGAATCGTGCCTGGAACCATAACGTCCTCTGTACCGCTTTCCGCAGATACAAAGGCGTTAATCATTCAAAAAATCGCATCCTCATTTGAAGGTAAATTGGAATTAAC
>RFQZ01000045.1 GCA_009924735.1 Flavobacteriia bacterium | reverse complement strand
AAACAATAGCTTTGTAAACGAATATCAGGACTTAGATATTCATGTAAACTCTTTACAGGATTAATTAATTTATCTGTAAACTTATTTTAGGACGATACATCATCAATATTTTTCGCTAAATAATTCCCTTGTTTCCCCCTTAAACGGGAAATGGATGATTTTCTCCCTATTCGGCCAGTGCTTCCCAAGCTTCCATTAGACCATCGAGGGTCGCTTTGAGCGTGTTATATTCATTCAACAACACGTGATAGTTTGGGTCGTTGTAGTTTATGTCCGCTAATTGGCTTTCAATGGTAGCAATCTGGGTCTCCGTATCTTCAATCTGCTTTTCGGTTTTTTGAAGTTTTTTGCTGTTTTCACGGTTCTCTGGTTTCTTGATTTCAACCGGTTCTGGTTTGACTTTAACTTCAACCTTTTTCTCAGGTTTTTGAGAACTTGAAGATTGGGTTTTGTATTTTAGGTACTCATCCAATTCGAAGTGGTGAATCTTTAGGTTACGGTTTTCGATGTCCCATATCCGGTTCGTTAATCCCGATAAGAATTCCCGGTCATGCGATACAATCAAAAAGGCACCTTCGTAATGAATCAATGCATTTTTCAATAATTCTTTGGATGGAATGTCTAAGTGATTGGTCGGCTCATCCAGAATTAAAAAGTTGGAGGGACTTAACAACATCTGACACAGGGCCAAGCGTGTTCGTTCACCCCCAGAAAGTACGCCCACTTTTTTGTGAATGTCATCCCCTGTAAACAAAAAGGAACCCAATAGACTGCGGATGCTTTTGCGTATTTCTCCGATTGCTACGTTGTCAACTGTATCGAAAATACTTAAATTTCTATCTAACTTTTCTGCTTGGTCTTGCGCAAAATAACCAATCGAAACATTGTGCCCATACTCAACTGATCCTGTAAATTCAATCTGCTTTAAAATGACTTTGAGCAGCGTGGATTTTCCGACACCATTGGGACCTAACAATGCAATTTTCTCGCCTTTTCCTACGGAAATAGAAATGTCTTCAAACAATTTCTTGTCATAGGATTTGGTGACATTCTCTAAATTCAATACCCACTTACCCGGTTGAACACTTAAGGGGAAACGCACGCGCATCCCACTGTAGTCGTCACGTTCAATCTCAATGCGTTCAGTTTTGTCAAGTTTTTTGATCAACGATTGTGCGAATGCCGCCTTGGATTGCTTGGCTCTGAATTTTTCGATTAAGATTTCAGCCTGCTTGATGTCTTTGTCTTGTTGTTTTTTTGCTTGTTCCAACCGCTCCATTTCTTCAACGCGACGAAGTTTGTACTTACTGAATCCAAAAGGGTAATCCATGATTCTTCCCATGGAAATATCCAAAGTCCTTTTGGTAATGTTGTCGAGGAACAATCGGTCATGCGAAATAAGGACCACGGCTCCTGCAAATTTTTGAAGGTAGGTTTCCAACCACGCAATCGAAATGATGTCCAGGTGATTGGTAGGCTCATCCAAAAGCAATATGTCCGGTTCGTTCACGAGGATTTTAGCCAATTCGGCGCGCATTTTCCATCCCCCAGAAAAAGTTGAAAGGGGTCTAAGGATTTCCTCTTTTGAAAAACCCAATCCTTCCAGTGTGGAAATGATTTTCTCTTCCCAGTTGTAGCCATCGTGAACTTGAAATGCTTCGTTGCAATCCGACAACTCGTCAAGTAAGTCTAGGTAGCTTTGCGTTTCATAATCTGTTCGCGTGATCAACAACTCATTGATTTCCTCCAAACGTGTTTTTAGCTTGAATAAAATCTCATTGGAAGTATCCAAATATTCAAAAACAGTATAGGTTGTCTCGATTTTAATGTCCTGTGTTAAGAATCCTATCCTAACACCCTTGGGAACGTGAATTTGACCTTCTGACGGGCTGATTTGATGGGTAAGCAATCGCATGAGGGTAGACTTTCCTGCACCGTTTTTCCCAACCAACCCGACTTTGTCCCCTTTGTTGATTTGAAGACTTACCTCTGAAAAAAGATAGCCTTGGGGCAAAAAATAACCAACTTTTTCCAGCGAAATCATGCGCAAAATTAAGGTTTTTAAAGCAGTAACCAATAAGAAAATTTAGGACATCAATTCATAAAAATTCACAAAAGCAAACCTTTAATAGAATGATATGTTTACATTTAGAAACTAATTTTAGATTTAATGGGAAGACCACCAACAAAACCAGCTCGATTGAGAAATGGTTTTTATATAGAAATAAAGACACCAGGAACTGCATCCATACTGATTCGAAGAGATACAAGAGAGCAAATGATTATCGCTGCTGAGGATTACACAAGGACAAAAACCGTAATCATTCGCGGTGAGATGTTTAATGACAAATGGATTTCTGAAAAAAAATAAACCCACAGTGAATTCGAAACCCTCCTTTCGTTTTGTTCCTTGGTTGATTTTTTTCTTTTCAGCACTCATCTCAATACCTGTTTTCATTCTTCTTGACCTCGTTGTTATCGCCAAATGCGTTGGAATTTTAACCACCGTAATTTTAGCCGTAATGATTAGGTTTTGGTTGCATTTGCTGCGCCATAGAAACAACCCGAAGCAACGCATTGCACTTAACCAAAACGATACATTTGAAATCCTTCGAATGATGCCGTGTTTTGGTGAGTTTTCAGTCTCTGAGAAGAAAGATTTACTCCATCGCGTTGGAATAACCCTTTCAACGATGGAAATTTCAGATCCAGGGTCTTATGCCCAAGGCAAAATTTCCTCCAGAAACCTCGCCATTGCGATTGGAATCACCATGTGTTTCGAAACCACATTGAAAGATGTGAATTCATCCCAAACATACCATTTTGTACTTTCCGATAAACCGGGAGTGCTTCCTACGGAAAATGGTGTTTTGGTGAACCTTGAAGAAACGTTAACGAAGTTAAAAGGTGTTACTAAAGTCGAAGTGCTTCAGTTTGTAAATGCCTAAGTCTTGGCTTTCCAATTCATCAGTTTACTACTTATTCCCAATGAATTGCTCATGCCTGCCTTCGAATAGATCATAAATCCGTAGTCGATTCTGAACTTTCTGAAATTTAAGCCTAAGCCCATGGAAAATCCAGCAAGTCCTGGTTTTTCTTGCAATTTTAATTCTTGTCTTCTTTGAAAATCAAAGCCCAACCTCATCTGAAATACCCCCTTGGTTATCAATTCAGTTTGAAGGGCAAAATGCCGTGCCAATTGTTCACCGAATCCTACCGTGGGCGCTGCAATGGTATCTCCCGTTAAAGGATCCAAGGTGGGTAAAATACGCGGGTCGTAGTACCCAATTTTCCATTGGTTTAAGTGTTGTGCGATAAGCGTGAAGCGAAAGGGTGCATGTTTGAGCTTAATGCTTGCACTCCCTTGAATTTCCAGTGGCAAAGGATTCCAAAGGTTCCCACTCGTGTAACCTTTTAATTGAACCCCTATGTTTTTTGCAAACAAGGTCGCCTGAAACAGTTCGTTTGGATGGTGGTACTGAATGCCAAAATTACCGCAAACGCCATAAGCGGAATACGATTCTAAATAGGACCCAATGATGCTTGCGCCCGCACCCAGTTGAAAAGAGGGATTTAATTTGAGGGCAAAGGAAGCCCCTGCTTGAAAATCAAAGGCAGTAAACGTTTGTGTGAGATTTCCCACCGCATCGTAACCTTGAAATTTTCCGTAGGAAACATAGCGAATGTATGGAAGTAGGATGCCTTTTCCTAAAGGCAAAGCCGTCGCCAAGTTTCCGTATGTAATTCCCGCTGGAAGCAAAGATTGTTGAAGGGAAAAATGCCCAACCATTAGTTCATTTGCCAAAGAAGGGTTCGCAATGGCAAAGTCTAAGGTTTGGTCTGCTGTAGCGGATGAATGCCCGCCAAGTGCTGCAGAACGAGCCCCTGTAGGTAAATTCAGGAAAGAAAATACGTGATTCCCACCTTGTTGTGCATGGAGCTGACTCAAAAATACGAGACACAAGAATAGGATTGCGGTTTTTTTCATTCGGCGTGGGTCAACGGCAAAATAACAGTAAAATTGTATAATTTCCACCATTGGATGGCTAATTTTGCTTACATTTCAATTAAACAAATAAAAAATGAATGTTCTCTTTGTAGGCCAACATGCTAAAATCTTGAACGAGGAAAATGGAATTGCCCACAGACATTCCTTAACCTTTGAAAATGCCTCCATACACGACAATTCGATGGCAGTTTTGCGTTTAGATGCTCTTCAAAAAATCTTTTTGGATGCCTATGAAATTCCAACCTTGAAATTGGCCATTCAATCCATGTTACAGGAAGCCTTGCCCAACGAAGGTTGTATTGTTTTTGGCGATCCTTCAGAATTGTGTGTGAACGCAACACTTCGCGCACTGATGGATGCTTCGGCTTTAATCGGATGTGTTTTTATCTATCCCGTTGGAATGTCCGCCTTGGATATGCGAAAGGAGCTTTCATCGCTCATTTTGGAATTGAAGAGAAAGGAAATTCCGACGTATCTCGCCAGAAATCCGGTGGCATTTTTTGAAACATTTGAACCCAATCTTGAAGCACTTGTATACGGCCTCGAAAACCGAGAAATCCCAAATGTAGATGTTGAATACCTGTGTGGGAAGGGTGCGCACAAAATCCATTCAAGATGAACGAAAAGCGAATCATAGATGTCCTTTTTACCGAAATACTGAACCGATACCAAGGATTTTTTATCCAACAAATTCGATTGAAATTTGAAGGCGATGAGGTGAACGATGTGTACCAAGAATTTTGCATTCACCTTTACAGCATCCTAAAAACCAAATATTCGGAGGAAATAGATTTATTCAGTACAAAGGCATGGCTGAAAACAGTGGTTTCTAACTTCTGCATATCAATGTTGCGAAAAAAGAACAGAAAAAAAGCCATTCATTTCGTTTCTGAGGAGAAAACCACCTTCGTTCGAAGCATTTTTTCCGATGATTCCTACGCAACAGACCGACAAATGGGGGAGCCTAATTATTTCGATGCCATGTCAGACCTGCTGGGTCATTTAAGCAAACGCGACGCCTTGATTTTGAAAATGAAGTATTATTACGGGCGTTCCTCTGCGAGTATTTCCAGGTTGCTGAATGTCGCACATGTCGATGTTACCATCGGACGATTGAAGCAAAGGATCCTCAAAAAATCAGGCATTACCAACCTCGATGAGCTTTTGTTGAAATACGATTGGTTGCGGTGAAGGGCTCAATACGCCATGTGGCGTTCCTTTTTTTCTTCAAAAATGTCGTCGATGATTACCAAGATTCCGGTTTCTTCTACGCCTCCAAATTCTGGGTTTACGGCTGTTCCGAAGGTTTTCATGGTAGCAGATAGGTTCATGTAAATGTTCACCAAGGGAGGGATAAATTCTCCGTTTTCCCTCACGTGGCCGTTCAAGACTTTAAACCCATCCTTAAAGTCCAACCCTGCCAATTGGGAATCCACGTATTTTCTGTCGTAGTTTTGTTCTAAAGGATGTTTAGGGGTCATTAATTTTTCTGTATCCGGAAAGTAGGTGTGCATAAAATGCAGCAAGAAGTCCCTGCTTTCGGTATTGTAATTCGGGTACATCGTAACTTTTCCAAAGAAATACTTAATTTCTGGGTTTTCTCTCACAAGTACACCCAATCCATCCCAAATGTTATCCAAGGCAAACAAGCCTTTTCTGGGATTAATGGAAGGTTGAAAATTTGGCTGTACCCAACTTCTTCCCAATTCAATGGTGTAGGGGAGGTACGCTTTTATGAATTTCTCAGAAAAATCGAAATAATGCGCAGTGGAAAGATGAATGTGTCCCAGTTCATCCATGGATTTCAAGCACTTCACATAACGGTATCCGCCAATGATTTCCTCGTCTTCGGGTGACCATACGATGAGTTGCTCATAAAAATGTGTACCTAAATCAAAGTCATCTAAATCGACTTCTTCTCCCGTTCCTCCGCCTGAAGCCCTAAAGGTGATTTCCCGCAGGCGACCAATTTCTTGGATGACGTTGGGTGCATTGAGGATGTTTACGATGTAAATTTCATTTTCTCCTTTGCGCGTTGTACGGATCATGCCGACTGCTTGCAGTTCTGATTTAAGCACATCCTTGGGAATGGCTGAAATGATTTCTTTCATGATTGCAATGGGATTTGGTATAGAATGTCTTTGATTTCTTGTGCTTTTTCATGTTCTGTTTGACCGTTTGTCAACTTAGAAACATAGATTGGATTTCCTACGGTGAAGGAAATGGCTTTGCCACGTTGTTTGTAAAGCTCGTCTGCTAGGTACAACATTTCCAGGTTCATTTTGATGCCAAAAAACGTTCTAAACTTAAACAGGCGATAGAAAAACGGCGAAAGACGTCCCTCAATGTGGATGGGGATCACAGGATGTCCGGTGGTTCTTGCATAGGTTACAAACGTTCGTTTCCATTCTAAATCAACGACCTTTCCATTTTGAACCCTGCTCACCATCCCAAAGGGAAAGATGCAAATAGCTTTGTCAGAATGAAACATTTCAGAAATACTCATGCGCACACTGCTCTCGTTTTTTCCATGTTTATTAACACCTACAAACAAATCTTTACAAGGCGTAACATTCAACAGGAGGTCGTTCACTAAAAACACCAAATCCGTTCGGTGTTCTTTTAGCGCTGCGATGAAAGCAACCCCGTCAACCCCTCCCAACGGGTGGTTCATGACAATGATCACGGGACCTTCCTTGGGAATTTTTTCCATGCCCTGGAATTTGACGTCAATTTCGAGGTATTCAACCAGCGCCTCACAAAATGCTTGGTTTTTTAGGTGTCCTTTTCTTTCCAGAAAATCATTGATTTCATCTTGGTGAAGAATGCGCTCTAAATATTTAAGAACAAACCTTGGAAGCCTCTTTAAGAGTTTGGGGTTTTTATCACCAATGAGTTTGCGAACATTAATATTTTGGGGTCTCATACCCAACAAAACTAATAAATATATCGAATTTCAATCCGGCTTATTATTAAAGTTCAAAGTTGATTTGAAGTCCGTCGTAGGCAGGGAATACATTTGCAGGAAGTTTGGCAAGGATGTCAGGGTGTTTTCCAAACAAATGTGACATGTGTGTGAGGTAGGTCCTTTTGGGTTTGATTTCTGCGATAAATGCCAATGCTTCTTCGAGGTTGAAATGCGAAACATGTGAAGGTTCGTGTAAACAATTGATGATTAGGGTATCCAATTGCGCCAAACCTTTTTTTGAGGCGTAAGGAACGGTTTTCGCATCGGTAATATAGGCCAAGTTGCCTACACGATACCCAAAAACCAGCAACTCAAGGTGCATGACAGGTATCGGTTGAAAAGGGATTTCGAAGATTTCAAAAGGCGCGTCGGTTATTTCCCTGATGTCCAATTTTGGAATCCCTGGGTAGTCGCTTTCGAAGATGTAGCTGAAATTTGATTTAATGGCGTGGATGACTTCCGCCTCTGCATAGATGGGCATTGCGCGGTCGTGTTTGTAGTTGTATGCCCGAACATCATCCAACCCAGAAATGTGGTCGCGGTGCGCATGGGTGAATACAATGGCATCCAAATCTGAAATTCCTTCACGCAACATTTGCATCCTAAAATCCGGACCCGAATCTATACAGATCTTGCGATTCCCAATGGCAATAAGCGCGCTGGTACGAAGCCGCTTGTCTTTTGGGTCGGTGGATAGACAAACCTCACACTGACAAGCCAATAAAGGTACACCTTGTGAAGTCCCTGTGCCTAAAAATGTGAGTGTGCCCGTCATAAGTCTATTATTTTGAAGCCTTCGCCCTTACGAAGGTACAGGTTGACAATGGATTTGATGTCCCTGTTTTCTTCCTTTTTGTCAATAAATCTTTTCCATTGCTGTACCTGAGAACCGTGGAAGTGGTGAGGGGCATAGCCATGGCCTTGGTACACGCCGTTTTCAATCCAAACAATGCTTTTTTCAATCTTCGTTCGGCCTTTGTCTAAGATGTAAAAGGAAGCATCTGAAAAATGCATGGATTGAATCAGTTGATTCACTTTTTGATTGTAGGATTCAGGGCCTTCAGCACCGATGCAAGCGCCGTCACATTCTTGGATTGAATGCTTGAAACAAGCATCAGAAGTGGGGTAGACTCCATTTATTTTTTGACACAATCCAAATTGATCCCCTTTGTTGCGAATGAATTCGTGGGCTTCCTTTCTGGAATTGAAATAGGTAATCGGATTCGAGGTATTTTTTGAGGTAAGTCCGAGTTTCAGGGCAAGGTAACCTTGTTCATCGGGTTCGTCAAACAGACCGTAGGTAAAAATGGTTTTTCTGAGTTGACGGTTGAATTTTGGCTTGTGAAGTTTGATCAATTCGCTTTCCAGTAACATGGCAATCAACTCAGATCCCGTAAGTTCATATTCCACATGTGCAATTTCTTGGATCATCATCGTACCTTTTGGTGTGAGTACGTTTCGAAGGTGTTGCTCCACTCGTTTTTTAATGGTTTTGCTTTTTCCGATGTAAATCAGTTGGTTAAATTCATTGAAAAACTTATAAATTCCTGCCTTGTTTGGCAATTCATCAATGATTTCGATGGATAAATTCGGGTGGATTTTCTGTGGGTTGACTTCCTTTTGGATGAAATTCTGAAGTTTATTCGGGTCCTTGTGATAGATGATGTCAAATAATTTTGCGGTAGCCAATGCATCGCCGCCTGCGCGGTGCCGTCCTTGAATTTCGATGCCTAAAGACTGTGTAATTTTCCCCAAGCTGTAAGATGGGTAGCCTGGCAGCACGATGCGCGTCGCACGAACGGTGCACAAATGGGGGAGTCGAAAGTCGTAGCCCAAGGCGCGAAATTCATTTCGCAACATTCCATAGTCAAAAGAAACGTTGTGTGCGACAAACGTACAACCTTCGAAAAACGCTAAAATCGGTTTCGCAACTTCGTAAAACTTAGGTGCGGTCTCAACCATTTTATCTGTGATTCCCGTAAGCCTTACGATAAATTCAGGAATGGATTGTTCTGGATTGAGAAGGGTAACGAATTCATCAATGATTTTTTCTCCGTCGTACTTATACATCGCAATTTCCGTAATCTTGGAGAGTTTTGGACTTCCACCGGTGGTTTCAACATCTACAATCACGTAAGGCATGTTGCGAAATTAGAAATCTTATAGAAATAATTTACCTTTATCGGATTAAACTAACATTATGCGTTTTTCCATACTTCTGTTGTCTTGTTTTCTCTGTGTTTTTCTATATGCACAAACCAATGTAAGTGGAAATATTTCGGGGACATGGACAACTGCGAACAGTCCATACTTGGTTACGAACAACATTGGCGTTCCTGCGGGTCAAACCTTGGTGATTCAACCCGGGGTGCAAGTGGTTTTTCAAGGGTTTTATCGCTTTGGTGTTTCAGGCCAATTGGTGGCTGATGGAACGGTTGCCCAACCCATTACTTTCTCTTATTTCGATACAACAGGTTGGTACAATGACCAGCAAATGGCTGGCGGGTGGAGAGGCATTTATTTTGCTCCTTTTGCTTCTGTAAATGATTCCAGTCGTTTGGAGCATTGCGTTGTGAAAGATGTAAAACACGGTTTGAATGGAAATGCCAATGGATATGCTGCATTGTACATTTACGGTCGTGGTTTAACCGTTCGGAATTGTGAATTTACGCACAACCAAAGTAAAGCGAATGCCAGCGAAGGGAAGATCATTGTATCAGCTCCCAGTACTGGACAAACCCTAACCTTGGAAGCTTGCTATATTCATCATAACAAGGTACGTGTTGCGGTATTGTTTAATACGGGAAAGGCATTGGTACAAGAAAATGAATTTGCCAATAACATCGGTGGTTCAACGATTTGGGCACTGGGTGGAGGATTGCAATTTTATTACAATGATGTGCATGACAACCAAAGCATTTATGACATGACTGCCTTGCGCGTTGATGGTGGATACAACACGATAAAAAACAACAAGATTCACCACAACGAAGCCGATCGAGAAGCGGCCATCTTTTGCACCATGGGAAAAACCACCATTGAATCCAATTTAATTTGCAACAACTACACTTTGAATGGAAATTGTGGCGCAACGGACGGAGGCGGAGGCATTCATATTTCACACAACAACAGTGGTGTTTGGGACAGCACAGAATACCTAATTCGCAACAACGTGATTGCAAATAACCATTGCGCTTTTAACGGTGGTGGAATTTATGTGTATGATTGCAAAGCAAAAATCTTAAACAACCACATCGTTAACAATACCGCGCAGATGGGGGGCGGTGCGATTTATTCCATTGGTTCACAAACCCGTTTGAACATCCGTAACAATCTCATCCATGGCAATGATTATGCACAGTTTCATTCGACCTACGTCATGCAGTTCAGTGGCTCCGATAGCATCAAATTGGATTACAATTGGATGGACAATGCTTTTTACCAAACCGTGATCATGAATCCTGCGGTTGGTTATTTGGGGGATACAAGCCACAACGTGGATGGAACAGATCCCTTTTTATTCAACCCGACCTTGGTTGCTGGACTTGCCGAGGACGCCTTGTTCAAGGATTTTAAATTAACTGCACAGTCCATTGAATTGATCAACATGGGTGTAATTTCGAATGCCTATCCGGCCGCTTTTGATTACCTCGGAAACAACCGTTTGGTTGGCAACATCGATATTGGGGCCTTTGAAGCGTCCTTTGGTTCTCTTTCAGAGGGTAAATTGAGTTTTGGTATTTATCCGAATCCCGTTCAGGACATTTTGAATGTCAAAGGGTTTGATGGCCAAGGGTATGAAATTGTAAACATCCAAGGACAAAAATTACTGGAGGGATTCCTTTCAAAGGATGGCATTTCTGTTAAAGATTTACCTGCAGGGATGTATCTAATTCAAATAATTGGTAATTTTAACGAGCAAATTTTAAGTACTAAATTTTTCAAACCATGAGAACAATGCTATTAATCGGGGGAATGTTGACTTCCCTGTTTGTCTTTGCCCAAAGTAACTTAACCGTTTTTAACAATGGCGGCCAAAAGTTTTATTTAATTCTAAATGGCATTAAGCAAAATTCCTTAGCACAAACCAATGTTGTGGTAAGCGGAATCAAAAACGGTGGCTATTCTGTTAAATTGATTTTTGAAGACAACAAGACCAAAGACATCGATAAGAATTTCTTTTTGGAAAGCGCACAAGACATTACCACCAAAGTCACTTTTAAAAACGGGGTTGGAAAACTCCAAATGGTGAGCATGGTACCAACCACAGGCGTTGCACAAGGTGGTGTTACGTATCGACCGGATAATACGGCGGTTTTTTCTGATGCCGTTACCACGACCACTACGACCACCACACAAACAATAGCAACTGAAACATCTCCGGTGGGTGGCAATACTTCCAATGGAAATGGAAATGGAAATGGAAACGGAAATGGAAGCGTAGGAATACAATTCAATGCAACGACTCCTGAGCCCGTACCGACAAAGCCAACCAACAATGGCAACGGCAATGTGAATATTTCTGTAACAGACCCAACGAATGGTCAAAACATCAATATGAATGTGAACATGAACATGAATGGCGAAATGGTAGATCCGAATGCACAAAATGTAAACATGAATGTCAACGTAAACGGAACCCAACAAAACACGAGCAATACACGTCCCGGGGCGAATGCGAATGTGAATGTGGGAACCACAACGAATAGCTCAACCCAACAAACAACAACCAATGGGGCCAATGTGAATGTCAATGTAAGTGGAAATGGGGTAAACCCTTCGGTAAACGCTACCGGTTCTGGCGCAACAACCAATGTGACAGTAAATGGCGGAACAGTAACACAAAACAGTTCAAATACCACCATTACTACGACGACAACCACGACTACCAATGCCTCAACGACCACAACCAATGGAACCTCAAACAACACTGCAACAACCACTGGTGGAACTTCAAATGGTCGAATGGTATGTGCTAAGACCTTAACGAATGTGGGAACCTTGAAGACGGAATTGAACGGTTATTCATTTGAAGATGATCGAGTGGGCGCACTTAAAATCTCCCTTAAAAACAAGTGTTTGTACGCAGCGGATGCTGTGCAGTTAATGGACTTATTTACCTTCGATGCCAATCAATTAGAGGTAGCTAAGTTTCTTTCTGATCACTTAGTAGATTACGACAATGCCTCAAGCCTTGCGGCTAAGTTTGCCTTCGATTCTTCCAAAATGGAGTACATGGAATATGTAGGGAGGGATTAGGATAGAGATTTTAGCTTAACCTAAATTCTAAAAAAAATAGATTATTCAAAATCTTAGCAGAGTATAATTTTTATCTTTGTAACTAACCTTTAAATTAAAATTTATGAAAAAAATGATTGCCGCATTGGCGTTTGGACTGATGTCCTTTGGAGCTGGTGCACAAGTAGTGGTAGATGGTACCAATATCAATGATTTAGACATTAAGTATGTTGAATTGGTAGGTCAAGCGAAATTACTTAGCATAACTAAAATAAAAGTATTTGTGGATTACGGACAAGATTTCTCTTGGAAGCAGCAAGCCATTAAAAACACTGCAGGGAAGAATGCAGCGTTTAACAGCATGATTGATGCATTGAACTTCATGGATGCCAACGGTTGGGAGTATGTTAGTAACTACTTGATCAACAATAACGGTGAATTGACGTATAAGTTTTTGTTACACAAAAAGGAAAAGTAAGATATTCAATAAGAATGTATTATGTGAATTCCCTCCATTTTGGAGGGAATTTTTTTGTCATGGAGTTTTTGATTAAACGGTTTTCTTTGATTTGACCTCCCCAACTTGAGGTCGTAATTTGCGACCTCAAGTTGTCCCACTCTTCTTGCGTCAGTTCAAACATGAAATCTACGGGGAAACGACGTGAATTTCTTCTTAATCACAAAGATGCTGGTGCTTGACTGCTGTTGGGTGCTGGTTTTTTTTGATGTTACTTGTTTTTTATTGTTTCTCGTTCTTAATGAATTTAAATAGTTTTTCAAATGTCAACCATTTAGGAGAAGGATAGATTTGTAAATGAAGTTTTTTATTTGATGTTCCTATTCCGCTTAAACGGCCACTATTTGAAATAGCTTTTTCCGCGTCGAAATTCATCTGTAATTTTATTAAATTAAGGACTTACTGAATCCAATTCTTTATCAATTGGCATAAAGGAAAAATTTTTTTATTTTTGAGTCGTTACTAAAAATGGAGATATCGGATTTTATTTCGGTTCTGAACTTTTTAGATATTTTTCATCCACTTCT
>RFQZ01000044.1 GCA_009924735.1 Flavobacteriia bacterium | reverse complement strand
CATATTGGTTGGTAGCAACAGATTGTCTTTCGGCATATACTACGGTACCCGTTGATGAAGTTTGTTTAATTTGAACGCGGATGGCAACCGTTGAATTGGACACCAAGGTTCCTGAAGTGGTTCGAATGACCGCCTGGTAATTGATGCCTTCTGGCGCCTGGGCCTTTAGGGTTGTAAAACAAATTAAACCCAAAACCATTAAAAGGGTTTGTTTAAAAAAGCGTGAAAATGTAAATTTCGTCATGATGTAAATATTTTAAGGCTCATAAATGTACACATTCCAAACATTCAATATATCGCATACAAATGTTTTATTTTTTTGATAACCAAAAAGTAACATTGGGGCCAATTTAGAATTCGTAATTTTAAACCTATCATTAATTACAGAAAGATGCGTGCAATTCTTGTTTGCTTTTTTATTGCCTTTCATTCCTTGGTGTTTTCTCAAGGCAACTTACAATTTAACCAGGTACTGAATTTAAATTTTTCTGGAGGCGGTTCAAACTTCGCCGTGCCTGCCGGCAAAGTATGGAAAATCGAAGGTGTTGGCTTAAGTTCATACCAATCTTTTTTCGGGGTTAATGTTGCGGGAAACAGCATCTTTTTAAAGAACTCACATACGGGTTATGGGCCTGAATTTGAATCATTTCCTTTCTGGATCAGCGGTGGACAAAACGTAACCTTTAACGGATTAACCGGAGGTGTAGCGAGTATCATTGAATTTAACATTGTGCCATGAGAAATTCTTTGTTTCTGCTCTTTTTTTTACTCTTTGGTGCCGTTTCTGCCAATGCCCAGGGTAACCTTCAATTTAACAATGCGATTTTAGTAAGCTCAACACTTCAAACGGTCCCAGCGGGAAAGGTTTGGAAGATAGAGTCCTATGCGCCAACCTCAGTTTATGGAGTCCATGGAGGGAATCCTGCTACGCACAACATCGTTATCAACGGAGATGTTAAAATTGTTGGAATGAACGCAGGTTTAAATTACAACTATAATTCCGGCAGCCATTCTGCTGTTTTACATTCCTTTCCGATTTGGTTACCTGCTGGGTCAACTGTGATTGTCGGCGCAGGTATTTCAAGCCTTTCTGTACTGGAATTTAACATCGTCCCCTAATGAAAAATCTCTTTATCCTATTCCTATTTGTCTGTTTTTGCAATGAACTAGGTGCACAGGGCAACCTGCAATTTAACCAGGCCAAAATGGTCTTTGCACAAGAAACGGTCCCTGCCGGAAAGGCCTGGAAAATAGAAAGTGTTTTGTATGCAACATCAGTGGGTTCGGTTTCGAGCTCATTAACCCAAGACGATCAAATCAAAATTGATGGGTCTGCCTTTGTCGTTCGTTCTGCCCGATCTGGAAACGGAAATTACAATGCTGCTTCCTATTTTGTATGGGAACAAAAATACCCGATTTGGCTTTATGCTGGACAAACGTTACAAGCTTGGGTGAATGTTGCAAAAATTAATGTGATTGAATTTAACATCGTACCCTAATGAAAAAACTACTGCTTATTTCGCTGTTAATGCTTTGTTGCCAACACATTTCGGCGCAAGGCAACCTACAATTCAATCAAGCACTTTTGTTTAGTGGGGTAGGCATTAACACGGTGCCTGCGGGTAAGGTTTGGAAGGTTGAAAATTCTGGTCAATCTTACACAAATGGTGGAAGTTCTGCCTACTCCTCGTTGGTTATTAATGGCAACAATTGGTTCCCACAGGGCTCAGGAGGCTCCTTGCCTTCGGGGGCCATTTGGCTTCCTGCTGGAGCCACCATTGCAGGATGGAATGCAACGACCCAATACAACATCATTGAATTCAACATTGTACCATGAAACGTTACGCTCATCTGCTTTTTGTTTTGGGAATACATCTAATTGGTTACTGTCAAGGAAACTTACAGTTTAACCAAGTAAAAATTATTTCCAACATCGACCCTCCCCAAACGGTGCCTGTAGGTAAGGTTTGGAAGATAGAAAGTGTTTTTGCGAATGATCAAGATGTTTATCCTGCAAGTACTTCAGGATCCAACCAGTCATTTTTTGCTTCATGTGGTGTTCCTACCCTGTGGTATTTTTACTATGGTAGATATTTAGCAATCAACAATATTCCGATTAGTTTTGGTGTTCACAGTGCGGGAGAGCAATTGACCCATTTGCCAATTTGGGTTCCTGCAGGTTCCACCATTTGTACCTGCACGAATTCCAGTTTCTGCGCGCGCGGTTATTCTGCCATTGAATTCAACATTGTACCATGAAATTTGGATTGTTTTTATTTCTATGCTTGACAGGGGCCGTTTATGGTCAAGACACCACCTTTGTAAAATCTGCCTATGCAGGTTCAAGCCTAACTGTACCTCAAAAAGTGACCTGGCATATTGAAAAAGCCTTCATTAACAACGGGGATGGATATAACTTGAAAATCAATCCAGAGGTGTTCAAGCCTATTTACAAGGCGGGAGAGAAAATTCAAATTCCCTTTTATACCGCAGAGATGGAACTGTTGAACAACCAAGAGGGCGTTTTTTATTTTCTTTACATTAAAGAATCTTTTGTACCTTGACCTTTGATTTTAAAATAAACCTATTTAGTAGCCACGTAAAAAATTAACTATGAAAAACTTATACCTCCTCCTTTTCATCTTGCTTTTTTCTTCCTCTTTAAAAGCGCAATTGTTGTTTGACATCTCTGGAAAGGGTCAATTTAACTCAACTTGGTTATTTAACCAAAATGTATCTGACAAAGGCGAGGAGCAAGATTATGCACCCGCTTGGGGAAGTAATTACGGATTGGGATTGGGAATAAGAATGGGCTTTTTTGGTTTTGGCCTGGAAACCAATTGGGGTAAACACAATGCAGAATATTCCGGTGTGGTTGCCACGCAAGATTACACCTCAAAAGTAGCTTTGAGTACATTCCAAGCACCTATGTTTTTTCGATTTCAAAACAAAGGCGGCGCTTATTTCGAATTGGGGGCGCAGTATAATAAAATCAGAAATGCTACCTATTCCAGAGAGAATTTCTTGCCAACAACAGCGAATGTTTCTTCCAATTATGCAAAAAGTTATACCACAGGATTTATTGGTTTTGGCGTAAATGCACGCATCGTTAAATCTCTTCCGCTAAGCATTCTGTTTGGTTTCCGTTTACAGTATGGTATCAAAGACGCAAAAGGGGTGGATGCACTTGGGAACTCTTTAAGCAATTCTCTGTTTTACAGCACTTACCATAAAACCCGTGCTGCCTCTGCAGGTTTAAACCTGGGCATTACCTATACGATTGACACAGAAAAAAACAACAACCAATATTAATCCAGTTCGAATTTTTGGATAACGCCAAAAACATGTTGTGACCATTGTGTTGCATTCCCCGCGTATCCAGATGTTGCGATGGCTTTTACCCAAGCTTTTGAATCCTCGGAACACTGATGTGTTTCAAAATAACTTCGCTTGCGTTGCATTTCACAAAAGGCGATGTAAGAATCTGTTACCGAAGGAAAAAACTTATAGGCGGATTTGATTCCGTGGGTTTTCATTAAATCATTTGAGCCTTTGATTCCGAAATGATTGTTCAACAACAAGGCAACCCTGCTCTTCCCCGCTGCGGATTCGTGATAGGCAATTGACAGCATCACCGAAGATGGAATTCCATAGACATCCTCTAAGCTGTCTGCGATCATTTGGTGGCTCTCAAAATAGTTGGTTTGGGCAGTGGACGAGAAAGCTAAAACAATCATGAATGTCCCAATTTTTAACCCAAGTATTACGCTTTTCATTCGTTAAACTTTAAAAATCAGGCAGTTAAAATACATAAAAAAAACCGAACGAACGATTTATCGCTCGTTTGAATCCAGACAAGTGGTCACCGCCCCCTCATTCACGGGTATAATTTTAAAGACTTTTGCTCAGTCGAACGCGACCCTTAATTGAGAAACACATTGGACAAGGGACCTCATTCGTGGTCATTATATCGATAGGGGGAGGAATCTTTTTCCATTAAGATGGATAGGTAGTTTTGATACCTCTGAAGGTCTATTTTCCCACTTTCTACCGCATCCATTACGGCGCACTTTGGTTCATTCAAATGCAAGCAGTTGTGAAATTTACAGTATTCCATTTCCTTTCTTATTTCGGGAAAATAATGCCCAAGGTGTGCTTTGTCCACTTCCACCAATCCAAAGGATCGAATGCCTGGGGTGTCAATTAAATATCCGCCATTGGCGAATTTATACATCTCTGCAAAGGTTGTGGTGTGTTTTCCCTGCATGTGAACCTTAGAAATCTCTCCCATTTTCAAATGAATAGAAGCATCCAAGGCATTGACTAAGGTCGATTTTCCCACACCGCTGTTCCCTCCTAGCATTACTTGTTTACCGTCGATCAAGCTGTGAAGGAATAAAACAGAATCACGGTCTTTGGCTTCAATGGGAAGACAAGGATACCCAATGGTTTCATACATAGCTTTCATTTGATTGAATTCCTTCCAATGTTCTTCGGAATACAAATCTGTTTTGTTAAAAAGCAAGGTCGTAGGAATGCGAAAAGATTCCGTTGAAACCAAAAATCGATCAATAAAGAGGGATTGCGTTTTAGGATTTAACAAGGTAACCACCAAAAACATTTGGTCTACATTTGCTGCCAAAATTTGCATTTGCTTGCTAAGGTTGGTTGATTTTCTAGCCACGTAGTTCACTCGAGGTAAAATGTCCTCTATGACATAATTTCCCTCTTCATCCACTTGACTTTTTAAGGTAACACGATCACCCGCCGCTATTGGGTTTGTTAAGCTTAACCCGGACTGCCTAAGCCTTCCTCTCAACCGGGCGTTAAGGACTTCCCCTTGATCCGTTTCCAATACATACCAGCTCCCAGTGGACTTTAATACCCTTGCTTCCAATGCTATTTGATTATGATCCCGTTCTCAGGAAATTGATACGGTACCGCACATTGCGATTGTAATTTCATTTTTTTACTTCGATTCCACTTAATCAAATAAGTAGCAATACACGTCGCTGTCTGATTGTTCGAGATCGCTACAATAGATGCTTGGTATGTTCTTCTTTTTTGTTGGTGTAAGATGATTTTTTGTTCCTCAAAGGGAGCATCTTTTTTGGGAGGACCCATTGCTTGAATATTCTCGGTATAAATGTGTTTGCGAATTCGTCCAAAAATGGCTTCTGTGGAATCTACTTGCTTGTAAAAGGAACCCAACCATTCTTTGCCTCTACGAAGAGCAATCAACGAATCCAACTGCTGATTTTCATTGTTTATCGAATCAAGTCCAAGCTGTTCTACAACATCGCTCCCAGCGTAGATTACAGTTATGCCCCAAGCGCTCCCCACTTCCTTAATGGCGTTGTTTCGCTCAAAAGTAAATGGCCGACCCGTTAAGTAATAGGTTTGAGTCAAGCCGAAACCATAAACACTCAAGGTAAATACAAAGAGAAGATACCTCATCACAATTTAATCAGTTTTTCTGTAGTCACATGCTCACTTCCGATTAAACGAACATGATAGATGCCTGCGGCCAACTGTGCTAAAGAAAACGTCAGCTGATGCTCGTTGCCTTTTACCCATATTCTTCTTACCGTTTTCCCCGCCTCATCGAGGAGCAAAATCATTTCTACATGGTCCCCTTGCCATTGAATTAACACACTTTCATTTGCAGGGTTTGGTGTAATTCCAAAGGTTAATGCATTTTCAACTATCCCCGATTGATCCACGCTAATACACTGGGAAGTGTCAGAACAACCATTCAGAGAAACAACTACTGCATACGTTCCCATAACTTCCGTGGTAGTGAAACTTTGATTCACAGCGCCAACCACCGGTTGATTCGTGTTACAATCAATCCATTGATACGTTGCACCATTCGCAACCGAGGAAAGGGTAATTCCGTTTTGTGTCAGTGCATTTGTCGGCGTTGCATTCACGACTATCGTTTGGGTCAACGAATTACTGCATTGTCCTGCGTCTGGCGTGAAGGTAACCGCTGTGCTACCCACTTGTTGGGTGTTTACTTGGGGATTCCAGGAACCCGTAACTCCGTTTTGAGCCGCGGTTGGTAATACAAATGCCTCATTTTCACATAACGTGGTTGGATGCGTAAACACTGGGTCTACTTGCGGTTGAACGGTGAGTTGGGAACTCATTGCATTCGCACATTGATTCGCTGCTGGATTAAAATTGTAGGTAAATGTGCCCGCAGCGGTAACATTCAATGCCGGCGTCCATGTTCCTGAAATACCATTGTCTGAAGTCGTCGGCAAGCTGTAGTTTGCATCATTTTGACAGGCTACAGGGATTGCGTTAAATAGAGGTGTTTGCGTAGCTCCACAGGTAATGGTGAAATTATTATCTGAAATGTCAAAAAATGTCTGTGCACCAGACATAACCATTACACGCGCAGTATTCGTAGAAACGTTTGGACATACAATTGTTTCAGTTCCATCATTTGCAGTGGTTGATGAGAGTACATATGGATAGGTTTGGCCACCATCTACTGAAAGTAAAATTCGAACAGTTGCACAATTGATGGGTGCGACATTGGTATTCGCTATTGACCAGGTTACCGACTGAGAACTTCCTCCTACCCATGTAATTCCTGAAGCTGAAGGATACGTAACAACAAAAGGTCCGGCAGAGGCATTGGTCGTAACGGTTAAATCGATGAAATCATTACAGGTCCCTACTGCATGGTTGTCTTTTACGGTTAATCTAAAATCCATTACCCGAGCAACTGAAGGTAACACCTCCCAGGTAAAGGGCCCGTTGGCCGCTAGGGAAGTAAGGTTCGGAAAATAGCGACTTGAATCCAAAGAAGGATTAAAACTTCTGAAATTTGGTCCCCCCGCAGCCGAGGCTACCGGAGGCTGCGTACTTAACTCGTTATCCATTTGTTCCCATAGGTAAGAAAGCACATCGCCATCCACGTCCGTTGCATGAGCGGTAAGAATAAAAGGTGTGGAAATTGGAACCACAATGTTTCCACTGGTTGAGTTTATTACAGGAGGTGTATTGTTTAAAGCGGTAATCACCTCACATTGATGGCCATTGCTGAGTATTTCTGCACTTATTTCCCCAAGATTATACCCATGAAAATAGTCATCGCTGTTGTTTTGAACATTTGGGGCGCATATACCCGCGTAACCCATAATGGTACTTGCGCTTCCCGGCTCTCTACGTGCAGCCGCAACGCTGTTACAATTGTTGTTTTGTGTATGATTACCGCCAAACTGATGTCCCATTTCGTGGGCTACATAGTCAATGTCGAACGGGTCTCCAATGGGGGCGGCGCTACCGGTTACCCCACGCGCTTTTTGTCCACCAGCACATACCACCCCTAATCCTGCAAGGCCGCCACTGTTTGTGCCAAATACATGTCCAATGTCATAATTAGCGCTTCCTATGATGTTATCCGTGTTGGTTTGATTTTGATTGATCATGGTGCCTGGGGTACCGTTTGTGTATGGGTCAGAAGCCGCAGTCGTATAGATCAGTGAATTGTTGTTGGGTATGATTACCATGGTAATGGCAATGTCCTTTTCATAAACACCATTCACCCTGTTCATAGTGACAACTTGAGCCGCCGCTGCTTGGGCAACACTTCCCCCATGGAAGATGGTGTATTCAGCGGTCGCGGACAAGGCCAAACGATAGGTTCTAAGTTCGCAGGTGCCAAACATGGATTTGCTGTTGACAGCCGGTTTTGTTTCCTCTAAATTTTCAACGGCGCAAGACACCGACTTGCTTGTAATAAAATCACGTTTACGATACACAATGTAATATTCGTTATTGCCTTCAAACATTGGGTCTATAAACAATGTCGATTGACCAGGAATAAAAATCATGGCATGCAGGCCACTGGGGGTAACATCCCACTTACCAAAGGCTCCTGAGCCATCAGCCGCATACGCATCCAAGGTAATTAATTCAGGGAATTTCGCATTGTATTCCGGATGCATGGTTTGGTTTCTTTTCGCAGTGAAACGATGCATTGTGCCATCAGAAAAAGGAAAATTCAAGGAAGCAATAAAACCATTTATCGCGCCCTCTCTATAGGTTACCCCTTCAAGCGCAGCGCGCATAGCATCAATGTTTAAGCGAAAAACTTGAAAAGAAGTTGCTTGAATGCGTGGCTCGCCAAAAGCAGATAAATCTTGGCTTGAAACATCAATCCAAGTGGGTTTAATTTCCTTTGGTTGTTGAGCCCAAAAAGGTAAAATCAGAACTAAAAAAAGTGTGCTAAAAATGGCTTTCGCGAAATGGGTTTTCATCATTAAATATTTTAGGTAAAAATACAAAATGACAGTAAATTAATTCGAAGTTTATACCTTTGAAAAAAACGACCACATGAGAATTATTCTTTTTTTATTTTTTACAGCCTTAACCGCATTGCAAATTGGGCACACACAGACACTTCGCGATTTCAAAAAGAAAACCGAGTCGAATGCCAAAGAACGCACTGCCATGTTGGATTTACTGCGCATGGACATTAAGAACAGCTTAGAACAAGATGTTGTTTTTGTGGTCAATCATTTTAAGGTTTATGGGAGTTATGCTTGGATGGAAGGAACCGTTCAACGAAAAGATGGTAAAGCCTTGGTTTTCCCAGATGAAGGATATGATTGTTGTCATGTGGAAGCATTGTTTAAGAAAGTTAATGGTGCCTGGATTTTGAAACAAAACGGTGCGTTTTCGACCGATGTCTCTTACACATGTATCCTTTCTACCTACCCTAGCGCCAATCGACAGATCTTTTCAGCGTACGTACTCCAGGCTCAGGAAAATTGTGGTAATTAATGCTGCAGATTGTCATTTTTATTTCCATCCTTTTAAACTTCGGTGACCTACCTTGGGGTACTTCTTACAAGGATTGTATTAAGGAGGTTAAAGACAATAAGGTCATGTTTCATTCTGGTAAAACCATGGTTTACGATGACCATAAAGAAAAAACCACGCAGGAATTGCTGGATAATCCAGACATTGAAGACCAACTTCATTACACCTATAACCAAGGTGCACCCGAAAACAATACCGATGCTGGAAGAATACGAAACGATGCCTTTTTCAAAGAGATTTATGGTAAAACAGCCCAGGACGTAAAAGCGAACCTGACCACGGTGACCTGGTGCCCCTCCTTCGTGAATCAAAAAATTCAATTCTCTAAAGTTAATGGCGCGAACCTCGCCCTAATCAAGGTTTCCAGTGAACTTGATCAACATCCAGAATGGAAAAAACACCTCACGAACATTGGGGGAACCTTTAATTGGCGGGTAATCAGCGGGACCACTCGATTGAGTGCGCATTCGTTTGGCATTACCATCGATATAAATACAGCGTATTCCAATTACTGGCAGTGGGATTGCGGATGTAAGAATGAAAATGTGAAACTCGGATACAAAAACCGCATACCCATGGGAATCGTAGAGATTTTTGAAAAACACGGATTCATTTGGGGTGGACGTTGGAAACATTACGACACCATGCATTTCGAATACAGACCAGAATTCTTCGTAAAATGAAACAGTACGGATTGATTGGCAAATCGCTAACCCACACCTTTTCCCCATCGTTTTTCACGCGTTATTTTTCTGAAAACAACATTGATGCGAGCTATGAAAGCATCGAGCTTTCGGACATCAGTGAGGTAAGCGTGCTTCTAAAGGGAGGTTATTCAGGATTGAATGTTACGATTCCCTACAAAGAATCAATCATTCCTTATCTCGATGCGTTAAGCCCCGAGGCACAAGTCATTGGGGCGGTAAACACCGTCGTTTTTAAAGACGGAAAACCCATAGGGTATAACACCGATGCATTTGGGTTTCAACAATCGATCAAACCTTTTTTAACCTTTGAACATGAGCGAGCCATCCTACTGGGTACAGGTGGAAGTTCAAAAGCGGTCGCTTATGTTTTAAAATCCCTAGGAATTCAAGTAAATTTCTTGAGTAGAAATGGGAAAGGACAAGATGTTTATGCTTATGATCAAGTGAATGAAGCCATGCTAAATGCATGTAAACTGATTGTGAACTGTACGCCCGTGGGCATGTTCCCACATACCGAGGATTGTCCTTTGCCCCTTTTGGAGGGGATTGGTCCCCGTCATTTGGTGGTGGATTTAATCTATAACCCCGATGAAACCCTCTTGTTAAAAGGCGCAAAAAACAAAGGGGCTGCCATTTTAAACGGGTTACCCATGCTTAAGGCGCAAGCAATGAAGAGTTGGGAGTTGTGGCATCAATTGGTTTGATCCAACTTTCTCACCATCGTCAGAATCGTCGCCAAAGCCACAGTTTCTCCGGTTTCGTCGTAAACGTCCACTAAAAATTTAACAATGCCTTTGGCGATGTCGTCCTCAGAGCGCTTTTCTTGATCCATTTTCTCTTTTACTGTAAAGCGAACCCCAAGCGTTGCACCAGGATATACCGGTTTCGTAAAACGGGCGTCCTCCAATCCGTAATTTAACAATACGGGACCTTTTTTAGGGTCAACGAATAAACCCGCGGCTTTAGAAAGTACAAAATACCCATGTGCAACGCGACGCTCAAAAATGGTTCCCTCCAAGGAAGTGGCATCCATGTGGGCATAAAAATTATCCCCTGAAACATTGGCAAAATTGACAATATCCGCATCCGTAACAGTGTGCTTGTGTGTAAATACCGTTTCGCCAATTACCAATTCTTCAAAGTGTTTTCTGAACACATGTGGATTGGCTTCCGGCATGTCTGCTCCAACTTGAAACTGTTGGGTAATTTTCGTTAGGGTCGAGGGATGCCCTTGAATGGCTGTCCGCTGCAAATAATGCAACACACCGCGTTTTCCACCCATTTCTTCACCTCCCCCGGCACGTCCCGGACCTCCATGGGTTAACAAAGGCATTGGAGACCCGTGCCCGGTACTTTCTTTTGCACACCTTTCATTCAACACCAAAACCCGTCCGTGCATGCTGCCAGCGCCAATGACATAATCCATCGCTTCTTGATCATCGGGTGTAACAATGGACGAAACCAAGGAACCTTTCCCCATCCGTGCCAAGGCAATGGCATCTTCCAATGATTTATAAGGCATTAAGGTAGAAACAGGACCAAAACATTCAATGTCGTGCACCGCGGTATGCTCGAAAGGCCGATTGTTACGAAAAAGAATGGGGGAAAAGAACGCTCCCAATTTGGGGTCTGCGCCTTGTACTTGAACATCATCGATTGAACCGAAAACAATGTCTTGGTTTTTTGCCAGCAACTGTGCATTTTCACGTACACGTTCTACTTGAAGTCTTGTTGCCAAGGCTCCCATTCGGATGCCTTCCAGAGATGGGTCGCCAATGCTCGTCGATGCCAATCGTTTTGTTAAGGCCTCTTGAACATGATCAATCAAAGCTTCGGGAACAAAGATTCTACGGACAGCGGTACATTTTTGTCCCGCTTTGATGGTGATCTCTTTGGTTACTTCTTTGATAAACAAATCAAATTCAGGTGTCCCTGGAATGGCTTTTTCGCCAAGGATGCAAGCATTCAAGGAATCTGCTTCTAAATTAAATGAAACACTTCGCTCCGTAATGTGGGGCAATCCCTTCAATGTTTTTCCGGTTTTCGCTGACCCGGTAAAGGTTACGGTATCCTCCGTTTGTACATGGTCAATAATCCCGCGACCTAATCCAACGACGAGTTGTAAGGATCCTTCCGGTAAAATGTTTGACGCAATGATATCACGCACAACTACTTCCGTTAAAAAACTTGTGTATTCAGAAGGTTTTACCACTGCAGGAACACCTGCCATAAGGTTCACCGCAATTTTTTCAAGCATTCCCCAAATTGGAAAATTAAATGCGTTGATGTGCACGGCAACGCCTTGTTTAGGTAACATGATGTGGTGTCCGATAAAGGTGCCATTTTTCGACAGGGGGACGGCGCTTCCATCGACATAATAGGGTAAGTCTGGAAATTGTTTACGTAGGGAAGCATTTGCAAAAAGGTTTCCAATTCCCCCCTCGATGTCTATCCAAGAATCAACTTTTGTTGCCCCCGTATATGCACTGATTTGGTAATATTGGTTTTTTCTTTCCAATAAGAACAAAGCCAAGGCTTTGAGCATTCTTCCTCGTTCTTGGAAAGTCATTTTCCGCAGGGGAATGCCACCCACTTTACGTCCATAATCCAAAACGGCTTCAAAATCAATTCCTGCACTGGAAACCTCTCCTATTTTTTCTCCGGTTATGGCATGAAATTGCTCAACCTCGACGCCTTCGCCATTGGTCCATTTTCCACAGATGTAATTTTGGTATGTTTTCATGTTCAAGGTGTATTTTTTCGTGCTAAAGATACTTAAGATTCACCAAGTTGACACCGCATGGCAGGGATGCATCGAGAGAAGCTTACCTATTTCAACGCCAACAGTTTTTCAAAGGCGTCCTTTATGTGCCTGACAGGTTCTACGACCAATCGGAGGCGGTCGTTGTTTTGTACCAAGCGATAACCGGTGCCTTTTGCGAGGATGGTATTAAGCAGGTTTGTAAATGTTTCGGTTTCATAAAAAGGTGATTGTGGATTCGCCAAAAAATAGGCTACCATTTTTTCAGACTTTATAACCAATCGTTCGATTCCTAAAGCTTGTGCCAACCATCTTAATTGAAAAGAAAACAACAATTCCTTTGCCGCCGTAGGAAGTGGCCCAAAGCGGTCCACGAGTTCCTTTCTAAACAATTCAAGTTCGGCCTCATTTTTCAAACCATCCATGCTTTGGTAGAGACTTAATCGCTCGGCCACATTGTTCACGTAGGTGTCGGGAAATCTCACCTCAAAATCGGTTTCAAAGACACAATCTTGTACAAACTCCAAAAAGGTATCACTTTGTCGATCGTCGAAAAGGTCTTTGAATTCATTTTCTTTTAATTCTTGTAGGGCTTCGTTGAGAATTTTTTGATACATCTCAAACCCAATTTCTGAAATAAACCCGCTTTGTTCACCCCCCAACATGTTTCCAGCGCCTCGGATGTCTAGGTCTTTCATCGCGATGTTGAACCCAGAACCCAAATCTGAAAACTGAACCAAGGCCTCTAATCGCTTTCTTGCTTCTGAATTTAACACACTGAATCTTGGCGCTATCAAATAACAGAAACCTTTTTTATTGCTTCTTCCAACCCGACCCCTCAATTGGTGTAAATCACTCAATCCAAATTGGTGTGCTTCGTTGATGATGATGGTGTTTGCATTTGAGATGTCAATTCCTGATTCGATAATGGTAGTTGCCAGCAAGACGTCATAATTTCCTTCCATGAAATCCATCATCACTTTTTCAAGCTTTTGTCCATCCATCTGTCCATGGCCAATGCCTACACGTACCCCAGGGCAAAGTCTTTGAATCATTCCCGAGATGTCCATTAAATTGGAGATGCGGTTGTTTACAAAGAATACTTGCCCCCCACGACTCACTTCATAGGCAATGGCATCTCGAAGGGTCTCTTCTTGGAACGAAATCACTTCTGTAAGTACGGGCTGTCTATTTGGAGGAGGGGTGTTGATAATGCTTAAATCCCTTGCCCCCATCAATGAAAACTGTAACGTTCTGGGTATCGGTGTGGCGGTTAGGGTTAATGTATCTACAGTGGTGCGAATCGTTTTTAACTTGTCTTTGACCGAGACGCCGAACTTTTGTTCTTCATCAATGATCATTAGGCCGAGGTCTTTAAATTTAATTTTATTTGAAACCAGCGCATGCGTCCCGATGAGAATATCGACATTTCCATTGGCGAGTTTTTGCAGGGTTTCTGTTGTTGCCTTGGCAGATTTAAACCGATTTACGTAGTCGATGGTGCAAGGAAAATCTTTCAAACGTTCTTTGAAACTTCGAAAATGCTGCATGGATAAAATGGTTGTAGGCACCAGTACCGCAACTTGTTTATTGTCAACAACGGCCTTAAAGGCTGCACGAATGGCGATTTCTGTCTTTCCAAAACCCACATCCCCACAAATAAGTCGATCCATTGGCAACTCAGACTCCATGTCTTTTTTCACATCCAACGTCGCCTTAAATTGATCCGGGGTATCCTCGTACATAAAAGAGGCTTCCAATTCATTTTGAAGATAGGTGTCGGGGGAAAAGGCAAATCCTGGCTGTGCTTTTCTTTTAGCATACAACTGAATGAGGTCAAAGGCCAATTCCTTTATTTTCTTTTTTGTTTTGTTTTTGAGGGTTGCCCAAGCTTGTGTTCCGAGTTTATTTACCTTGGGAATGGAACCTTCTTTTCCGGTAAACTTCGAAATTCGATGCA
>RFQZ01000043.1 GCA_009924735.1 Flavobacteriia bacterium | reverse complement strand
CGCAGGATTGCCCCAAGGAATGGAGCGTCAGTATGCAACGGGTTTCGTGGTAAATGGAAAAGGATTTGTCTTTGGTGGCTATAATGGTTCAAGCTATTTAAATGATTTGTGGCGATACAATCCGATTCAAAATACATGGGATGCTTGTGCACAACTGCCTGGTTCGGGACGTTCTGGATCGACTTCCTTCGTTTTAAACAATACCGTATATGTCATCGGAGGAAAAAATGCCGCAACGTCAGCATTGGATGAAGTTTGGTGTTACGATGCCGCTTTGGACGCTTGGGTTCAACAAGCCAATTTGCCTTTTGGTGCTCGCTGGCGAGCGTCAGCCGTTGCACATGCAGGAATTGGGTATGTGCTCTTCGGGAGAAATGAAAACAACGTGTTTTTAAATGATTTTCATTCCTTCGATCCTATGTCAAATCAATGGGTGGCTTTGCCAAGTTTTCCCTCCCTGGGCAGGAGTCATGCGGCAATGTTTGGTTTGGACAACGGTATTTACACGTGTTTTGGCTTGGACAGTTTAGGTCATTCGATGAACGATTTATGGACCTTTAATCAAGTTTCTGCTTCATGGAATGCATTGCCTGGATTGCCTGATGTAGGTCGTCGAGGAGGCGTTTGTGCATCAACGGGTACAGCCATGTATTACGTTACGGGCATAGATGAGGGTAATACGCGGTTAAAAGATGTTTGGATGTATTCACCCTTTCTTGGAAACGCACCCCTTTCACTCGACGTCATTCCAACATTGATGGGAACCTATGATTTAATGGGAAATGAAACGCAGGAAATTCCTAACAAGGTAATGATCCAACGTTATTCAGACGGTAGCGTCAAAAAAATTCTTAGGTTAGAATAACGTGCTATTCCAGCACCTTGAGGTTAGCAAATTTTAGCAAGACGGTTTTAGAGCCGTGGTGAGGAAAGAAAACAATGGCTTTTTTATCGGGTCCTGCGCCTTCCATTTGGGTGACTTTTCCTTTTCCAAAGCGTTCGTGTTCTACATTGGTACCCACCATGATTTTAGAAAAATCCCCTGTGACTTTACCGGGTGCTTGCATGGCCTCGTCTATGGAGCGCAAGGATTTAGGTTGAGCGGGAGGCATCAGTTTACTGTTAAGTCCACCGCTAAAAAGAGGGGTGCTTCCACTTCCCATGAGCGATCTGCCTCCGCCACGCGCAGGCGTTTCAAAATGAAGGTATTTCGCGTCTATTTCATCAATAAACCTACTGGGTTCGCATTGTATGCTCTGGTTCCACAGGTAACGAGATCCCGCATGCGATAGGGTACAGGTTTCCATGGCTCGGGTTACGGCAACATAAAAAAGTCGACGTTCCTCCTCCAGTTCACTTCGTGTGTTTAAGGCCATTTGCGAGGGGAAAAGATTCTCCTCTAATCCAACGATGAAAACATGCGGGTATTCCAATCCCTTGCTGGAATGGATGGTCATCATTGAGACATGGTTTTTTTCCTCCCCTTTGTCTTGGTCTGCGTCTGTCAACAAAGCGACTTCCATCATGAAATCGGGAAGGGTGCGCAAGGAATCCTCTACGCCTTCTGTTTTCGTGAATTCTTGAATACCCGCCAAAAGTTCTTCGACGTTCTGGATGCGTTCCATTTCTTCAGGACCACGTTCCTTGTCATCAAGCAATTCCTTCAGAATTCCTGTCGATTTAGTGATGGTTTCAGCCAAGGCGTAGGCGTCGACTTTGTTTACTTCCGCTTGAAAACTTTTCACCATGGTCACGAATTCATAAATCCGTGTTTTTGTGGGTTGATTTAACTGAGAAGGATATTGATTAAAATCGTTGATAACATCCCACATGCGGACCCCATGCTGATTGGCGGTAATGATGATGTTTTCTATGCTGGTTTTTCCGATTCCCCTTTTTGGGTAATTGATTACGCGTTTCAAGGCTTCTTCGTCGCTTGGATTCGCAGTCAAACGGAAATACGCCAAGATGTCCTTGATTTCCTTGCGTTGGTAGAAGGATACACCTCCGTAAATCTTGTAGGGAATGTTGATTTTTCGCAACGCTTCCTCGAAGGACCTCGATTGTTTATTGGTTCTATACAAGATGGCAAAATCATTATACGATCCTGTGGAGGATTGTCTGAGGTCGAATATTTTGTGCGCGATGACACGACCTTCCTCATTGTCCGTCAGGGTTCTTACCACCGTAATTGGTTTTCCAATCAGGTTCTCTGTCCACACATGTTTTTGTATTTGGTCCTTGTTACGCTTTATAATGCTGTTCGCTGCTTCTACAATGTTTTGGGTAGAACGGTAGTTTTGTTCGAGTTTGTACAGTTGAAAATCTGGGTAGTCTTTCTTGAAATTCAGTATGTTTTCAATGTTGGCACCGCGAAAGGAGTATATACTTTGGGCATCGTCGCCAACGACGCAAATGTTCTCGTAGGCAGCAGCCAATTTTTTGACGATGAGGTACTGGGCGTAATTTGTATCCTGGTACTCATCTACCAAGATGTATTTAAATTTCTGCTGATAATAGTACAACACTTCAGGGTGTTCAGTCAACAAAACATTGGTGAAATAAAGTAAATCATCAAAATCCATGGCCCCAGATTTTTGACATCGGTTGGCATAGGCTGTGTAAATTCTCCCCAATTCTGGACGCCTTGACATTTTGTCTTCCCCTTGAATAGCATCGTTTTGGTTGTAGGCCTCCGGCGAAATCAGGTTGTTTTTTGCGGCAGAAATCCTTCCAAATACCCCGCTGGTTTTATAGGTCTTGTCATCCAACTGAAATTCCTTGATGATGTCTTTGATTACACTTTTTGAATCTTGGGTGTCGTAAATGGTGAAATTGTTTGGAAATCCAATGCGATCCGCGTTGTAGCGAAGAATCCTTGAAAATACAGAGTGAAAAGTACCCATGGTTAGGTTCTTGGCTTCGGTTCCCCCAATGATTTTTCCAATTCGCGCTGACATTTCGCGCGCAGCTTTGTTGGTAAAGGTCAGCGCCAAAATGTTAAAAGGGTCAATCTCATTCTCGATCATGTGCGCAATCCGATAGGTGAGAACCCTTGTCTTTCCTGAGCCAGCGCCGGCAATAACCATACACGGACCATAAATGTTTTCTACAGCCACACGTTGGCTATCGTTAAGTTCTTCTAAGTATGACATCGCGTAAGTGTGAATTTCAAAATTAGAAACAATTTGGTCGTACGATTTCAACAAAAGCATTAAAAATCATTGAGTTTTAAACAATGTCGCCAACCTTTGTAATTTTAGCCCATGAAACATCCAAATCCATGGTTTAGTCTGTGGGAGCACCCCAAGCCTTACCAAGGCAATGAACCCGAATTTTGGGATGCATCAGTGTTTTGTGGTACAAAAGATTTTGAACAACAATTTGCTGTCATTCAGTCGGAGGTTCATGCCTTTCTTTCAAAAAATGCAGCATCGCCCTATTTTAAATCTGAAATGGTAAGCGGGGGAGCGGGTTACGATACGCTTTCTTTGAAATGGTGGGGAATTCACTTTTATAAAAATACCCACGAAATGCCCGCGCTTCAATCCTTGTTGAAGAAGTATCCTGAAATAACAACCCTCTCCATTAATGTTTTGGAGCCGGGGAAGCGCATTTTTCCCCACATGGGAGACACCAATGCGGTTTTTCGTTGCCATTTTGGAATAGACATTCCGCAGGGACTTCCCAATTGTGGCATTCGGGTAAAAGAGGAGCTTAGGGCTTGGAAATCGGGAGAATGGATTATGTTTACGGATGCCTATGTCCACGAAACGTGGAACCTTTCAGCGAAACCCCGGGTTGTCCTCCTCGTGGATGTACTCCGTCCCGAATTTGTTTCTCTGAAAACCCGCATTCAAGCGACCGTTCTGTGTTCCTTGTTCTTGCAAAAAAGGATGACGAAACACCGATGGATCCGCAGGCACATTCAATGGATTGTACCTGTATGCGCTCCGTTTCTTATCCCGTTGATTGTTTGCAGAATTCAATGGTTAAATTTTAGCCGTAAGTATTGAATAAAGGATATTCCTTGCCTACCTTTGCGCTGGCCAATTCAACCCCATACGAAACCTATCACACGGTGCTCCGTAGGAAGTCGGGCCTTCGTTGTTTTTACGTTGTGCTTTTAAATTATTAATCGCTGAATATAGAAAATGAGAACAAAGTACATAGACCTCATCGACCAAACCTTTGATTTCCCGCAAAATGAATTTAACCTTCGGGAGGACCGCTTGTTTTTTCATGGAATTGACCTCATGCGTTTGATTTCTGAATATGGGACGCCGTTGAAGTTTAATTATTTACCTCAAATAACCAACAACATTCAGCGCGCCAAAGGTTGGTTTAGGGAAGCCATCAACAACCAAGGATACGCAGGGAAATATTACTATTCTTATTGTACCAAAAGCAATCACTTTTCCTTTGTACTAGATGAGGTGTTGAAAAACGACGTGCACATCGAAACGTCTTCGGCATTTGACATCGACATCGTTAACAATTTGGTGGATGCAGGGAAAATCAAGGAAGGAACGTATGTGATCTGCAACGGGTATAAACCGGAAATTTACATTCGAAACATTGCCACGTTGATCGACAAACAATTTTTGAAAGTAGTGCCAGTGGTCGACAACTCGGATGAACTCAAACTTCTTTTGGCAGCAACTGATAAGGATGTGTCCATTGGGATACGAATCGCCTCTGAGGAAGAGCCGAAATTTGAATTCTACACCTCTCGTTTGGGGATGCGTTACCGTGAAATCGTTCCGTTTTACAAAGCAATATTAAAAGACAACCCGAGGGTTAAGGTAAAAATGCTTCACTTTTTCATCAATACTGGAATTAACGACACAGCCTATTATTGGAATGAGTTAACGAAGTGTTTGCGAATCTACAGCGATCTAAAAAAGCTTTGTCCAGAACTCGACTCCTTGAACATCGGTGGGGGCTTTCCCATAAAAAAATCATTGGCCTTCGACTTCGATTATGCGTACATGGTCCGTGAGATTATACAACAAATTAAAAGGGTGTGTACCGACAATGACATCCCAGAGCCAAATATTTTTACGGAATTCGGATCCTTTACGGTAGGGGAAAGTGGTGGAGCCCTTTTTAGCATTTTACATCAAAAGCAACAAAATGACCGGGAGAAATGGAACATGATTGACTCCTCGTTCATGACCAATTTACCGGATACTTGGGCCATCAATCAACGTTTTATCATGCTTCCCATCAACCGATGGAATGACGATTATGAACGGATTCTTTTGGGTGGATTGACTTGCGACAGTGATGATTATTACAATTCAGAACAGCATTCCAATGCGATCTACTTACCGAAATTCGACAAGCACAACACCCTTTACATCGGGTTTTTCAATACTGGCGCCTACCAAGAGACCATTGGTGGTTATGGCGGACTGAAACACTGTTTGATTCCAGAGCCTAAGCACATTATGATTACCAGAGACGAGGATGGTAAGATTGTCACTGAACTCTTCAGCGAAGAACAAACCGCAGGAGATTACTTAAAGATTCTGGGTTACAAGCACTAACTATCGAAGTCGGGCCCCAAGGTTTTTCGAAAGGGATTCACGAATTTGGTGCATTTCTACGTCTATTTCTGCGTCAGTCAGGGTGCGATCGTTGTCTTGAAAATGAAAGGACATCGCATAAGATTTCTTACCAGCTTCCAACTTATCTCCTTCGTAGACATCAAACAATTGGGTGTCTTTAAGTAGAATGGGACTCGCCTTTTTTGCGGCATTCACCAATTCAACAAAAGTAATGTCGGTGTCAATCAACAGCGAGAAATCCCTTCGTGATTGAAAGGTTTTAGGCAATTCTTGGTAAACATCGCTTTGGGATTTTTCTATTTGTGTCCAAACTTTCCAATCGATTAAGGCAGCAAATACTTCCTGTTTGATGTCGAATTTTTGTTGCCATGATTTTTTTATCTTCCCCAATGTAGCAATGGTTTTTCCTTGAATTTTTAGGGCGATACCCCCTTCAAATTCATCGCTTTGTTCGATGAGAGATTCGTCTGGTTTTAGCGCCGACAAGGATGTCAACATTTGCATAACGATTCCTTTCATCATAAAGAAAGAAGCCTGGCCGGCTGACAACCAAGACTCTGGTGCATTTTTTCCGGTTATGGCCATCGCCAAGGCTGGTTTTTCGGTGTTTTTGTTGCCAAAGGCATGATAGGTTTGTCCAAATTCAAATATCCTTAGGTTGGGCGATTGACGGTTTTGGTTATGGGCAATGGTCTCAAGCAACCCAAACAACATTGAGTTTCGAAGAATGCTTAAGTCGCGGCTTAAAGGATTAAGCAAAGAAATCACGGCGCCATTCTTAACATCCGTTACCAAGGTTCCGTTCGATTCTTTGGTTAGTGAATTGGAAAGAATTTCATTGAATCCCATGCCAACCATTGCTTGCGCAACTTTGGTTCGTATGGTGTCGTTCCTTTTAGCATCGGAAATGGGTACGGAGAAATGCCATTTTTCTTTTTCGATGATTGCATCAAATCCAGCGATTCGAATGATTTCTTCGGTAACATCTATGGGACGACATACATCGGTACGGTACAATGGGGCAAGCCAATGGTTTTCTTTGGTAGGTGTAAAATCTAAATCTGCTAGGATCCCATGGATTTCCTCATCCGTAAGCGCACTTCCGAGTGTGTCGTTGATTTTCTTGAAATCCAAAGGAATTTCAATGGCTTTCTGTATTTCAGCGCTTTTTTCGGTTATGCCAATCAATTCACCTCCAGCCGTTTCAAGGATTAAATCAATCGCACGTTGTAGGGCAAACAAGGTGAGCTCAGGATCTACCCCGCGTTCAAAACGAAAGCTCGATTCGGAATGAATCCCATGTTGCTTGGCGGATTTACGGATCCCTGTGGGTTCGAAATAAGCCGATTCAATGAGGATGTCCATGGTGGTTTCGCTCACCCCGGAATCTTTTCCACCCATCACACCTGCTAAACATTGTGGGCCGTTTTCATTGGCAATTACCAGGTCGTTTTCCTTTAATTTTCTTTCGCATCCATCTAAGGTAATCAATATTTCTCCTGAATTCGCGAGACGAACATGGAGTTGGTCCTTGAAATGACGGGCGTCAAAGGCATGAAGTGGGGTTCCCAATTCACGCATAACGAAGTTGGTGACGTCGACCACATTGTTCACACTTGTTGCGCCTACAGCGGAAAGTCTTTTCTGCAGCCAATCAGGTGAAGCTTCAACCTTAACATTTTTAATTTTTGCAGCAAAATAGCTTGGACAACGAGCAGCATCCGTTACCTCAAGAGAAAGTTCAGGAATTTCATTGGTTACTTGGCATGAAATACTTGGCCAATTGATTTTTAGGTTTGATTTCTTGTGGAAATTCAAATAAGCTTTCAGGTCTCGTGCCACCCCGATATGGCCCATGGCATCCGAGCGGTTGGGCGTAAGACCTATTTCAAGCGTATAATCCATTTCGATGTTCAAGGCTACGGCAGCAGGAATACCGACCGGGGTGGCAGGATCTAAAACCAAAATGCCATCGTGAGAGGTTCCTGTTCCCAATTCATCCTCTGCGCAAATCATACCATGGGATTCTAAGCCACGGATTTTTGCCTTTCTTAAGGTTAAGGGTTCTCCAGTGATTGGGTATATGGTTGTACCCACCAAGGCTACCAATACTTTTTGTCCCGTAGCGACATTCGATGCCCCGCAAATGATTTGTAGAATTTCGGATCCAATGTTTACCGAGGTGACCTTCAATTTATCTGCATCTGGGTGTTTGGTGCAATCCATCACTTCGCCAACAACGACGCCTTGAAGTCCCCCTTTCACAGCACCCATAGATTGTAAGCCTTCGACCTCCAAACCCGTTTCAGTTAAGATTTTAGAAATTTCTTCAGGGTTTTCTTCAAAATTCAGGTAGGCTTTCAGCCAATTGTATGCTATTTTCATCAACTTTATTTCACCGCGAAATTAAGAAATTATGCCCACATAGGATTTTGACAAACTTCCTAATTATTTAACAATATAAAACTTTTTGTTCATAAGGATGTTCCTATTTTTGTGCTCGCAAAATAAAGCCGATGAAATTAATGTCCTTTTTGAAAAACAGCTACTTTTCCATTCCTTCTTGGATCTTATTTTTAGGCATTTTTGGGTTCCTCGATTTGAACCCAACGTATGGTCAAACCAAACACAGCATCAGTGGATACGTCTCGTTATTGAGCAATGGAGAAGCCTTAGGGAATGCCAAAATATTTGTTGCCAGTGCGAACAAAGGCACCCTAACCAATACCTATGGTTTTTATTCCCTTACCCTAGAAGCGGGTGTGTATGAAATTTCTTTCAGGTATACAGGATTTCCTTCTGTCGTTAAAACGGTCGACTTAAGTTCGAAGGATGTTAGCCTTAACGTTGAATTAGGAATCAAAGACGGTGAAAAACTCATCGAAGAGGTGGTGGTGAATGGAAAGCGTGGGGACAATGTGAATTCTGCGAAATTGGGACAAATGGAGTTGGACATTGAGCAAATCAAGAAGCTTCCTGCTTTTATGGGCGAGGTAGATGTCATTAAAACCATTCAGTTATTGCCAGGTGTTTCTTCTGTGTCTGAAGGTGGGCAAGGGTTTTACGTTCGAGGTGGAGGCCCTGACCAAAACCTGGTTTTGTTAGATGAAGGTGTGGTTTACAACGCAGCGCATTTGTTTGGTTTCTTTTCCGTGTTTAATTCCGATGCCGTAAAAAGCGTAAACCTCATTAAAGGAGGAATGCCCGCAAATTATGGCGGAAGGTTGTCCTCCGTGTTGGAAGTGAACATGAACGAAGGCAACAACAAACGTTTTGGTGTGAAAGGAGGGCTTGGAATCATTTCTTCGCGGTTGACGATTGAAGGACCCCTTAAAAAAGACAAAGGAAGTTTCATTGTATCGGGAAGAAGAACCTACATTGATGTCTTGGCTAAAGCATTCATTCCTGACAGTTCCCCATTTGCAGGTTCTGGTTACTATTTCTATGATTTAAATGCAAAATTGAATTACAAGTTAGGAGAGAAAGATCGCATATTTTTAAGTGGGTATTACGGAAAAGATGTCTTTACTTTTGCAGACAAGAAGGGAGGATTCAGCGCAGACATGCCCTGGGGAAATGGCATTGCAGCCTTTCGATGGAACCATGTTTTCAATAGCAAAATCTTCATGAACGTTACCTCAACCTTTTCAGATTACAAATTCAAATTTGGATCTAAACAAGATGAATTCAAGATTGAATTCCTGTCAGGGATACAAGATTATGGCACCAAAGTAGATTTCTCCTACTATCCCAATACGAAGCATCGCATCAAGTGGGGCGTAAATTACGTGTATCACATCTTCACCCCTTCCAGTGTTTCTGCTTCACAAGATACCGTGGTATTCAACACTGGGAATGCACAAAAATTGTTTTCCCATGAAGAAGCCATCTATTTGATGGATGAATTTGACTTGAACGACCGCTTTCGAATCAATGCAGGTTTGCGTTATACCTTGTTCCAACACGTTGGTCCTTTCACGAGGTACATCAAAGGTGACATCAGTAAACCTGACACAAGCATTCAATACGGGAGAGGAGATTTAATCAAGTTTTACCATGGTTTAGAACCGCGTGTTTCTTTTCGTTGGTTGACCGGTGTGCATAACTCCATCAAAGGGGGCTTTGCGTACAACTACCAATTTGTGCATTTGACGAGCTTAAGTGCCGTTTCTTTGCCAACAGACATTTGGTATCCCACAACAGACATTGCAAAACCCCAAAAAGGTTTCCAAGCTTCTTTAGGGTATTTTCAGAACTTTTTCGATGATAAATACGAAGCTTCCGTGGAGATTTACTACAAAGGGATGAAAAACATGATCGAATTTAAAGAAGGCGCGTTGCCAAGCGACAATGTGAGTGACAATACAGATAATTTATTGGTTTTCGGTCAAGGTTGGGCGTATGGAATTGAGTTCTTCTTCAAGAAATCCGTTGGTAAATTTACCGGTTGGATAGGTTATACATGGGCGAAAACAGAAAGAAAATTCCCGGATTTGAATGGAGGGAAAGTCTATCCTGCCAAATACGACCGAAGACATGACCTAACCGTAGTTGGGATGTACACCCTCAGTGACCATTGGTCCTTGTCAGGATCTTTTATTTATGCGACGGGGAACACGCTTACCTTACCAACGTCGTGGTATGTTCAAGACCAAAACCTTTTGTATAACTACGGCGCAAGAAATTCCACCCGTATGGCTCCATACCACCGATTGGATATTTCAGCAACATGGTATGACAAAGCCTACAAAGAGCGTACGGATCCAGCGACCCAAAAGGTAATTCAAGTCAAGAAAAAATTAAGAAACAACATCGCCATCTCTGTGTACAATGTCTACAATAGGGCGAACCCGTTTTTCCTTTTTGTGGATAGCGATGGAAATTTGTTGAGTGGAGATTTTAAATTAACCGTAAAACAAGTGTCGCTGTTCCCAATTATCCCGAGCGTTACTTGGAATTTTGAATTTTAATATGAAGTATTTTACCATTTTACTAAGTGTTTTAGTGCTTTTTTCTTGTACGAAAGAAGTAAAAATTGACATTCCAGGATATGAGAAGCAGCTCGTGGTAGACGGAAGCATTCGCACCGGAGAACCGCCCGTCATATTGCTTTCTACTTCCCAAAACATCTATTCACCGACAGATTTATCAGCTTATCTCTCAAGTTTTGTTTCCAATGCGACCGTAACGGTTTCCGATGGTACAACAACCGTACAGCTGATCCAAATATGTACCGATAACCTTCCTCCGGGCACAGAAGCCTATGCGGAAGCTATTTTTGGAATGCCCATTGCTCAATTGCAGCAATTGCACCTGTGTGCGTTTACTTCCTTTGATCCAAATATCTTTGGACAAGTCGGCAAAACCTATTCGCTAACTGTGGTTTATGAAGGAAAAACCTATACTTCCTCGACGACGATTGAAAATCCTACATCTCTTGCTTACCTGAATTGGAAACCTGAACCTAACAATGCCAATATTGGGTATTTGTATGGGTTTATCAATGACAATCCGAATTACGATGATGGATACATGTGGGAAGCAAAATATTTGAATCAAGGGGCTTTTACGAAACCCTTTGGTCCTTACTTCAATGATCAGTTTTTTAATGGATTGAGTTTCGAATTTACGGCTTACAATCCCATGTCTTTCATGGATTCAGCCATGGCAAGCTCACCCGATGCAGGGTACTACCACCTTGGAGATACCATTGTATATAGGCTGTCGAAAATGGGAAAAAAAGAATTTCAGTTTTTTGATAAAAAAATCAACCAAGTGTTTTCTGCAGGAAGTCCTTTCGCTACCCCTATCAATGTACCTACAAACATCTCTGGAGGAGCATTAGGCGTATGGGTTGGGTATTCTCCATGGTATGACACCGTGATTTGTACGCCCTAATTATTCAATCGGTCGTTGTGGAAGATCACGCGCCCGCGTAGTGTGAAAAAAGTACTTGAAATCAACACTTAGGTAACCTCCAGCAACATCGCCGTACTGTGTCACTTTGTATCCTTGGTTTTTGTAGGTTGCGACATACACGAAAAGCGGTTTGAGGGGCAATCGTACCGAGGTCCCAACATAATAGACCCCCGCTTTCTTTGATCGGTATTCAAATCCAAAGTTACCGTTAAGGTCTAGGCTAAATTTTTTCTGTACCACCCCGGTATTGTAGAAAAACTGAGAGCCGTTTAGGTTGTTCGTAGTAGCAATGCTAGTGGGTTTAAATCCCGCAGCAAAACCGAGTGAAGCATTTGCGTACCATTTTTTTGTCATTTTTATATAAATCAACGCATTAATGGGGATGTCATATTGTATAAAACCCATTTGGTTGTTTATAAAAACGTTTGAATCTGCAATGGAACCGGAGATGTCGAAAAAGCGTTGCGTATAGTTGATTCCTGTTTCCAAGGAGATGAATTCTGTAAGACCCGCACGGACGGTGGCTCCAAAGGAATATCCTATTTTTTGATGAAGGGTGGCTGAAAGACCCTCTTTTTCAACGATTGTATTTGGATTTGCAATAAAAGAGGATGGAAATAGGGTTTTAACTTGAATGCCGAAGTAGGAGGGGAATTTATTGTCTCCTAATTGCGCATAGGTTTGAGCGAAAAACAAAAAAGCCCCTAAAATAAATCCTATTTTTATTTTATTCATGAATCCATTTTGTGTGATACTCCAAAGGAATTCGATGTGAATTTGGCCATTCGATCGAAGGGTACCCAATGTAGAAAAGACCGAGGCATTTGTCTTTGGGGTTTAAGTTTAGAAAACGATTCATTTGTTCTGAATAGATGAGTTTTGGCGTTGCCCAAAATCCACCGAGTCCATAAGCGGTGCAGGTTAGGTGCATGTTTTGAACGGCACAGGCAACGGCTTCAACTTCTTCGATTTCGGGGATTTTTTCTGCTTCGTTTCTGTGCATAACAATGGCGATCACAGCGCTTGCGTATGAAGGGCGACGGATGAGTTTTGCCAGTTTGGCTGGGTCTTGTTTGTCTTTAGGTGTTAACTCTAAATAGGTCTTACCGAGGAATTGACTGAGGGTATCTCTGCCGTTGTCCATAAAAACTTGAAACCGCCAAGGTTGTGTGTTGCCATGTGTAGGTGCCCATTGGGCATTTTGCAAGATCAATTCGATTTGTTCTTGGTGTACCTTGCGATCCGAAAATTGCTCTGGATAGATGGTTCTTCGGTTTCTGATGAGGTCATTAATTTCCGAGAGGTTGTAGCGCATGTAACTTTAATTTGATTTTGACGAATACGAAAATGCAAGGTAAAAATAAGTAAATCATTTTTGAACTTGTAAAAAGGGCAATATGTTTTATCTTTGCAAAATAAAATGGCCTTGTGGCGCAACTGAATAGCGCACCTGATTACGGCTCAGGAGGTTTCAGGTTTGGTTTTTTGTTTTTAACGCGGTCAAAAGGTGTTTTGACAAGCGACTAAAAACAAAAAACACCAACTACGAAGTAGTTGTGGGTTTTAGCTTGTTATGTATCTCCCAACGCGGAAAACGCGTCAGCGTAATCCTGACAAGGTCACAAAGTAAGCTAAAAGCCCCATTCTGTATAGGTTTTGGGCTTTTTTTATTGTTCACCCCCCAAGCGGAGAAAATTGAGTGGATTTGAAGTCTGATTCCTTTGATTTTATTGAGTTTGAAAGGGGAAATGAAAAGTTAGAACTTTTTGAAATAATTGCGCTCAATTTTAAATATATTATTCAAAATGCGCTCATTATTTTGGGAGTGCGCTTGTTTTTTCTTAAATTGCGCTCATTATTTAATTTAAATGACTCAAAGCGCTCACTTTTCTCGATTTGCACCCAATTTTGCGGGACGTAAGTTACCTGAACACGAATTTGTTGTTGGTTATGCAGCCGTCATTCAAAAAATAGGGCTTCCAATACCTATTCCAAGACGGATTGCCTTGATCACAGCAGGATCAAAGAAAAAGGTCAGTGATGAATTTCTTCTCTTCCCTAAAGCCTACGCACCAGATGACAAGGCTTCGCTGGATGAAATCAACGCACTTTACAACCACTTGGTATTCGCTCTGAAATATGAGGGGGTAAATTTACTGTTCTTTAGTAAACTAACCTCACATTACAATTTGGAACAATTAACTGAACTGGTATCGATAGAACCTTCAGGCCAATATTCGAGAAGAATTTGGTTTTTAATAGAATGGCTTATTGGCAAAGAACTTCCGGGTATTAATGATGTAAATAAGAAGAGTTACGTTTTGGCTGTTGATCCTAAGCTACAATTCAGTGGTAGCGGTATACGGTCACCTAGACACATGGTGTTCAACAACCTTCCAGGCACGATTGATTTCTGTCCTTTGGTTCACAGAACGGAAAGATTGGAACAATTTGTAAAGGAGAATTTCTCCTCGAAACGAGCGGATTACCTGAAGGGCTTTCGCAAAGAACTACTTTTACGTGCATCTTCTTTTTTATTACTCAAGGATTCAAAGGCATCTTTTTCAATTGAAGGTGAAAGCCCTAAAAGTAAAAGAGCAGCCCGTTGGGGGCAAACGATAGGTCAGGCGGGTATTCGCGAACTTTCGATTGATGAATTGTGTCGACTACAACAACTCGTAATTGAAAACGAACGATTCTTGAAGTTGGGACTCAGAACGTCAGGAGGATTTGTTGGAGAGCATGATCGCTTTAGCGGAGAGCCGCTGCCAGATCATATATCTGCAAAACCAGAAGATCTTAAACGCTTAATGAATGGTCTAATTGAGACAAGTCAACTACTAACCAAAGACCCAATAGATGCGGTTGTTGCTGCAACTAAAATTGCATTTGGGTTTGTGTACATCCACCCTTTTGTAGATGGTAATGGAAGAATACATCGCTACATCATTCATCACCTTCTTGCGCTTAAAGATTTTTCACAGCAAGGCTTTATTTTCCCTGTTTCAGCCTCCATTCTAGATCATTTGAGAGAATACCAACAAGTACTGGAAGGAAATTCAAGACCGCTGCTGGATTTTATAGAATGGAAAGAGACTCCAGATCATAATATTGAGGTTCTAAATGACACCATTGATTTTTATAGATACATGGATTTAACTCCTCATGCTGAATTCTTGTTTGAATGCGTAAAAGACACATTGAATAGGATCATTCCTGAGGAGGTAAACTACTTGAATGCATACGATGCTTTCAAGCAATACATCGATTCTCAATTTGATATGCCAGATTCACTAATAGGACTTTTGGTACAGTTCCTTGAAAAGGGCAATGGTCAACTCTCCAAGCGTGCTAGACTGAATGAGTTTAAAGAATTGAATGAGGAAGAAGTCAGAAAAATAGAGGAGGAATTCGCAAAGAACTTCCTGAACAAATTAAGTTGATTTCTTTTTAAAATCACATAAACGGTACTTTTATCGTTTTTTACCGTTTACTCTTTTTTCGACGGTAAATGGAACTCTGCTACCCATTCCCTCAAGGAATGGGTTTTTTGTTTTTAACGCGGTCA
>RFQZ01000042.1 GCA_009924735.1 Flavobacteriia bacterium | reverse complement strand
CTCACCTTGTGATATTGAATTTGTTGAAACGAATGCGGCTTTTGTTTTTGTATTTTGAATTAATTGTGCAGCCTTGATATACCAGCAGGCAACATAATCTAAAACCCCGGTTCCTTTTGCACCCTTGAATACTAATTCCAAATCTTTCTTTTGATATTCATTTTGTTCTTTTTTTCCAATAAAAGGCGGATTACCAAGTATAAATGAAAGTTCATTTTTAGAAACCACATTTTCCCAATCGGTTCGCAATGCGTTAGCGTGAACAATTTTTGCCGATTTTAGCAAGGGCAGTCGCGCAAAATACTGCCCAAACTCCATGCTCATCTTTAAGTTCATCTGATGATCCATCAACCACATGGCCACTTCAGCAATTCGGGCAGGAAATTCTTCGTATTCAATTCCCGCCATCATGTCTACATCCAATAAGGCCACGTCAGACAACTCAACTACTACGCGGTCGTTTCCATACAAACGTTCCAAAACGGCTAGTTCCAACAAACGCAATTCACGGTAGGTTATCACCAAGAAATTTCCACAACCACACGCAGGATCTAAAAATTTGAGTTTGCTTAAGCGCTCGTGAAAGGCGTTGAGTTTTGCTTTGTTGGTTTTTATGCTCTCAAACTCTGTCCACAATTCATCCAAGAAAAGTGGTTTGATGAGTTTCAGGATATTTTTCTCACTCGTGTAATGTGCGCCCAGGTTTCTTCGTTCTTTCGGGTCCATCACGCTTTGGAACATGGAACCAAAAATTGCCGGTGAGATTTTACTCCAATCTAGGTAACAACATTCCAACAAGATTTGGCGCATTTTAGCATCAAAGTGCGCAACCGGTAATATTTCTTGAAATAATTTCCCGCCAACAAAAGGAAAGGCATTGAGTTGTTCATCCAAGTTTTTAAAGCGTTTATCCAAGGGCGTATTGAGTACCTGAAAAATTTCTTGAATTTTAGCGGCTAAGTCGCTTCCATCTTCACTGGTGCGTTCTTTTATGAAATCTTCGAATTGTTGCTTGTTAAAAATATTGGTATCCTCAGCAAACAAACAGAACAGCAAGCGTACCAAATATACCTCCAACGAGTGTCCCTCGTAACCAATCTCCTTCAAGCGGTCGTGCAGTTTTCCCATTAATTCTGCCGCTTTTACATTTACGGGGTCTTCCTCACGGTACACTTTTTTCTGATAGCCTGCAATGAAACCGAACAATTCTACATGGTTGACAAAATCGTTCAATTTGAATTCAACGTATTCTTCCTCTCCAGTTTCTTCTAGGTCATATAGACGAAACGTTTCAAAATCACACACCAATACATACTTCGGTATATCCAATTTGTGCAAACCGTGTATGTATCCTTTGGCTTGACCGTAAGCTTTTGAAAGGTCCTTTCCTTTGCTTTTCATCTCAATGAGCAACCAACCCTTCCAAAGCATATCGATGTATCCATCGCCATCACCTAATTTTTTCACTTTGTGCTCAAAAGCAGCAACTTTACGCTGATTTAACCCAAAAACATTAAAAAATTCAACTAGAAATGGTTTTGCATCCGCTTCTTCGCTATGCGTACCTTCCCATTCTTTTGAAAATGCTAATGCTCTGTCCTTTATCTCGTTCCAGCTTAATGCCATTTATTGCAGGATTAGATTATACAATTAATGTGTTCGAGTCATTTGTTCGGGAACACAAATGATAAAATCAGCTTTACCCAAATGTTCTTTTTCCAAGGCATTGATATCGGTTTGCGTTACCGTAGAAATCGTGGTGATGTGCAACTCCGGTTTTGCCTTCAACAAATACCACATGATTCCTTGGTAAAAATCACTGTGATACGCTCCATTGTAATGCATGAAAAACGTAGTAGGCTTTAGATTGGCTACAATAAACTTAGCCATGGTCGCATCCTTAAACGCCTGACTTTCTACCATGTAACTTCTACCAGACCCGGCTGGCATGTGCGAGGCCATGTCACCTAGGGCTTTATACTGCGAAAGATTCGTGTCTAATTCAAAGAAGGGGTCGGCCATTTGGCTTAAAATAAGTGGAGACAGGGTATCGAAGGCTGAACGTCCTTTCTTGAACATTAAACTCGCATATTTTCGTTGAATATTATCGGCAATGCAAGGAAGCTTATTCGCTTTTGCAAATTCGATCAGGGGTGCGTAATCCGTTTCATAATTAGGCCACAGGCGCAGTGAATCTTTCAACGACTTTTCCGGGAATCCTCCGTTCAGGTAGCGCGATAAGACGGCTTGTTGATCTTGCTCAAACATTTCGAATCCGAGCATGAGATTAGCTCCATGTTGTTCGAAGGCATCCTGCGTTAATTCCAACTGCAACCAATGTACAATGGGATTGTCATGATATTCACCAAAAAGCACCAAATTTCCTGCTAAACTTTTCGATTTGAGGTCTTTGTACTTTACAGCCTTTCCTTTGGCATTATAAATCACAAAGGCTTTATCGTGTTGACTAAAACAAAAGAAAGCCCATACAAAGCCACAACATACCAATAAAATTTTCATAGCGTAGATTTATTACGAAGGTAAGTAATCTGAACTTAACCTAACAAGGTCTGCAATGCCTCTTGAATGTGGCTAGACTTAACGGCACCTACGATTTCAGCCATAAATCCCTTGATGAGCATATCGGTAGCTTTAGATTCACTAATTCCCCGAGCTCTAAGAAAAAACAAGGCTTGTTGATCCAGTTGACCGGTGGTAGAACCGTGGGAACACTTTACATCGTCCGCATAGATTTCAAGTGCAGGTTTTGCATTGACACTCGCATCGTCAGACAACAATAAGTTTCGATTGGATTGAAAGGCATTGGTTTTTTGGGCGTCTTTGAACACGTTGATTTTCCCATAAAAAACACCGGAAGCTTTTCCTTTTAGTACGCCTTTATACAATTCATTCGAAGTAGAATGTGGCGCCATGTGGTTCATGGTTGTGTGGTTGTCAATGTGATTGTTTTCTTCCCCCATAAAAACGCCATACATTTTTGACTCAGTTCCTTCCTCTTGTCCAAAAATTTCCAAGTCATTTCGGGTGAAAAAAGCATTGAACGTGAGTGTATTTATGGCAAAACTGCTCTGTTTTTTTTGGTAGATTCTTTCGGTACAAAAGGAAAAAGAATTGCCCTCCTGCGTTTGAAGTTTGTCCATTTTCAGCTGACTGCCTTCTGCCAAAAAACAATCCAATAACAAGTTTTGGAAGGATTCCTCTGCCCTTCCTTCGTGTATCCATTCTATGTGAGCCGAAGCAAATGCGTGAAGGACAATTTGATGATGCAACAATACTGCTTGGCTTTTGCCGCTCCATCTTTGGATGATGGTAATCGAAGTTGGGACAGCGACCTGTTTTGAGATTTCAATGCTCACCCCGCCTTGCGCATTTACAGCGTTCATTGCTTGAACAAAACCTTTGTATTCACACGCCAACCATTGTGATTGTGGTACATCTTGCGCTGATTGAACGGTAACCCCTTCGTGTTGTCCAACCACGGAAACCAATTGGCCATTTTCAAAGACAATTTGAATTCCCTCTGTCGTTGGGGCAATGTTTACCAATGGTGGCGCGAAGGATTTTTCTGTTTGCAATTGCAATTTATTCAGACGAATCAAACGGGTGTATCTAAAATCCTCCGATTTTGTGGTTGGAAAATCTGCCAGCCGTTGAATGTCTTGGTTCGCTTTCGATAGAATGGAATCAGGCAATTGCAAGTTGGTAGGAACCAACTGCTGTTGAAATTCTATTAGGCTTCCCCTTCCCTCGTTTTTCATGCGTGTTCAGCTTTTATCCAATCATAGCCCTTTTCTTCCAATTCCAGTGCGAGGTCTTTGCCCCCCGTTTTTACAATTCTTCCGTCAAAAAGTACATGTACAAAATCAGGAACGATGTAGTCCAACAACCTTTGGTAATGGGTGATGACCAGGGTTGCATTTTCTTTCGTTTTCAAGGCATTCACTCCGCTGGCGACAATGCGTAAGGCATCTATGTCCAAACCAGAATCCGTCTCATCCAAAATGGCCAACTTCGGATTCAGCATCGCCATTTGAAAAATTTCATTTCGTTTTTTTTCACCGCCTGAAAAACCTTCATTTACAGAGCGCGTTGCCAAGCTGCTGTCCAACTCTACCAGGGCAGATTTTTCTTTTACAAGTTGTAAAAAGTCTTTGGCAGAAAGAGGTTTTAATCCTGCGTATTCGCGGATTTCATTGAGGGCTGTCTTCAAAAAATTCACATTGGAAACTCCTGGAATTTCGACGGGGTATTGAAAAGCCAGAAACAATCCTTCCCTTGCCCTGTCCTCAATGGGAAGAGCAGTTAAATCTTTTCCTTCAAACAAAATCTCGCCTTCGGTGATCTCATAACTTTCGTGACCTGCCAGTACACTTGCGAGCGTACTTTTACCAGCTCCATTTGGACCCATGATGGCATGTACTTCCCCTGGATTGATTTCTAAATTCAGTCCTTTTAGAATGGCTTTGCCATCAATGGAAGCATGTAGGTTTTTTATTTTCAACATTTTATTTCTCGATTTTATCCAACACTGCCCTCAAGGCTAAGGGTTAATAATTTTTGTGCTTCCACGGCAAACTCCATGGGAAGCTTATTCAATACTTCCTTACAATAACCATTTACAATCAAACCAATGGCTTTTTCTTCGCCAATTCCTCTTTGCATGCAATAGAATAATTGATCCTCACCAATTTTAGAAGTCGTTGCTTCATGTTCAATTTTAGCGGTGGGGTTTTTACATTCAATGTATGGAAAGGTATGTGCGCCACATACATCGCTCATGAGCAGGGAGTCACATTGTGAAAAATTCCGAGCTTGATCGGCTGATTTATGTATTTGCACCAATCCCCTGTATGAATTCTGGGATTTCCCTGCAGAAATGCCTTTCGAAATAATCGTGCTTTTAGTATTTTTCCCTAGGTGAATCATTTTGGTACCTGTATCCGCTTGTTGAAAATGATTGGTAACGGCAACGGAGAAAAACTCTCCTACCGAATGGTCTCCTTTCAAAATGCATGATGGGTATTTCCAAGTGACTGCAGATCCTGTTTCAACTTGGGTCCATGAAATTTTAGCATGGTTTTCACATACGCCACGTTTGGTAACAAAATTAAACACGCCTCCTTTTCCCTCTTTATCGCCGGGATACCAGTTTTGTACGGTAGAATATTTTATTTCAGCGTGTTCCAATGAAATCAGTTCAACAACCGCTGCATGCAATTGGTTTTCGTCTCGTTGCGGCGCGGTACATCCCTCTAAATAAGAGACGTAAGAACCTTCATCTGCGATCACCAAGGTTCGTTCAAATTGTCCGGTCCCGCCGGCGTTGATTCGAAAATACGTTGAAAGTTCCATTGGGCAACGAACCCCTTTGGGAATGTAACAAAAGGAACCATCCGAAAATACAGCACTGTTTAGGGCAGCATAAAAATTATCGGTCATCGGCACTACGGAGCCTAAATATTTCTGAACCAATTCTGGGTGGTTTTGAACGGCTTCGGTAAATGAACAAAAAATGATGCCCAAAGAACCCAGTTTTTCTTTGAAGGAAGTTGCAACGGAAACGGAATCCATGACAAAATCCACCGCTACTCCGGTAAGGCGTTGTTGTTCCTCCATTGAGATTCCCAATTTTTTCATGGTTTCCTTCAACTCAGGGTCTACATCATCCCAAGATTCGTATTTTTTTGTTTGTTTTGGCGCGGAGTAATAAGAGATGCCTTGGAAATTTGGTTTTTCATACCGCACATGCGCCCATTCGGGTTCCGTCATGGTTTTCCAATGTTCAAACGCCTTTAAACGATAGGCCAACAACCAACTTGGTTCGTTTTTCTTCAAAGAAATCATTTTGATGACATCCTCGTCCAATCCTACGGGAGCGGTATCCGACTCGATGTTGGTGGTAAAGCCAAATTCGTATTCCTTGTTTTCAAGGTCTTTGGCCAGCTCGTTTTCTGTGTAATTTGACATGTTAAACTGAAAAAGATTCGCCACACCCACAGGTTCTGTCTGCGTTGGGATTGTTAAAAACAAAACCCTTCCCATTCAATCCACCTGAAAAATCTAAGGTTGTGCCTATTAAGTACAAATAACTTTTCTTGTTAACAACTACCTTAACCCCATTGTTTTCAAAAACTGAATCTTCCTCCGATTCCGCATTGTCGAAAGTAAGTTGATACATTAATCCAGAGCAACCGCCACCAGAAACACCCACACGAATAAAATACCCGTCTTTCCCTTCATCTTCCATCAATCGGATTGCTTGACGCTTTGCGTTGTCTGTTACCGTAATCATCTTATTTAGATTAATTTTAAATAAACCAATATTAAAGCGCAAAAATACCACAAAAGTGGTATTAGTTGCAAATTATGGAATAAAAAAAATCCCTAACGTTGGTTAGGGATTCTTGAAATAAGGGAGATACAGAATCTACCTTGGAGAATTATTTACTTACCTCGAGGGTTTTGATGTAGAGTGTTTCATTTCCTGATTTAAAAACCAGGGTATACGTTCCGTTCATTAAGTCATTCATGTGTAATGATTTGGCATCGGAAACGGGGATTGTAGGCATAAACTGACCATTTGAAGCAAGGATTTCGATAAAATCAATTCTTGCATCGCTCCACAAAATGGTAGCATTCCCAGTTGAAATGTTACAAACAATTTGAATTTTATCATCTTCAAATCCTTTTTTAGGATCTGTATTCGCGTTTACCAATAAAGTAGAAAAAAGGATCATTGCGAGGGTTAAAATTGTCGTTTTCATAGGTTGTTGTTTTTGTTTGTTTCTGATACAAATTTGCTTTCTATTCATCTGTTTCGCAAAATTCTTGGGGGCTTACGCGATAAAATACAAAATGTTACATAAGTATGCCTATGTAATTCTACTTAGTTGCACTTGAAATGAGGTGAAAAAAGTAAATATTCGCGCAAAATAGACGGATGTTCATCCTAAGTAATGAGATGGTAATTTCAACTCAGTTCCTTTCATACATTTTCTAATTTGGATTCAGAAATAAGGAGAGATACAGGTGGCTTCTTAAATCAAGGTCTGCTTGGAGAGGCAGAAAATTTCTAGTCAAAAGTTTTTTCGCCCTTGGTTTAGTACAGAAGCCCCTGTTTTTTTTGACCACTCAAGGCATATGCCTACTACGATAGGAAAGAAGGGCGACCTTCTTTCTTTATTTTATAGAGAACCGGTCTGCTGGGTGCAGCATCATTTTCAAAATTCGAAACCTGTAATTCCAAAATATATTCTCCGTCTAAAATGTATGAATGCGCAAAAATCAACTCGGTAATGGTTTTATGTTTGGCGGGATTCGCTGGGACGTTCCAAAATGCGTGGTGAAACGCCAAAACACCGTTGTCGCTTTCTCGGTCCACGGAAGGAATGTCTACCAATAAATGGGCAATCTCCCTGCTGCTCAAAACCGACATACAGTCTACGTCAAAATAAATGGGATTCGTATCGGAATAATTGAATTCGCACTTCTCTTTTTCATTCGGCAAGGTTCTTACTACGAGCGCCTCTGTTTCGTGCGGAATGGATTTCTCTTCTAAAAGCTTTCGGGTTATTACCCGGTCACCATTTGGAAGAACTTCAGGAAGAACGCTTATGAGTGTAGCCCTAAAAAAATACTTCGCAAAGCAATTTGAGACAGGATATTCATTCGGGGTAATGTGTCCAAAGGATTCTGTATGCGTGCCATGCCCATGCGGATTGAACTGTATGTTCCTAAAATTTACGGCTCCACCTTTCACCACGCTTCCGACGAAGCCATTTTCCATAACCGCATCAAATTTTGGAAAATCCAAATACCAAGCGCGTACACCTTTAGAATGGTCACGTATGGGGATGGAAAGGTCAATAGGTTCTTGTGTATCTATGAATTCAGATTCACTGAAATAAAATCGCATAAACAAAGCTAATAAATTACTTGACAACGGGGTGTAAATAAAGTTTGTACGCTTCTTACCATGTGCCTTGATTCATTTTATCTTTGTGCCATGGAAACAAATCAAGATCGTTTAAAAGAAATCATTTCCCATTGTAAAGAATACGGATTCATTTTTCCTTCTTCTGAAATTTATGATGGATTGGCTGCCACTTATGATTATGGACAACTGGGCGTTGAGCTAAAAAACAACCTGAAAACCTATTGGTGGAAAGCGATGACACAATTGAATGCCAACATTGTTGGGATTGACACAGCGATTTTTATGCACCCAACCACGTGGAAAGCTTCGGGGCATCTGGAGGCATTCAACGACCCTTTGATTGACAATAAGGATTCCAAAAAAAGATACCGTGCAGATGTCTTGATTGAAGAATACCTGGAAAAGCAAACCCAAAAAATTGACAAAGAAGTTGAAAAAGGAAAGAAAAGATTTGGTGAATCCTTTGATGTCGCTCAATTTTTGGAAACCAACCCAAATGTCCTACGCATAAAGGAAAAACGTGAAAACGTTGAGTCTCGGCTCAAAACGGCGCTAAATGACAACAATTTGATTGAAGTTCAACAAATTATCCTTGACTTAGAAATTGTTTGTCCTATTTCAGGAAGTAAAAACTGGACAGAAGTTCGACAATTTAACCTCATGTTCTCTACCGAAATGGGTTCAGTTGCTGGAGACGCTGCTACGATTTACCTGCGACCTGAAACGGCACAGGGCATTTTTGTAAACTTCTTAAATGTCCAAAAATCCGGAAGAATGAAAATTCCATTTGGGATTGCACAAATAGGAAAAGCATTTAGAAATGAAATCATTGCGCGGCAATTCATCTTTAGAATGCGCGAATTTGAACAAATGGAGATGCAGTTTTTCGTTAAACCGGGAGAAGAACTTACGTGGTATGAACATTGGAAAAACGCGAGAAAGCAATGGCATTTAAACTTTGGGCTTGGCGAAGTGAATTATCGTTTTCATGACCACCTTAAACTTGCCCATTATGCCAATGCAGCCTGTGACATCGAATTTAATTTCCCAATGGGATTCAAAGAACTCGAAGGCATCCACTCTCGTACTGATTTTGACCTTAAACAGCACGAAATCCATTCAGGTAAGAAATTGCAGTATTTTGATCCCGCTACCCAAGAAAACTATGTACCCTATGTCATAGAAACTTCGGTTGGACTGGACCGCTTGTTTCTCTCGGTAATGTCTGCCGCTTTTCAAGAAGAAAAATTGGAAGACGGAAGTGAAAGAACCGTACTCAACATTCCGCCAGCCCTTGCACCCTACAAAGTTGCCATTCTACCCCTGGTAAAAAAGGACGGATTGCCTGAAAAAGCCATGGAAATTGTCCGCAATCTGCAACTGGATTTCACGGTTCAATACGATGAAAAAGATTCAATTGGCAAGAGGTACCGCAGACAGGATGCCATCGGAACTCCTTATGCTGTAACGGTAGACCACGAAACGTTAACATCGGGTACAGTGACCTTGCGAAACCGAGACACCATGGTTCAGGAAAGAATTAACATTGAGGAATTGCAGCAGATCTTACATGAAAAATGCAGTTGGAGCACAATGTTAGCTCCCCTGCGTTGAGGTTTCTAGTCTTCACCTTTGCGATCAGCTGTGCCTATGGCCAAATGATTCAAAAACCGGAAGTCGCTTTTCAAAACGAACCGTTTTTCAACCCGACATTCATTAAAAACCATAACATACAAAGGCTGCAAGGTAAAATCCTCACCAAAAGGAAAAACGATGTCTTTCGTGAAACCAAAGGATTTGTTGCCTTTTCCTTCCATTCGACAGGTTGTTTATCTTCCATGGTAACTTACAAACCCTACGCATCTTACAAAGATTCTGTGGTTCATTTGTTTTCTTATGACAGCCTTGGCAATGTTACACAATATCGAACCCTGAGCCCAACCGCTTGCAGCGAACGAAACTACTGGTACCGAGGTGGCTCCGTATATATGGTTTCAGACTCGTTGCAGTTGAAAGGAAAAAACAAAGCAGACGTAGGTAGCCGTTGCTTTGACAGAACAGAACAAGATAACCAATCAAATTGCATCGTTAAGAATGAATGTCAAATTCCGATTAGGTCATGGATGGAAATCCAAGGGGATGAAAATAATGTGGTGGAACGCATCGAACTGGATTTGATAAACCGGGATACGCTGGTAACCCAATATCGCTATGATGCCTCTCATAACTTGGTAGAAAAATCGATGCGAAATCAAGATGGGAGTCAAATGGTACGTTTCACCTACGTCTATGACACAAAAAACTTCTTACAAGAAATAAAGGAGCAAAAAAATGGAAAAATTCAAAAGGAAACACAAATCCTCTACACCCGCGAAGGAAGCATTTCTGATTTGATTTTTTATAACCATGAAATTGATTTCATGGAAATTGTTCGTTTTTGATTATTTCTTTTTACGATTGCTTAACCAAACAGTCAAGAAAATCATGAAAAGTAGACCAAAGAAAATCATGAAGAAGGACGTCATGCCGGAATTTGCTAAATACATGATTGTTAATTTTCTAATAAGGTAACAATAAAAAATTGGTTATGCATTGATAATTAGCAGATTATCTTTGTTTTCGTTCAAAAATGGCATTCGAGCGAACATTTAGGCCAAGAAATGATTGGCGGATTTCACGCCTTGCTTTTCGAGTTATTTGTAATTTTGAAAAAAGATTTTACATGTTTAGAACCCACACATGCGGCGCATTGCGCATTGCACACATTGGAAGCTCAGTAACCCTCAGTGGTTGGGTACAAAAATCAAGAGATTTGGGCGGAATGACCTTCATCGATTTACGCGATCGCTATGGCATTACCCAATTGGTTTTTAATGTGGAAGAGGACCAAGCGCTTTGTTTAGAAGCGAGAAAACTTGGGCGCGAATTTGTAATCCAAGCGGAAGGAGAAGTGATTGAACGGTCCAGTAAAAACCAGAACATGCCAACCGGAGAGATTGAAATTAAAGTGTTGTCGTTTCGCATTTTAAATGCCTCAAAAACACCTCCCTTTACCATTGAAGACCAAACGGACGGCGGCGATGAATTGCGTATGCAATACAGATACTTAGATTTACGAAGAACGCCTGTACTTCATAAATTACAACTTAGGAACAAAGTAGCCCTCGAGACCAGAAAATACCTTGATGAATTAAATTTCATGGATGTAGAAACCCCTGTCTTGATAAAATCTACCCCTGAAGGTGCTCGAGATTTCGTTGTCCCGAGCCGAATGAATCCGGGACAATTCTATGCCTTGCCTCAATCACCTCAAACCTTCAAGCAATTGCTCATGGTTTCTGGAATTGATCGCTACTACCAAATCGTGAAATGTTTTCGCGATGAGGATTTACGTGCGGACCGTCAACCTGAGTTTACACAAATAGACTGTGAAATGGCTTTTGTCGAGCAAGAAGACATCCTGGCCGTATTCGAAGGATTGATCAAACACCTCTTTGCCGAAGTGAAAGGAATTCATTTTGAGGAGCCTTTTCCAAGAATGACCTATGACGATGCCATTCATACCTATGGCTCCGACAAACCAGACCTGCGTTTCGGAATGAAATTCGAGTATTTACATGCACTTCAAGGAAAAGGCTTTGCCATTTTCGACCAAGCAGAAACCGTCGTTGGAATTGTGGTAGAAGGCGCTGCTGAATATACCCGTAAACAATTGGATGAACTCACGGATTGGGTGAAACGACCCCAAATTGGCGCCAAAGGGATGGTTTATGTAAAGTACAATGCGGATGGCACCATTAAATCTTCGGTGGACAAATTTTATACTGAAGAAGATTTCAAGAAGCTGGCCATTGAACACAACCTTAAGCCAGGTGATTTGTTGTTGGTATTAAGTGGGGATTTAGCAAAAACCCAAAAACAAATGAATGAACTTCGCCTTCATGTAGCAGATCTTCAAGGCATTCGAAATACCGGTGCATTTTGTCCAGTTTGGGTAATGGATTTCCCTTTGTTAGAAAAAGACGAAGCATCCGGAAGGTACTTTGCCATGCACCATCCATTTACATCACCCAAACTGGAGGATGTTCACCTTATGGATTCAGATCCTGGCGCAATTCGGGCAAATGCCTATGATTTGGCCATGAATGGTGTAGAATTAGGGGGAGGTTCCATTCGAATTCACGACAGGGGCTTGCAGGAAAAGATGTTTTCCTTGCTTGGCTTTACCCCTGAACAAGCCCAAGATCAATTCGGATTTTTAATGGGTGCTTTTGAATACGGTGCGCCACCCCATGGCGGATTGGCTTTCGGACTTGACCGCTTGGTAGCTACCATGTCTGGCGAGGAGTCCATTCGAGATTTCATTGCTTTTCCAAAAAACAACAGCGGTAGGGACACGATGATCGAAGCGCCATCTAAGTTGGAATCCACACAGTTAACAGAATTAGGAATTAATCTTTTACCCAATGAACATTGACCAATTGCAATCCCGTATAGCACCGCTTCGGGCCCGTTTAATTGAACATCCGGTGTATCAGAAAATAGCTACTGAAGAAGAATTGAAGGCCTTTACGGAGGAGCATATTTTCGCCGTCTGGGATTTTATGAGCTTACTTAAAAGTCTTCAACAGCACCTCACCTGCGTACAAGTGCCTTGGATGCCAACGAAAAACAAAGAAACCCGACGTTTTATCAATGAAATTGTCGTGGGTGAAGAGAGTGATTTTGATGCCTCCGGGAAAACCATGAGTCATTTTGAGATGTATCTGCATGCCATGCATTCGATGGGTGCAAATACCAACGAGATGTCGCGATTCATTCAAATGATCTCAACCGATGTTTCTCTTGATGATGCCTTGGATACATGTGAGATGAACCCCGAAACCAAAGACTTTGTTCGTTTTACCTTTTCCACCATTCAGCGTGGTAAAATTCATGAAATTGCCTCTGTTTTTACCTTTGGTCGCGAGGATTTAATTCCCGAGATGTTCATTGAAATGGTAAAGGAATTAAAGGCCAATTATCCAACAAAATTGCAAGATTTTCTTTTCTATTTAGAGCGTCACATTGAAATAGACGGAGAAGACCATGGGCCGCTGTCCTTGAAGTTAATGGAGGAAGTTTGCGAAGGAGACCCCACCAAATGGGAAGAAGCCACCGTCGCCGCGGAACAAGCGCTACGCATGCGCATTGGATTGTGGGATGGCGTGGTTCGGAAAGCTACAACCTTCTTAGTAAACGCGTAATCATTCTGTTGCACGGGATTTTTTCTTACGCCGCTTTGCCAACGACTGGTTTTATATTATTAAATTCTTGATTTTTTAGATTTCGTTCTTCTTCCAAGTCGTAGTCATCTTGAAGCCCCAACCAAAACTTGGGGCTGGTGTTAAAAAACTTAGAAAAACGAATGGCAGTATCGGCTGTAATTCTTCGCTTACCCTTGATTATCTCCGAAATACGGGTTTGAGGAAGGAACGTTTCCTTTGCCAATCGATAGGCAGAAATCTGCATTGGAATTAAGAATTCCTCTAACAAGATTTCACCCGGATGTATATTTTTTAGCTTTTCCATATCTACTTAGTTAATGGTAATCTACAATTTTTGTTTCATATGCATCATTGCTGACCCACTTAAAGATGATTCGCCATTGATTGTTAATCCGAATACTGAAGTATTCATGCAAATCACCTTTTAGTTTTTCCAGTCGGTTAGATGGTGGAATGCGAAGATCAACAATATCTTGTGCGTTGTTTATCATTCTTAATTTTCTTCGCGCTACCTCTTGAATTTCAACGGGCAATTTTCTTGAAGGGTTACCGTTCCAAATTTTTTCACATTCTTTATCGCCAAAACTTTTGATCATTAATAACGCTTTGCGTTAGTAACGTCAAAGATAAGTAATTATTTTACTTTGAGGAATTTTTATTATAAGATTGCTTCCCGGGTGCGGATTTAAACCCGCACCTAGGAAATTACCCGACCCCTGAGCAAAATGCAGCGCAGCGAAATGACGTCGAATGGGGGAGGTTTTTGTCAATGATGTAAATAACAAAGGGGAAAATAGGGGAATTCACATAAAATAAACGAGGCGAATACCTTAACTTATTACATTCGCGAGATGAAATGGTTTTTGTTAGGCATAGTGGTATGCTCGGGTTTTTTTTCATTTTCACAATCGTATCGTTTTAAAATCCTTGACCCAATTTTGTGTTTTGACTACAATCGAAATACATTGATTGTCATTGAGGACAGTACTTACCGGTTAGAGATTTCTTTGAAAACAAAAAAGGTAGTTAAGAAACCTTTGTATTTGTGCAATGAACTATCCTTCGAAGCGCTGCGAATTTATTTCCACCCTCTGTCAGACAAAGGGAGCCCCATTTATTTTATAGATGATGGTTGCGGTTGGGTTTGTGCGTTACGAAATGATTCCATTGTGCGCATAGACCAAAGTTTTCATCACCAGAATCAATTTGGAGGTGCTTTTTTTATGCGCAAGGGCGAACCTTACATTTTCGGAGGATATGGGTTGTTTACTACAAAAAGTATTATGACTCGATATGATTTTAAATATAAGCAGTGGTATTTGTTTGATGAAAAGCGCCCCAGGGTTAGTTTTCTTAATAGCGTGTATGAAAAAAATGCAAGGTCTCTTTCCATTTTGTGCAGTCAGGATCATGAGAAACTATGCAAAGACAACAGTGTCTATAGATTTGATTTTGAAACGAAAAAATGGAGTTACATTGGCACTACCAAATTTTTTGATACCCTAACCAGGGTTAACAGTCCAATAATTTTTGGGAACATTGTAATCCACAAGAATAAGATTTACGAATTCAACTTAACGAAGGGCCTGTTACACCAATACCAATTTAATACTGCTGGTTGGTGCCATAGGGTTGAAACTTGGAATTCTAATTTTTTTATGTTCAGTGTAATAACCAACCATCACTCGCGTAAGACATTCGGATTTCTAGAGCTTTTCACAGCAAAACAGTTTAAGGATAAATTTTTCGAGCGAAGTTTGCCCTTATACAACCCGAAAAAAAAGGCTGATTCAAGCGGAATTCTTTGGATTGTTCTAAGTGTTTGCCTTGGTTTACTTGGAGTCATTGGCGCCTTATGGTTTTTAAAGGCTCGTCGATTGCCTAAATCCTTACCCACAAAGGGAGGATTGTCTGACCTGGTAGAGGAAATACTTACCTTTTGGTTGGCAAAACCGGACCATTGTATAGAGTTAAGTGAAATCAATGATTTTGTTAACCACGATCATCCTTCCCCGGATAACTTAAAAAAACGAAGAGAGACGGTATTAAAACAGTTCAGTGTAGAATTGTCCGTACTCTATAAATTTCAGGAGGGTGCTGTTTTTTCTACCCAAGTGCATCCAAAGGATAAGCGAATGAAGATTTTGGTGCTTAATTCCAATTTGGTGAATAAGATAAAAAAGGTGAATTAGTCAAAATTCACATGTTTTTGCCAATAAGCACGCTTCGTTCAAGGTAGTTTTGTCAAAAAATAAATACTATGAGAAAATTACTTTTTACGCTGGCGATTCCAATTACACTTTCACTAACTGCATGTAATGCCAATAATGACGATGTTGAAGCAATGGAAAATACTTCTACGAACGTTGAAAATGAGGAAGATTCGGAAAATTCAACACCAAATGTCGTTAATGACTATTGTCACACATGTGGATCAGTTATTTCTGGTTCACCCTATGAAGCGTTTGGTAGAAAATATTGCGATATGGGTTGTTACGCTGATGATCCGATGAATTAATGAAAAAAATTAAATTATGAAAAAATTATTGCTACTAGCGATTCCTGTGGCGCTTACTATTACAGGGTGTAATGAGAAGGATGGGGTAAATACAAATACCAGATCTAATACCGAATCAAATACAAATACCGAATCGAATTCTACAGATAACAATAATGAAAGTGAGGAGACCTCGAAAAACGCGTATCGACAAGGTTATTCTGACGGTCAAATGGGATTTGGATTACCTGCATCGGACAGAGCCTCTGCAATGGAGTCTTACATGGCTCATGGATATAATTTTTCAAGTGCAGATGTTTACGTTTATGAAATGGGTTATAATGACGGAATGAATGGCA
>RFQZ01000041.1 GCA_009924735.1 Flavobacteriia bacterium | reverse complement strand
AAGTTTCTGCAGAAACTTTGGAAGATTGCAACATCTGTTTTATCCGAAAAGAGGATTTTATGTCCATGATGGATACCAATCCAATGTTGCGCAACGGAATCCTAAAAGAAATATCCACAGAACTTGCGGATCGTGCAGATTTTATCACAAACATGGCCCAGAAATCGGTTCGTGAACGGTTGGCTTTTGCCCTGTTGATGCTTATGGATATTTACGAAGACGAACCCATCAATCTTTCCAGAGAGGACATGGCCAATTTTGTAGGTACAGCCACAGAAACGTTGATTCGCTTATTGAAAGAATTGAAAACCGAAGGGTTGATCGAAATTCAAACCCGGAAAATTACCGTATTGGATCGCAAAAAACTCTTGGACATCGCTGGTCATTGATTGCAAATGCGTACAAAGTTTTCAATTAGAATGTATCCGTAATTCCCCGAAACTTCTGGGTGAAATTGAACCCCGTAAATAGGTTTGGATTCATGTTGCATAACTTCATTAATACAATCATCTGAATTTGCGACCAATACAAAGTCTTTGGGAATGGAAATACCCTCGCAATGGTCTTCCATCATTTCAAAAATAGCAGGCAAACGATCCAAAAGCGGAGAATCTACAAATTGTTCGATTTCATTGTAGCCTCTGCATTCTTTCATTCGGTCTCCTTGTGCCTCGAATAGCAATCCGATGATCTGATGCCCAAAACAAATCCCTAAAATTGGCATCGTAGCTTCTTTCACCCAGTTAATCTTTGACAAGAAGGGATCTACATCTTCCTCGGTAATGAGAATCGGTGCGCCTGAAAATATTACGCCTGAATAGGTTGAAAGTTGGGATTCATCAACTTCAAAAAAGGGAACTGTATCAAAATCGCAATATTCGTCTACTGCAGATTCAATGTCTGGTGTTTTTTGACTTCCGCAATCAATGATCAATATTTTTTTCATTTATTGATTTGGGGTGATTACAATTCTACAGCGAATTGGCTTGTGGTCAGAGAAATTATTTTGAAAAATCTTAAAATCTGAGCATTCTATTCCTTCGGAACGAAAAATATAATCGATTCTTCCAGCAGGAATTCTCCCATTATAGGTGGATCCCAGTCCCCAAGAGGCTTCACGGAATCCATCTGTAAGTTTGTTTTGAAATTGATTGTAGGTATAAGACATTGGGGTATCATTGAAATCTCCACAAACCAAAACTGGGTAAGGGGAACTCTCCATGTGCTCAATCACTTTTCTCGCTTGATCGGCACGTTTTGAACTTGCGGTCTGCATCTTTCTAAAACCAACTCGTAGTTTTTCAATCCTTCCAAGGTCTGTCTTTTCCCCTGTTTCACTCAGACGAATCGACTGAAGATGTACATTGTAGATTCTAAAGGTATCCGAATGTGCAACGATGTCTGCAAAAATACAATAGTTAAAGTCCATCATGCTTTGACTTTCGAAAATGACATCACCCCTTGCAATCATTGGGTATTTAGAAAAAATAGCGATGCCAAAATTCCTTCTTCCGTTCTCGTTATGCGCACTTCGCTCGTGATAATCAACGGATTTTAAAATTGTTTTGATCGAATCAAAAGTCTCGAATTCTGTAGGTTTATCTTGTCTATAATATTCTTGAAAACATGCCACATCGGGTTGCTCCGCGCGAAGAAATTGGAAAATATGGTCGCGGGATGCAGTTGTACTGTCGTCATACAAACCAAAAAGTCGGACATTGTAGCTCATTATGTAAATCGAATTTTTAGCTGGACTGCCTGGAAAAAAGGATAATCCCACTAGGCGCAAATGAAACTTTATGCCAATTACCAAAAGAATCAAGCATATATATTTCCAATTGGATTTCTTAAAAAACCAGAAAAATGTAAACAAAATTACAACGAGAACCCAAATAGGGTAGGATAGTCCAAAAAACGGAAGAAAAGGTACCGTGTCGGGATGGAAATACGGTGCGCAATAACCAAAAACCAGGCAAAGCAAAGCCAAAGAGGTAAGTACCTTCATAATCCTTCCTGAAGTGATGGCTTTTGGATTATTCATCATTGCTTTGATTGAAAAGAAAATCTTTTTCGTTTTTAGTCAAGGATTCATAACCTGATTTTGAAATTTTGTCAAGAATCGCATCGATTTTCATTTGTTTTTCGCGCTTTTCGGCATTGTATTGCTCATCTGTTTTTGGGCGTCGTTTTTGGGTTTTCTGAACGGTATTCTTCGCAAACAAATTAGACACTAAATTCACCGGATTGTTGCTGCTCATTATGTTCCTTGTCGCTAAAAATCCAAACAAAGCTCCCCCTATATGAGCAAAATGTGCAATGTCGTCCTCACCAACAATCCCAACTATGTCTTTAACGATGAAAAAGAGGGCAAAAACAAAAATAGGAACGGTTATCAGTCCAAAAATACTTACGGGGGTTTGTGGACGGTAGAAGGATACGGCTGCAAAAATCGCCATGATTGATCCGCTTGCACCAAGTACAAAGCTGCTGTTTTCGGGTAAAACAATGGCCGCTAAAACCTCAAACAATGAGCCCGTTACGCCTCCAAGTATGTAGGTGATTAATAGTTTTCTTGCACCAAACAACTGCTCGTAATACGTCCCGGCGAAATACAAAAACAACATGTTGAACAAAACATGACTAAAGGATAAATGAACGAAAATGGAAGTAAAAATCGTCCAAGGATGGGTCAACGCGCTTAGCCAGTTCGTATTTAATGCAAAAACCTGTTCGAGGTAATATTGGGTGTCGCCGCCAAATTTAAACAGCGTTGATATTCCAAGAATGAGTTGTAATACCACAAATACAATGCAGTTGGCAACCACTAACTTAAGAGTCATTGAACCTTTTGTTAATTGGTCTTTTACGTTTTTCAATTCGGTTTTAAACTCGCTGCTTTGCATCGCTAGTAAAAATTAGAACGGTCGGTTTTTCGCCAATACAATACCATAATCGCCCCTACAATCGCGCCTCCAAGGTGGGCTAAATGCGCCACTTGGTCTGTTGGGCTGTTTTTAAATGACAAATAGATTTCCAAAAGAATGTAGGCTCCGAAAAGGTATTTTGCTTTCACTGGAATCGCGAAATACAATAAGAATTCCATGTTAGGAAAAAGGATGGCGAACGCAGCAAGCACACCGAAAACAGCTCCTGATGCCCCAAACATGGTTACCCTCGTTAAATCAAAGTAGCGCTGAATTCCTTCACCAGATGCCAATTGTTTCTCATTGAAATAAGAATTTAATGCATCTGCTGTGTTCGCATCCGAAGTATTGCGAATAATATTGTCGATGCTCTCCATCGGGTAATTCATTGACAAAGAATGCCTTAATTCATAGATTTGGTAAACCCCAATTCCGTTGTGTAAAATGAAAGCCCCAAGTCCACAGAGGATGTAGAAAATAAAAAAACGCTTCGGTCCCCACAGTCGTTCTAAGTGACCGCCCAGCATAACAAACAACCACATATTCATCAAAATATGGAGAAAGTTCTCGTGAATAAACATATGGGTGATGGCTTGGTAAGGCTGAAAGTCAGGTGAGTTGAGGTAATGCGCGCCTAAAATGGTGCGAAGGTTGATTCCTTTTGATTCTAAAAATAAAGTAACCAAAAAGAACAGAACATTCAGAATCATTAGGTTCTTGGTAACTTGAGGTATATTGTTTAAAAAGTTCATTTAAGTAAATTGGATAATTGGTCGAAAGGTATCATTTTTAGAATTGATTCATTGGATGGACTTACATTGGGTTCTTCCGATGCGAAAAGTTTTTCCATCACATACTGTGCTTCTTCGTTGGATTTTATTTGGATGAATTTGGATGATTGTTTGGTCATTTCTCTTACCAAAATATGTGCGAGGTCTCCTTGGTCTTGGTCTTGAAAGTTTAAGGTTGTAATCAAAGCTTCAAAACATTCCAAAATACCAGATTCTTCAATGATTTCGGGAGCGCCAATGATTGCTAAAATCTCCTCGTTTAGCGTGAATTGAAAGCCCAGTTGGGTCAGGATATTGGTATGGGTTGTGATGGCGCGAATCTCGTTTTTAGCCAATTGTTTTTCGATGGGAAACAATAACATTTGATGATGCAAAGGTTGCGAAATAAAGGATTGAATCACTTGATCATAGTAAATTCTCTCCATCGCTTTCTTACTGTCAATTAATAGAATTCCATTGTTTGTGGTTGCAAAGATGAATTTTCCTGAGACGATGAATTCCTTAAATGCTGTTTCAGATGCGTCTTCAAAAAGTTTAGGTGATTCCGGCAACGATTCTTGAACTTCATACAATGATTGCCAATTGACTTGGGATTCTGTACCAAATCCAGCATCTCGAATCGCCTGAGAATTCCCATTGGATTTTTGCGATTTAAAAGGGTTAAATGTAGGGTCTATCTTAATTACAGGTGCGACGACGGGTTGTTCTCTGAAACCATGTGGCAAATCGAATACGGTATCCAAATTGAAGTCTAAACTGGGTGAAATGTTGTACATCCCCAGGGATTGCCTAACCGTACTGTGTAGGATTGAATAGATAAACCGATCTTCCTCAAATTTAATTTCGGTTTTTGTTGGGTGGATGTTTACATCGATTTTAGCAGGGTCAATTTCAAAAAATATGAAATAACTTGGATAGGTTTTTTCGGGAATTAAGCCTTCAAATGCCTTCGAAACTGCATGGTGGAAGTAGCTGTTCTTAAAATAGCGTTGGTTTACAAAAAAGTACTGCTCACCTCGGCTCTTTCTCGCCGTTTCAGGTTTGCCAATGTAACCTTCTATGCTTATGATATCGGTTTTGGTTTCTATTGGAAAAATCTTTTCGCTGCCATTCTTTCCCAAAAGATCTGCAATCCTCTTTTTTAATACAACTGCAGGCAAATTGAACAATTCCTGTTGATTATTAAAAAACTGAAAGGAAACTTCTGGATGCGCCAAGGCAATGTGAAAAAATTCATCCTCAATGTGATTGAATTCAATGGCATCTGATTTTAGAAAATTTCTTCTTGCCGGCACATTAAAAAACAAGTTTTTCACCTCGAGGCTTGTACCCACTGGACATACGGTTTCAGTCGTTTCAATACAATTTCCTCCTTCAAATTTAATCAAGGTACCTGTTTCCTCATCTTCTGTCCGTGTTTTTAGGATAACTTGAGAAATGGCGCCGATGGAAGCCAATGCTTCCCCTCTAAAACCTTTTGTATGCAAACTAAACAAATCTTCTATCGCATTCAGTTTACTTGTTGCATGCCGTTCAAAACACAACATAGCGTCATCCTTTCCCATTCCTCTTCCATCATCCGTAATCAGCAATTGTGTTCTTCCTCCATCTTTTACAGACAAAACGATGCGTTTTGCACCCGCGTCTATGGAATTCTCCAAAAGCTCCTTGACCACAGAACTTGGACGTTGTACCACTTCACCTGCGGCGATTTGGTTTGCAAGATGTATGGGTAAACGCTTTATGATATGCATAAAAAAAATTCGCTAAGATCGCGAATAAACAAAAATAAGGATTATCCCGAGAAATAATCCTTACTTAACATTTCTTGACACAAAGAATTACATTCGAACGACGGTTCCTAAGTAATCTGATTTTTCTCCGATTTCTGGAGTTACTAAGGTAACTTTCCAGATAAATGCTTTGTTGGTTTCTACCATTTTCCCATTTCTTCGGTCGGTACCATCCCAAGGAAGGTTTACATCCATGGTTTCAAAAACCAATCCACCATCGGAAGGGTCTAATATCACCATCTTGAAAGGTGTGTTACGTTTGGTAAGGGCGTAAGGAAGAAAGGTGTTTTTTCTAATGTCAGAAGCGTAGGGATCAAAAGCATTTACAGCCAATAGGTTGTAGGCATCAGACACATAAAAATTTTCAGAAATAACATTGTTGCATCCAGTTTCATCAATGGTGTTAACCTTTAACTGATATTGACCTGCCTCAAATATATTGACCTCCAAGTCTTTGGAAGTTTTACCAATGTTCTTGTGGTTGATCTGTATGCTTTGAATGTTGGACTCGGTTTTTAAATGGATTCCTTTAACTGGCAAACCATTGCTGTAATTTACATCTTCTAATTGTACCTCAGTTGAGAATGGTTTTTTAACCCATTGGGTTTGTATAGCTTTCTCTGCTAATTTACCCGCTTGCATTTTAAAGACCTCAATCGCGCCGGTTTCTTTGATTTGTATTTTTTTACCTGAATTTGCAGGGATTTGAAGGTAGAATTTTGCACCCACTAAACAAATGTCAAAATCATTTTTGTTCTCAATCAACGCTTCTTCATCCGCACATTTTGGCAATACAATCGGTTGATAAATTTTGCTGTCTATTGAGTTGATTGGATTGGAATTGTTTTTTAACTCCAATGGCGCTTTATCTTTTGATTGGGGGTCGGCAGTGACAACATCTGATCCTGAAGTTGACAAATCATCAATGGCTTTGATGACAGGAATTGGTTCTTGGTTGGTTGTTTCAACTGCAACAGGAACAATTGATGTATTGGAATTTTGAACCTTTGGAGATGGCTTTGTAAGATTTTCTGAAAGGGATTTTTCAGGGGTGTTTTCCAATTGTCTTGGAGCATCATTTTCCGTTTTATCGCTTTCTTTTACCAATTTTTCATTGGAATTTGAACTGAAATACCAAAGGGCAACAGAGGTACAAACAACCACAGCTGCACCTGGTATACCCCATTTGAGAAAAGGATTTTGCTTGGACGGCATTTGCGCATCCAAACGCTTGGAGATGGCATCCCATGAGCTGGGATCAAAAGGCTCGGATTGATTTCCTAAAGCTTCTTTAAATATTTTGTCAATTTTGTCCATTCTTGTTGGCGCTTATTTAATTTTCGTTGTTAACATTTTCTGCAAGTTTACCCTTGCTTTTGATAAATTGGATTTTGACGTTCCTTCACTGATTCCGAGTATGTCTGCAATTTCTTTGTGAGAGTATTCTTCAAATACATACAAATTAAAGACGGCTCTGTAGGCGGGCGATAACTTATTTACACATTCTTTTGCAATTTCGTATTTCAAATGAAGGGCTTCGAGTTCTTCCTTTTCTTCTAAAGGATTTTCCGTGGGCGTTTTAAAGTCGGTGTCCTTATCGCTTAAAAAAGGATTCCTTTTTGCTTTCCGAATGGCATCAATGGCGGTATTCGAGAAAATTCTACGCATCCAACCTTCGATCGAACCTCTGAAGTCAAACATTTCCAATTTGTCAAAGACCTTAATAAAACCATCTTGAAGAACCTCTTGCGCGCTGTCTCTGTCACTGATGTAACGAAAACAAACCGCCATCATTTTGCCTTGATACATTTTGAAGAAGGTCTGCTGTGCTCGACGGTCATTTCGAATACATGCCTCAACAATTTGTCTCAACGCCTCTTGGTTCTCCAATTTTTATGTCTTTTACGATGTTTAACAATGGTCAGTTGCCTTGAATTTTTAGGTCAACAAAAAAACTTTTTCAAATTAAAGAAAAAAATTAATGTAGTTGTAGTAAATTCGCAGTGACAATAATAGAAACAATTTCAACAAAAAATCAAATGAAAATAACAGTTGTAGGAGCAGGTAATGTAGGGGCAACATGCGCAGATGTTTTGGCATCAAGAGAAATCGCGAATGAAATCGTATTGTTAGACATTAAAGAGGGTTTTGCAGAAGGGAAAGCACTTGATATTTGGCAAACAGCACCCATCAATCAATATGATTCAAGAACCATTGGTTCTACCAACGATTATGAAAAAACGAAAGATTCTGACGTCGTTGTGATTACTTCAGGATTACCTAGAAAACCAGGGATGTCGAGAGATGATTTAATTGCTACCAATGCAGGCATCGTTAAAACGGTGACAGAAAACGTAGTTAAATATTCTCCAAATGCAATCATCGTGGTTGTATCCAATCCTTTAGATGTTATGACTTATTGTGCCTATTTGAATGCCAACATGGATTCAAGTAAGGTATTTGGAATGGCAGGTGTACTAGATACGGCAAGATACCGTGCGTTCCTTGCAACAGAATTGAACATTTCTCCTAAAGACATACACGCTGTATTGATGGGCGGACATGGTGATACCATGGTTCCCCTCCCAAGGTATACTACGGTTGCGGGAATTCCAGTTACTGAGCTTATTTCCGAAGAAAAACTGAATGAAATCATTGAACGAACTAAATTTGGAGGTGGCGAAATTGTAAAATTGTTAGGCACATCTGCATGGTATGCACCGGGAGCTGCTGCAGCGCAAATGGTTGAAGCCATTGTAAGAGATCAAAAAAGAATTTTTCCAGTTTGTGCTTGGTTGAATGGTGAATATGGCCTGAAAGACATTTACCTAGGCGTACCTGTGGTATTGGGTAAAAATGGAATTGAAAGAATCATTGAATTGGATTTAAATGATGCTGAGAAAGCGCTCTTGAACGAATCTGCTGAGGCTGTAAAAGCAGTGATGGACGTTCTTGACGACATGATCGAAAAGGCATAATCTAAGGCTAACATTATTTTGAAAAGGGGGCATTGACCCCCTTTTTTAATTTACCTCAACCGCCCCTATGTCTGGCGGATTGTTTCTTGTAATACCAAAATAATCCAGTGACGTAGTAGAAAAAACGCCATTACCATTTAAGACAGAGTTGGGTTGAAAGATAAAATCGCCTTGCGAAAGGTCAACAAACATTGGGTCCTGATTCCAAAAAATACTTGTGTAAAAAGGATCGTTGAAAGTTGTACTGCTCTTTATTAAATTATGGGTGAAGTTAAAATTCAAGGTCACCCCAGCCATTTGTAAGGTGTCTAAAGCAAATTCATCGTCAAGGTTCCCGTAAATCACGCAATTGGAAAGCGTTCCCTCGTTGATTGAGCCAACATTGGTTACCCCTGTAAATCCATTGTTGTAATAGTTGCTTATGCCCACAGCAGGGACTTGAGCACTTCCATAGCCTAACAAATCACAGTGATTGAAGTTAAAATCGCCGCCTTCCAATACCAAAAGTGCATGGCTTTGGTTTTTAGAAATTATACAATTTTCAGCCTTAACCTTGGCTCCTGAATAAATAAAAACTCCGTAACGAGAAACATTAAAGATTTTGGTGTTTTGAATTTGAAGGGTATATCCCATATTGGAGGGATCCTCCCCGAATAAGTGAACACCCACGGTTCCATTTTTTATAATTCCATAATCAATGGACGATGGCAAGGCCTGGTGAAAGTAAATGCCATAATATTGTCCTGCAACATCATCGTACATTGCTTCCAATCGGTCACCTTGAAAGACAACTTCATTCCCTAAGGTTCCATTCACATTCAGACTGCTTTTGTAGACATATAGGATAGAATTTTTATGCAAATGTATTTTTGTACCCGCTTGAATCGTCAGGCTTTTTGAGGAATCAACGGCAGCATAACCATAAATCACATGAGGCTTGTCATTTGGCCATATGCCCTCGTTCAAATCTTTGTAATGAAAATACGCATCCTGTCCCCAAACGGTTAATTTGACATATTGATCCACACCATTGGTTCTAAAACGAATGGAATCCTCTACAATCATCGGTAAGTTTTGGTTGTTGGGGTCTAAAGTGACTTCAACAAAGTTAAAAAGACTGTCCTTTCCCGCTAGTTCTATGTCCTTTAAATAGATGCCTTTTACGCCATCCAAATTAAACCTAAAGTGAGAGTTTTGTCCTCCCATTAATTCTACTTCCTCAATATTTATTGTTCGGTTACTGGGATTGTAAATCTTGAATTGTTGGGTAGTGGAGCCAATGGTTGTAAAAACCGTATCAAAAACCAAGGTGTCTACTGAGAAAGTAAGATGCTCTTTCGAAAAAGCACTGAATTTTTTACAACTGCTGTTAACAAGTAAGGTGGAAAGCAATAAAGCGAAAAGGAAAATTTTGAAATGTTTTTTCATCGGCTGGCTAACGTGTAAAGCTAAAGATTATTTAATTAAGGGCAATGCGGAAGTTTATTCATATTTTAGATATATAATTGAACCGTTTTCCTAGAAGGATGTATGCGCGAAAAAAATGTTAAAAAATGAAAGCACTTATTGGCTTGTTTTTCTTCCTTACGTTTCAAATTAACGCCCAGCCGCCACAAATTTCGACCAACAATGCCCCACTTAACGGGACCTTTAACCAACACATAGAGGTAAATATGGATTCCTTGCAAATCCGTGAGGAAATCAACCCTTCAGATGATGCGAATGAGAAATTGGAAAAAAGGAACTTGGAAAAGGATGTAAACGACTATAAAACGATTCGAACGAAAACGAAATCAAATGCCTATGCGCGAAGTCCCTCTGAAGGTGCGCAACAGTTGTTAGATAAAAATGTACAAGAAATACAATCCATTGCGCCTGAAAGCATTGAAGCAGAAATTTTATACTACGATGCTGGAAACTATAATGCGGACAGGGCAAGTGCTCTTCAATCATCCCTCGAAAAAGACGCTGAAAATGAGGAGGCTTTGACCCTTTGGGTAGCAAATTCTTTGGTGCTTGGAGATACGATTCAAGCCTTTGCAACTTTGAAAAAAATGGAAGCGCTTAATTACATTCCGAGGGATGTATTGTGTTATGCAAAGGACTTGTACGCCTCGGTTCCTAAAAACACCATACTCATTACCCACGGAAAATGGGATACCTATGGCTTTGTGTATGAACAAATGTATGGAAGTGAGAACCAGCAATCACTCAATGTCTCTTTGGATTTACTTCAAAGTCCACAATATCGAAAATTGCTAAAGCGTAAAGGCCTTATGCTTCCAGAAGGAAAGCGAATTGACGTAGAATACTTCAAAGCGCTGTGTGAAATCAATAACGACAGGCAATTTGCCTTTTCTATGACCATTCCAAAGGAATACCTAGTGTCATTTGCGAAGCAAATGATTCCCAATGGGTTGGTATTTCTCTATCCCTCATCAGATGAAGTCGACCAGGTTGTAACCAACAATGAATCTTACCTCGATTCCTTTTTGTTCATGGATTGCGGTCAAACGGAGAACAATTCCTTGGTAGGTTTGAACGCAAATTATTTACCGATGCTCATGCTTTTGGAACAGCAATATGAGAATGACAAAGGAAGCAATGTTAAATTGTCCCAAGTTCAGAAACACAGGGAAAAATTAAAAAGAAGGATCGATAAATCTCCGAAATAGCATTCATGCGAAGATTGAAAAGTAGTTTTTTAGAATATACGGATGAAGCGCTCATGAAAGCCCTTACCCAAGGGGAAAAATCAGCGTTCGATGAATTGTATGCGAGATATTCTTCGAAATTATTTGGGTATTTTATGAAAATGTTGTGGAACAATAGGATCAGGTCTGAAGATTTGTTACAAGATTTATTTGCCAAAATCATATCTCAACCGCACCTTTTTGATCCTTCCAGAAATTTTAAAACGTGGGTATATGCGGTGGCGGCGAACATGTGCAAGAATGAATACAAACGTAACGAGGTGAGAAGCAATACGAGCAATGGAATTGACCAACATTATTCGTTAAGTTCATCCGAAGATGTAGGTAAAACGGTGGAAGAAAAAATGTTTAAAGAAGCCTTGGGACATGAATTAGACAACCTTGATCACAAACATCGGGAGGTTTTTATCTTGCGTCACATCGATGGATTGTCCATCAAAGAAATTGCTGAAGTCATCGACATCAATGAGGGAACGGTGAAATCCAGGTTGTTTTACGCCATTAAAAAACTAGCGAACGAATTAAAAATGTTTGAAATATCATAATATGGAAGCCCTAGAGATCATTGAAAAATACAATTCCTACGGATTGATAACGCCCGAAGAGAAAATCGAATTGGGAGATTTTTGTCCGGATGAAGAATCCTTTGATGCCATTAAATTTCTTTTAAATCAATCGCTGCGTATGCCAAAAGAGGAGCCCTCCAAGCATGTCAAGGCAAACTTGGATCATTTGTTTGCAAGCCAATTTCCTGTAAAAAGCAATCCGCCTACCTACCGAAAATTGACTTTGTATGCCACCATCGGTATCGCAGCATCGTTGGGATTTATTCTGACCATGAGGATTTTCAATTTCGAGAACGTTACGCCAAAGCAATTGGCTTCTGTGGAAAAGCAAAGACCAAAAGTGGATGGGGAAAAGAAGGAGGAGTCGCCTGTAACACTTGAAAAAACGGAACCCAAACCCATGGAACAGAACCTTCCTGAAATACAAAGGGTAGCGATGGATGAAATGAACACGGCGATGTACGATGCACCTGAGCCCACAAATGAATGGCATCCTGAAGAAGTTCATGAACCGGCCGTAGTGGAATACAAGGCAAAGGACCTGGAAGATGTAAAAGCCACCTTCAAATTGGATACCGACAACCGTTCTGATGAAGTGGGTTATGAAGTGGCAACCGTCGCTCAAAAAAACAACAAAAAAAAGGCAAAAACACTGAGCGAGGTCGATGTAAAAAGTAAGAAAAACAAGAAAGAAGAAAGCCAAACCGTGGTTCAAACGGATGAAATGTTGAATGCTATTTTCGCCTTGTATTAATATCGAATTACGAAGTGTTGCTTTTCTTGCTCACTGCGCGGAATCAAAAGGCCAAAAGAGAACAAGTCAAGGGTTACATGAAATTCAGTTTGTTTTATGCACTCTTTCCAAGCATCCAACATAGAATCACTCCAACGGATGTCGTCCAAAACAATGACCGTTTGGTTATGGATGAAGGGACGAAGTTTTGAAAGGTAGTGCAGCATTGCCCTCCCATCGTGATGACCGTCAATGAAAATTAAATCATATTTCTTTGCCAAATGGGTTTCAATAAAGTCATCAAATGTGGCATGGTAAAAGTGAATGTTTTCTTTATTTTCCGAGAAACCATTGATGTTGTTTTTCGCAAACTCACAAATGTCTTTATTTGCTTCAACGGTATCGATTTTCGCCTTTGAATTTCCTAAGTGCATGCTCAGTGTACCCACGCCAAGGGATGTGCCGAATTCCAAGATGTTTTTTGGTTGATAATGTTTGGAAATCGCATACAAGAGCCTTCCGTTCTTTTTTGAAGTTGCACTTTGTAAATAGATTTCCTGAATGCTTCTGTTTTTACCCAAACGTTTTGATCCGGCCCCAAAATCCTGAAAAGCGATTTGTTGGGTGTTGTTTTTTAGCGATGTTCTATACCCATTTATTGAAGCTATATGACTTGGCAAACATTGGGTTAAAAGTACTTTTGAGGCAAATTCGTAGACGAAAGGAGAATGAATGCGGTATCTTCCTTTGGCTTCTAGTTGATATTTTATAAATTCGAACGCTAAATTCACCCTACAAAGTAACATTTTTCTACCGAATGAAATCCCAAATTTTACAAGCAATCGATGAACAAAGAAAATTGGTTTTTCAAGACGTTGCAGAACTACAAATTGAAGGCCCTTGTCTTTCGGCACAAGGCATCTATGTGTGGACCCCAGAAACATTACAATTCCACCAATCCCTTTTCAAAGAATTCAACGGAAAGTTGACATTTTTTATCCCTTCCTCCGGTTCTGGCTCTAGAATGTTTGCTTTTTTACAACAATATTTGCGAAATCCAAGCAATGAAAGTTTACCTGAGATTGAGCGGTTTTTTAAGCACTTGCCAGAATTCGCCTTTTACGATGCCATAAGTGAGGACTGGAAACATCAATTGGAAACCTCACGAGTGGACCCCCTCGCTTTTCTTACGTATTTAATGGAACCCGAAGGACTTAATTTTTCCAATTTGCCGAAGGCAATATTTCCGTTCCACCGTACTTCACAAGGCATTCAAACGCCAATTGAAGGGCACCTAAGACAAGGAGATGGGTTTGAGAAAGAAAACATTGAGTATCATTTTACCATTCAACATGGATTTGAGTCCCTCATTCGAGAGACCCTAGGAAGTCATGACTCCCATATTCAATTTTCATATCAATCGCTGGCCTCTGATGCTTTTGTATTCAATGATTCTCAAGAGGCCATGGTGGATGCTTCAGGGGCATTGATTCGCCGGCCAGCTGGCCATGGCGCTTTGCTTGAGAACCTTAATCATTTGGATTCGGACATGATTTTGGTAAAAAACATTGACAACATTCAATGCCATGCTGAACAAGACCTGTCGCTAGACATTTGGTCGGGACTGTGCGGATTGATGTTGGAAATTCAGTCACAATTTAAAGCCGTATTGGCGACGAAGGACCTAGGTTTACTGGAAGTTTTGAATCAGAAATACAACGTTTTCTCCCAAAGTCAATTGGAAGAAAATACCTCTTGGGAAGCATTGCAATTGCTTTTAAACCGTCCTTTGCGAATCTGTGGCATGGTCCTGAACGAAGGCCAGCCCGGAGGTGGACCGTTTTGGGTGAACCACAATGGGGTGAGCACGAAGCAAATCATTGAAAAGTCTCAGCTTACGTCATCGGCTCATTTTTCATGTTTATTGAACAGCACCCATTTTAACCCCGTAATGATGGTGGTTTGCACGAAAGATTTATCAGGTGAAACCATTGACCTCGAGAATTTTGTTAGAAAAGACTTAGGCATCGTTGTCCAAAAAAATCATTTTGGCGAGCACATTAATTATGTTGAAAAACCAGGGTTATGGAACGGAGGGATGTATGATTGGAATTCTGTATTTGTTGAAATTCCTTCCGCGGTATTCAGTCCCGTTAAAAATGTAATGGATCTTCTTAACCCAGTCCATGCAGGGAATTAGCATTGTTGTCTCAATAAGTAAAGTATCTCCATAAGTCGACCAATTTGTCTTTTTTCTTGCTTAAATTTACTTCACGATGAAATTTCTTGTAAGAAAGCTAGGTTTTTTTTTGCTGATCTTCCTACCTGTGCTTGGATGGTCGCAATTTCAATTTGATTTTAACGATTCGATTCCTGTGGTTAAGTTGGGAAATACACTTGAAAACCCATGGGCAGGGGGCTTAAATTACCCGCAATTTACCGACCTTGATTATGATTTCGATGGAGATTTAGACTTGTTGGTTTTTGACCGAAGCAATGACCAGATTCGTGTTTTTCGCAACGACCTCATTGCTGGGGTTCGTTCCTACCATTTTGATCCATATGCTGAAAATAAATTCCCCTCTGATGTTCGTTACCGAGCCTTTTGTTATGATTATGACCTAGATGGTAAAAAGGACCTGTTTACGTATGGAATTGGAGGAATCAAAGCGTATCGCAACGTAGGAAATGGTGCCATAGGTCTTCAGTGGGCACTCGCGAAGAACTTAATCTACTCAAACTACAACGGTACTTTTATGGGTCTGTATGTCAGTTCTGCGGATGTGCCAGCTTTGGTGGATGTTGACGGAGATAATGATATGGACATCCTCACTTTTTCAATCTCAGGAGACCATGTTGAATACCATAAAAATGTCTCCCAAGAACTGTATGGTCATGCGGATAGTTTGGTATTCGTATTGAAAAACAAATGTTGGGGTGGGTTTCGTGAAGATGTAACTTCCAATGCAATCACACTCTTTGACAATTCATCCGTTTGCACTGGTTCCAATGTGCCTAACCCTGAATTCCCAACCCATCCATCGCCCGAAGAAAAGGCGCATTCAGGGTCAACCATTTTAGCATTCGATATTGACAACAGTGGTGTTCTCGATGCAGTAATTGGCGATGTATCGAATTCGAATTTAACTTTACTTATCAACGGAGGGGCCTTGCCCAATGCCAATTCTCAGATGATGTCAGCGAATGCATCCTTTCCATCCAATTCGATTGCCGCAAATCTGCAAATTTTTCCTGCAGCCTATTACTTGGATGTAGACTTTGATGGAAAAAAAGACATCGTCGTGAGCCCAAATGCCCGTGGAACTTCTGAAAATGAGTCAAGTGCATGGAAATATAAAAACCAAGGAACGGTTGCAAACCCTGTTTTCATTCATCAAACCAATGCATTTTTACAGGAAGAGATGATTGAACATGGCATTGGGAGTGTGCCTGTTTTTGCAGATGTTACGAATGATGGTTTACCTGACCTCTTTGTTTCAAACTATTTCGCATATAAACCAACGCTACAAAAGGAGACCCGGATAGCTTACTACAAAAACACAGGAACCTTGAACGCACCTGTTTTTACTTTTATAGATGATGATTTCTTGAATTTAAGTCAACAAAATCTCGGATTTAGAATGATTCCCACCTTTGGAGACCTCACGGGTGATGGTAAACCTGAATTGTTGATTGGATTGGAAAACGGTTCAATTTTATATTTCCAAAATACAACGATGGGAAGTTCCCCAACCTTTTCCGCAAGTCAATCCAATTATGCGGGGATTCAAATTGGACAATATGCAGCGCCACAGCTTTTTGATTTAAATAAAGATGGTCTTTTGGATTTGGTGGTGGGAGAAAAAACAGGGAAACTTTTGTATTTCCAAAACGCAGGAACGTCAAGCATTCCTGTTTTTACGCAAGTTTCAGCTTTGTTGGGAGGCATAGACATTGAAACGGCGACGCCAGATGGATTTCCTCAACCACATTTTTTTACGCATTTAGATACGACCTATTTAATGGTTGGTGGATACGATGGTAAAATTAGGTTTTATGACAGCATCGATGTGAATCTTTTGGGAAATTACCACCTTCGTTCTTTTCCATTTTTAGGCGTGCAAGTGGGTGCTTTTTCTGCTGTATTTGTTGCGGACATCGACAATGATTCGCAATTGGATTTATATGTTGGACAAGATTTGGGGGGTGTGTTTCGCTTGGAACATAAAACAGGCGCGAACCTGGGAATGTTGGAAAATCAATCTGTTACCTCGGAGTTGTTTCCAAATCCTTTGTTCGATGGCATCCTTACGGTTCGGTCTACCCAAAACATAGGATGGGTGACAATTTACGATGTCTATGGAAAATTGAAAAAGGAAATCCAAAGCGACACGATGTTGTTAGACATTGACCTTTCGGATTTGGAGAAAGGGGTTTATTTCTTGAGGACATCGAATGGAAAATCCCTCCATCGGTTCGTGAAATTGTAGTTAATTGATGTTTACTTCGAACATCGTAAGTCCATTCAAGGTCGGGCAAAACTGCAGGGTCAGGGGGTGCAGATTGCGTCGGGCTTAGGTCTGTTGTGGCCCGTGCGTCCTG
>RFQZ01000005.1 GCA_009924735.1 Flavobacteriia bacterium | reverse complement strand
GAGGCTCAATTGAGCCTCTTTTTTTATACCTTTAAATTTGAATAACATTAATTTAATAAAATGAAAAAAATCTACCTATTTAGCGCTTTTGTACTTTTCGCTGGGCTTCTCTTGGCTCAAGGAAAAATCACAGATGTATCTTTAAAAAACAAATATGCCCAGTTTGAAACGGTGGCAAAAAAATCCGCAGGTCATACAGAAAAAGGCGTAACCATTTGGTCCAATGACTTTTCTAACGGCGCGAATTGGACTTACAACAACACATCTTCGCCTTATTTGGATTGGTGCATTACCACCGCAGCGGACACCATTCCAGTAACGGCGTTAAGCCCTGCCTTATTTACTACGGTGGGAAATGGTTTTGCGTTTATCAATTCGGATGCGCAGGGACAAAATGGAAATCAAAATGCAAACATGACCTACACAGGGATGATTGATTGCAGTGCATATCCAAATGTCAGTTTGGTATTCGAGCAATCCTATAGAACCTACAATGACACCCGAATTGTACGCATAAGTAACAACGGAGGAACTACTTGGACAGATTTCTTCATCACAGACGGTACAGAAGTGACCGCTCAGAACACAGCAAATCCCGACATCGCATCTGTAAATATTTCAGCAATTGCAGGGGGACATGACAGCGTAATGGTACGATTAAACTACCAAGGTAATTGGGGTTGGTACTGGGCAGTGGATGACATCAAAATCATTGAAACAGATCCCTACGATTTAAAACTTCGCAGCTTATCATGGGGTACCGATGGCGCTTTTGGGAAAAGATTGGCGTATTACCAAATTCCGACGGCACAAGTGGCTCCGATCAACTTTGGAGGCATTGCCCAAAACATTGGGGTTCAAAATATAGCGGATGTAATCTACACTGCCAACATAAATGCGGTATATTCAGGTCTCTCAAGTCCAACAGCGATTGCTGCAGGTACAGAAGACACGCTATGGTGTACAGCCACATTTACGCCAACGGCCACCGTTGCTTCACACGCGGTTCAAGTGAATGTAGGTTCAAGTCAAGTAGAAATTGATATGACGAACAACACCTTGGGTGACATCAATATTTCCGTTAACAATTACATTTATGCAAGAGACAAAGACGTCATAACGGGTGGATTGTATAACTCCGGACAAGGATTTGAAGCGGGACCTGCCTATGATATTTTTACAAATGCAACCCTTTATGGCATTGATGGGGTGATTTCTGCCACAGCCGCAGAAGGCGCAGAAATTTTTGCAAAATTATACTATGTAAACCCAACAAGTGGAAATTTTGATTTTGTCGATGAATCCCTTCCTTATGTACTTTTGGCAGCAGATTTAGGCCAAAAACATACCTTTGCTTTGCAAACGCCACAAGCCTTACTTGCTGGAGAAACCTATTTGGCAGTGGTTGGTTCTTATGGTGACGGTGGTGCCTCGAATGACCTAGTTGTAGCAGCAGCAGGTGGTGCGCCAGTATCTACGGTTTTCTATTACGACTATACGAACCAAACTTGGTACTATACCTCCTCTCAAGCTATGGTTCGAATGAACTTCGACCAAGCAGCAGGCATTTCAAACGCTGAAGGTATCCAAGCATTCCAACTCACACCGAATCCAGCGAAAAATGAGGTTACGCTAACCTTAACTGCAGCAAATATGGGTGAAGTTCGTATTTTGGACCTAACTGGTAAAGTGGTTCAGTCTACCACAATGAATGGTTTAAACACTACGCTTTCAACTGAAAACTTGGTAAATGGCGTTTATTTTGTAACCGTTTCAAATGGTAAAAATAGCACCTCACAAAAACTAATGATTCAAAAATAAGCACAGAACACATTTAAAAAGCCTTCCTTCGGGGAGGCTTTTTTTTTAGGTAATTTCTTGGAAATTGTTAACGCAATGCTTCCAATCGGCCACCGTACCCGGACGAACCAACTGTAAGGTTTGCATTCCAGCCAATGAGGCGGCTTGTAATTCTGCAACCACATCTGAGAGAAATAAAATTTCTCGAGGGTCGAAGTTTAATTTTTCGGCAATGATGGCATAGGTGCCATGGTCTTTTTTCATTCCCGTATGGGTATCAAAATTCGCTGTGAACAATGCATTCAAATCCCCTTCTTGTGAGTGGCCAAACAATAATTTCTGAGCAGGGACGGAACCCGATGAAAATACCGCCAAGCAGATGCCTTGGTCTTTCCATCGGATCAAGGAGGGTTTTACATCTGCATAGACATGGCCAAGAATTTCACCGCGTAGATAGCCTTGCTCCCATACCATTCCTTGAAACGACTTCAACACCGAGATTTTTCGATCTGCCAAAGACCATTCAATTAATTTCTGGATAAGCCCTTTGCTGTCTGTAATTCTTTGTTTTTCTTCCAAAAAGACGAGGTCTGAAGTTTCCTTCAAAACAGAGCTAAACGCATCTGATTGATTGGATTCCCAGTCCAATGCGTGGGCCCGAAAATAGGGAAACAACACCTCATAAACAAAAGACACGGAAGTGGTGGTTCCTTCAATGTCAGTTACAATGCAACGGATGTTTTGAAGAAAGCTCATTTCAAGAAATTTTTCTCAATTCCCGATTGGGTATACTCAGGAATCCAACCTGTTTCATCCATAAAAATACGAATGGTTTTCACGAAAGGATCCTCTGGGCCCGCATCAAACCAATGCTTTGTGCCTGCGGGAACGCTAATTAAGTCTCCCTTTTCACACAACACATTAAAAACAGGACTTCCTTCTATGTTAAACCAAAAATAGCCTTGCCCTTCGACAAAAAAACGAATTTCATCTTCGCTATGGGTATGTTCAGCGAGAAATTTGGCGCGAATCGCGGGATAATTCTCCGTTAATTTATGGATGGAAATGACATCTGCGGTAAGGTAACCACCTCGGTCCATAAAAGGTTTCAGGTCAGAAGCATAGGCCGCTAAGATTTCATTTTGCGTTGCTGAATCGTCAAAAACAACCGAGCAAGACCATTGGTCAAAATACACGTCAAGCTTACGTAGAAAATCCTTGATTTCTGCAGCATCGTGGATATTCACGTTCTTTTCTGGAATGGATAAAATGGCCATTTGTTTACCTATTGTTTAATTTCCAAAGACATTCACAAAGATAGTTGAAGGTTTCCAAATACCTTTTGGCTTCGAACAAGGAAGTTCCCCAAGCATAAAATCCATGCTTTTCAATCATGAACACCCCATATTTCAACTCCGGAAGTCTTTGGTGAATTTGGTCGCGAATGTCCTTCATGTCTTGGCTATTCTTCAAAATGGGTATGAGAATTTGGCCCTCATGGGTAGTCACCTTTCTAAGACCTTTTTGAATTTCAAATCCTTCAAACAGCATCGAGGATTGGTTTAAGGAGGACAGTAAAACAGGGTACAAGGAGTGGCTGTGCAAGATCACCTTGGTATCCGGAAAGAATTCGTAAAGCGCACAATGGATGTCTGTTTCAGCAGAGGCTTTCTGATCTGCGAATGGAGCTTGGGGTATACCCTTCTCATCAATTCTCAAAAAATCCGTTTCTTGAAAATACATTTTATCCACACTCGTTCGGGACACCCAAAGATTGTCTGATTGATCCTTGAAGGAATAATTGGTGGAGGTTGCGGGAGCGTTTCCTGCTGCGTTTAGAGAACGAATGACATCCGCAAAAACACGTGCTGTTAAAAACGTATCATCCATCACTGTGAAGGGATTAGGAATTCAGGGCTTCTTTTACACGTGAAGAAATCACTTTTCCATCTGCTTTACCTGCTAATTTTGCAGAAAGAATTCCCATCACTTTACCCATGTCTTGGGGTCCAGATGCCCCTACGGATTGAATGGCTGCTGCAATTTCCAAATCAATTTCTGCTTCTGTAAGTTGTTTCGGAAGAAAAGCTTCGATTACTTGCGCCTGCAACAATTCTTCTTCTGCCAACTCGGGTCTACCTTGGGTTATGTAAATTTCGTAGGTTTCCATTCGCTGCTTGTGCAGTTTCATACAAATTTTAATGGCTACTTCATCACTTACTTCGTTTCCGGCGCCTGAGGTCGCTTCCAAAAGGATTTTGGACTTCACATCGCGCAATGCAGAAAGTTTGACTTTATCCTTCGCAAGCATTGCCTGCTTAATTTGATCGTTGATGGTCGTTGCTATTCCCATTAGTCGACGTTGTCATGTAAATAACTGTTGTTTCCAAGACCACTTTCGCCATTGTTGTTGCTTGACAAACCAAAGCGGCTCACATTGTTTTCTTTGCTGGGTGTTTCTTCGGTGACATCAAAATTTCTTCTCATGTATGCCGGCTCATTTTCAAATTCCATAATGCTTTCTGCATTTTGAATTTTGGAAGTGATTTCTTGAAGTTTTGCAACTCTTTCCTCGTTTCTTCTTTGTGCTTCTTCAGGAAGAACGGTAGATTGAATTCTGTAATTGCGAACCTTATCCGCCGCATCGTCTACCAATACGTGTCGAATTACTTCTGGCTGTTCCGCAACGGGTGCCTCAGGCTGTTGTACATTCCCAACAGGGTTAAGTTCTTCGGTTAAATCAAAAATGGTTGGGTTAACGTTTTCCACATTCCATTCAATGGTTGAATTGGAATCTTGTACTTCATTGCTTCCAAACAAATCATGTTTGATGGTGTTTACGGGTGCTGGTTCCGGTTTCACAGGAGCTGACTGCGGTTGGTTCATGAAGGTGTTGGTATCCAAAACTTCAGGTGCAGCGGGCGCCTCGTTTACAGTTTCCTCGCTTACCAAATATGGCTCTTGAATGGTTTCTGTAGGTATGGATTGCGTTTGTGCAGATTGTAAAGGGGAGTTTAATGGAGAAACGATTTCTTTTTTCAAGTCTTCGTCGAGCACCATCACTTTTCTTTCTGGGGCAACGTACGTTGAATTTTCATTGGACGAAAATCCGGTAGCAATAACGGTAATGCTCAATTTTTCACCAAGGGTTGTATCTAAACCATGTCCCCAAATTACTTCAGCACCTTCACCTGCAGCATCCTGGATAAAATCCGTTATTTCCATAACTTCATCCATCAAGGCTTCTTTTTCTCCGTAGGTAATGTTAAGCAAGACAAATTTAGCACCGTGGATGTCATCTTCGCTAAGGAGCGGAGAGTTCATTGCAGCTTTTACCGCTTTAAGGGCTCTGTCATCCCCTTCAGCTGATGCACTTCCCATCAAGGCTTGACCACTGTTTCTAAGTACGGTATTCACATCATTAAAATCCACATTGATATATCCTGTAACGGAGATTACCTCAGCGATTCCTCTTGCAGCAATGGCAGAGATGTCATCCGCTTGATGAAATGCTTGGGTAACCCCAAGGCTTTTCCCTGTAAATCTTAGTTTTTCGTTGTTAATTACCAATAGGGTATCCACATACTGCCTCATGCGTTCCAATCCTTCAGAGGCTTGTAATATTCTACGAGGACCTTCTCTATCAAAGGGCGTGGTTACGATCCCAACGGTCAGGATTCCCAGTTCTCTCGCAACTTGCGCAATCACTGGCGCGGCACCTGTACCTGTTCCACCACCCATTCCAGCGGTGATGAATACCATTTTTGTATTCTTCGAAAGGACTTCTCTGATCTCATCGATGTTTTCAAAGGCAGCATTCATACCAATTTCAGCATTCATACCTGCCCCTCTTCCTTCGGTCAAGGTTTTTCCCAATTGAATTTTATAAGGAACGGGAGAGGTGTCAAGGGCTTGACAATCGGTATTACAAACGATAAAGTCTACCCCTTTAATTCCTTGGTTATACATATAATTCACGGCATTGCTTCCACCGCCACCTACGCCAATTACTTTAATGATGGCTGACATTTCTTTAGGGATATCGAACATTTCTATTTTAATTTAAATTATTTATTATCGTTGTTTTCGTCTTCTTTTAGGAAAAAATCTTCCATTTTCTTCAATCCTTCTTTGGATATCAATTTGGAGAAAAAGTTTCCTCTTTTGCGCACGTCTGTGTGGGTTCTCACTTCACTGATTGGAGATGTACTTTCTTGGTATCCACCTCTTTCATGATTTTCGAAAGCCTTTAATACGAGTCCAATTCCGGTGGCATACATTGGGCTTTTGATGTCTTCAATTTGGTTAGTATTGGCCAGGTGTTCCGTTGGGTAACCAATTCTTGTATCCAAGCCAGTAACATACTCAATGAGCTGCGGAAGGTGTTTCAATTGAGACCCGCCTCCTGTGACAACAATTCCACCAATGAGTTTGTCTTCATAACCAGAATTTTGAATTTCCACAAAAACCATTTCAATGATCTCTTCCATTCGCGCTTGAATGATTCCAGCTAAGGTAGACAACCTAATTTCTTTAGGTTCACGCCCTCTTAAACCTGGAATGCATACCAATTCATTTTCCTTGCTCTCACTTGCCAAAGCGCTGCCAAACTTCACCTTCACGGCTTCGGCATTTCTCTGTAGGATTTTACATCCTGACTTGATGTCTTCGGTAATTGCATTCCCTCCAAAAGGAATGACTGCGGTATGACGGATGATGCCTTCATAAAAAATGGCTACATCGGTAGTACCTCCACCAATGTCAACAAGTACGACACCTGCTTCTTTTTCTTCTTGGCTTAACACGGCCTCTGCGGACGCAATGGGTTCTAATATAATTTCATTAATACTCAAACCAGATCTTTCGACACAGGTCTTTATGTTGGTCACATTCGATACGTGACCGGTTAGGATGTGAAAGTTTGCTTCCAAGCGAACCCCTGCCATTCCGATGGGGTCCTTAATGCCTTGCTCGTTATCCACAATGTATTCCTGAGGAAATACAGAAATAATTTCTTCACCCGGTTTCATAACCAAACGATACATATCATCGATGAGTGCGTCTACGTCTCTTTGAGAAATTTCACCCTTATCCGTATTTCGGGTATAAATGCCACGATGCTGAAGGCTTTTGATGTGTTGACCTGCGATTCCTACATTTACGTTGTTAATCACCAAATTCCCAGACAACACTCGTTCTTGCGCACTTTGTACGGCCAAAACAATAGATTGAATGGTCCTTTCAATGTTCGAAACCACTCCGCGCATCACGCCATGGGACTCACTCTTACCCATGGAAATGATTTCAATTTTTCCATGATCGTTTTTAACTCCCACAAAACACGCAATCTTGGTTGTACCTATATCCAACCCGATCATTACATTTACCTTTCGAGTGGGCTTATTTTCCGACCCGTTTTCTACATACGATTTGTCCATCATATTTTAAATTAATTTCCGAATATTTTTCCCAACCTTCGTAAGGCAATCCTTCCTTGTAAAAAATCTTCAAACGCTCAAATTTTTCACGAACTTGTTCATCACTGTAAGCGGTTCCAAACACAATTTTTTGGTCACCAATCAATGGGATTAGGACGAAATCTCCGTCCTTTTCCAAATAAACCTGCCCTATCAATGGATGTAAAATCGGATCCGTACAAACATAATTTGAAATTCGATACATATCGTCGAGTTTTTTAATATTTTTCAAGGAATCGTTGTTAATAATTACTTGGGTATTTTGGAGCCTCAGATTTTCATTGATATGTCCTGAAAACACCAAAACGCGCGCGGTATGCAAATCTGATTTAGAAATCGTAAATCCTTCGCTGTCAAGGTAGTAAGAATCTCCGCTGGTCGCAAATATGCGTGCAATGGGTTTGCGTAGTTCGACTTCAATTTTCCATTTTCCTCCCAGGTATTTGAACACACGCACTGTTTTTACCTCTTCCATTTTCCGGATTTCACTTTCAATCTCTCCAATTTTGAGTTCACTCGACTCCATTTTGTCGTGAAAAAGATGCAAACGAACGATGCGGTTAAACAATTCTTGTCGATTTAAGAAGGCTTCTCCTCCTTCCACATGGATCACAATTTTTGGTTCATCTAAAATTCTCTTTTTGGCCTTAGCCAAGGACATCACCAACAGCCCAATGCTCAATACGGCAAACACTGCAATCAAGGTAATTTTAAGCCATTTTTTCATGGTTGGGTATCATTTAATGCTAAAATTTCTTTGATAGGGAGCACCAAACGATCGATGTCACCCGCTCCGATGCAAACCACAACGGCATCGCGCACCCCTTTCATTTTCTCCAACAAAAGGCTTTTGTCAACAAGCATTTTGTTTCGATTGGGTATTTTTGTTAGCAGCCATTCTGAATCAATGGTTTGGATGGGTTTTTCTCGAGCGGGATAAATGGGCAAAAGTATGACCTCATCCAAAAGGGCCAATTCTCGACCAAAATCATCCCCAAAATCTCGGGTTCTCGTGAAAAGATGGGGTTGAAAAATGCCAATGAGTTTCTTATTGGGATAAAGCGCCCTGAGTGATGAAACCAAACGATTTATTTCGGTTGGATGGTGGGCATAATCGTCGATAAACTGAATGTTGTTTCCTTGGTAAATCCACTCAAACCTTCGTTTAAGTCCTCTAAAATTTTCAAACGCAGGTAAAAACGTCTGTGGGCTGTATCCAATTTCAAGTAGCAACGCAATGGCTGCCAATGCATTCTCCGCATTATGTATTCCTGCAATTCCGATGGAGACATCGTAAAAATTTCCTTGAGGTGTCCTTATGTCAATCAAACATCCCGTAGGCGCTTGTCGAATGTTAAAGACAGAATAGGTGGCGGAAATCGATTCGACAGCATAGGTCACTTGTCGACAAAGGGTATGAAGTTGAATGCCTTCTTTAACCACCAAAACACCGTTCGGATCGATTTTCAGCGCATACTGGCGAAATCCTTCAAAAAATTTATCGTGGGTACCATAAATGTCGAGATGATCGGGGTCCACATTGGTAACGATGGATGCAAAGGGTGACAAATGCAGGAAGGAGCGGTCAAATTCGTCGGCTTCAACGACGGTATATCTGGCCTTCTCATGGATGAGAAAGTTGCTGTTAAAATTGGCAGCAATGGCACCTAGGAACGCGTTGCATTTGTCTTGTGTATTGCTTAAAAGGTAGGCAACCATGGCTGATGTCGTAGACTTACCATGTGTTCCGGCCACGCATAAACTGTCTGACATACGGGTAATGGTACCGAGTGCCTCTGCGCGCTTCATCAATTTAAATCCCTTTTGTTCAAACAGGGTCCTAAGTACATTGGATTCAGGAATGGCCGGTGTGTATACCACCTCTGTAGTATCTGGTGTGAATGCGTCGTACTGTGACAGCCATTCATCTTGGTAGGATACTGAAACGCCTTCCTTTTCCAGGGTTTCTGTAAGGTCGGTTGTTACCTTATCGTAGCCCCATACCTTGTAACCAAAATGAAGAAAATACCTGGCGACGGCGGACATGCCTATGCCTCCAACGCCGATGAAAAAAATGTGTTTGTTAGGTGTCTTTTGGGTTGTCATTTTTTCAGTTGATTCAAACAAATTTGCACAATTTCTTTGGTGGCATTGGGTAGGCTCAGTTTACGTATTTCCGAAGCCAACAACGCAAGCTGGTCTTCGTCCTCCAAGGTGCTTTTTAGCACCTTGATCAATTCTGCGGTGGCATCTGCATCTTTGAGGAGAATGGCTGCATTTTTCGTAGACAATGCTTCTGCATTTTTAGTTTGGTGGTCTTCGGACACATTGGGCGATGGAACCAAAACACAAGGTTTGCCTACGATGGCCAATTCCGAAATTGAAGTCGCTCCAGCCCTTGAAACCAGAAAATCAGCTGCAGCATATGCCAAATCCATGCGATCCAAGAAAGGTCGAAGCACAACATTTTCCGGCAAGCTTAACGACGCCAATTCTTGATGATACACCTTGCCACACTGCCAAAGAAATTGAACATCTGATAATGTTTCGATGGTTTCAAAATGATTTTTCATGGCTTGGTTCAAGGTCCTTGCTCCGAGACTTCCGCCCATAACCAAAACTGTTTTTTTACTGCGTTTTAGGTGGTAGTATTCCAATCCCATGTCTTTTTTTGACGCCAAATCAAGGATGTCTTGTCGAACAGGGTTCCCTGTTAGGTAAATTTTATCTTTGGGAAAGTAACGATCCATGTTTTCGTAAGCAACGCAGATGGCTTTGGCTTTTTTCGCAAGGAGTAAATTTGTTTTTCCTGGAAGGGAATTTTGCTCTTGAATAACGGTGGGTATTTTCAACCAATTGGCCATTTTTAGGGTTGGACCACTGGCATATCCCCCTACGCCAATCACCAATTCAGGTTGAAATGCGGTGATGATTTTTCTTGCATCCCAGAGACTTGAGAATATTTTCCACGGCAATCCGATGTTTTTCCATGGTTTTGAGCGATTAAACCCGGCAATTTTAAGTCCTTGAATTTTAAATCCTGCCGCGGGAACTTTTTCCATTTCCATTCTGCCCATGGCACCAATGAAAAGGATTTCAATGTTTGGGAAGGTGTTTTTCAATTCTTCTGCAATGGCTAGGGCTGGATAGACATGTCCACCGGTTCCGCCTCCTGAGATAATTACACGCTTTACTGTCATGACGCTTGATTTTCTTGGTTCTTAACTGCATTTTGTTTTACAGCGAACGATTGAACAATGCCAATGGACACACATGCCATGATGAGTGCCGAACCTCCCATTGCCAAAAAAGGCATGTTTTGTCCTGTTACAGGAAAAACCCCTGTACACACCAACATGTTGATGCTCGCTTGGGACAGCAAATGCAGTCCGATGGCCATGCAAACATAGGTCTCAAAAAGACTTGTTGACTTCAGTCCAATGCGTATGATGCGATGCAGCAGTACGAGGTACATAAAAATGAGTATGATGGCGAACACGGATCCAAATTCTTCTACAAAGCTTGCGTAATAAAAATCAGCGTATGCTTCAGGGATGTATTCTTTTAGTTTTCCATCACCGACCCCTTGACCTGTAAATGAACCCGAATGGATGGCGCGCCTGGCATCCAAGGCCTGTGCATTTTCCAAAACATTTTGATCGGTCCCGATTTTATTGGTCATCCGATTTTTCCATGTTTCAAGCCGCGGGAGAAGGTTTAATTGAGGGAGTGCGGTATGCACCCCAATGGCAAAAACCAACAATAAAACACCCGCCATTGCCATGGTCAACAATTTTGAGAATGGAACCTGTCCAATAAAAAGAATGGTCATGGAAAGTGCAAAAAGGAGTAAGGCAGTGGATAAGTTGTCTTTAAAAATCAATGCGCAAATCACCACAATGGGTACCATCAGCGGAAGGATTCCTTTTTTCCAATCATTCAGGAAAGGTTTATTGCGGACGAGTAATTTCGATAAATACAAAAATAAGGCGAGTTTGGCCAAATCGGAGGATTGAAAAGTGATGCCAATCAAAGGAATGGCGACCCAACGTCCTGCCCCATTCACTTCTTTTCCAAAGAAAAAGGTGAAAATTAGCAAGGCTATTGAGAAGTAGTAGCTGAATTTAGCAATCTGGGAAATGTATTTTGAATCCAAACGATGGATAAAGTAGATGCTCATAAAACCCAAGACTACATAAATAAAATGTTTGATTAGGTAGTGAAAGGGTGTACTTCCCTCCATTTTCACTAAGATGGGAACAAAACTGTATACGGTAACTATGGACAATGCCAAAAGCAGCAGGGTAATCACCCAAATAACCATGTCACCTTTAAGGTATTTTTGGAGGAAGGTTTTCATTGGCCTTGTATCGCTTTCAGGTAATAGCACAATTCATTTATGGTATCCAGACCTTCTGAACCCATCAACGTAAGAATCAATGCGCCACGTGTCTGGCCCAGTTCTTCATAGGAAATCACTTCTTTAATGTCGTGGCAAACGACAAAATCACCAGGAAAGAAATTCACATTTGCATCCCCCATAATGTAGACTTTGGCCACATTGGCAAACTGTTGAAATCCATTCTCTGCAAGGATATTCAAATAGGCACTTGAAACCACCCAATGGATGGGAAAAGGCATAGAATTCAAGGTCGCCGATAAGGAATCAACCGGTGCATCCAGCCAGGTAAAGACGTCAAATCCAAAATACTTTCCCCGGGGTTGTATTGAGGTCAAAGCCGCCTTTTTCAAGGATTCTTTTCGGTGGACAATTAAATCCTTTCCGAGGCTGTTCTTTTTAGTTTCCATTCGAATTATAAGTTTCTAACCGCTTTTTTAAATTGGTTTCCACGGTCTTCATAATTCTCAAAAAGGTCAAAACTTGCACAAGCAGGCGAAAGCAATACTGTGTCGCTTTTAGATGCCAATTTGTTGGCTAATTTCACAGCTTCTGAAGCGCTTTCAGTTTCTACAATGGTATCCACCAACGTTGAAAATGCTTCGATGATTTTCTCGTTGTCTTTTCCTAAACAAACAATGGCTTTCACTTTTTCAGCCACAATCGAAGTGAGTTCCGAGTAGTCATTTCCTTTGTCTACCCCACCTACGATCCAGACGGTAGGATTTTCCATGCTTTCCAGTGCATACCAAGCCGCATTGACATTGGTGGCTTTTGAATCGTTTATAAAGTCAATGCCATTTACTTTGGCGACGAATTCCAAACGATGCTCCACATTTTCAAAATCCATAAGGCTTTCGCGGACCAATCCGGTACGGATTTCCAATAATCTTGCGGCAATTCCTGCTGCGAGTGCGTTTTGCGCGTTGTGTTTGCCTTTAAGGGCGAGGTCATGAATGTTCATAGTTAGTTGTTGTTTTATGTTTATGATTAGTTGTTTATCGTGAATAAATCCCCCGAACTCAATTTCTTTTTTAAGGGAGAAAGGGGCTTTGATGGCAGGGGTTTTGGTTTCGTTTAGGGTCTGTAAAATGGTTTCATCATCCGCGTTGTAAATGAAACACCCTTCTTCGTCCATGTTTTGGAGGATGCGAAACTTAGCTGCTACATATTTTTCCATTTTGTAATCGTAGCGATCCAAATGATCTGGAGAAATGTTGGTAAGGATTGCGATGTCCGCTTTAAATTCAAACATGTCATCCAATTGAAAGGAGCTCAGCTCCAAAACAAAATAATCTTGGTCGTCTAGGGCCACTTGCTTCGCATAGCTATGACCAACATTGCCTGCCAGCCCAACGTTCAACCCGGCCTTTTTTAAGATGTGGTGAATCCAAAGCGTGGTGGTGGTTTTTCCGTTGCTACCTGTAATGCATATGGTTTTACCTTTGGAAAAGGGTTGGGCAAATTCTATTTCAGAAATCACGGAAATGCCTTTTTCTTTTAGGGCGACGATAACAGGTACATGGTTTGGAATGCCCGGAGATTTTACAACGAGATCTGCGAGAAGGATTTTTTCCAAGGAATGCCCATTCCCTTCATACGGAATTTGGTAGGTTTCCAACTCCAGTATGGCAGATGGCTTCAAAGCCCCGTTGTCGGAAACGAATACCTCAAAACCCTTCATTTTGGCTAAAATGGCAGCACCGACACCGCTTTCCGCAGCGCCCAAGACGACGATATTTTTTACAGTTTCAAACAATACTATCTTAATTTCAAGGTAACAATGCTTACCACTGCGAGTAAAATGGCCACAATCCAAAACCTAGATACAATCTTGGATTCATGCATTCCTTTTTTCTGGTAATGGTGATGAAGGGGCGCCATGAGGAAAATCCGCCTGCCTTGCCCGAATGCTTTTTTGGTGTATTTAAAATATCCCACTTGCAGCATAACGGACAGGTTCTCAATGAGAAAAACGCCGCATAGGACAGGAATGAGCAGTTCCTTTCGGATTGAAATGGCAAATACGGCAATGATTCCTCCGAGGGCAAGACTGCCTGTATCACCCATGAAAACTTGGGCGGGATAGGAGTTGTACCAAAGAAATCCAATGCAGGCACCCACGAAAGCGGCAATAAAAATCACCGATTCTTCAGCCATTGGAATGTACATGACATTGAGGTAATCGGCAAAGCGCGCATTGGAACTTATGTAGGCAAAAACGGCAAGTGCAAGTCCAACAATGGCAGAGGTTCCGGTTGCCAAACCATCCAAGCCATCGGTCATGTTTGCTCCATTGGAAACTGAAATCACAATGAAAATCACGATGGGAATAAAAAGCAACCATCCATAGGATTTGTTAGAATCGCCAATGAGCCAATTGTAATTAAATTCATTTCCCTTGATGAATGGAATGGTAGTGGTCATGTCATCGGTAGCAATCCATTTAAACTTTTCGTTTTTTTCTTGGACATGTTGATGCGTAACGAAGTACTCATCTTTTGCCAATTTATAATCTGAATCTACTCGCTTGTGAACTTTCACATCGCTTGAAAAATAAAGGATTGAACCAACAATGATTCCCACACCAATTTGCCCAACGATTTTGAATCTTCCTTTAAGTCCCTCTTTGTTTTTCTTGAATACTTTGATGTAGTCATCAATGAAACCAATCAACCCTAACCAAAAAGTGGCAATGATCATGGTGATTACGTATACGTTATGCAGTTTTGCAAAAAGCAAGGTTGGAATCAAAATAGACATTAGGATGATTAGCCCTCCCATGGTTGGCGTTCCAGATTTTTCAATTTGTCCTGCAAGCCCAAGGTCTCTGACCGTTTCACCAATTTGTTGGTTGCGGAGTTTTTGAATGAGTTTTTTACCAATCACAATGGAAATAATCAGTGAAAGGATAAGGGCCATTGAGGCGCGAAAGGAAATGAAATCGAACAATCCAGCACCTGGAAAATTGTACGTGTCTAAAAAATTAAAAAGGTAGTAGAGCATAATTTAAGATTTGGTTTTATTAAAAAAATGTACTGCGTTTTCAAAATCATCAAAGGGGTGTTTAACTCCGGCTATCTCTTGGTATTTCTCATGTCCTTTTCCCGCAATCAGCACGATGTCTCCTTTCTGCGCAAGCAATGAGGCGGTTTGGATTGCTTGTTTTCTGTCTGATATCATCAATACAGGAATCGGCAGATTCACATCAATCCCTGCATTCATTTCTTGTAAGATGACTTCTGGGTTTTCTGTGCGTGGATTGTCTGAAGTCAAAATAACTTGGGTACTAAATTTTTGTGCGATTTTCGCCATTTCTGGGCGTTTGTCTTTGTCGCGATCACCACCACACCCCACCAGGGTAATGACCTTTTGATTTTCTTTATGAAACAGCGCGATGGTTTTTAGCACATTCTCTAAGGCGTCAGGCGTATGCGCATAATCAACCACGACGGTAACCTTCTCGGTGCTTGTAAAAAACTGAAACCTTCCATCCACCGATTGCAGGGACGACATGGCTTGCAGCACCTCTAATTCCTGAAAACCAAGAAGATTGGCCACCCCAAAAACAGCCAATAAATTCGATGCGTTAAATTTTCCAATCAATTGAGAATGAACTTCATATTGGTTGATTTTTAGCAACAATCCGGTAAGCTCATTTTCCAAAACGACCCCTTTGTAGTCTGCCATTTTGGTTAGCCCATACGTGTATGTCTTCGCCTTTGTATTCTGGAGCATGACCATCCCATTTTTGTCATCGACATTGGTAAGCGCAAAGGCATCGCCCTGAAGGGAATCAAAAAATGCTTTTTTAACGGAAATGTATTCCGAAAAAGTATTGTGGTAGTCCAAATGGTCGTGGGTTATGTTCGTGAAAACACCACCGGCAAAATTCAATCCCAACACCCTCGCTTGGTGGATGGCATGGGAACTGACTTCCATAAAACAATAGGCACAACCTTCAACCACCATTTCATCCAACAACTGATTCAAATCGAATGCATTCGGCGTGGTATGGGTTGACACGATGTCGCGGTTGCCAATTTTATTTACGACCGTTGAAAGCAAGCCACATTTAAAACCCAAACTTGTGAAAAGATTGAAAAGCAAGGTGGTGGTTGTCGTTTTTCCATTGGTCCCCGTAACGCCAATAAGTTTCAATTTTTTGGATGGGTGGTTATGCCATTCACAGGATGCAATGGCAAACGCATCACGGGTATTTAGCACTTGAAACACAGTCATGTCTGAAGGGCAAACCACTTCTTTGTGGACCACGACTGCCCGACAACCTAATTCATAGGCCGCTTGTATAAAATCGTGACCATCAGAATGGGTTCCTTCCATCGCAAAAAACAAAGATTTTTCTTTTGCCGATCTTGAATCAAAGGTCAATGTCTCCACCCTACCTTCAAGATTTAGGTTGGATACATTCGCCGAAAGCACAACTGATATTTCTTCGTAGGTCTTCATTCCAAAATTAATTTTACAACGCCCCCTTTGTACACATTGGTTCCTGCAAGTATGCTTTGTTGTGTAACCTTGCCATAGCCTTTTAATTTGACAGACATTCCTTCGCTTTCCAGCAAGTAAACCGCATCTTTAGCGCACATTCCGATGACATTAGGAACCGTTCCTTTTTTCACTTTCAGGGCATTCAAGAAAACATTTTGTTGGTTTTTTTCTGTTTGTAACCACTGCGACTCACTGTTTAATTGGTAACGAATTCCCAATTTTTTCAAGGCTATGGTGATGTCTTTGTGGTATCCATTTTTTACCGTCGGGAATTCCATTGCCAAAGGCTTTCTTTCATTGATGGCTTTGTGGTAATCAAGATTAGAGGCATAGATCTTATTGGCGATGGCTGCGAAGACCGTTCCAGACACAACGGCACCATACTTTTCATTTTTTGGACGGGTGATGACAACAACGCAGGTGTACTTTGGATCGTTTGCCGGAAAATAACCTGCAAAGGAAGCTTGGAAATCACTTTCAGATTCCGATAGGAAGGTTTTGTTTTTACTTGGCAATTTGGCCGTACCTGTCTTACCCGCAATTTTGAACTGCGAGGAAATCAATCTTTTACCCGTCCCCCTAACCATGACACCTTTCAAGCAATTCTGCATGATTTTCAATGTTTGATCTGAGCATATTTTTTTTCTAAGCACGACCGGTTCAAAGGATTTGATCACTTTTCCTGATCGGCGGATTTCTTTAACAAAGAGGGGGCGTAAGAAAGTCCCATTGTTTGCAACCGCATTGTAGAAAGCACAGGTTTGTAGCGGCGTTTGTTGGTACTCATACCCGATCGACATCCAAGGAATGGAATAGCGAGACCAACCATCATCGCCTGGCTTGTAAAATTTCGGAGGCAATTCACCCGATATTTCGATGCCCAAAGGTTCTGTAACCCCAAAATCTTCCAAGCGATCTAGAAAAGCTTTCGGATCGTTTTTATACGAACGGTTCATCAAGGCAGCAATGACATTGGAAGATTGTTCAAAAGCCGTTTGGATGGTAATCGTTCCGTAGCCCAATCCATGGTTTGAATCCGTTAACTTTCGGGCATATAGGTTGTAAACACCCACAGCATTGACCTTATCGGTGATTTTAAACTTTCCATCTTCCAATCCAGCCATAATGGACGCCAACTTGAAGGTAGAACCCGGCACTTCACGCGAACCTACTGCGTGGTTGTATTTTTCAGAGAAATTTCCATTTTTATCCATGTCAAGATTCACCATTGCTTTGACATGACCCGTAGCTACTTCCATCAAAATAACCGTACCACTTTCTGCATTCATATCGCGCAATTGGCGCTCAAGCTCAGAGTGTGCAACCTCTTGAATTTCTTTGTCGAACGTAGTTACGATGTCAGCGCCTTCAACGGGCTCTTTGATGTAGCGACCTGTTTTTTTCCATCCAGTGGTTATTTTTTGTTCAATTTCTTTTCCCGCTTCCCCTTCAAGGTATGCATGATAAGCTCCTTCGAGCCCCACTTCCAACTTCTGGTCCTTTCGATAATATCCAAGGGTCCTTTTTAACAGAATTCCATTCGGAGCTTTTCGTATGCTGGTTTCTTCATTGTCAACAATCCCTCCTTTCATTCTCCCAAGGTTGAAAATGGGTAATTCGTTGATTTTCCTTCGCTCTTCGTTGGTCACTTTTTTCCGAATCAGCAGGTAACGATCCCCTTCCTCTCTTGCCCTTCGAATTGCATTTTCATAAGCCCTTCCCGACTTTTCAGGATACATCCGCGCAAGCCCTGCTGCAAGGTTTGACACTTCTTCATCAAAGGTTTTTTGTTCCACCACGGTTGGATCCATGTGAATGTCGTAATACGTAACAGAGGTTAAGAGGGGACTCATGTTCGCATCCAAGATTTCGCCCATCCTTGGGAAACGGTCTTTAAGTCGCACAGGCACATCGACCTCATCGGTAGAAACCTGAAGCATAATGGTTTTATACAACACCACACCCATGACCAGTACAAATCCAAAGTACAAGGCATAGGCACGAATCACCATGGGTTGCTTGTCGTTACTCATGTTTAAGGTCCTTTGATTTGATTACTTTGATTGCGTTCTGTGATTCCACAAGTTCTCTTTTTAGTAGCTTTTCCGCCATCTTATACCTTCGCGTAGTTTCTTCCAGTCGCGTTTTGGCATCGATATAATCGGATGTGTTTTGATCCAGCTCTCTTCGGTTTTCTTGGATGTCTTTCAATACTTGCTTGCCATAATAGCCTTTAGCGACGACCAAGAAGAGAAGAAAGAAAATGAAGAGAAAATAAAGCATGTTGTTTAGGACAAAATCCTTGGACAAGAAATCGCCATTGAGTATTTGCGTTAAAATCCCCACGGTTGTCTTGGGTTTTTTAGGCGTAGGATTCGCCTTTACGCCATCATCGTGGGAGGTAAATTGATTTCCTGTCATTTTTTCGTGGCAATTCTAAGTTTCGCACTTCGGGCACGGCTGTTTCTTTCAATTTCAGCATCGGTTGGAACCAGTGGATGTCGGTTCCATTCTTCAAAAGGTTTTTGGACATTTCCGAAAAAATCCTTTGTGATTTCGCCGTCAAAGGATCCACGTTTGAAGAAATTTTTCACGAGCCTATCTTCAATCGAGTGGTAAGAAATCACCACCATCCTTCCTCCCGGATTAAGTACCTCCGCAGAAGCCAAAAGCAACGCTTTTAACGCCTCAATTTCCTGATTTACTTCAATCCGAAGCGCTTGAAACACTTGTGCGATGTATTTATGTTCTTTTGTTTTGGGGGCACATTTCTCACTAACCCTTACCAATTCTTCGGTAAACTCAAAGGGTTTGATGTTGCGAAAAGCCAGTAACTGCTGCACCAATCGGTATGCATTGGAAATGTCAGAATAACTCCTGAACATCGTGAGCAAATCGGACTCCGAGTAAGCATTCAAAACACTCGCCGCCGAGTTATCGTTCTTTCGGTTCATCCGCATATCGAGCTGGCCATTGTTCCGCAGACTAAAACCACGTTCAGCAGCATCGAACTGATGGGAAGAAACACCGATGTCTGCCAAGATTGCATCTACCTTTGACACCCCTTGCATCGCAAGGTGATTTTTCAAGTATTGAAAATTTCCGTTGATTGGTTTGAAATTGGGCGCATCAAAACCATTGGCATGGGCATCCGCATCTTGATCTATGGCGAAAAGCTTACCCTTTGGACCTAGTTTCGAGAGAATTAACGCAGAATGACCGCCTCCACCGAAGGTCGCGTCCACAACCAAAGCATCGGGATTTAGGTTCAATCCAGCGACACTTTCTTCCAATAAAACAGGGACGTGGTATGCTAAGTTATTCTTCATTGTTAAAATCACCCATTACTTCATTGGCCAGGTCAGCGAAATTCGGCATGTTGCCTTCGATCATCTCGAAGTACATTGCCTTATCCCAGATTTCTATGCGGTCATTGTAAGCAATAAGCATTACATCCGACACCAACCCAACCCTTTCCATGTGGGCAACCGGAATGAGCAACCTTCCTGCACCATCCAAAGAAACCTGCTTGGCTCCTTGGTGAAACAGTCGGTAAAACATCCTGTTTTTTGGGTTGAAGAGGTTTATTTTCTCAAGTTTTGCACTCACCTTTTCCCATTCCGGGAGCGGGTAAATGGTCAAACATTGTTCAAACCCCTTGTTCAACATAAAATCTCGCTGAGATCCACCGGAGAGCTGCTTCCGTAAACCAGAAGGAAACAAAAACCGGCCTTTTACATCCAGTTTCACCTCAAATTCTCCGACCAAACCTGCCATAGCGTTATAATGGGTAAAGTTAATGGTAATCCTACCACTTTTTACCACCAGAATTTAAATTGTTAATAACTTATGAAGCAAATCTACAACAACGCAATGCAATAAAAAAATTATTTTGAGAACTGCTTTAGCTTTCATTAATATTTTCATAAGTGGGAAATTGTGGGTGAATATTTAGACTTACCTTTGTTTGTGCAAAAAAAAATAAAAGGTGTCCTTTTTTTAGTCGTCCTGGGAAGCGTTTGGGGCAGCTCGTTCATCCTTATGAAATTGGGGATGGAGCCAGTGACGGGATTCAAAACCTTAGATGCGCAACAGGTTGCTGGTTTACGCATGCTCATTGCCGCATTGGCCTTTCTCCCCTTCTCTGTTCCAAAATACCGCTTGTTGTTTTCTAAAACCGGGATTTACTTCTTGATTGTGGGATTGTGTGGTAACTTTATTCCATCGTTTTTATTTACCTACGCCGGGACTGGACTCAGCAGTGGATTAAGCGGGATCCTCAACAGTTTTACACCGGTTTTTACAGCGCTGATTGGATTCGTCGCTTTTGGGATTAAAATTCACCGACTACAGGTCATGGGGATTATGGTTGGGATTTTAGGCATTGGCACCTTGGTCAGCGCAAGCCTTGGACTTAAACTTGGAGGCACCCCAACCCACATTTTAGCCATTTTACTTGCCACCTTGTTGTATGGAATAAGCGTGAATACCATCCGCCAAAAATTAAGTCATGTAAGCGCATTGGAAGTTTCCTCGCTCGGATTGTTGTGCATCCTTCCGTTTTCATTCCTCACCTTTTTGTACACAGGAACAGGGACCGCCTTGCTTCAAGCAAAATTCGGAATGCAGTCTTTGGGTTATGTATTCATATTAGGGTTCATAGGGACGGCGATTTCGAATGTTCTTTTCAACCGACTGATCAAGTTAACATCCGCCATATTTGCAAGCTCCGTTACCTATTTAATCCCTATTTTTGCAGTGTTCTTTGGTTTCATACTTCATGAATCGCTGACCCTTCAGCAGTTGTTTTCCATGGCAATTATTCTTGTCGGTGTATTCTTGGTGAATTTCCATGAAAACATTCTGAAAATTTGGAAAAAGAATAGGCAATAAAGTTTTTGTATTTATAAATAGAAAACATATCTTTGCCCTCCGAAATTCAATAACTTAAAATTTCCAGTTCAATGTACGCAATAGTAGATATAGCAGGGCAGCAGTTCAAAGTGCAGAAAGACCAGAAGGTATATGTTCATAGAATGGATGCAGAAACAGGCTCAAAAGTAACTTTTGAAAATGTATTACTCATCGAAAACGAAGGCAACATAACTTTAGGCGCCCCAGCTATTAACGGTGCAAGTGTCACCGTTGAAGTATTAGACCATGTCAAAGGAGACAAGGTAATTATTTTCAAAAAGAAAAGAAGAAAAGGCTATGCCAAGAAAAACGGGCATCGTCAACAATTCACTTCTGTGAAAATCACAGAAATTAAAGGCTAAAATATTTTAATAGAAGAATAATCATGGCACATAAGAAAGGAGTCGGTAGTTCTAAAAATGGTAGAGAGTCACATAGCAAGCGATTGGGTGTGAAAATTTTTGGTGGACAAGTTGCTATTTCCGGTAACATCATCGTACGTCAACGCGGAACGCAGCATCACCCAGGTGAAAATGTTGGAATTGGTAAGGACCATACCTTATTTGCAGTAGCAGATGGATTGGTAGAATTCCGTAAGAAAAAGGACAACCGTTCATACGTATCCGTTGTTCCTTTCGAGACCACAGAAGCATAATTAATAAATACTGATATTTTAAGCCCTTCGCATCCCGAGGGGCTTTTTTTTTGTTTATTTTGTATCCTATGATGCTGCTAACACGACAAAAAAGGTATATTGCAAGTCTCCTCACGGGAGTTTTGCTGGGTTTGTCATTCCCTTTTACAGGAAGCTTGACTCCATTGGTTTTTATCGCATGGGTACCCTTGTTTACCGTAGGTATTTCACTGAAATCTGAAGCTAAAAAACCGAGACATTTCTTCATTCACGCATTGATCAGTATGCTGGTTTTTAACATCTGGACGACTTGGTGGATTTGGAATTCAACCCATGCAGGTGCAATCATGGCTTTTGTAAGCAATGGCTTATTGATGACAGGGGCCTTAACCCTTGCTTATCGCATCACAAGGAAAAAAGGAAACCTTCATTATTTAATTTTTACCAGTTTGCTCTGGTTGAGTTTTGAATATGCACACTTAAATTGGGAGCTTTCGTGGCCCTGGCTAACCATGGGAAATTTCTTTTCCATACGTCCAACATGGGTTCAATGGTATGAGTACACTGGAATCTTAGGCGGAAGTCTCTGGGTGATGTGTATCAATGTACTTCTTACCTTAATGCTTTGTCTACCCGCAAAAAGAAACCTTTTGGTATACATTACCCTAGGATTCATGGCCGTACCCCTTTTCTGCTCAATACTGTTACTGCAGAACTTGCAAAATCGCACCCAACGCGCATTCAAGCAAAACCTAAGGATCATTCAACCTAACATTGACCCTTACAAAGATAAGTTTGGGGGAATGTCCGCCGAGGCACAATTGGAACGCATGATTGAGATGGCCAGCGGCGCGCCGAACGACTCCTTGCTGATCCTATGTCCTGAAACTGCCATCCAAGAGTATTTTGTGGAAAATCAATTTAAAAACACAAAATCCTACAAGCTTCTAAAGGAAAAACTTATAGAAAAAAAGCATTGTAAAATTCTCATTGGCGCTTCAACCTTCAAAATTTTCGATAAAAAATACTCCGCTGCGAGCCGAGAAATTCCCAATGAAGGGTTTTATGAATCCTATAACTCGTCTCTCTATTTCTCCGAGAAAAAGATAAATTTTGTCCATAAATCGAAATTGGTACTTGGCGTTGAAAAGGTACCTTTTATCAGTCTTTTGCCATTTTTAGAGAAATATGCCATTGAGCTTGAAGGAGGCTCGGGCTCTTTAGGAACTGAACGCTACCCTAAAATGGTCCGAGACGGAAGGTTAAAACTTGCCCCCATCGTTTGCTACGAGTCGATTTATGGAGAATTTATTGGGAAACAAGTAAAACAAGGTGCAAACCTGCTGTGCGTAATCACGAACGATGGATGGTGGGGCAACACACCCGGTTACAAACAACACAATTCGTTTTCTGCATTGCGAGCCATTGAAAACAGAAAGTACCTAGTGAGGTCAGGAAACACAGGGATAAGTTCAGTTTTTAATCCCAATGGTAATTGCCTTACAGCAACTAAATTCGACACACAAGATTACATTGACATGAAAATCCCTTTATTGGAAGGGTTGACATTCTATACTCGACAGGGTGATTTTTTAGGAAAAGTCGCCTTACTTGCTTCAGGTATTTTACTGATGTTTTACCTCTTTAAACGAAAAAAGCCCAACCGAAGTTGAGCTTTTCTAAAAGTTTGAAGGTGAATTAGTTTTTCATCAATTTTCCTGAAGTAATGTTGTCTCCAGATTTAATTTGATAAAAATAAGTCCCTGCATTTAAATTCGCAGTTGAAATCTCGATGTTGTTTACGCTTTCGGTAACAACGTTTTGATTCAATACTTCTTTACCTGAAAGGTCAAACAATGAAATGGTAGCTTCGTTAGAAACAGATTCAAAACCAAAAACAACGATGTCAGAAGTTGGATTCGGTGTAACCATGACATTTGTAATCTCAACGTCGTTCAATCCTGCATTGCAAGATGCGGTACATTTATCCCAACAAAAAGCATAGGTTGTTGCTGTATTAGGAATCGCTGCCAATACCCTTGTAACCAATGGTGTTCCCTGAACTGTCGCAGTAGCTCCACAATTTCCTGAAATTAGTGTGCTTGAAGCCGCTGTACCTTCTTGGCTTCCGAAGTTACCATTTACAAACAAATAGTTTAAAGATTGTCCAATGGATGCTTGTGGAAAAGTAACTGCCAACTGCCAGATGTTATTTGGCAAACTTGTCATTGCAGAACTTGGTATAGAAGGAGAAAAATCAGCCATTGCCGCTCCACCCGCTGTGGCATTTCTGGAAGAAAAATTTCCAGTTAAACGAATCCCCGTTGCATCGATAACTCCGCCTCCAGCGATAAAGTTTGTTACGTCAACACGAAAGGTTACCGTTACTTGTGCAAAAGATGCAGAAGCAATAAAAAGAGCTAAAACAGAAGTAAAAATTTTTTTCATAGTTAAATATTTAAGTGTTAATGACCTTAAATATACGACAATTGGCTAAACGTTGAATACCTATGCTTTTTTTTTAGGGGTTAACTCCAATTTACCAACAAACAAACTTTGAGGCCATTCTGCCCTATTTTTTAAAGCATCTCCAGTGAAAAGCCCAAAGTAAGACGATCCGCTGCCTGAGAGTGCGGCATAGAATGCGCCGGCATCTTTCAATCGTGAAATCCCATCGGCAATTTCAGGGTATTGCAAGGCCAGTCTGGGTTCAAAATCATTGGGTAGGCACGCTTGCCAATCTTGTTGGGGAAAATGAATTCTTTTTCCAAGCGCATCTTTGGGTACTTCAGGTACTACTTTCGCATACGCTTCCTTTGTACTAATGTGTAGGTCAGGATGGATGAGAACGATGTGTAAATTGTCTAAATCCAATGAAATTGGGTGCAATATTTCCCCTCGACCCGTGGCGAGACAGGGTTGGTTTTGGATAAAAAAAGCACAATCACTGCCAATTTCTGCAGCCATATCCATGAGTTCTTGTATTGACAATCCTACTTCAAACATTTCATTGAGTCCAAGTAAGGTAAAAGCAGCATCGGAAGAACCACCCCCTAAACCCGCACCAATGGGGATTTGTTTGCGGAGGTGAATCCGAACCGGCGGAATCGGGTGTTTTCGATAAAAAGATTGATAAGCCATTTCACACAAACCGGGCTTACCGTCGATTGGCAAAGGGATGCCAGAATAAATCATTTCAAATTCATTAGATTCTGTTAGCTCCAAAACATCAAAAACCGGGATGGGTATCATTACCGTTTCTATGTTATGATAACCGTCATTTCGCTTTTCAAGGATGTTCAGTCCAAGATTTATTTTTGCATTTGGATAAAGGATCATGTGACAAAATTACAAGAACCCATCAAAATTTTTACTTTTGTTTAAAGAACGATATAAAATGCATACATTTTTAGACTTTGAGCTGCCTTTAAAAGAACTAGAGGAGCAGATTGCCCAAACCGAAGAAATCGGTATCAACACGCAGGTTGACATGCGTGACAAGGTATTGGAATTGAAAAGGAAATATGAGGAAACTTCCACAGAAATTTTCAAGAATCTTACGCCGTGGCAACGTGTTCAACTTTCCCGCCATCCGGATCGACCTTATTCTTTGGCTTACATCTCTGCAGTAACTGGAGGTGATTTTCTCGAATTGCATGGAGACAGAGGCGTAAAGGATGACAAGGCGATGATTGGTGGTTTTGGAAGCATTGATGGACGCACCGTAATGTTCATAGGTCAACAAAAAGGCATAAACACCAAGATGCGTCAGTTCCGGAATTTTGGAATGCCCAATCCTGAAGGATATCGAAAAGCACTGCGTTTGATGAAAATGGCAGAGAAATTTAACAAACCCATCGTTACCTTTATAGATACCCCAGGCGCTTATCCGGGGTTGGAAGCTGAGGAACGTGGACAAGGAGAGGCCATTGCCAGAAACATTTATGAAATGATGCGACTAAAAGTCCCTGTGATCTGCATCGTTATTGGCGAAGGAGCCTCAGGAGGTGCGTTGGGCATTGGTGTTGGAGACAAGGTCGTAATGCTCGAAAACACTTGGTACTCTGTGATTTCACCTGAATCTTGCTCATCCATCCTTTGGAGGTCTTGGGAACACAAGGAACAGGCTGCCAGCGCATTGAAACTTACTTCAACCGACATGAAATCCTTTGGTTTGGTGGACGATGTAATTACAGAACCGATCAACGGAGCACACCGTTCGCATCAAGAAATATTTGCCACCGTAAAAACCAAAATTCTAGGCTATCTGGAAGAATTGGACGCACTTGAACCTGATCAAAGAATAAACCTTCGAATCGAAAAATTTGGAAAAATGGGGGTTTGGAAATAACCCATGCGATAAATGTCCGATTCGCTCTATACCCCAATTGCTTACCTTAAAGGGATTGGTCCGCAGAAGGCTGAACTCTTATCCAAGGAGCTCGGAATTTCTTTGTTTATCGATTTACTCTATCATTTTCCGTTTCGGTATGTCGATCGATCGAAAATTCACCAATGTGCACAAGTTCACCTCGTAGATGGTTACGTACAATGCATTGGCTACATCGATGCCATTCAAGAGATAGGAAACGCAAGACATAAACGTTTACAGTGCAGGTTTAGCGATGATAGCGGGAGCATACAATTGATGTGGTTTCAAGGGTGGCGATGGATTAAACCCACGTTGGTGATTGGAAAAAAATACCAGATTTTTGGAAAAGCAAAAGCCATTGGAAACCATTGGACCATTGCGCACCCAGAGATTTCCCCCCTTGAAGATTCTATTACAAAGGGTTTTCAGCCCATTTATGGAAGCTCCGAAAAACTAAATGCAAAAGGACTTCATTCCCGAGGCATAGAAAAAGCCATACGCACCTTATTCGAACAAACCGATCTTACCAGGCAAGCGGACTTTCTACCTGAATACCTGTTGGAAAAACACAAAATGCCCGCGCTGGCAATCGCTTGTAAAAACATCCATTTCCCAGAAACTGAAATTGATTTCCAACGTGCACAGTTTCGATTCAAGTTTGAAGAGTTGTTTCTCATGCAATTTGAAATGATCCTCCGAAAAGGCATTCGAAAACGGACTGAAAAAGGATTTTTGTTTCCCGAATCAGGCGAAATACTAAAGACTTTTTACAATGATTACCTGCCTTTTGATTTAACGAACGCACAAAAAAGAGTCATCCGTGAAATACGTAAAGACTTTCTAACGGAACGACATATGAACCGTCTACTTCAAGGGGATGTTGGGTCGGGTAAAACCTTGGTCGCCTTGATTTCAATGCTCATAGCAAATGGAAATGATTATCAGGCGGCTTTGCTTGCGCCTACAGAAATTTTAGCCCATCAACATGCAGAAACACTACGCGAATTGCTCCAAGACTTACCGGTCCGAGTAGAATTGTTGACTGGTTCTACGAAGAAGTCCCAACGAACGCCGATGTTTAAGGAACTTGCCGATGGTGACATCCAAATCCTGGTAGGTACACACGCGTTGCTAGAGGACCCTGTCGTCTTCAAAAACCTAGGACTTGTAGTGATTGATGAACAGCACCGATTCGGGGTCGCACAACGCGCTAAAATGCGTAAAAAAAACACCTTAGCACCCCATGTTTTGGTTATGACCGCAACCCCTATTCCAAGAACCCTTGCGATGACCTTTTATGGAGATTTAGAGATTTCTGTAATAGACGAGCTTCCACCCGGAAGAAAACCCATCCAAACCCTTCATCGATTTGATTCACATCGTTCTGAGTTGTTTGGTTTCATGCGCAAGGAAATTGAAAAGGGCAGACAGATTTACATTGTCTATCCTTTAATTGACGACAGCGAGACCTTGGACTTTAAGAGTTTATCAGATGGATTCGAAGCCATCTCAAGGGCTTTTCCCCTGCCGACCTACCAAGTAAGCATCGTTCATGGCAAATTAAAACCAGAGGTCAAGGCCTATGAAATGAAACGATTTATAGATGGGATCACAAACATCATGGTGGCGACAACAGTGATAGAGGTTGGGGTGAATGTTCCCAATGCCACGGTGATGGTCATTGAGAGCGCGCAAAGGTTTGGTTTATCACAACTTCATCAACTTAGGGGACGTGTGGGTAGAGGGGGAGAAAAATCCCATTGCATTTTAATGACGCCGCACGCACTTTCGAAAGAAGCAAAAAAACGAATGGAAACCATGGTTGAAACCACAGATGGATTTAAGATTGCAGAGGTTGATTTGGCATTGCGCGGTCCGGGTGATTTATTAGGGACACAACAAAGCGGCGCGTTAAATTTCAAAATGGCGGATCTATCCAAAGACCAATCCATCGTCATTTTAGCCAGAGATGAAGCGGAAGCGATATACAATGAGGACCCACGGTTAGAAAACCCAAAATACCTTTCCTTGCGCAAAAAAATGGTTGAATTGTTAAAGAACAAACCTGAATGGGATAAAATTGCATAAAAAAATCCCGCAGCAACTGCGGGATTTAAATTAGAATTTGGTCTTTAGGTTACGCTTCGTTCTCTTCAACAAGTTTGTCATACACCTCTTGCGAGCCAACAATCATGTTTTGGAAATGACGTACGCCTGTTCCAGCCGGAATAAGGTGTCCTACGATTACATTTTCTTTCAATCCCAATAAGTGATCTTCTTTTCCAGAAATGGCAGCCTCGTTTAATACTTTGGTTGTTTCTTGGAAAGATGCTGCAGAGATAAATGATTGCGTTTGTAGGGACGCTCTGGTAATACCTTGAAGCAAAGGAGTTGAGGTAGCAGGAACGGCTTCCCTTCCTTCGATCAATTTTTTATCTTCACGTTTCAACCTAGAGTTTTCATCACGTAATTTACGTACAGAAATCATTTGTCCTTTTTCAACTTCGGTAGAGTCGCCTGCATCACGCACCAACATCAATCCGTACAATTTATCATTTGCTTCCATAATGTCCGCTTTGTGCACAGATTGACCTTCCAAGAACCTTGTGTCCCCAGAGTCAATGATTTCTGCTTTAAGCATCATTTGGCGTACAATAACCTCGAAATGTTTGTCATTAATTTTCACACCTTGTAAACGGTATACCTCTTGAATTTCATTCACAATGTACTCCTGTACTTTGGTCGGTCCTTCAATGTTAAGGATGTCATTTGGTGTAATGGCACCATCGGATAAAGGTTGTCCTGCCCGAACGAAGTCATTTTGTTGTACCAAGATGTGTTTAGAAAGTGGAACAAGGTATTTACGAACTTCTCCCAATTTAGAAGTAATAAGTATTTCTCTGTTTCCACGTTTGATGTTACCATAGGTTGCTGTTCCATCAATTTCAGAAACTACCGCTGGATTGGATGGATTTCTTGCTTCAAAAAGCTCAGTAACCCTTGGAAGTCCACCTGTGATGTCACCCGTTTTACCTGCCAATCTTGGGATTTTAACCAAGGTAACCCCTGCATCAACCACATCACCTTCGTTAACAGAAATGTGAGCATTTACAGGAAGTGAGTATTCCCTAAGAATTTCTTTGGTTTTAGCATCTATGATATGAATCGCGGGACTTCTTTTCTTGTCTCTTGTTTCAATCGTTACTTTTTCGGTAAATCCTGTTTGCTCATCCATCTCCTCACGGAAGGTAATGCCTTCAATGATGTTATCGAAAACAACTTTCCCTTTCACCTCAGTGATGATTAGGGCATTGTATGGATCCCACTTACAGATTACATCGCCTTTCTTGATTTTAGTATTGGTAACCACCATTAAATCAGAACCGTAAGGAATGTTTGCATTCATTACAATAATTCCGGTTTTTTCATCGATGATTCTCAATTCTGCAGAACGTCCCACCACAATAACTTTAGGAGATCCGTCCGGATTTTTCTTTTCAATGGTTCGCAATTCTTCAATTTCCAATCTTCCAGAGGCTTTTGCTTTGATGTCAGAAATGTCTGCAATGTTTGATGCGGTACCCCCAACGTGGAAGGTACGAAGGGTAAGCTGTGTTCCTGGTTCTCCAATGGATTGTGCGGCAATTACACCTACAGCATCTCCAATTTGAGCCACCCTGTGGGTAGCAAGGTTTCTTCCATAACATTTAGAACAAACACCTTTGCGCATTTCACACGTAAGTACAGAACGAATTTCTACTTCTTCAATTCCTGCTTTTTCAATTGATTTCGCAATGTCTTCAGAAATTAAATCACCACTGTAGGCAAGTAACTGATCCGATTCAGGGAAATAAATGTCATGAACAGAAGTCCTACCAAGGATTCTATCGTACAAAGGTTCTACAATCTCATCGTTTTTCTTCAATGAAGTTGCAACGATACCTCTTAGGGTACCACAGTCTTCTGAATTGATGACAACATCTTGTGCAACATCCACCAATCGACGCGTTAGGTAACCTGCATCCGCTGTTTTCAAGGCGGTATCGGCTAATCCTTTACGTGCACCGTGGGTAGAGATAAAGTACTCCAAGATGGAAAGACCTTCTTTAAAGTTTGCAAGGATTGGATTTTCAATGATTTCTTGAACCGAAGCTCCTGATTTTTGTGGTTTTGCCATCAAACCCCTCATTCCTGAGAGCTGGCGAATTTGTTCTTTCGAACCCCTTGCACCAGAATCAAACATCATGTAGATGGAGTTAAACCCTTGACGGTCTGATTTTAACTGTTCCATTAAGGTATGTGTCAACCTTGAGTTGGTATGTGTCCAGATGTCGATGATTTGGTTGTAACGCTCATTGTTGGTGATCAATCCCATGTTATAATTAGCCATTACTTCTTTTACATCGGTAGAGGCTTTAGAAACCAAGGCTTCTTTTTCTTTCGGGATGATAATGTCATCCAGGTTAAACGATAATCCTCCTTTGAACGCCATGTCATATCCTAAGGATTTGATGTCGTCAAGGAATTGTGCCGTTCTGGAAGTTCCTGAAACTTTCAATACTTCCCCAATGATGTCACGCAACGCTTTTTTGGTTAGTACATCATTGATAAAACCAACTTCTCTAGGCACTTTTTCATTGAAAAGAACACGACCACAGGTGGTTTCAATCAATTTGAGTACAGGAACCCCTTGTTCATCAAGATCATAGGATTTTACTTTGATTCTTGCGTGAAGGTCTAGTTTTCGTTCGTTTAAGGCAATGATAACTTCTTTTGGAGAATAGAAAATACCATCTTGTCCTTTCACAACATCATCCTCAGTAGATACCTTTCCTTTGGTCATGTAATACAGACCCAAAACCATATCCTGGGAAGGAACGGCAATCGGAGCACCATTTGCAGGGTTAAGGATATTGTGCGATGCAAGCATCAACATTTGAGCCTCAAGGATGGCTGCATTTCCAAGGGGTAAGTGAACCGCCATTTGGTCACCGTCAAAGTCGGCGTTGAATGCGGTCGTTACCAAAGGGTGTAAACGAATGGCTTTTCCTTCGATTAATTTCGGTTGAAAAGCTTGGATTCCCAAACGGTGAAGTGTTGGTGCACGGTTTAGCAATACAGGGTGGCCTTTTAATACATTTTCAAGGATGTCCCAAACCACTGGTTCTTTTCTGTCTACAATTTTCTTTGCAGATTTCACTGTTTTCACGATGCCACGTTCAATCATTTTACGGATGATAAACGGTTTGTAAAGTTCCGCAGCCATATTTTTGGGAAGCCCACATTCGTGAAGTTTCAAATCAGGACCCACGACAATTACAGAACGTGCTGAATAATCCACCCTTTTACCGAGTAGGTTTTGACGGAAACGACCTTGTTTTCCTTTTAATGAATCAGAAAGAGATTTAAGGGCACGGTTGGACTCTGTCTTAACCGCACTGGATTTTCTTGAATTGTCAAAAAGTGAATCTACCGATTCTTGAAGCATCCTTTTTTCGTTTCTTAGGATCACTTCAGGTGCTTTGATCTCGATCAATCTTTTAAGTCGATTGTTACGAATGATTACACGACGGTAAAGGTCATTCAAATCCGAAGTTGCGAAACGACCACCATCTAAGGGAACCAAAGGACGCAATTCAGGTGGAATCACAGGTACAACTTTCACAATCATCCATTCAGGACGGTTGTCAATTCTTTTTTGAGAATCACGCATTGCTTCCACAACTTGAAGTCTTTTGAGGGCTTCATTTTTACGTTGTACAGAGGTTTCATCTTCCGCAGAAGCGCGCAATTGGTGAGACATAGATTCTAGATCCATGCTCTTAAGCAAATCATATAATGCTTCAGCGCCCATTTTGGCAATGAATTTATTGGGATCTGTATCGTCTAAGAAATGGTTGTCTTTCAAAGCAGGATTCTCAATAATATCTAGGTATTCTTCTTCCGTCAAGAAGTCAAATTTCTTAAGCGCAAGGCCTTCCATTTCGGTAGTCATACCGGCTTGGATTACCACATAACGCTCATAATAGATGATTTGATCTAACTTTTTGGTAGGCATTCCAAGGAGGTAACCAATTTTGTTTGGAAGCGAGCGGAAATACCAAATATGAGCCACAGGAACAACCAAGGAAATATGTCCTGTTCGTTCTCTTCGCACTTTTTTCTCGGTAACTTCTACCCCACAACGGTCACAAACGATTCCTTTGTATCGAATGCGTTTGTATTTACCACAGTGGCATTCATAATCTTTAACGGGTCCAAAAATACGTTCACAAAACAAACCATCTCGTTCCGGCTTGTAAGTTCTGTAGTTAATGGTTTCCGGTTTAAGTACTTCACCACTTGAGTGCTCTAGAATAATCTCTGGTGAGGCCAAAGAAATGGTTATTTTACTAAAGCTATTTTGTTTTTTTGGGGTTTCTTTTTTCAAAGCCATTTTTATTGCTTAAAATCTAATTAATCAATTAATCTAAGGACACGTTCAAACACAATCCGCGCAACTCATGCAACAATACATTGAATGATTCTGGGATACCTGGTTCAGGAATAACATCACCTTTCACAATTGCTTCATACGCTTTTGCTCTACCGATAACATCATCGGATTTAACGGTAAGTAATTCTTGTAGGATATTCGCAGCACCAAATGCTTCAATTGCCCAAACCTCCATCTCACCAAATCTTTGACCTCCAAATTGGGCTTTACCACCCAAAGGTTGTTGTGTAATCAATGAGTATGGTCCGATGGATCTGGCGTGCATTTTATCATCTACCATGTGAGAAAGTTTCAACATATAGATGATTCCAACGGTAGCTGGTTGGTGAAAACGTTCACCGGTACCACCGTCATACAGATAGGTTTTACCAGATTTTGGAACACCTGCTTTTACAGTCCATTCATCAATTTCAGCAGGGCTGGCACCATCAAAAATCGGCGTTGCAAACTTGATTCCTAATTTTTCACCTGCCCAACCAAGAACGGTTTCGTAAATCTGCCCTAAGTTCATACGTGAAGGTACACCCAACGGATTCAATACGATGTCGACTGGGGTTCCATCTTCCAAGAAAGGCATATCTTCTTGACGAACTATGTTCGCTACGATTCCTTTGTTACCATGTCGTCCCGCCATTTTATCTCCAACTTTCAGTTTTCGTTTTTTGGCAACATACACTTTTGCAAGTTTCACAATTCCTGCTGGAAGTTCGTCTCCTACAGAAATATGGAATTTTTTACGTTTGTAATTTCCAAAGAGGTCGTTTGATTTGATGCTGAAATTATGGATCACGCGGCTGATCATTTGGTTGATTTTCTCATCAGAGGTCCAATTCAAAGGATTGATTATGGTATAATCCAATGCCATGAGCACTTTGGTAGAAAACTTAGTTCCTTTTTTGATCAGTTCTTCCTTAAAGTTATTGAATACACCTGAGGATTTGTTCTCTCCGATGATGGTCAATAATTTTTCGGCCAATTTTTCTTTTAGCTCGTTGTGTTCTTTTTGAAATTCCGCATCCAAGATTTCCAAAATTGGTTTGTCTTGGCTTTTGGTTTTACGGTCTTTAACAGCACGAGAGAAAAGTTTTTTGTTGATTACCACACCTCGAAGTGAAGGTCCAGCTTTTAGGGAAGCATCTTTCACATCTCCAGCTTTGTCTCCAAATATTGCACGTAATAATTTTTCCTCTGGGGATGGATCGGTTTCACCTTTAGGCGTAATTTTTCCAATCAGGATGTCTCCTTCTTTAATCTCAGCGCCGATGCGAATCAATCCATTTTCATCTAGGTCCTTGGTTGCTTCTTCGCTCACATTTGGAATGTCAGAGGTAAGCTCTTCCATTCCTCTTTTTGTATCACGTACTTCCAAAGAATACTCATCAATATGAATCGAGGTAAAGATGTCATTTCGAACCACTTTTTCAGAGATTACGATGGCATCCTCAAAGTTGTAACCTTTCCAAGGCATGAAAGCTACTTTCATGTTTTGTCCGAGTGCCAACTCCCCTTTTTGGGTAGCATATCCTTCACAAAGTACTTGGTCTTTCGCCACGCGATCTCCTTTTTGGACAATCGGTTTAAGGTTCATACAGGTACTTTGGTTTGTTTTGGCAAACTTGGTCAGGTTGTATTTTTTTACTTCACTGTCGAAGGAAACCAATTTATCTTCATCGTTCCAATCGTAGCGAATAATGATTTCATTGGCATCAACGTATTCAACCACACCGGGTCCTTCAGCGTTCACCAACACACGAGAGTCTCTTGCCACCAATTCTTCAATCCCGGTACCGACAATCGGCGAACTTGGTTTGATCAAAGGTACAGCTTGACGTTGCATGTTAGATCCCATCAGGGCACGGTTGGCATCATCATGTTCTAGGAATGGAATGGAGGAAGCCGCAATCGATGCGATTTGGTTGGCTCCAACGTCCATAAGGGTAAGGTCTTTTGGTTTCACCACTGGGAAATCTCCTTCATACCTTGCTTTAACAACATCGGATAAGAAATTTCCTTTGTCATCCACAATTGCATTCGCTTGAGCGATGGTTTTTCCATCTTCTTCTTCAGCGGCTAGGTACAATGGCTCTTCTGTAAGTACAACTTTACCATTGTCAACTTTACGATATGGGGTTTCGATGAAACCTAATTTATTTACTTTGGCGAAAACGCAAAGTGAAGAAATCAGACCAATGTTTGGACCTTCTGGCGTTTCAATGGTACACAACCTACCGTAGTGGGTGTAGTGAACGTCCCTTACCTCAAATCCTGCTCTTTCACGAGATAAACCGCCAGGCCCTAGTGCTGAAAGTCTACGTTTGTGCGTAACTTCTGACAAAGGATTGGTTTGGTCCATGAACTGAGAAAGTTGATTGGTTCCAAAGAAGGAATTGATAACTGAGCTCAAGGTTTTCGCGTTGATTAAGTCAATAGGGGTAAATACCTCATTGTCTCTCACGTTCATTCTTTCACGAATGGTACGAGCCATTCTGGCAAGACCTACTCCGAATTGCGCGTACAATTGTTCACCAACGGTTCTAACGCGACGGTTGGAAAGGTGATCGATGTCATCCACATCCGCTTTGGAGTTGATCAATTCAATTAGGTATTTTACAATTTCAATGATGTCTTGTTTTGTAAGTACCCTTGATGTTTCTTCTGCATTTATTTTAAGTTTTTTATTTAACCTAAAACGTCCTACTTCACCAAGATCATAGCGTGTATCCGAGAAGAATAATTTTTCGAAAACACCTTTTGCGGTTTCGAAATCTGGTGGATCTGCGTTTCGTAATTGTCGGTAGATGTACTCAATTGCTTCTTTTTCAGAATTGGTTGCATCTTTTTGAAGGGTGTTATAGATAATGGTATAATCAATGGCATTTGCATTTTCTTTGTGCAAGATGATTGATTTTGCCCCTGAATTCAGGATGTCTTCAAGGTGTTTTTCTTCGATAAGAAGTTCACGGTCAAGAACAACCTCATTTCTTTCAATTGAAACTACTTCTCCAGTATCTTCATCTACGAAATCTTCAATCCAGGTTTTAAGAACCCTCGCTGCCAACCTACGTCCAACCAATTTTTTAAGGATTGCTTTGGTAATTTTGACTTCATCTGCAAGGCCAAAGATTTCAAGGATGTCGCGGTCGGTCTCAAAGCCCATTGCCCTGAAAAGGGTGGTAAGGGGTAATTTTTTCTTTCTATCAATGTAAGCATACATGATGCTGTTAATGTCGGTAGCAAATTCAATCCAAGAACCTTTGAAAGGGATGATTCTTGCTGAATATAATTTTGTTCCATTTGCATGGCGAGATTGTCCAAAGAACACCCCTGGTGAGCGGTGTAATTGAGAAACGATTACGCGTTCAGCTCCGTTTACAACGAAGGAACCTTTCGGTGTCATGTAAGGAATGGTGCCTAAGTAAACATCTTGAACGATGGTTTCGAAATCTTCATGTTCCGGATCGGTACAATACAATTTCAATTTTGCCTTTAGGGGAACACTATACGTAAGTCCTCTTTCGATACATTCTTCTATGGAATAACGAGGGGGATCAATGAAATAATCAAGAAACTCTAAAACGAACTGGTTTCTGGTATCCGTTATCGGGAAGTTTTCAGCGAACACTTTAAAGAGTCCTTCACTTTCCCTGTTTTCTGGAGTTGTTTCCAATTGAAAAAACTCTCGAAAGGATTTTAATTGAATTTCCAAGAAATCTGGATATTCAAAGAAATTTTTGCTTGATGCGAAGTTTATTCGGTTTGAATTCGTTTTTGTTGCCAAGGCGAATATTTTAATTGAAATTAATAAAAGGACGTACTATAAACAGGACAAGGCATCCGAATAAATCGATTGCCTGTCCTGCAAAACCATGGATTAATTACTTAACCTCAACCTCAGCTCCAACCTCTTCAAGAGATTTCTTAAGTGCTTCGGCTTCGTCTTTAGAAACTGCTTCTTTCAAGGTAGAAGGTGCAGCGTCAACTAAATCTTTAGATTCTTTAAGGCCATTTCCAGTAAGTTCTTTTACCATTTTAACTACTGCAAGTTTGTTTGGTCCACAACCTTTCAAGATTACGTCGAATTCTGTTTGCTCTTCTACAGCTTCTGCTTCAGCGCCACCGCCACCACCAGCGACCATAACTGCTGCTGCAGCTGCAGGTTCGATTCCATATTCTTCCTTAAGGATTGCTGCCAATTCATTTACTTCTTTTACGGTTAAGTTAACCAACGTTTCCGCTATTTGCTTTAATTCAGCCATTTTATTTGTTTTTAAAAGGATTTATAACTATTAATTTTCTCTTTCTTCGAGGGTTTTAAGGATCCCTGCTATTTTACCACCTGCGCCTTTAAGACCTGACAATACATTTTTCATTGGGCTTTGTAACAAACCAACGATTTCTCCGACCAATTCTTCTTTAGATTTGAGCGTTTCAAGCGCCAATAGTTGGTTATCACCTACAAAAATTGCTTCTTCAATGTAGGCACCTTTTAGGATTGGTTTTGGAGATTTCTTACGAAATTCTGAAATCAATCTTGCGGGTGCATTCGCTTCTTCGCTAATCATCATGGAGGTAGAACCTTTCAAAAGGTTTTTCAATTCCCCATAATTCTTACCTTCTACACGATCCATTGCTTTCTTAAGAAGTGCGTTTTTCACTACTTTCAAAGAAATGTTTGATTGATAGCATTTTCTTCTTAGGTTGTTGATTGATTCAACCGTTAGATCTGCAGTATCTGTCAAGTAGAGTATGTTGGATGCAGATAATTCAGCGACCAAATCCTCGATGTATTTTGCTTTTTCTTCTCTTGTCATTTTAAAATTATTAAGCAGTTACGGATTTGGTATCAATTTGAATTCCGGCACTCATTGTAGAGCTCAATGCAATACTTTTGATGTAGGTTCCTTTCGCTGCGGAGGGCTTTAATTTAAGGAGCGTTTGAATAAGCTCGCTTGCATTTTCTTGAAGTTTCGAGCCTTCAAAGCTAACTTTTCCAACAGACGTATGAACGATTCCATTCTTGTCTACTTTAAAATCAATTTTTCCTGCTTTTACTTCTTGAACTGCTTTAGCCACATCCAACGTAACGGTACCTGTTTTCGGGTTGGGCATAAGTCCACGTGGACCTAAAATCCTACCTAGGGCACCTACTTTACCCATCACGCTAGGCATCGTAATGATTACATCGACATCGGTCCAACCGCCTTTGATTTTGGCGATGTAGTCGTCTAATCCAACGTAATCTGCACCTGCCGCAGTCGCTTCTGCTTCTTTGTCTGGGGTACACAAAACGAGGACTTTCATGTCTTTACCGGTTCCATGCGGAAGGGCTACGGTACCTCTTACCATTTGATTGGCTTTACGAGGATCTACACCTAGGCGCACAGCGATATCAACAGACGCATCAAATTTGGTAGTTGTAATTGACTTCACCAAATTGCAAGCGTCGCTTAGCGAATATGCCTTCTCTAAATCTACTTTAGACAAGACTTCCTTTCTTTTCTTTGAAATTCTTTTCATGTCGTTAGATTATTTGAGTTTTGGAGGTTCACCGCCTTTTACAACTACACCCATGCTTCGTGCTGTACCAGCAACCATGGTCATGGCTGCGTCAACGGTAAAGCAATTTAAATCAGGAAGTTTATCCTCCGCAATTAAGCGAATCTGGTCCCACGAAATGGCACCAACTTTGGATTTGTTTGGTTCAGAAGAACCTTTCTTGATTTTCGTTTGCTCTACAATTTGCACTGCAGCTGGGGGCGTTTTTAAAACGAATTCAAATGATTTGTCTGCATAGACAGTGATCACAACTGGGACCACTTTTCCGGGTTTATCTTGGGTTCTGGCATTAAACTGCTTACAGAATTCCATGATGTTTACCCCTTTTGCACCAAGTGCCGGACCGATGGGTGGCGAGGGATTCGCTGCACCGCCTTTGATCTGTAATTTGATCAGAGCTACTACTTCTTTAGCCATTTATTCACATTTTATGTAGTCAAACATAAGTACTATCGGGAAGCTTGTTTCGATTTCCTTACTCCTACGGTTATTACATCCTTAAACCTCTTTTTCCACTTGCATGTAGCTTAATTCAAGCAAGTTTTTTCTACCAAATATTTTAACCATCACTTTCAATTTCTTTTTATCCTCGTTAATCTCATCGATTATACCGGTAAAGTTGTTGAAAGGACCATCGATTACCTTTACGCCTTCTCCTATTACGAATGGGATTCTGACCTCTTCTTCATTTTCGGCGAGCTCGTCTACTTTCCCAAGGATTCTGTTTACCTCAGCCAAGCGCATTGGAACGGGTTCTCCACCCTTTTCAGAGCCTAAGAAACCAATCACATTGGTGATGCCTTTGATGATGTGAGGAACTTCTCCAATCAAAGCAGCTTCAATCAAAACGTAACCAGGTAAATAAGATCTTTCTTTGTTTACTTTTTTACCATTTCTAATTTGAAACACTTTTTCGGTAGGAATCAGTACTTGCGATACATATTCATCGAGTTTGTGACGTGAAATTTCAAGCTCAAGAAGTTCTTTTACCTTTTTTTCCTTGCCGCTCACTGCGCGAACCACATACCACCTTTTTGGAATTTCCGACATTTCTTTTGTTGTCATTAATAAATAAATCCGAGAAGTCCTCTCCAAGTATCGCCTTGTTTACCTGTAATACCAAAGGTGAAATCCATTCCAAATACCATTGCTGAGAAAAGGATGATGGATATCAAGACAATGATTGTATTGTTTTGTAATTCTTTCCATGTTGGCCACGTAACATTGTGCAACATTTCCGAATACGTTTCCAAGAAGTAGGTTCTAAATTTATGAAACACAGTACTTTTATTTTATTTGCACGGGCGGTAGGATTCGAACCCACGACCAATGGTTTTGGAGACCACCACTCTACCAGCTGAGCTACACCCGTTTAAAAAGGGGAGCAATTTGACTCCCCTTTTGTAAACTTATTTAATAACTCAATTAAGCAATGATTTCAGTTACTTGACCCGCACCTACGGTTCTACCTCCTTCACGGATGGCAAAACGAAGTCCTTTGTCCATTGCAACAGGAACGATCAATTTAACATTGATGGTAACGTTGTCACCTGGCATAACCATTTCACGACCATCTGTCAAGAAAATCTCTCCGGTAACATCAGTTGTACGGAAATAGAATTGAGGACGGTATTTGTTATGGAATGGCGTATGACGTCCACCTTCTTCTTTTTTCAAAACGTAGATTTCAGCTTTGAATTCATGGTAAGGCTTAGTTGAACCTGGTTTACAGATAACCATTCCTCTTTTAATTTGTGTTTTTTCAATACCACGTAGCAACAAACCAACGTTGTCACCTGCTTCACCGCGGTCAAGGATTTTACGGAACATTTCAACCCCAGTTACGGTAGAAGAAAGTTTAAGGTCACCCATTCCTAAGATGTCTACAGTCTCACCAGAGTTGATAACACCTGTTTCGATACGACCTGTTGCTACAGTACCACGACCGGTAATTGTAAATACGTCTTCGATAGGCATTAAGAACGCTTTATCAACATCACGTGGAGGTAACTCGATGTATGTATCTACTGCTTCCATCAACGCTTCAACGGTTGCAACCCATTTCTCTTCTCCATTCAATGCACCCAAGGCAGAACCTTGAATTACTGGAGCATTGTCACCATCATATTTGTAGAAAGACAACAATTCACGGATTTCCATTTCAACCAATTCCAAAAGCTCCTCATCATCAACCATATCCACTTTGTTCATGAATACAACCATTCTAGGAACACCTACTTGGCGACCCAAAAGGATGTGCTCACGTGTTTGAGGCATCGGTCCATCGGTAGCAGCAACCACAAGGATTGCTCCGTCCATTTGGGCAGCTCCTGTTACCATGTTTTTCACGTAGTCAGCGTGACCTGGACAGTCAACGTGCGCATAGTGACGGTTTGCAGTTTCATACTCAATGTGAGATGTGTTAATGGTAATACCACGCTCCTTTTCTTCAGGGGCGTTATCAATTGAGGAGAAGTCTCTTACTTGAGCCAATCCTTTTGACGCTAATACGCTGGAAATTGCAGCAGTTAGCGTAGTTTTACCGTGGTCAACGTGTCCAATGGTTCCAATGTTCACGTGTGGTTTCGAACGATCGAAATTTTCCTTAGCCATTTTACTTATTTGTTACTTAGTTAATACTCGTTTTAATTTACACTTATAATCAAAGATGCCGAAGCATCTGTTTTTTTATTGAGCCAATGACGAGATTTGAACTCGTGGCCTCTTCCTTACCAAGGAAGCGCTCTACCCCTGAGCTACACCGGCACTCAAAGAGAGCGGGAGACGAGATTCGAACTCGCGACGTTCAGCTTGGAAGGCTGACGCTCTACCAACTGAGCTACTCCCGCATATATTACCTTCGTGGGGAGAGCAGGATTCGAACCTGCGAAGGTGTACACCAACAGATTTACAGTCTGTCCTCGTTAGCCACTTGAGTATCTCCCCAACACTCCGAGCCGATGGAGGGATTCGAACCCCCGACCAGCTGATTACAAATCAGCTGCTCTGGCCAACTGAGCTACATCGGCGAATGTCGGTACCAATAAATAAAGAACAATCCCTTCAAAATTTGGATTGCAAATGTATGAAGCTTTTTTTGATTGAAAAAATTTTTATAGATTTTTTTAATTGTCAATTGAATTAACTTCGGAACATTTACAATTCCGTACTTTTACCCTTCGATGAGAAAGAAAAAAATTATCATTTGTGTCACCTCAGATTTAGCCACAGATCAAAGGGTGTTAAAGCATTGTAACGCATTCATTACGAATGGGTTCGATGTTGTATTGGTGGGACGCAAGCTAAAAAAAAGTTTGCCCATGCCCGTGCTTTCCTTCCAAACTCACCGTTTTCATTTGCTTTTTAGCAGTGGGGTCTGTTTTTATTTAGAGTATACCTTGCGGTTGTTTTTTTACCTACGCTTTCAGCGCTTTGATTTTCTTTGGGCGAACGATTTAGACACAGTTATTCCCTGTGCTTTATGTTCAAAAGTGCGCAAATCAAAATGGGTTTTTGATTCCCATGAAATCTTCACTGAGGTTCCTGAGCTTCAACATACCACCCTCAAAAAAGCGATTTGGCTATGGGTGGAGCGAAAATGGGCGGTTAGAGCGGATCTTATGCTCACCGTCAACGCATCCATTGCCAAACGATTTGAAAAACTATACCAACGAAAGGTCTACGTTGTCCGAAATGTTCCCCTGCAACGTGATTTATTACCTCCATTGAACCGAACTGAATTGAGCATTCCCGAAACCCATCTCATTCTTGTCACTCAAGGCTCTGGCATGAACAAGGGACGTGGGTTGACAGAAAGCATTGACGCGATGAAGGGATTGGAAAATGTAACCTTGTTTGTCATCGGCAGTGGAGATGCCATCCCTAATGCAAAAGCCCACGTGGTAAATAATGGCATGGGGTCGACTGTAAGGTTTATAGATAGGCTTCCTTATTTAGAAATGATGCGATATACCCAAATGGCAGATGTTGGGTTGGCATACGACGCTATGAATTGTTTGAATTTTCACTATGCTTTGCCCAATAAAATTTTTGATTATTTCCAAGCTGGCATTGCAGTGATCAGTGGTCCACAACCAGAAATTGAACGGTTGGTAATGCAATATGAAGTGGGAATTTCCATGGATGAAGTTACCCCAAAACACATTGTAAGCGCCGTTGAAGCGTTTCAGAAAGACCCCCAGTTTTTAGCCAAGTGTAAGGAAAATGGGAAGAATGCCTCAAAAATTGAAACCTGGCAAAATGAGCAAAGAAACCTTCATGAAGTAATTGCCTTGTTAACTTAGCCTTCGGTATTCTTGGTCAATGACCAACAGTTTATAGATGTCAAAAAACAACAAAATCCCTGTTTTTTTTCCCATTCGAAGTCTTTGTTTAAGCATTCCCAAAAACAATTTTCTCAGGGGCATTAAGCACGCACTCAATTTCCATTTACGCAGGGTGAGATAATACCTCAATAATTTTACGTGTTGAATGAAACCCTTGTCTTGTTTTTCTCTGGATAAAATTAGAACCAGGTTTCTGATGGCATTTTCTGTCTTACGTAAAAAGGCATCATTGTCGTCGAGCGTAGCATTTAGCACGGGATTGTCGATTTGATGTGTAAAAAATCCCAATCGTTGCAACTCAAATCCATACAAGGTATCTTCGTGGCCATACCCTCTTAAACCCTCGTCAAACCTTACCGAATCTGCCAAGGATTTTTCAATGACAAAATTATTGGTTTTGAATCCTGTATTGGAAAATCTGCGTTGATTTAGACTTAGGCTTTCCCTTGTCACGCTGATTTTCCATCGCAGGTAATGCTGGGCATTGGGCTCAGATTCTTGGTAAACACTACCGCCGTAAAAAACAGATTTTTCTTCTTGACGAATTGCTTTCCACCAAAGCGCCAGAAAATCTTCATGTATGATTTGAGAATCCCCATCTAAAAAAAGGAGGTGGGTTCCTTTTGCCTGCTGGACGAGTAAGTTACGCGTTTTGCTTCTGCCAAGGTTTGTTTGATTTCGATGGACTACGACGTGGCTAAGTTCGAGGACAGATTCGGGGATCACCGATTCATTTGAAGCATCATCCAACAGAAGGATTTCGGCAGGAAACCCCACCTTCATCGCCTGTGAATTCAACACACTCGCCAATTGAAGAACATTCGTATTGTAAACGGGAATACAAACGCTTAACATGGGATTTATGCCATGGTGTTTGGCGTACCGAAGTGCATTGGAGGAATGCCAGCTTGTGGATCTTGAATGGCGCCAAAATTCTCCTCATACTTTTCAATGTTGTCAGTCAATGCTTGAAGAAATCTTTTAGCATTTTGAGGTGTCATGAGCACACGTGAGCGAACTTTTCCTTTGGGCATGCCAGGCATGATTTGGATGAAGTCACAAACCACCTCTGCAGGAGAGTGTGTAATTACGGCTAGGTTAGAATAAATCCCCAAAGCGATTTCTTCACTTAGTTCGATGTTCATTTGGTTTTCTTGTTCTTCCATGATAAATTAGGTTAACGGGAATTCATTTTCATTAAAGGTAATGCCATATTCTTGAAGTTCATTCAAAACGGGCTTATAAATTTCACTCGATACAGGGATATGAACACCCGGATGGCTGTAACCATTTAGCATAAGCTTTGCGATGATTGCGATGGGTAACCCGACTGTATTAGACATGGCCGTATAGGTAACGTCTTCACCCAAGGAAACCATCGACGATACGATTCGTTTTTGGATGTTGTCTTCTATGAATTCAATTTCGTGATACATTACGATCATGTCGCGGTCATTATCGCTTAATTTCCAAGCTTTTTGCAACAGGGTCTGAAGCAACCAAGCGGGACTCGAATCTTCAGTCGTAATCGTTGCATCTTGGTTAAAAAAACCAATTTCTTCAAAAAGCACAAAGAGGTGTTCTCTATCGGCGCGTAGGAAACGCTTCAGTTTATCTTCCACACTCATTTCAACTTCATAAGGAAGAAATCCATTCAACAGTTGTCGAGGCGTTAGTTTACTGCTGTTTTCTAACACATAGGAATCATCGGTAAGCCCTAATTCTACAAAAACGTCCCAACCTTGACAGAAATCTGGTTTACGCAGGGTTCCTCTGTAAATGGTTTTCACTTCATTGATGTCATATACTTCGAGGTATTTCAGGGAATCCCGATTGGCATACCCATCAAAATAACCATGGCCTTCGATGTTGAATCTTTCGGTCCTTTTAAACAGTTGCGAATAAGGGATGTATTTGAGTTCGTTGTTTTGACGGAAGGCAGCGACCCCCCCTTGCCCGGCCAGAACTACATTTCTTGGGTTCCAAGTAAATTTATAGTGCCAAGCATTTCCGTCGTTTGACGGTGCGATCAAACCCCCACAGAAGGATTTAAAACTTGTAAGGGTTGCGCCTTTCTCTCTGATTTGGTCGATGATTTTCATCGCACTCATATGGTCTATTCCGGGGTCTACGCCCGTTTCGTTCATGATGGTAACCCCTTTTTCTTTTGCTTGTAAGTGCAAGGCCTTCATTTCTTTAGAAACATAGCTTGGGGTAATCAGGTTGGTTCTAAGATCTATGCAATCTTTGGCAACATCTGGATGAAATTTTGGAGGGAGCATGGAAATCACGATGTCGACGTGTGCAATGAGTGCCCTACGTTCTTCGGCATCACTTGCATCTAGGCTAATGAGATCTATTCGGGGATGGTTGCCGTATTTATCCGACAGAAAATCTAACTCTTTGTTGGCAATTTTAAGGTGCCAATTTTCTTTTTCAAGGTGATTTAAGAGGTAGCGAAACAAAGAGGAAGCAGATAAGCCTGCGCCAAGTACCAAGATGGTTTTCATGCGTATCAGTCGATGTTTTCTAAAATGGGACGTATGGCATTGAAAAGAACTTCTTCATCCCAGGGTTTTGAGATAAAAGATTCCAACAAATTGTCTTTTTGAAGGGCATCTACGTAGACTGGATTGGCATGACCTGAGAGCATAACACATTTAAGGTTCGGATGCTTTTCTTTGATGGCACGAATCAATTGGGCTCCGGTCATCTTTGGCATTTGATAATCCACGATGATAAAAATGATGTCGATTTTCTCTTCGACTAAACTGTCGATGTTTTCTAAAGCCTCGGAGGGATCGGTAAAGTATTCCAACAGGGTACATTTTTGATCAACAATTTTTGCAAGTTGGAAACCCAACATTTGCAAAATATAGGGATCATCATCTACACAAACGACGGCATATTTTAATTCATACATGGCGCAAAGTTACTATAATAATTCAATCTCAACTTCATTTTTTGGAGGCTGTGAATGGTCTAATTTTTTGAAACGAACATGGAAAGTGGTTAGCGAATCATCGGATTCCAGGGTGATTTTCGCATTGTGCTCTTCCAAAACACTTCTTACGATGCTAAGTCCCAAACCTGATCCATTTTTCCTTGCCTTGGTAGTGTAGAACTTATCAAATATTTTTTCCTTGATTTCATCTGGGATTTTTGGACCATTGTTGGCAATCGATACGGTCACAAAACCATCGTTTTCTGCAGCCGTAATTTTTATCATCCCTCGGTCTTTGTATTGGTCAAGGGATTCGATTGCATTCTTGATGATGTTTGACCAAAGTTGGAAAAGTTTGATGTCAAATCCCGATACAAAGTAAGATTTATCGACATCAAAAATCAGTTCAACGTTCTTTTTAAGTTCATAATTAAATACATTCAAAACGGTAGATACATTGCTATGTAAATTCACAGATGCCTTTTCACTGTTTCGTTGGTCTTTGATAAACGATCGAAGGTCTTGTACCACTTTAGAAGCTCTATCTGAGGATGTAAGAATGGTTTGAATGAAATTACGAACGATTTGCATACCGTAAATGAGTTCGAGGTATTCCTTGGCGTTGGAAGCATTTAGGATTTCCTTGATAAATTCTTCCTGGCTTACATTTATACGGGTTTTCACGAGCATTGCGACCATTTTTGATCGTTCGGCGTTCTCGAACTCGGGGTAATGAACCAAAAGAAATTCATTCATTTCCTTCATTTCCCTACGTTGTTGTAATCCGCCTACAAAGAGTTCCCCTTGCAATTCGATGGCTCTGTTCATTGCTTTTTTTATCTGGCTTTCTGTACATTTCGCTACAATGTCATGAAACAAGTTGTCTAAGGTGTAGCGAATGCTTTCCGCACCAATCTTGATGGCACCGAGTGGGGTATTTAGGTCATGAGCGATTCCAGAGGCAATCTCACCAATGGTTACCATTTTTTCTTGATCCGCCATTGACTTCGTCAAGGTAAGGTTGCGATTGATTTCTTCAGAAACCCTATTTTCAAGATCTGCGTTAATTTCTAAGATTTCCGCTTGAAGTTTTTCTTTTTGGCTTTGTTCATCAAGTGCTTGAATTTTTTGAGAAAGCATATTCGCCACGGTCATCAACACCCTCACATGTAGGTCTGTGAAAAAGTTTTTTTGGTCGTTTTCTGAGTCGATCACGCCCCATCGTTTTTTTCCAATGTTGATCGGCACGGCAACTTCTGATGCCCGCTGAACACCGTCAGCAAGGTACCTGCTATCGAGGGAGGTGTCAGGAACCAACAAAGCCTTACCCGTTTTAGCTACGGTTCCAACAATTCCTTTTCCATAGGGAACGGTCATGCTATTTACAGATGGTCTTTTTCGCTTGTTTTTGTCTTCCGTAGCTGCAACCTTCACCAGGTCATTCCCTTCAAGCTTATAAATGATACAATCCTCAAAATCCAATTGGGAGACAATGTTTTCAACGATGTCCTCGCAAATTGCTTGGTAATTGGTACCGGTTAGAAAGGAAGCTGCCAAGACATTTACGGTTTTTTCTGCTTGGATGATTTTTTCCAGTTCTTCGTTGATCGATTGAATTTTTCGAGTGGATTTTTCGATTTCACGAATGTTTTTCATTCTCACATTGACATTCACCAGCATTCGTGCGTAGAGTTGGAGAAGGTCCTTTTCATCCTCATAAAACTTTCTTTGTTTTTTGACCGCATCGAAACCCACAAATCCCAAACAGACGTTTTCGTACATCAATGGCAACGCTATCAAACTTTTAATTTTTTGGTCGATCAGGATGGTTTTAAAATCACCTTCAGGAAGAAGCGCTGTGTTTTCAATTTCAATATTTTTTCCTTGAAAGTGGGATTCTACCCACATTGGGATTTGTTCAAAGGGAAGCTTTTGTAAGTTACTAATTTCTTTTTGCACCCCTTCAGCTACCCACTCGTAGGTATTCGTTGCAAATTTTTCTTTGTGGTTGTATTCAAAAACATACACCCGATCAACCTTTACAAAATGACCGATTTGGCTCAATGTACTGTCGATGGCTCCGGAGAGATCATCGGGCTGGAGGTCGATGTATTCATTCGCAACACCCATCAAAATTGCTTGGAATTCATTTTTATAGGCGAGGATGGTTTGGGCTAATTTTCTTTCGGTGATGTCCCTTGAAGCAGCGATGATGTACCCTTTCCCATCAATTAGTTGGTAACGGAAGTTTACTTCCAAATCCACTGTTTCGCCTGTAATTTTGTTTACATTGATGGTTTCTGCTGTTACGCTTCCTTTGTCCCTCAGTTCCGTTAAGTGCGCTTGCCAAACGGCTGGGTCTTTAAATTTTGGATCTACGTCAGAGACTTTATAACGCTGGATTTCATGCATAGGTATCCCCATTCTTTCCGATGCAGCATTGTTTATGTAGACAAAATCTCCCGCATCGTTGGCTACTTGAACCGCGTCGCTGGTTGCGTTTAAAAATTGCTCTAAAAGCGCGAGCCTAACCTGGGATTTCCGAACAGATTCCTCGGCCAATTTTCGTTCAGTTATGTCAATGCCATAGCCAACGACATTTGTTTTTTTGTTGATTGGGTTGTGAATAGGCCGCATCCTGCGCATCATTACCTGCCTTTTCCCGAGTGAATTTACCATGTCATCCTCCCATTCTACCTCCTCATTGGTTTTCATAACCTGCAAGAATTTTGCACGTCTAAATTCGGCTGCTTTGGTGTCAATTCCTTTGAATTTACAGTAATCAAAATCATCTTTACCAATGATATAATTTCGAACCTCCTCGCTTTTAATGCCTTGGGGATTTACGAAAAGATACCTGTGTTTGTCATCAAACACCGCAATGTCTGAGGGGATGTTGTTAAGGATGTATTCATAAAAGGCTTGTTGCTGGTCAAGTCTTTTGTTTAGCTTGGTTAATTCTCCTTCTTTTTCTTGAACTTGGCTCACAAAGTGTGAGATGTTGGCGGCATAAATGTTATAAAAATCCGATGTCTTGGTATTTCTAATGTTCACCAAGTAGGTATTGTTGTTTCTCGCCAAATACATCGAAAAGTTGTCCAATTGATGGGTTTCGACATAGCTAAGGTTGAGTTTCAATTCATCATCATCCACCGTGCTTTGAGAGATGTTGAAATCTTCCAAAAACTGAACAGCAGCAGGATTTGCATAAAGCAATTCAAACTTTTTGCTTAAACGAAGTACAGGATTTGGGTTTTCATTTGGGAAAATTGCCGTAGACATCAATTCTTCTTGGCTTTCCAAAAGGGCTCTGTTTTTGTCCGTATACATTTCTGCAAGGCGGTTGGCATCCTCCAAGGATTTTGTTGAGGAATGAAGCAAGAACAAGTATTCTGAAATGTAATCCTGTTGAGAGAAATCCTTTAAAGTCAAATGATAACTTGAGATGTGAAAATTTGCGTTGATTACTGGCGCTGCATGCAGTACAAAACCCCATTTTGTTTTTCGACAAGCTGATTTAAAGCGTTGCTTCCCGTCCAAACTCTCAATAAAAACCAATGCATTTTTATCCGCATTCAAGGAATCTTTTGCGTTGTTATGGGTCCACCTAAAAACCGCGTCAAAAGGCATTCCTTCAGACAAAGTTGGAATCGACTTTAAAAATACCTTTCCGAATTTAAGAATTTCAAAGTTTTGACTTAAAAAAAGGGTGTGTGGCGCTGAGAATTCTAATGCTTCAAACAATTCATCCAATCCGAACGCAGCCTCTTTCATGGATTACCAAGAAATTAAAAATACGTGACAGTCTCCGTTTTCTTCCATGAATTCGATTTGCTTCACTGTACATTCGATGCCGAATCTTTTTCCCAAACCTTTGATCAGTCCTAATAGCATAGGCGTGAGTCCCGGTCTTTTACTTCTGTATTCCAACTCCAATGATTGATCCAATACATTCCTTGTCGTAAATTGAGGCGGTTCCAAATTTGGCATAATGCCACTGATTCGAAGGTGAAGCATGTCTAAATTCCCCAAAAATTCAGGGAAGGTATCTCCAGACAACTCCATAAGATAGCCATATCCTTCTTCAGCAGTGTAGGTAATCCAATATTCACCAAAGGCTTCTAGGATGTCGTTTGCATCTGCGGTAAGGATGCGTGACGCATGTTTAACCAAATCATAGGTCAATGAATCGGGATAGGCATTCATACCTACAAAATCCCTTTCTTCAAAGCCAGCACTGGCGCAGATTTCATTCCATTTTTCTTCTCCGTGGCGCGTAACCACCAAATCTTTGATCGCTTTGTTTACAAGTCCGTACATAACTATAGCTTTTAACAAAGATACATAAAGCAACATATTCTCCTACCTAGAAAAATAGCAAGCATGAGAATATGCTTAACTTTGCACTAAAAAAGTACAATGGACTATATCAATCTTGGAAAAACAGGTTTACAAATCAGTCGCTTATCCCTTGGCTCATGGTTAACCTTCGGAAAGCAAATCGAAGACAATTCAGCGGAGTTACTAATGCAAATGGCCTATGAGCATGGCATCAATTTTTTTGACAACGCCGAAATCTATGCGCGAGGCATGAGTGAAATCGTGATGGGCAAAACCCTAAAAAAAATGGGATGGTCCCGAGACACCTACATCGTTAGCAGCAAAGTTATGTTTGGCGCAGGGGGTCAAATGCCAACCCAAAAAGGCCTGAGCAGAAAACACATCACCGAAGCATGTCATCAAGCCATGGAGCGATTGCAAGTTGATTACCTGGATTTGTATTTATGTCACCGTCCAGATAAAAAAACGCCCATCGAAGAAACGGTGTGGTCGATGCACAACCTAATTGTTCAAGGAAAAATCTTGTATTGGGGTACGTCGGAGTGGAGTGCACAAGAAATTATGGAAGCCCACATGTTTGCAAAACAAAATCATTTGATTGGACCTGTGGTTGAACAGCCCGAATACAATATGTTTTGCAGGGAAAAAATCGAAGTAGAATTCAGTCAATTGTACAAAACCGTTGGTTTAGGTACCACGATTTGGTCTCCTTTGGCTTCGGGTGTTTTAACGGGCAAATACAACACTGCTTTTCCTGAAAACACGAGGTTGGGAATGGACGGATTGGATTGGTTAAAAGACAAAAACATTACTGAGGAGAAAATTGAAAAAGTTAAACAACTTGCATCATTCGCTAAGGAATTAGGTGTGTCGCTTCCGGTATTGAGCATTGCATGGTGCTTGAAAAATCCAAATGTCAGCACCGTAATTTTGGGCGCAAGCAAAGCAGAGCAATTGAAAGAAAATTTTAACGCTTTGGATTTTCAACATCAATTGACATCAGAAATGATGACAAAAATTGAAGACATCTTGCAAAATACCCCAAGAAAACCAGATTTTTAAACTTTTACCAAGCTTGGCTGTTACGATCTAAAATTAAATTCATGATTCGCACCGACATCATCATCATTGGCGCAGGACCCGTTGGTTTATTCACGGTCTTTGAGGCAGGATTACTTAAATTAAGGTGTCATTTGATTGACTCTTTACCGCAACCTGGAGGACAATGTTCTGAAATCTATCCCAAAAAGCCCATCTACGACATCCCCGGTTTTCCGAGCATCTTGGCAGGTGAATTGGTGGACAACCTAATGGCACAAAGTGCGCCTTTTTCCCCCGGATTTACCCTTGGAGAAGCGGCTACAGAAATCGAAAAAAATGAAGAAGGAAACTTCGTGGTTCGCACTGTGAGAGGGACCTTACACGAAGCACCCATTGTCATGATTGCGGGTGGACTTGGTGTTTTTGAACCGAGAAAACCTCCCATTGCAAACCTTGAGAATTTTGAAGACAAGGGGGTTGAATACATCATTCGAGATCCTGAATTTTACCGAGGAAAAAAATGTGTGATTGCTGGCGGAGGCGACTCTGCGTTGGATTGGTCGATTTACCTGGTGGAAAACAACATTGCGGAAAAAGTTACTTTGGTTCACCGAAGCGCGTCTTTTCGTGGACACCTGGACTCCGTTCAAAAAGTCATTGATTTGGCTGAAAAAGGAAAGATTGACCTCATTACGGAAGCAGAGGTGACGGGACTTAATGGAAAGGAATCGTTGGAAGAGGTGGTCATAACGCATCAATCACAAGGCGAAATACTTCGTACAGCAGATCACTTTATTCCCTTGTTCGGATTAAAACCCAGCCTTGGACCCATTGCCGATTGGGGCTTGGAAATAGAGAAATCAGCCATCAAGGTGAACCCTTTGGATTATTCAACCAACATCCCTGGCATCTATGCCGTTGGCGATGTCAATACCTATGAAAACAAATTGAAACTCATCCTCTGTGGATTTCACGAAGGAACTTTGGCTGTTCAGTCTGCATTTGCGATAATTCACCCCGAAAAACGTAATGTCTTAAAATACACAACAGTCAACGGAATTCAAGGATTTTAGATGAAAAACAAAACCATTAGCACCGTAATTGTATTGGGACTTCTATCCCTCTTGGTTATTCTTGCGGTACAATTGTTTTGGGTAAAAAAAACCATCGATGTACAGAAAACCAGTCTTGCCATCCAGAAAAAGGAAGACAGTTTGAATCTAAAAGAATTTCAGGACCACGTCCAAATTTCACTCATGAACGTACTTGGCACCATCCAAAAACGCGAATCCATTCAAATGGATATGTACGGTGCGGTTAAACAAATTTCCAACAACCACTATACAGTCGACTTCAACGAGGAATTGCAACCCTTTTACCTCGAAACCTTACTCAAAAAAGAATTTTACCTGCGCAACATTCGACGGGATTTTTATTATGGAATTTATGACTGTTTTACAGATTCCATTGTGTTAAGCAACCGGGTGCGTTACAAAAAGGATTCGATCTACGTAACAGACATGAAACCATTGTCTGAGGTAACGCCGGAGAAACTAAATTTGAAAAAGGATGGGCATTATTTCACTGTGTATTTTCCTGACTTTAAAATTGGCAGCATTGAGCCTCAAAAAAATTACTCACCTTGGATTTACCTAACTGCGATGCTGATCTTGGTGACCATCTTTTTTTCCTTCTCTGTGTCTATTATTTTGCGACAAAATCGCTTGGCAGAAGTAAAAACTGATTTTATCAACAACATGACGCATGAATTGAAAACCCCCATTTCCACCATCAGTTTGTCGTCCGAAATGTTGCTCAGACTAAAAGATTTTAAGGAAGAAAATGTATTAAAATACGCAGGGATAATTTACAAGGAAAATAAGCGCCTAGAGCATCAGGTTGAACGTGTATTAAATGTCGCGAAGTTGGACAGGGAAGAAGTTATTTTGGATAAAAATGAATTCGATGTCAATGAATTGCTGCGTGATGTTAAAGAAAATTTCGAATTACATCACCTAGAGAAGGGAGGTAAAATTGAAGTGAATCTTCATGCCCAAAAACATCTGGTTCAAGCGGACGCCATCCATTTAACCAATGTGATTTATAACCTTTTGGACAATGCCGTGAAATATTGCGATACCATTCCAAGCATCATCATCCAAACGAAAAATGAGAAAAATGGGATATGGATCGAGATTGAAGACAACGGAATAGGCATTAAAAAAGAAAACATTCCCTACATTTTCGATAAATTCTACCGTGTTCCCACAGGTAATTTGCACAACGTAAAAGGGTTTGGGTTGGGATTGTTCTATGTCAAGCTCATCATGGACGCCCACCACGGGAAGGTTCAAATCAAAAGCACCCCCGGAAAAGGAACGATCTTCTCCCTATTCTTTCCGTAGTTTTTTCAACTTCACATTGGGTTGAGGAAACACCCCTGTACGAACCATTGTTTTTGATTTAGGGAAAACCCAAAGCTCTTCAGGAATCGCTCCCGCTTGTGCCGACATAACAATGACCCATTTTGTGGTTTTATCGTCTTTGACTTTCAAAACCGATTGATACGCTCCTTTGGTTACCATGCAATGACTAGGGTTCAAATAACAAACCGTACCTTCTGTTTTTCTCAAAACCACCGAGACTGCAATCGAATCCATCGTGAAAGCCTCACCATGGTGGGTAAAAGCATACGAAGGCTGAATCCCTGTGAAGTTTCCACACAATTTTCTAGGTAATTTTACGGGATTTTGTGCCCAAGAAATTGCGGTCAGATGAAGTAGAAGAATGAATGCACCGTATTTCATACCCGGCGAAATTAACGAAATTGCGTGCATGACCCTAAAGTTGTTCAAAATTCACGTTGCGATTTCGTGAAACGAATTTCAATTACCTATAACTTCGTAAAAAAAACATGGAACAGTATCATGCTTTATTGAAGCACATTTTGGACAATGGAGTCCGAAAGGAAGACCGCACTGGAACGGGTACCTTGTCCGTTTTTGGATACCAAATGCGCTATGATTTGCAAAAAGGTTTTCCGTGTACCACGACAAAAAAACTACACCTGCGGTCCATCATCCACGAATTGCTTTGGTTTTTGAAAGGCGATACCAACATTGCTTATTTGAAGGAAAACAACGTAAGCATTTGGGACGAATGGGCGGATTCAGACGGAAACCTAGGGCCTGTTTATGGATATCAGTGGCGCAGCTGGCCTACACCAGACGGGGGACACATCGATCAGATATCTCAACTCATCGAACAAATCAAAAAGAATCCAGATTCTCGAAGACTGATCGTCTCCGCTTGGAATGTCGCTTGTGTGAATGACATGGCTTTGCCTCCTTGCCACACGCTTTTTCAATTTTACGTTGCCGAAGGAAAGTTAAGCTGTCAATTATACCAGCGAAGTGCTGACACCTTTTTAGGCGTACCGTTTAACATTGCTTCCTATGCCCTACTTACCCTGATGGTGGCACAAGTTTGCGGTCTCGAACCAGGGGACTTTATACACACTTTTGGGGATGCACACTTGTATGCTAATCACATCGAACAAGCGCAACTTCAATTGTCAAGAACGCCGAAGGAATTACCCACCATGAAAATAAATCCGAACATAAAGGACATCTTTTCATTTTCCATCGATGATTTTGAATTGGTGAATTACGACCCATATCCACACATTAAAGCCGCCGTTGCCATCTAATGAAAATCTCTTTAATTGTTGCAGTAGACTCCGAAGGAGGCATTGGTAAAAACAACCAGCTATTATGGCATTTGCCTAACGATATGAAATTTTTCAAGGAAACCACCCTACACCACATTGTGTTAATGGGAAGGAAAAACTTCGAATCCATTCCTGAAAAATTCCGTCCACTTCCAAACCGATTGAACTGTATCCTAACGAAGAATCCGCTTTTCCATGCAGACAATTGTCTGGTTTTTAACGACCTCCAAACCTGTTTAGCCCAATTTCAAGACGACACCCGTACCCTTTTTATCATTGGAGGAGGAGAAATTTACCGCTTGGCGATGGAACAACTTGACATTACAGAGATGTTCATAACCAAGGTAAACCATGCCTTTGAAGCGGATACCTTTTTCCCTGCTTTTGAAGAAGAAAAATGGGACCAAGAAGTATGTTTTGAACAATCTCCCGATGAACTGCACGCCTACGGATTTACGGTTTATCGATATTCTCGGTAGAAATATTTACATTTAATAAAAACACAACCCGATGCTTGCACCTTTTAACCTTCAAAAATGGATTGACGACAATAGAGACTTACTCAAACCGCCGGTTTCCAACAAGAATTTATACCACGAAGCGGGTGATTTTATCGTGATGATTGTTGGTGGCCCCAATGCGCGCAAAGACTATCATTACAATGAAGGAGAGGAGTTGTTTTACCAATTAGAAGGTGACATCACCGTGCGAATTCAATGGGAAGGCAAACCAAAAGACATCATCGTGAAAGAAGGTGAAATGTTTTTGCTTCCTGCGAACACACCGCATTCACCAGCCCGTGGCGCAAACACCATTGGATTGGTCATCGAAAGGGTTCGTAAGGGAACAGATTTGAAGGACGGATTGTTTTGGTTTTGTGAAAACTGCAACAACGAGCTAAAATCCTATCGCTTTCACCTTGAAAACATTGAGAAGGATTTTCTACCTAGGTTTAAGGAATTCTACGGAAGTGAAGACATGCGTACCTGTAAGCAATGCAATCACATCATGTCCGTTGATCCTAAATTTGTCTAAGGTTACTTATCCGTTTCGTAGGTACTCACATAGGTAATGTTGGTTACCTTGTTGTAATAAGAAAGGACCATTTTATTGGCACGAAGGTCTGTAATGGTATATGAAATCGCGATTTCTTCTCCCTTTGGCAACATCAACAAAGATACTTTGTCATCGCTCAAGCTCCATGTACCGTTGTCAAATTGAGATTGCAACTGGCCCAATACCGATTGGGTTGAAGACCATGAAAAAGTTTCGTCTTTGTCCAAAACCAATTTAATTTGGGGTTGCGAAGCAATGAATTCGTTTCCATTGATCATATAGCTTGTAAGGGTCCAATCGTTGACCAATCTGCTTTTTTTGGTTAAAAGTGTGAATTTGGGTCCGTTTGCGTATTTGCTACATGCCGGTGCTACCATTGCCAAAACGGAAACCAATAAAAACAAAGTAAAAAATCTTTTCATAGGAATTATTTAGGTTCAAAAATAGGATTTTTTTATTCAAAAAAAAAGCCCCGAGAAACGGGGCTTGGTAAAATTAAATGCTTTCCTTATTTAGGCTCGTAGGTATAGATAAAAACATCCCCAGAACTGTAATCAGTTTGTTTGAATTTAAGGGCATCCTTTTTCAATTTCAAAATCAAAAACGTATCTTTTGCATTGGCAGTAGGTGTGGTTTCAGTGAAAACTACACTCGATTTGTCGCTTGTAAATTCCCAATTACCTTGGCTTGTATACACATTTGGGATTCCTAATACCGTAACGGTTGTTTGTGAAGTATAGCTACCATCTTTGTTGATGCTGTTCACTTGGGCAAGGTTGGTCAAGTTCCATTCTACCCCATTTTGGTTAATTGAAGTTGCTTTCCACTCGCCAGCAAAACGAGATTTCTTGGAGCTTAATGCGAAATTTGGTCCTTCAGGGTATTTACCACAAGAAGTTAAAACGGTCGTTGCAAGCAAAACGATTGCTACGCTGAATGTAAGTACTTTTTTCATTTGATTATTTTTTTGTCAAAGTTACGCATTCACTCCTTTCATGCTGCGATAATCCCTTATTTTTGTATAAAAAAATTATGAAGTTTTTGATTGTATTTCTTACGTTGGTTTTGTTTTCAACATTTTCTTGTACGGAAACCCAAAAATCGAAACCTGCGGCACCACAGAAAAAAAAGACACTTGTTACCGCCAAAGCAAATGCGGGAATTTGTTTCAAGGTTTCTGGCATGGTTTGCAAAATGGGATGCGGAGGCGCCATTCGTAAAGAACTAAAATCAACAGGAAGCATCGAAAGTGTTTCGGTTGATTTCGTTGACGGAGCAAAAGCACAAAACATCAACGTTCGTTACGACAGTACGCAGATTACGATTGCAGAGATGCAAGCGGTTTTAGAAAAAACCAACGATGGGCAATTCCAGGTATTGACTACCTGCCCATTGGACGAAGGACCTCATAAATAAACCATGGAACTTCATTTTCGAACGTTGGGCGAGGGAAAACCCTTGGTAATTTTACACGGACTTTTTGGATCGGGGGACAACTGGCAAGCCTTGGCCAAACGTTTTTCACCTTTTTACACGGTTTACTTAGTGGATTTACGAAACCATGGTCATTCCCCGTGGGACAATTCACATACCTATGAAGATATGGTGGAGGATGTGTATGCTTGGGTGATTGCACAAGGGTTGAAAGACATTCATTTGTTGGGACATTCCATGGGTGGAAAGGTTGCCATGTGCTTTGCACAACAATACCCTCACCTGCTCTCAAAACTTTTGGTGATTGACATGGGTGTCAAGGGATATCCGATGCACCACCAGCATATTTTAGCGGGCATTCATGCCTTGCATTTACATGAACTGGGCAGCCGTTCTGAGGCAGAAAGCCAATTGAAAAACCACATAGAATCGCAAGGTGTAATTCAATTTTTGCTTAAAAACCTTTACTGGATTGAGAAAGGAAGATTGGCCTGGCGAATGAACGTTGCCGTACTTGAACAATTCATGCCTGAGATTTTGGCAGCCATCCCAGAAAAAGAAGCTTGGACACCGACGCTTTTCATACGCGGGGGCTTGTCGAATTACATCCTTTCTGTAGACATTGACGAAATTGAGCTACGTTTCCCGGACAGCACACTTGAAACCATAGAAGATGCCGGACATTGGGTCCATGCAGAACAACCAGACGCATTTGCTGATGCCGTTTTGGGATTTTGTTTGAGGTGATTAAGGTGGAAAAGGGTATTACTTTAAATCACGGATGTGAGATACTTGCAATCACTTGAACAAAAAATTCAGTAAAAAACGGTAAAAACCACGAAAATTCCAGTTCTACGTCATATTTGTCGTGAATTGTTTTTTTATTATAGAGATATTTGCATGTGGAAAACGAACTCGGCTTAGAATTACAAAAATTCGGAGCTAAAATACGGGAGATTCGAAAATCAAAAAACATTACCCAACAACAGCTGGCAGCTTTATGTGACGTCGACATACGCACCATTCAGCGCATCGAAAAAGGGGGATTCAATCCAAGTTTAAAGATCCTTCGACAATTGGCTTTGGCTTTTGACCTATCCTTGTCTTCCCTGTTCTCTGTCATTGATTAACCCACGAAAGTCAACCTTCGTTTCTTAGCTTTTCTTATAAATTGGGACCGTAGAACACGGTTCACCAAACATGAGGGATTTCACTACGGGTCGCAAAGTCAACACCAATTGCGTTAGCGCATATTCTTGGTCTAACAAGTTTGCACAACCCTTAACAATTACCCGTTGGTCGCGCAAGGATGCTAGGTCTAATTCCTTTAACGCTTTTGAAAGTAAAAAATGTTCCATGACAGCAGCAGAACCCGCGACCACATCTTGTGTGTAAGGCGCCAACGCGGAGGTTACCAGCATATAGGCCCACGTGGGAATAACGGCATCTGTATTGCAGAACACACGAACAGGAACACCGCCATAGGTTGACCAATCGTTTTCCTTCACCCATGCACGAAAATCCTTTTCTCGCAAGACCAAACCTTGCCACAATTGTTCGCTTAAATCCAAGGAAACGGGATTGACTTTCGGTAAGAAATCTGCCAAATCCAATTGAATCAAACCGCTTTCTTTGACCTTGTTTTTAATTTCTTCCATGGTACAAAGATAGGCATAGAGAATCTGAATGGGGTTTTAGGACTGCTAATTTTACGTTCAACAAAAAAAATGAATTCATACAGTAGTCAGTATTAACCAATAAACAGACATTCTGTCACCCTACCTTCCTAGGCACGTCTTTTGAAAAAACGGCCGCTGTGAAAAACCATCCCCATTTCGACAGTACCTTTTGGCCGTCCCTCATACCTGGTGGTTTGATTGTACTGCTGCTTTGGATCATTCAGTGGGCGCAACACCTGTTTGTTTTTCCTTTTTATACCCTTGGGGTAATGCCTAAGACCGTTCACGGATTGATTGGTATACTTACCATGCCGCTCATTCACGACAAGTTGGATTACCACCATTTACTCAATAATTCCGTTGCATTTGCTTTGCTGATGTCCTTATTGGTATATTCCTACCGAAGCATATCTTTCAAAGTGCTTTTCCTTAGCTGGCTGATCGGTGGGGCATTGGTTTGGGCTTTTGCAAGCAACAATGGGGCGTATCACATCGGAATCAGCGGGGTGATTTATTCACTGTTCGGATTTTTGTTTGCGTCGGGATTGCTGCGCAGGTATTTTCCCTTACAAGCACTCTCTATGTTGGTGGTGTTTATTTATGGCAGCATGATTTGGGGGATTTTTCCTTTGGTAAAACACGTTTCATGGGAGGGCCACCTGGCCGGAATTCTTACAGGCGTTGTATTGGCCTTTGTTTTTAGGAAACAAGGACCCCAACGTCCTAAATACCAATACGAAATCGAGCGAGAAATGGGGATCGAACCCCCTGATTTTGAAGCGGAACTTGCAAAAGCTAATGAAGCGGAAACACCAAGGGTTCCTCCCATCATCGTTTACCATTACCGTCCCAATGTTCCAATTATACCGTTGGACGATACCACTCCCTCAACACCGCAGACCCCTGAATAAGCATGTCGGATGAAGGCACCACCGTTTCCAAGGCGACCAAGGTTCCTGTTTTGAGTGTTATGTCTTGTACCAATAAATGGCTAATGATTTCCGATATTCCTTCGTTATGCCCAACAAACAAGACCGAATCTCCTGCATTTTGGGAAAGGAAGTTTTTCCACGTTTCGAGCGACGCCATGTACAATTCTGGACAAAACACCATTGGGATTTCCTTGTATGCGTTGGCAAAGGGAGCAATGGTTTCTTTGGTTCTTTGGGCCGAGGAACAGTAGATTTTCACAATCCCCAATGTGCCTAATTTCTCTGTAATGATTTCTGTTTGTCTACGTCCTTTGTCTGCCAAACGACGGTCGAAGTCATCCCCAGAATCTGAGAACGCTAGGGTTTTGGCATGCCGAAGAAAATACAACTTCACAACCCTTGGTTTTTCAACAAGCGATGGCTCAGGCTGCTCAAATAAGGAAGCGAAAGGTGTTCTTCAAGCATGGTTAAATGGTCCATTCGATGGGCATCGGTACCTGCGAAATCCACCAAAACCTCATCCATCATTAATTCTGCTTGTTTTCGGATTTCTGGTCCATAATGTCCGGTTAAAGAATTCAGGTTCATTTGGATGTTTACCCCAAGCTCACGATAGGTGGCAGCGGCATCAACACTTCCTAAGAAATAGAGGTACCGTTCAAAATGGGCAAGTATGGGTGTATAACCCTTGTCCAACATTCTTTTAAATATGTCTTTTTCGTAAACCGGCGGATTTGTGAAGCTAAATTCTACGAGTACGAATTTTTCTTTTCCGAAGTTTAAAAGGGATTTTTTTTCAATCTTGGGGAGGATGGAATCGTCAAGGAAATACTCTGCAGCCACTTCCAAGGGGAAATCGAAATTCCTATGATGCATTTCTTTTTTCACTTCTTCAAAACCGCGCAGAATGGCTTCTTCGGTATTTGGATACATATCCATTTTGATGTGTGGCGTTGTGATGCACTTCTTATATCCTAAATCCTTCATTTTAAGCAGCAATGCTAAGCTTTCATCCATGGATTTTGAACCATCGTCTATGCCCGGAATAAAATGGCTGTGCATGTCTGCATTTAACCAAGAAAGGGATAGCTTGGGACTTGCTTCGGTTTGCGAGGAAGAAAAAACCTTTCGAAACCAACTCATTTTTTGTGGTACATTTCTTCGTAATAACTTCGGTAAGCACCCGAGGTCACTTGATCCATCCAAGGTCTGTTTTGCAAATACCAATCGATCGTACGCGACAGGCCTTCTTCAAAAGTGAGGGAAGGCTCCCACCCCAATTCGGTTTTTAACTTGTTGGCATCAATGGCATACCGCATATCATGTCCAGCGCGGTCTTTTACAAAGGTGATGAGCTTTTCAGATTCACCCGTTTCCCTTCCCAGTTTCTCGTCCATGCATTGACAGAGGTATTTTACCAATTCAAGGTTGGTCCATTCATTTAACCCACCAACATTGTATGAATCGCCCAATACGCCTTTATGAAAAATCGCATCAATCGCAGAAGCGTGGTCTTCCACCCACAACCAATCTCGAACATTGTTTCCTTCACCATAAATGGGCAAAGGTTTGTGCGTTAAGATGTTGTTGATCATTAGGGGGATGAGTTTCTCCGGAAAGTGGTGGCTTCCATAATTGTTGGAGCAATTCGACATTTTCACGGGTAAACCATAGGTATGGAAGTACGCTCGGACGAAATGGTCGGAAGCGGCTTTCGATGCAGAGTAAGGACTCCGGGGATCGTAAGCGGTGGATTCGGTAAAAAAACCTTCTTCGCCCAGGCTTCCAAAAACCTCATCTGTGGAAACGTGGTAAAAAACATGATGGCTGGAATCTTTCCAAAGGGCTCGGGAAACCTCCAAGAGATTTACGGTACCAACGACATTGGTCATTACAAAATCCATGGGTCCTTCGATGGAACGGTCAACATGTGATTCTGCAGCAAGGTGAATTACGTCGGTGAATTGGTATTTTTCAAACAATGTTTTCAATGCGCCGATGTCTTGGATGTCTACTTTTTCAAAAACGTAGTTCGGTAGCATTGCAACATCTGTCAAGTTTTCCAGGTTACCTGCATAGGTTAGTTTGTCCAAATTGACAATTTGATAGTCTGGGTAGCGGGTTAAAAACCTTCTAACGACATGCGAGCCGATAAATCCTGCGCCTCCTGTAATGGCAATACATTTTTGAAATTCCATAGTTATAAGCTCCAATAGTCTAGGTTTGTAATTTTGTCTTTATATATGCCTTTCACATCGATGAAAACCCCTTGGTTGTTTTTTAACAGACCCGAAAAATATTGTTCGTCCAAAGCGACATACTCTTTATGGTTTACGGCCACAATAATGGCATCATAATCGGTATCGGGTGTTTCTTTCAATGCCACACCATAGGTTTCTATCATTTCTTGGGAAGACGCATGCGGGTCGATTAAATCGACATTCATTTGAAAGGATTTCAATTCATTCACGATGTCCATCACTTTAGAATTTCTGATGTCGCTGACATTTTCTTTGAAGGTGGTACCCATGATCAAGGTTTTCGCATCTTGGATGTGTTTTCCTTGGGCGATGACTTTTTTCACGGCTTGTTTGGCAATGTAAAATCCCATGGAATCGTTGACATATCGACCACTGGTAATCACTTTGGCATGGTATCCCACCTGTTGTGCGCGATGGGTTAGGTAATACGGATCCACTCCGATGCAATGCCCACCTACCAATCCCGGGGAAAATTTCAAGAAATTCCATTTGGTACCTGCGGCTTCGAGTACATCGTAGGTATTGATTTTCAACTTATTGAAAATAATGGAAAGTTCATTGATGAGTCGCCTTTTTTCAAGGTTGAACCCACGGTTTTTGTAGCTGCCAAAAGGGGTTTTAAATCTGGGAGGTTGCTGTCGTCTATGGGCGTAGGAACGGCAATTACGTAAAAGGTGGACGCTTTGAGCGCTTGGATGTCAGAGGAAAATTGGATGTCACAATCGTTGAATTCTTCCTTTGAGAGTTCGTTGCTGGGATCGATGTGGTTCCTCATTTTTTCAACGCGTTCTGCATTGATGTCGAAACCAATCACTTTTAATTTTTTTGCAAAAGCGAGCGCAAGCGGAAGTCCGACATAACCAAGGCCGATGACGGCAATGGCAGTATGCTTATCTTTTAGTTCGGTGTATTTTTCTAGCATTATGATGGATTGGAAAGTAAAATGGATTGTTCATCTCTAATTGCATATATTCTTTCAATGATGTCGACGACTTTCAATCCTTCGAGTGCATTGGTTGTCGCGGTGGTTCTTCCTTTCAAAGTGTCTATTACGTTTGAAATTACATAGTTATGGTTGGCTGCAGAACCTTTGTACGGACCATAGTCATTTGCCGGGTTTGATTCTTCTAGCACGGGCATTTGGTAGTCTTTAATGTTGCAAACTTCCACTTCATTCATGTATTGCCCGCCTATTTTAACGCTGCCATTTTTACCAATGATGGTCATGGAGCTTTCTAAATTTTGGTTTGCCACAGAAGTAGAATAGTTAATACAACCCATCCCACCATTGAGGAATTGAAAACTTACAAAGCCAGAATCTTCAAAATCCGTTGTCTCAGTATGGGTGAAATCCGCAAATTTCCCTTGAATGTGGTCGACATCCCCAAAAAGCCAATACATGATGTCTATGAAGTGAGAGAATTGCGTGAACAAGGTGCCACCGTCTAAATCGTTGCTTCCTTTCCAATTTCCGGGCTTATAATACCTTTCATCTCGATTCCAATAGCAATTCACTTGTACCATAAAAATTTCACCCAACACATCTTTATCTACGATGGATTTTATCCAAAGCGAGGGCGGTGAATACCTGTTTTGCATCACGCAGAAGACTTGTTTGTTGTTTTTGAGGGCTGTAAAAATTACTTTTTCACAGCTTTTTTTGGTGAGTCCCATGGGCTTTTCAACCACGACATGTTTCCCGTTTTCGAGTGCGAAAATCGCTTGATCAGCGTGCATCCCATTGGGCGTACAGATGCTTACCACATCAAAGGCGAGGTTACTTGCAAATAATTTTTCAATGGAATCAAAATGAGGTACATTAAAATGCTGCGCATCACATTCCTCCATATTTCGCACATCACAAATGGCTACCAGTTCACTTTCAGCATCTCGCTGAATCATCTCTGCATGTCTTTTCCCAATGTGACCCGCACCCACAACCGCAAATTTTATTTTTTCTTGATTAATCATGTTAACCTTGTTACTTTTTGATTTTCTAAAAGATAATTTTGATTGGATTCCGGGCAGGTAGCTTCCCCTGTTTCATTGAATATCAGCCGGTGACCGAATTCACTTACCCATCCAATTTGCTTTGCGGGGTTACCCACAACCAAGGCGTAGGGCTTAACTTCCTTTGTAACAACTGCGCCTGCGCCCACCAAAGCAAACATGCCAATTTCATTTCCACATATGATTGTCGCATTTGCCCCTATGCTTGCCCCTTTTCTTACATGGGTTTGGGCATATTGCTCCTTGCGAACGACATGACTTCTGGGATTAATAACATTGGTAAACACCATGGATGGCCCCAGGAACACATCGTCTTCACAGACAACACCGGTGTAAATGGATACATTGTTTTGAACCTTTACATTCTTCCCCAAAACCACGCCTGGAGAAACCACGACATTTTGCCCAATGTTGCATTGATCTCCAATAACAGAATCTTGCATAATGTGTGAAAAATGCCAAATTTTTGTGCCTGCACCTATGGTACACCCAGCATCAATTACAGCGGTGGGGTGTGCAAAGAAATCCGTCATTTTACAATGTATTTTTCAAAATTGTTATGTTCCTTGGCGAAAAGGGCTTCTTCTGAAAGTGTCTTAAAATAGGCATACGTCCTTTCCAAACCTTCTTGCCTGGAAATTTTAGGTTCCCAATGAAGCAATTCCCTAGCCAATGTAATATCGGGTTGACGTTGTTTGGGGTCGTCCACAGGCAATTCCACGTAACTGATTTTTTGTTGGGTCCCCGTTAATTTTACAATTTCTTCTGCAAATTCTTTGATGGTAATTTCTTGTGGATTTCCCAAATTCACGGGACCAGAATAATCGCAAAAAAGCAATCGATAGATTCCTTCCACCAAATCATCAACATAGCAAAAGGATCTTGTTTGAGAACCATCTCCAAAAACGGTTAGGTCTTCTCCCCGTAAAGCTTGGCCAATAAATGCCGGCAAAACCCTCCCATCGTTTAAGCGCATGCGAGGACCGTAGGTATTGAAAATCCGTGCGATTCTTGTCTCCATGCCATGGTAGGTATGGTAAGCCATAGTCATTGCTTCTTGAAAACGTTTGGCTTCATCGTAAACCCCTCTTGGTCCTACAGGATTTACATTCCCCCAATAGGTTTCTTTTTGGGGATGGACCTCAGGGTCGCCATATACTTCAGAAGTGGATGCAATTAAGAGTCGTGCATTTTTTTCTTTTGCCAATCCCAAGCAATGGTAGACACCTAGGGATCCAACTTTCAGGGTTTGAATCGGGATTTTCAGGTAATCAATTGGACTGGCTGGGGAAGCAAAATGCAGGACGTAATGCAACTCACCACTGATGTGAATAAACTTAGAAATATCGTGGTGGTGAAATTCAAAATTGGGTAGAGGAAAAAGATGTTCAATGTTGCTCATTCTCCCAGTGATGAGGTTGTCCATTGCGATGACGTGGAAGCCTTCCTTAACGAAGCGATCACACAGGTGAGAACCCAAGAACCCGGCCGCTCCGGTAATCAATACGCGTTTATCTTTATTCATCTTCCTATGCTAAAATATTCAAAACCATGCGATAATACGTTGGCCTTTTCAAAGACATTCCTTCCATCAAAAATCACTTTGTTTTTTAATTCTTGGGTGAGTTTGCTAAAATCTGGAGACCGAAATACAGCCCACTCGGTGCAAATCACCAAGGCTTCAGCATTTTGAATGGCCTCATATTCAGAGATAGCATATGTCAATCGATCATGGTAAATCCTTTTCACGTTGGGCATCGCTTCAGGATCAAAAACAGTCAACAATGCACCGGCCTCTAAAAGTTTGTCAATTAGGTACAAAGCGGGGGCTTCTCGGATGTCATCCGTATCAGGTTTAAAAGAAAGACCCCAAATGGCCAATTTTTTACCCGAGAGGTTTTCCGAAAAGTAGGCTTGTATTTTTGGAAACAAGATGGTTTTTTGTTGGTCGTTAACACGCATTACCGCATCAATGATTTCAAAGGAATAGCCTTCGAGTTTTCCGCTGTGGCTAAGGGCTTGAACATCTTTCGGAAAACAAGAGCCTCCGTAGCCCATCCCCGGGAATAAAAACCTTTTCCCTATGCGGTCATCGGCGCCAATCCCCATGCGGACATGGTCAACATCTGCGCCCACTTTTTCGCAAAAATTAGCGATTTCATTCATGAAGGTGATTTTCGTTGCCAAAAATGCATTTGCAGCGTATTTTGTAAGCTCGGCAGATTTTTCATCCATCACAACAATGGGATTCCCTTGCATGACATAGGGCTTATACAAATGCTCCATCGCTTCAATGGCGCGTGGGTCTGTACTTCCAATGACGATTCGGTCGGGCTTCATGAAATCTTGAACGGCAAAGCCTTCTCGAAGAAATTCAGGATTGGAAACGACGCTAAATTCACTTTTTGCGTGCTTGGATATGGCTTTTTGAACTTTCTCAGCGGTACCAACAGGAACGGTACTTTTATCGACAATCACTGTGTATTTTTCCAACAAAGGACCCAATTCTTCGGCCACTTGAAGGATGTATTTCAGGTCCGCTTGTCCATCCGCACCCGAGGGGGTGGGTAAAGCAAGAAAAATAATCTCTGCATCTTGAATTCCTTCTTTGAGCTGTGTGGTAAAACGAAGCCGATTCGCTACAACATTTCTTTCTATGAAAGCATCGAGGTTTGGTTCATAAATGGGGACTTTACCCTGCTTAAGGAACTCGATTTTCTCCTGGTCAATGTCTACGCAGGTAACTACATTCCCCGTTTCGGAGAGGCAGGTCCCTGTGACCAAACCAACATACCCGGTTCCAATTACGGCTATTTTCATTTCGCTTTGTTTAGAAATTCCCCAACTTTCGAGAGGATAAACTCCAATTGGTCTGCTTGCATTTCTGTATGCATGGGAAGAGAGATGACGCGTTCCGTCAAAAAGTCTGTAACAGGCAATTGGGTTTGTTCACTTCCAAAGGATGCAAACATTTTTTGACGGTGCGCAGGAATGGGATAATAAATCATGGAAGGAATTTCAACCTCTAGTAAAGAAACGTGGAGTTCATCCCTCAATTCCGGGGCGATTTGCAAGGTATATTGATGAAACACATGGTTAGAGTACGTTGCCCTATGGGGAACTTTTACATTGCTAAATTTCGAAAGAAAACCATCGTATTGATTTGCCAAATGGTGTCGTTTTTCATTGTAATCAGCCAGGTGCTTAAGTTTTATGCGTAAGACTGCCGCTTGAATCGAATCCAAACGCGAGTTACACCCTACCCGATCGTGATGGTATCTTTTGCTTTGACCGTGGTTTGCAATCATGCGCATTTCTTCTGCCAAGGCGTCATCCGCTGTGAAAATAGCGCCGCCATCTCCGAAACAACCTAGGTTTTTACTTGGAAAAAACGAGGTGCAACCGATGTGCCCAATGGTTCCTGTTTTTTGGACTTTCCCATTTGAAAAATAATAATCACAACCCAAGGACTGGGCATTGTCTTCAATTACATACAGTCCGTTGGCATTGGCAATGGCCATAATTTCCTCCATATTGGCTGCTTGGCCATAGAGGTGAACCGGAACAATGGCTTTGGTTTTGGGGGTGATGGCTGCTTGGATTTTTGAAGGATCTATGCAAAAGGTATCTGCGTCGACGTCAACAAAAATTGGCGTTAGCCCCAATAAGGCGATCACTTCTGTGGTGGCGATGTAGGTAAAAGAAGGTGTAATTACTTCATCACCCGGTTTTAACCCCAATGCCATCATTGCAATTTGAAGCGCGTCGGTACCGTTGGCACAAGGTATTACATGTTTGACATCCAGGTATTCTTCCAATTCGGATTGAAACAATTGTACTTCAGGACCATTGATAAACTGTGCTTTTTCGACGACCGAAAAGATGGCTTCATCGATGGCGGGCTTGATTTTCTCATATTGGGAAATCAAATCAACCATTTGGATTTTTTTCATATTTGAGACATTGTATATAACAAAAGTAGGGATTTTACTTTGGTTGAAAGCAGGCCAAAGATTGAATTCTGAGCCATAAAAACAATTATAGAATTTCCTTTACCTTTGTTAAATGCGCCTGTTTCTTTTTTTATCGCTGCTTGTGACTTCGATTGGTTTTGGCCAACGGGTACCAAATGACACGATTTCTGTAGGAAAGTTTCTGTTGGGTATTCAATACAGCACAGGCTGGACGGGAGGTGATTTGGTAAATCGTTATGGGTTTATGAATGCCGTTGGGATGCAAGCGGGATATAAGTTTAAATCGAACTGGAGTACGGGCGTTGATGCCAATTTTTTGTTTGGAAACAAGGTGAAATTGCCCAATATTTTCAGCAGTTTGATCGATTCATACGGGAACATTACAGATGTAAATGGGGATGTTGCTACTGTTAATGTCATCATGCGAGGCGTATACGCTAATGTTTTCGTTGGAAAAACCATACCGCTTGCTGCCAGCAATAAAAATTCTGGCCTCATGGTACAATTTGGTTCTGGATACCTCAACCACAGGGTAAAAATTGAAACCCAAACCCAAGTCGTTCCCATGTTGGAAAAGGAATACAAAAGAGGGTACGACCGCTTAACCACAGGTATTAATTTTTCACAGTTTTTGGGATATACCCATATGTCTCACGGCGGATTTTACAATTTTTACGGCGGGATTTATGCCCTTCAAGGTTTAACCTACAACCGACGAACCCTTTTCTTCGACCAACCCGAAGTACCTGTGTCAAAAGATTTGCGTTTAGACCTCATTTTCGGACTTCGTTTTGGTTGGTACATTCCATTCTATTCATCGAATAAGGATTATTACATCGAATATTAATGCGCATTCTTTATGACTTTTCCCTCTGGGCTTATGGATTGTTTTTCCAATTGGCTCAATGCTTCCACCCCAAAGCAAAACGTTGGGTCGAAGGCAGGAAATCATGGCGAAAAAAATTAGCTCATCTCGGCGAAACCGAAATCGATCTTTGGATGCATTGCGCTTCCTTGGGAGAATTTGACCAAGGACTTCCGGTATTGTGGGCATTTAAAGCCAAACACCCGACTGCCAATGTATTGGTTACTTTTTTCTCGCCATCGGGAATGGAACATTACCATAAACGCAAGCACTGTGTTGATTTTGTTGCTTACCTCCCCTTGGATACCCGGAAAAACGCACGTGATTTCATTACACTTGTCAAACCGAAAAAAGCCATCTTTGTTAAGTACGAGTTCTGGTTAAACTATATTTTTGAATTGAATTTTGCGAAAATATCATTGTTTTCGGTTTCTACGCTGTTGCGTCCCAAACAAGTTTTTTTCCGTTGGTATGGCGGCTTGTTTAGAAAAGCGTTGGAAACTTTTGGTTTTTTCTTCGTGCAAAATGAAGAGACCTTAACACTCCTTAAAAGCATAGGAATTACAAATGCTATGGTCAGCGGAGATACCAGATATGATGCTGTATTGAAAAATAAAAATGACCAAACCCAAGAAGGGATGGACAGCGCATTGTCCCTGCTCTTTTCAATTTGTGAAAACCAAAAGATCTTGATCCTGGGAAGCAGCTGGGAACCAGAGGAAGAGTTGATTTACAACCAACAACCTTTACTTTCATTTGACAAAATAATCATTGCGCCTCATGACATTTCGGAAAAACACTTTTATTCATTGGAGGCGTTGTTTGGCGATCGGTCCATTCGTTTCAGTGAATTATCGAGGTACCAAAATGAAAAAATAATCCTCATCGACAACATTGGGTATTTAAATAAGATATATGCCTTGGGAAGCATTGCCTTGATTGGGGGTGGGTTTTCCGGAAAACTTCACAACATCCTCGAACCCGCAGCGTATGGAGTTCCCGTATTGTTTGGCCCTAAATTCAAAAAATTCCCAGAAGCACAACTTTTCATCGACAACGGCATAGGGTTTTCGATAACTGACGGAAAATCCTTGGTAGAGAAAATAAATAGCATTGATAAAGACAGGGAAGGAATTTCAGGAAAAATTCAACAATTTGTGGGTTCACAGCAAGGTGCCGCCCAAAAAATCATCGGAAAAATTTCTTAATAAGCGCGAACGTTCTTCTTCTCAACCCAATTCATAAAAGATTTGTTGACCACTTTGTTTCCACCTGGCGTAGGATAATCCCCTGTGAAATACCAATCTCCTGTATGTTCTGGAATGGCTTTGTGAAGGTTTTCAACGGTTTGAAATACAATTTTCACCTCCATGGGAACATCGCTCGGTGTTAACAATTGGGATATTTTATCTGAAATCTCTTCATTGGTAAAAGGAGCATAAATGGCTTTTACCGCGTTGACTACTTGTTCTTTAGGTAAGTCTTTCTGTGCCAAACAATTTTGGTAGACCTCATCGATAATGTAGTCCAGATTTCTTTCCTTCAGCAAAGCAATGGTGGCATCAAAAGCAATAAAATCGCCCATCTTGGCCATGTCAATTCCATAACAATCCGGGTAGCGAATTTGGGGGGCAGAGGAAACGACGACGATTTTTTTAGGATCTAAACGACTCAGCATTTTTAATATGCTTTTTTTCAACGTCGTTCCACGGACAATGCTATCGTCAATGACCACCAAGGTGTCAACATGAGGATTTACACTTCCGTAGGTAATGTCATACACATGGGTAACGAGGTCATCCCGAGAATCGTCTTGGGTGATAAAGGTTCTTAGTTTCGCATCTTTGATGGCAATCTTTTCAATCTTGGCCCTTTCTTGAATGATCGACTTAATGTCCTCCGCAGTGGCTTGGTTTCCCAATTCACAAATGGCCTTCACTTTGTCATCGTTGTGATGGTCTTCAATTCCTTTCATCATGCCATAGAAAGAAACTTCAGCTGTGTTAGGGATAAACGAAAATACGGCGTTGTTGATGTCATCGTCAATGGCTTCCAATACCTGATCTACGATAAACCTTCCTAAATTTTTACGCTCTTTATAGATGTCGATGTCAGATCCTCTAGAGAAATAAATTCGCTCAAAAGCGCATTTTTTAATAGGTAATTGCGGTAAAATGGCCTCTTCAGTTACGGTTCCATTTTTCCGAATGATGAGTGCAGCGCCCGGCGTAAGCTCTTTAACTTGATTTACTTTAAGGTTAAAGGCCGTTTGGAGTACGGGTCTTTCGGAGGCTACCACACAAATTTCGTCGTTTTCAAAATAGAATACGGGACGTATACCCGCGGGATCACGAAGGACAAAGGAATCCCCATGACCCAACATTCCAGCCATGGCATAACCACCATCCCATTTAACGCTGGCTTTCTTAAGGATGTTGACAAGGTCCATTTCCGCGGCTATTTTCTCGAAAATCTCAATGTTTTTCAACCCTGAATCTTTGTATTTTGCATACAGCCGGTCGTTTTCCATATCTACAAAATGGCCAATTTTTTCCAACACGGTAACGGTATCCGACTTTTCTTTTGGATGTTGTCCCAATTCAATGAGGGAATCAAAGAGTTCATCTACGTTGGTGAGGTTAAAATTCCCTGCCAAGACAAGGTTTCGTGTAATCCAATTGTTTTGTCGAAGGAAGGGATGACAGCTTTCGACAGAATTTCTTCCAAAGGTTCCATAGCGAAGGTGACCTAAAAACAATTCACCAGTAAAATCCGCATGTGTTTTTAGGAATTGGATGTCCTTAAGTTTATCTGGATTTTCAACACCTAATTGATTGATGTTCTTTGAAATTTGTTCGAAGATGTCTTGAATTGGATTGGTCTGAATTGACCTTACCCTAGAGATGTATCGCTCACCCGGATTCATGTCAAATTTTATACTGGCAAGCCCAGCGCCATCTTGACCTCGGTTGTGTTGTTTTTCCATGAGCAATTGCATTTTATGTAAACCATAAAAAGCGGTACCGTAGGATTCAATGTAATGTGTCAAGGGTTTTTTCAACCTTAACAATGCGATTCCACACTCATGTTTTATAGCGTCGCTCATACTTTTTTGCCGAAATTAAGGATTCGAAAAGCGACAAAGGGGAGATTGTTGATTAATTTCAAAAATCGTTCATAACTTAATGTCCTTTGGGTTGGCAACATTTAGGCAATTCGAGAACCGCCTTTGGATTCGCTTTCCGCAAATCGGCATCATATCCCGCTTCTGTCAAGGCAATTGACAAAGCATCTCTGTTGGTTTTTGAAGGTTTGTAAACGATGGTAACGTCTTTCGTTTCCAAGTCAAGTTCTGAAAAAACAACCCCTTTGGACGCGTTCAATGCTTCTTCAATCCTGTTTTTACAATCGCCACATTGCGCGGAAGTATGGATTACAAGGGTGTCTCTTTTTGGTGTGCTTTGCGCATAGGTTGAGAGCGTCAACAGCGCGATAAGGAAGCATAAAATGGTTTTCATATCAATGTTTGTCTTTAATGGCAAATCTAAAACCCGAATATACATTAATTCCTGTTATGGGGCCCCAAACCATGGTCGCATCGAAACCGGGATCTTGGTGGTTTTGCGCTAACAAAATGGGATTGGGCTGGCGATAATTCAGGGCATTTTCTACCCCAAGGTAAACTTCCCATTTCTTCCATTTGTGAATGACCTGTGAATTGACAAGGGTGTACCAAGGTGAGTAGGTCATAGTAACATAAGAAGCAGGCATGCGCATTGGGCCAAAAATCGCCGCCGTTAGGTCCCACTGCCAACGTTTGTTCTTAGACATCAAGTTGGATGTTACCAAAAATCGATGTTTAGAAATCATGGATTGCGATTGTTTTATGTTTCCGAAAATAGATTTCACATCAAGGTATTTGTAGGCCAACCTAAGCTCAAAGTTTTTCGCCAATTGGGCGCTTATTTCGGTTTGCACAGCCATGGAGCTGGATGCATTTTCTTGATAAGCGAAAGAAATGTCTTGGGCGTAAAGGTCTCTGTCTATGACCAGCTGTCTTTCAAACCATGTATAATAAACGTCCGTTGTCCAGGTGAATTTTTTCTTAAAAACAATGCCCTCTGCGACAAAGGACCCACCACAATTCCAAGAAACTTCTGGCAGCAATTGGGTGGGAAGTATCCAGTTTTTTTGATTTGCCAAGAGACCGATGTTGTCAATGAGCACGTTGGGTATGCGCCACCCTTTTCCAGCGGTAAACCGGAGGTCCATTTTTGGAGTGAGTGCGTATTTACCATGGATTCGAGGCACCCATTGCCAACCGGTTAGGCTATGGTAATCCAAACGAAAACCTGAAATCAAGGAGAACCGCAACCCATTCAGGTTGTGTTCGATGAAGGCACTGGAAATAAACTCTTCACGGTCTCTGTTCACATTGCCAATTTGTTGTTTCAATGCCAAATAACTACCTGTTAAACCCGAACGAAACTTGTGGGTTTCCTTTTGATTGGCATCGTCGTACACCATAGATACAAAGGCTCTTTTTTCGGTCCCTTGAAAATTTCTTGTGCCATACATTCCTTCCAATTCATGGTATTTAGCGTGGTAAATCACGCCCAAAGATTGTGCAGGTTTTTTACCAAAAAATCCAGTTTTCGCGAAGAGGTCTACATGTTTATTTCCAGCATTCATTGTATAGGTTTCACCGCTAAGATCTGAGGCATATTGCCCCGACACCCTGTTGTCTACATAGGCATTTACACCGAATTGCGCTTCCATTTTCTCTCCTTCGTATTGCCAACGGTTCATCACAGCTAGGTTTCTAAAAAGGGGAATGTCCATAAAACCATCTTTGTTTTCATCTACTTTGACATGGTTGTACGACCCATTTGTAAGCAAGTTGGTGGCCCATTTCTCCCCCACAAGTTTTCCTACCAAGGCATTGATTTCGCTTCTTCCAAACCTGTTTTGGTAGCCATTCAGCAAAAATTTCTCCATGTTATGGGGTTGTTTTAATTCAAGATTTATAAGCCCCGCCATCGATTCGTGACCGTTTACAACAGATCCTGTCCCTTTTGAGATTTGGATAGAAGACAGCCAAATTCCCGATAAGGATTGAATCCCGAAAGGGGTTTCCAAGCCCCTTAAAAATGGAATGTTCTCAAATTGAAATTGGGTGTACACCCCGTCCAACCCGAGCAGTTGAATTTTTTTGGCGCCCGAAACCCCATCCGTAATGTTTACATCGACGCTGGCATTGGTTTCGAAAGATTCAGAGAGGTTGCAACATGCGGCGCGACGAAATTCATTCGATGAAAGCAACTCTATGTTTAAGGTTTTGAATTTAAGGATACCGCTTTGTTTTTTCAACTCAACGATTACTTCCGGTTGCATGTTCCGGTTGTAAAGAGAGATAATGAGGGATCCAAAGCGATCTGATTTATCCACCACGACGGTGTCAGCTGCATAACCCGGATAGGTAATCACCAAGGTATCGGGTAATTTTTTACCCAAAAACAGTTCAAACTTCCCTTCGGAATCGGTAAAAACTGCGGTTTTATTCGCCAACAATTTCAACTTGGCGCCATTTAGCGAAAGGGTATCGTTTTCACTCACCCCACGAACATAACCTACCAACTGAGCGTGCGCGCTATAAAAGAAAATACATGAAAAGACAAGGAAACAAAAACGTAGCATAGACATGAGATAAAGAATTAAAAAATCAGACTAAAATCAGAAGAAATTGTCTTTTTTATATTCTCCAAAAACCAATGAAGGCGCGCAGAAGCTTGCCATATTTCACATGAGGTACCCTACATTGCGTCGGGGTTTGCGGCACTTTGAATTGGAAAGTACTTCCCACTAAACCTACCCATGGAAGGGCCGGTAGCTTACCGGAAAAATTAGGCATCGGGGCCGTCGCTGCGGTACGTCCCTCCACTTTCAACTTAAGAAACGTGGTTTCTTGGCTACAACATTTTTTGTTTTTCTCTTGGCAGCATGATGGAAGCGCTGTTTCCTTCTCGCAACAATCTTTTTCACTGATGTGGATCAATGAGGTGTAAGCTATTCCCTCTTCCAAGCAAGTATGAGAATAAATGGGTAGGCCCACACTCACGGTGAAAATCAAAAATGCCAAAAGAAGCGTGGAAATTCTCTTCATCCTTACAAAGTTAAAAAACGATTTCCTTTTTTCGTCGCTCAAAGTAGGAAAGGACACCATTCAATATCAATACGCCAATGATGATGATGGCGCCTATGTAAAAATCTTTAGAAAGCAACTCGTTTTCTTTCAAGAGAACAATGGCCAATAGGATGGTGTAAACGGGCTCGAGGTTTATGGACAGCGAAACGGTGAAAGCGCCCAGTTTTTTAACAATTTCTATGGTGGTTAAAAACGCAAAAGAGGTGCAGACAATCCCTAAGAAAAGCAGCCATAATAAATCATTCATGCTCAACTCAAAGGCTTTCATAGGTTTCGCAATCGATAGCAGGTAAAGGGTGATTCCTACGAGACCTACGCACAGCTCCAGGAGGGTAAGGGAAATGCTTTCTACCGATTTAGAAAGTTTTGCATTCATCACCGAAAACAGGGCGGCAAAGAAAGCAGAGACCAACCCAATGGCAACTGCGTTCCTTTCATCTCCATTAAAATCCTTTGCTACGAAGGCAATGCCAGCAATCACCAACAAACTCATCAACAGTTGACGCATTTGAAATTTTGATTTCATCAAAATGGGTTCCAACCAGGTAACATGCAGCGTAGTGGTAGACAAGCACAAAATGGCCAAAGATGCCGTTGAAATTTGAATGGTGTAATAAAACGTCAACCAATGGGCAGCGACCACACTTCCTACCAATACAACCCAAATCCATTGAGACCGTGGTACAGCGAAACGAATTTTGCGAAACCACATAAATAAAAGGAGAGACGAAATCGCGATCAGTAAGCGGTACCAAACAATGATAAAGGAATCTTGGTGAAGAAGTTTCCCGATAATCCCAGTGAAACCCCAAAGAAAAATAATCAGATGAAGTAAGAAATGGTATCGGTATTTCTGGAACAACTTACTTTTTATTTTTCCAAGATTCTATGGATTTTTTGGATTGGGTTACATAGCTTGCATCGCCATCTTTTTCTGCCAACTGAATACACATTTCCGCTGCGGCAATGGCTTCTTTGTACGCTCCTTTCTCTGCCAATATCAATGATTTTGTGCGCAACATCCAATAGGCTTCGGGACGCAACACAATCGCTTTGCTCACCCAGTCCAACGCTTGAGCCATGTCCATTTTTTCATCTAAATAATATTTCGCTGCTGCATGGTAATCATTTGCGCTGGGACCTGCCATGGTTTTTTGAATGCTTGCAACTACTTTGTCCTTCGACAGCACACCGAAAGGAAATTTAACTTTGGTATTGTCCCATTGGATTACCAAAACTCCCCCGTTGTTGGTGATTTCATCAATTCCGATGAAAAGGTTTTCCGATTTCTCTTGTGAGGTAAACACGTTTGAAGTGAGCGTTAATACAACTTTCTTTTCATCCCAAACTTCTGGCATTCCCCACAGGTTTGTTTCGCTGTAAAACGCAAGATCCCATTGGGTTTTATTGGGTTTTGCGAATAAGGCATAGGTCCCTGCTTTCAAGGTGTCTTTGCCGAAAATCAATTTATCAGAGGCTGTGATTTTTGTGCATTCATTGGCACCCAATCGCCAATAAGCATTGTAGGGAATAAAATCTCCAAAAATTACCCGGCCATTAACGGCAGGACGAGAATAGGACAAGGTGACATCGGTCAATCCGACCTTTTGTTCCATTTTACAAAGGGGACTTGCTTTGGGTGTGGTTACTTGGGTAAACCCAAAAAAAGAAATGCATACAAAGGCAGCAAAAGTGAAAAGTTGTTTAGACATAAGTTATAATTTAAATTGTGATTTCAATTGGTTAAACGTTTCGAACGAACAGCGGTCGTATCCATGTTGGAATAGGTCAAACACTTCATCCAGTCTCTGTTTTGTATATACTTTTTTACCTTTATGAAAGGAAGGCATCTCTTCATGGGTAGCGATGTACATTTCTCCCGCAGTTTCCCCCATAAAAACAACAGACCAGTCCTTTTCCGTTTTACGTTCCATATAGGTCGTTTCATCTGTAACTTTTTCCCAAATGAGGTCACTGAAACGCTCTACCCATCGCAAGGCTTCTTCAGGCTCGTCTCGGTTTAACGTTTCCCATGCCTTGCCTTCTAATCCATTCACAATGAGAAAGGCTACAAATTCCTTTTCCAATGCCCGCAACTGTTCCTCATGTAAACAAGCAAAACGCATCAATTCATTGATTTAGCCTCGAAGACATCAAAGGTGAGGTCAACGACTTCATGCAATTTTTTTTGGGTAGTTGCCTGTTCAAAGGTAAAGGTATAGGTTCCTTTTTTGGGGAAATCATCGTGCATTAACAATTTTGAAAAAGAAACCATTGAACCTGACTTTTTACCTGTCCATTCTCCGGAAGGTTTTGCGGTAATCATTTCGATTGGAAATTTCTTGGATTTACCTAAGGGACCGTCAATGGTAAAAAACATCCAAAGATTTGAATAGGCAAAATCGGTAGTGGTGCGAATGTTCAATATAAAATCGTAGGTCTTGCTGGTGTCTTGAATGTTGATTTTAAAGGACGGGAATTGTTTTTGAGACCAAGTGCGGTTGGAAAACACAATGGTTTTATTGAACACGGCATCCGAGGTGCAGGAGAACAGCAGCAACAGGGCCGCAACCACAAAAAACAAATGCCTACTTTTCATTGGTGGCAGGATTGGGTTTGTTTTTATTGGGTTTATACTTCTTCTTTTTGTTTTTATTGGGCTTGTTTTTGTTCTCAAAACGTGTCAAACTGTCTTGACCCACCACATTTTCATATCCTACAACCACTTCTTTTTCTACTTCAAAAGCAAAATCTTTGAGGTCTCTTGGGATGGTTCCGGCTTTGTTTAGTTCTTGAATTTTTTTAACGCGTTCGGGCGTAAGCATGATCAAACCTGAATCTTCTGGAAATGCATACCACATCATTCGTTTAAAGACATCTGTCTTAATGTGATACGCCTCACCTTTGGTGGTTTTGAGTTTAATTTCTGTCTTTGGAAAGGTTTTGAAGGCCTCTAAATACATGTCCAATTCATAATTCAGACAGCACTTTAACTTACCACATTGTCCAGCTAATTTCTGTGGATTTAAAGCCAATTGTTGGTACCTTGCCGCAGAGGTTGATACGGACCTGAAATCGGTAAGCCACGTCGAGCAACACAATTCCCGTCCACAGGAACCAATCCCCCCTAATCGCGAAGATTCTTGTCGCGATCCAATTTGACGCATTTCAATTCTGGTTTTGAATGCATCTGCCATGTCTTTAATCAATTGACGGAAATCCACTCGGTCCTCAGCGGTGTAGTAGAACGTAGCTTTCGTAAGGTCACCTTGGTATTCTACATCCGAAATCTTCATGTCTAATCCCAATTTCATGGCAATCGTTCGGGTCTGAAACATCATGTCTTTTTCCAAATTACGGCCCTTAATCCAATTGTCAATTTCAGGTTGGGTAGCGATGTGAAGAATTTTTCTTGCTTCTGCATGCTTAAAATTAGGCGACTTCTTTTTGACTTGAATTTTCGCCAATTCCCCAACGATGGATACCACGCCGATGTCAAAACCTGGTGCGGCCTCTACCACTACGATGTCTCCCATTTGGAGCGGCAAGTTTTGGATGTTTCGGTAAAAATTCTTTCTTGAGTTTTTGAAACGTATTTCTACAATTTCATACGGTTTTTGGTTTTCAGGCAACGAAATGTTTGACAACCAATCGTATACTTCCAACTTACTGCATCCGCCACTGCTACACAAGCCGTTGTTTTTACAACCGCCTGGCGTTCCTTCCTTTCCACATGATGCACAACCCATTGTTATTTGTTTTCGGTAAAAATAAGCATTTAAGACCTATGAATGAATCGCATGCATTGAAAACACAATTGCGTAAATAGAATTTTTTGATTCGCATTTCGCTCCAAATGATAGTAAGCATCGTCAAATTCCGACATAAATTCACGAATGTTTTTGCCATTGATGAAGGGAGAAAACTTTTCAACAAAGCCCAATTCCGATGGCGTAAGGTTTGCGTTTTGCGCACCCAAATAATTCATTAAAAAGCTCTGTCGTATCATATGTAAAGTATACAACATGAACAACTTTTGGTTTTCCTTGCTTAAACTTGCCGCTGTTTCCGCCCAATTCATCATCTCAATTACATCTTTCTTGTAGCTGGACCGCATCAATTGAATAAAGAGTTCACGGTATTCGTCCGTTGCGCCACCGTCTTGAAAAACTTCCAAAGCCTTGCACAAGTCTCCATCGGCGAACCTGGCTATGGCATCCGCCTTTGAGGCTTCCATGTTTTTTTCTTTTTGCAAATAAGACGACACGTCGCTTTCTAACAACTTGGGAACTTGAATGGATTGCGTTCGGGACTGAATGGTAGCCAAAATGGCTTGTGGATTCTCGACCAACAATAAAAACAACGTTTTTGGGGAAGGTTCTTCAAGGATTTTAAGGATCTTATTTGCACAGGAAGGATTCATGGCGTCGGCACCAAAAATAACCATCACTTTATATCCTCCTTGGTAGGATTTCAATTTCAATTTTTGAATGATGGATTCACTTTCCTCAGCGCCAATGATCGGTTTTCGTTCCTTTGAATCAATCATTTGCAGCCAATCATATTGGGTAAAATACGGGGTTGCGCCGATCATCTTTCGCCAAGTGGGCAAGAAATGTTCGGATGTTTTGGCAATGGCTTGTACTACAGGATACACAAAATGCAAGTCGGGATGCTGGAACGAATTAAGCTGGGCACAAGAAGCGCAATTTCCACAGGCGTCATGCTCACCCGGGTTTTCACACAACAGGTAGCGCGAAAAGGCCATCGCCAAAGGAAAAGTGCCATACCCTGTTTTTCCCACCAGCATTTGGCCATGACCGATTTTGTCGGATTTGACTTCCTGAATGAGTTGAGCGATTACTTCCTTTTGACCGACGACGTCCTTGAAAAACATATGTAAAAATAGCAATTAAAAACTTCCACCATGGGATTAAAAAAGGAACCTTTCAACCCTCTGCGGAGCCAATCATGACGACGAATTCTCCTTTTATTTCCTTGGATTTGAAGTGCAGCAATACTTCTGGAGCTGTGCCCCTAACAAATTCTTCAAACATTTTAGAGATTTCCCTTCCGACCACAACCTTGCGCTCCGGACCCATAAACTCGATGATTTGTTCTAAGCATTTTATCAGGCGATAAGGAGATTCATACAAAACTACAGTGCAATCCTTGTCCACCAATGCTTTCATTTTTGTTTGCCGTCCTTTTTTATGCGGTAGAAATCCTTCAAAATAAAAACGATCGCAAGGCAATCCACTTGCCACCAAGGCGGGGACAAAAGCCGTAGGGCCAGGTAAACATTCCACTTTTATGCCTTTTTCAATGCATCCGCGAATCAACAGATATCCGGGGTCTGAAATGCCTGGGGTGCCTGCATCTGAAACCAAAACAACCATTTCAGCCGTTTCAATTTTATGAAGCATTTCAGCCAATTGTGCATGCTCATTGTGCGTATGAAACGAAACCACCCATTTTTGAATGTCTAACAATTTCAACAGCTTTTTGGTCACACGGGTATCTTCTGCGATTACGAAATCACACGCTTTAAGCATCCGTATGGAACGAAGCGTAATGTCCTCTAAATTTCCAATGGGGGTAGGAACCGCAATTAAATGTGCCATTTTATCGGGTTAAATATACGTAGTCTTTGAGCACCTTTTCCAGAAAAGCCGTAGTGTTTTTTTTAGGCACTTCTATTTCCAATCGCTCACACGTTTTTTGAGTCACCGCGTTGAAAACCTTTGTAATTTCTGCATTTCGGTAATTCTTGTATTGCTCAATCACATTCTTAAGGTACATAATGTCTTCATCGGTAAAGGAAATCACCTTTTCATACGTTGGTTTGTACGATGTTGATTCTTGCCTGCTTAGGATGTCCGACAATTTGTATTTTCTTGAAGGACGAGTGCGAATGGCAATGACCGAAACAATCATATCCCCAATTCTCTGGTGTTTGGGTGAAAGACTCATGGCAAGAAAATCCAACAAGGTGATGAAAGGAATGATGAGAATCCAAACGGGGTTAGAAACCAAAGAAACCCAAAAAAATTCGCCTCGCATGACCCAGCGCAAAAAATTATCCTGCAAAGTCATTCGGTCCCCATTTACCCGAACCATTCGAATGCCCACAGCCATCTTACCCAGCGTTTGTCCATTGAAAAAATACTCCATCACAGGTTTGTATAGATAGATGGGCATGTTTACCAAAAGTACCAAGAGCAGCAAGGCCAAATCCAAATCTTGGCTCCAAATAGAAGCATCGTTTAGAAAGGCAAACAACACAATCATGAAATACACATAAATGATTACGGTGTCAATGACATAGGCCAAAGCGCGTTGAACGACCGATGCCATTTCAAATTCAATTTTCACATGTTGTGCCGAAAGAAATTCTACTTTTTTCATGCCGCAAAAACCTTTTTAACCACTTCCTCTAACTTTTTACACGTCACCACTTCGATGTTGTAAGAATCTTTTTTCAATCCTTTATTGTAGGCCGAAATAAATATGTGGGTATACCCTAACTTTTGTGCTTCCAGGATTCTGGTTTCCACACGGTTTACCGGACGAATCTCCCCTGACAATCCAACTTCCGCAGAAAAGGTAAATTCTCTGGGTACAGAAATGTCTGCATTGGAGGACAATACAGCAATCATAACCGCCAAATCCACGGCTGGGTCATCCACTTTAATTCCGCCTGCGATGTTTAAAAACACGTCTTTGGTCGCCAAACGAAATTGGCATCGCTTTTCCAAAACCGCCAAAAGCATGTTCAATCTCTTGGCATCATAACCATTGGAAGACCTTTGCGGCGTACCATAAGCGGCGCTGCTCACCAAGGCTTGCACTTCTACTTGCAGGGGACGTAAACCCTCAATGGTGGTGCTGATGCATGAGCCACTCAAGGTCCCGTCTGTATTGGTGATTAATATTTCAGAAGGATTTTCAACCATCCGCAAGCCGGTGCCCTGCATTTCATAAATACCCAATTCGTTGGTTGACCCAAAGCGATTTTTCACGGTGCGGAGCAAACGATAAAAGTGGTTTCGATCCCCTTCAAATTGTAAAACCGCATCCACCATGTGTTCTAAAACCTTTGGTCCTGCAATGGAACCCTCCTTGGTGATGTGGCCAATGAGAAAAATGGGGGTATGTGTAGTCTTCGCATAACGAAGCAATAACGCAGTGCATTCCCTCACTTGACTCACGCTTCCAGGGGCACTTTCTATCGAAGGATTAAAAAGGGTTTGAATGGAGTCTATGACGAGGATTTCTGGTTTTAGGCTTTCTGACAACGTGATGATTTGAACCACGTCCGTTTCTGTAAGCAATTGACATTGGGTGTTTTCTATTCCAATGCGCTCGGCACGCATTTTAATTTGTTGTTCACTTTCTTCTCCGGAGACATACAATACCCGAAATTGTTCCTTCACGGCCATTTGCAACAACAAGGTTGATTTCCCAATGCCTGGGTCGCCTCCAATCAAAATGATTTCACCGGGAACAATGCCCCCTCCCAACACGCGGTTTAACTCCAAATCTTTTAAATGGATCCGAACGGTTTCATTTTGGGTGATTTCATGAATAAAAACAGGGGCCGCATTTTGGGTTTGCTTTGAAAAAGGAATCGATGCATTTTTGGAAACATTGACCCGCTCTTCGATAAAAGTATTCCATTCACTGCAGGAAGGACATTTCCCTAACCACTTAGGGGCTTCATATCCACAGGATTGGCAAAAAAAAGCTGTTTTGATTTTAGACATTAAAACAAAAGTAATTGAATTCTAAAAATTCGTCGCCTTTACTTGGTTTTTATCAACTTTATAAATGTTCAAAAAAAAGTCAAGTTTATTTTAAAAAATGTGTTTGACTATAGCAAAAAAATTAATTTTGCTCGATAAAACAAAAGCATACAACATGTCAAAGAGAAGGTCAATTATTAGTTACGACAAACTCACCCTAGATCAGAAAAAACAAATTTTAAAAGATTACCCCGATGGGTATATCAATCACCTTACAACCATTAAAACACCGAATGGCGAAGTGCTTGATGCCCTTATTTGGGAAACAGAAGAAATCATCTACTTGGTTAAAATCAATAAAATTGTTACCAAATCCAAACCCGTTGTCGTGGACGATGAAGATGGTTTTGATGATGGGTTCGACAAGGATTCAGAATTAAAAGACGATGATGTAGACGATGTGGACGGTGATGATGAAGAAGACGACGATTATGACAAGCCTGATGACAACGAGGCTGACGCAGAAGAAGACTAATCCGAGCAAACTTTATTTAGTTAAGGGCTTTCTTCCTTAACTTTTTTATCTTTGGTTCTGAATCAAATTAAATCTTTGTGGCAAAACCTTTTATTCCTTCCGAAGTTTTTTCTAATGTTTCGATAGACAAAGTGGGCGTGGAAGAACGCATCGCACGTTTTCAATCCAGAAGCATAAAAAACGAAGCCAAACACCAAGGCCTAAGAATGGTCCTTAACATGATTGACTTAACTACTTTGGAAGGGAAAGATACCCCCGGAAAAGTGCGTCAAATGTGCTACAAAGCCCAACATCTTCATGATGCTTTTCCAGGACTCCCTACCGTAGCCGCTGTTTGCGTATACCCTTCCATGGTAAAAATCGCAAAAGATTCCTTGGTCGGGTCTTCCGTTAAAATTGCCTCCGTTTCAACCGCCTTCCCTTCGGGACAATCCACCCATCAGGTGAAAATATTGGACACCCAATTTGCCATCGATCAAGGCGCAGACGAGATTGACATGGTGATTTCCAGGGGAAAATTCTTGGCTGGAGAATATGCTTTTGTATACGATGAAATCGCTGCCATCAAAGAAGTTTGTGGTAAAACCAGGCTCAAAGTGATTTTGGAAACCGGGGAACTCCCCACTTTAGACATGGTTCGAAAAGCCAGCGACATCGCCATTCATGCCGGTGCAGATTTCATAAAAACTTCCACAGGGAAAATTCAGCCCGCCGCCACCATGCAAGTTACCTACACCATGCTCATGGCGATAAAAGACCATTATGACCGCACAGGCATTATGATTGGAATGAAACCAGCAGGAGGCATTTCTAATTCTAAATTGGCGTTGCATAACCTTGTAATGGTAAAAGAAATTCTCGGCAACAAATGGCTTTCAAATGAGTGGTTCCGCTTTGGTGCCAGCAGCCTCGCCAATGACGTTTTGATGCAAATTATGAAATCCGAAAACGGAAATTATCAATCTGCTGATTATTTTACAATTGACTAAATATGCCCACTAAACCTACCTCCGTTCCTACGGATTGGAACTATGCGCCTTCGCCCGAAGGAACAAGCCACATCCAACTGAAAAAAAAATATTCGCTTTTCATCAACAATGAATGGGTTGAACCCCTTTCTAATACGTACTATCCCACCGTAAACCCTGCCACCGAAGAAGTGCTGGCCGAAATCGCTTGGGCAAACGAAGCGGATGTGGATGCGGCTGTGCGTGCTGCACGAAATGCCTATGAAAACACTTGGTCCCAAATGCCCGCCCATGAACGTGGAAAATATTTGTACCGCATCGCCAGAATGATGCAAGAAAGGGCAAGGGAATTTGCCGTTATCGAAACCCTGGATGGCGGAAAAACCATTAGAGAATCTCGCGACGTTGATGTACCGCTTGCTTGCAACTACTTCTTCTACTATGCCGGTTGGGCGGATAAACTTGAATATGCTTTTCCCAATCAAAAAATTGAGCCCTTAGGGGTTGCGGGACAAATCATTCCTTGGAATTTCCCATTGCTGATGGCCGCTTGGAAAATTGCACCGGCATTGGCTACGGGAAATACCGTCGTGTTAAAACCCTCAGAAACCACCCCGTTGACCGCCTTGAAATTGGCTGAAATCATTAAAGATTGTGGCCTGCCTCCTGGCGTTGTGAACATCATCACCGGGCACGGAGACACCGGCGCGGCCTTGGTAAAGCATCCCGATGTAAACAAAATTGCCTTCACAGGTTCAACACAAGTTGGAAAAATCATTCAACGTGCCGTTACGGGAACCAACAAGAAAACAACCTTGGAATTGGGAGGGAAATCCGCAAACATCGTTTTTGACGATGCACCCATCGACCAAGCCGTTGAAGGAATTGTAAACGGCATCTTTTTTAACCAAGGACATGTTTGCTGCGCAGGCTCAAGGTTATTTGTACAAGAAAACATTGCACCTGTGGTCATTCAAAAACTGAAGGCCCGAATGGAAAGCCTGTATGTGGGCGACCCCTTGGATAAAAACACAGACATCGGAGCGATCAATTCAAAGGAACAACTTGAAACCATTCAAAAATACATCCAAATAGGCATCAACGAAGGGGCTGAAATATTCCAAACGGAATGCGCGCTTCCAACGAAAGGTTACTTCTGTAAACCAACCCTATTCCTAAACGTAGCCCAATCCAATGTAATTTCTCAGGAAGAAATCTTTGGTCCTGTTTTGACCATTCAAACCTTTAGGTCCATTGATGAAGTAATCCAAAAAGCCAACAATTCTCCTTACGGATTGGCAGCGGGTGTTTGGACAGACAAAGGATCCCGCATTTTTAACCTCTCTACAAAATTACGCGCAGGGGTTGTTTGGGCCAATACCTACAACAAATTTGACCCTACCTCCCCGTTTGGTGGATTTAAGGAAAGTGGTTTTGGCAGGGAAGGTGGACTTCATGGACTTAGCGCCTATGTAAAAAGTGAGTAAATTCTAGATTTAGCAACTTAATTATCAAGAAAGTGGAAATTTTGAAGACATATAAAATATACATCGGAGGGGCTTTTCCGAGAACAGAATCTGGAAGATACTACGCCCTCCTCGATTCGAACGGAAATACACAAGCCAACGTTTGCCTTTGCTCAAAAAAAGACATACGAAACGCCGTGGTGGCAGCAAGAAAAGCCTTTGGCGGTTGGGGGGAAAGAAGCGCCTTCAACCGTAGTCAAATCCTTTACCGCATTGCGGAAATGCTGAATGGAAGAAAAGCACAATTCATTGAGGAGTTGACATTGCAGGGAAGTACCCAAGCCCAAGCAGAGGCAGAAGTTTCCATGGCCATTGACCGCATCGTGTATTATGCAGGTTGGGCGGATAAGTTTGTACAAGTTGCCAGCAGTGTGAATCCCGTCAACTCATCTCACTTTAACTTTTCTACCCTTGAACCCATGGGTGTCGTAGGTGTGGTCGCCCCAGCAAATTCCTCGCTCATTGGTTTGGTTTCCATGGTGATGCCTGTGCTATGTGGGGGAAATACCGTCGTGGGTATCGCTTCTGAAAAACTTCCGCTTTGTGCCGTTACCTTTGCAGAAGTCCTACATACCTCAGACCTTCCAGGTGGCACCGTAAACATCCTTACAGGAAAAACAGAAGAAATGTTGCCCACTTTGGCTGCCCACATGGATGTAAATGCTTTGGTTTCTGAAGATTTAGGACCGCTCAACATTCCCACCGCACTTGCATGTGTTGACAACCTTAAACGAAAGTTTCAATGCGACCAAGATTGGATGTCCCGTGATGCCCAAAACCTTCAATTGATCACCCATTTTCAAGAGGTCAAAACCACTTGGCATCCCATCGAAAACATCGGCGGGTCTAGCAGTTCCTACTAGGAAAAACGAGTCAGCTTACAATCAATAATACCCAAGGGTTATTTCAAATGCGGATTTTCTTTCAGCAAGGATCCCAGGTCTTTGATGCTTAAGAATACTTCTGGAGCGCCGGCAGCATAGGGACCAATTTCATAAGGTTGGTAATAAAAAGTAATGCCTTTTCGACGGATCGAAAAAACCTCTGGCAATTCAAAAGGTTGATCGCCCTCTAAAAACCACCATCCGTCGTTTCCATTTTGTGACAAAAACTTGCGCTTTGCCAATGATTTCAATGCAGTTTTGTAATTGTCTACCAGCAAATCTTTCAATGCAATTGGATTTCCTGTGTTCAAGTCAACATTGAGCACTGAAGCTCCATACTGTCCATGTGCTGCACCTAAGGCATAATACTGAAACAAGATGGACATCGAAAGAAAGGTATTGGAGGTATCTACCAAACTACAGGTATAAGAATCTTGCAGGTATTCCAATTCCCCGGCCTCATTGGATGTGTTTTTAATTTCCGCGACAAATTGCTTAAGCGTTCGATTTGAACCTGTAATTTCTTTTTCAATCAAAGCGTTGATTTTCTGCGCTACCGCAGCGTCTTTCATGGAAACCTTCAACCCGTTAATTTCACGCGTATTGCACCAATCTTGATCGACTTCCATGTCGTCCGCCTCAGCGAAAGGCATGTCGCAATTTTCGGCCTTTAGCTTAAACTTTTTGAAGGTCAAACCCGTGGGCATGGTGAGTTGGGTTGTGATTTGGGTTGTCGTATCGGCCCGCTCCGGCGCTTCAACGCGATTTTCTTTTGGGTCTTCGCTTGAATTACAAGCACTCAAGAAGGAGATCACTCCTATAAACAACAGTAGGTTTCGCATATAAAAAATTTGTAATTCAAAGGTAATTGAAAAGTTGAGATTCTAAACTTGGGGGTGAAATGTCTTGTAGAGAGCTGCATTTTCGTCTTGGTAGTTTAAAGCCAACCCATGTTTGGTTAGTGAACCAGTTGAAAAACTTTTTTTCAAGGTTGGTGTCTTGGAAAATGAATTTATTGTTTAGATTGAAAGGTGCTTTCAGACCTAAATTGATTGTAAATAGTTGTCATAAAATAGTTCAGAACTTTATCACCCAAATCTGTATTATTCATGATAGTCGCGAAAATTTCTCCATTCAATTCATTTCTTTCAATCCAAGCATCCCAAAATTTATCTTTGAAACCGTATTGAAAATTATCTAAACTATTGTTTTGTGCTTGAATCCGTAAACTTTCATTATTAATTAAATCTGCCTTTATTTGCTCAAAATATAATTTATCTGCATCCGAAAATTCAGTAAAAAACTTCTTGTTCAACACTTCAATTATTTCAGATAAATTGGCTTCGTCTTCTTTCGTTAAACGCAATCCAGCTTGACCACCACCATCTAGTTCGTAAACACTTTGACTTTCCATAACGATGGTATGTTCGGCTATCTTTTGTAGTCTGTAGTATTCCAAAGAAACCTCGTCACCCAACTTGAATTTATCATTCTGGCTTGTTCTTGGTAGTTTTTTGTACAGGAATCGTGTATAGGTAAATAGCTTCTCTAAGTCAACATCTGAGAACGGCATAATCTGAGTTAAAAACGAGTACGTTCTATTGAAACTCTGCATCGTGTTCTTGAAGTCTTCTTGCGTTACTTCAGTACCAATTACGTTCTTATCTGAGCTTTCTTCTGGTAACTGTTTGAACCGTTCTACCGCTGGATCAATATAAGCATTCAACTTTGCTTGGTCAGAAACTGTCAATGATTTAGCTGATTTGAAATATAGGTTACAGAAATTATTTACCTGTGTTTCCCAAATCACATTTGCTTTATCCAGTTCAGCTTTTAGGTCATACAGGTAATTCGGGTCTGAATTCTCCTTAATGGATGTAAGCTCATAATACGGTTGAAACGATTCCAATATTTCATCAGTATCATTCGCAAAGTCCAATACAAAGGTATCTTCTTTTCCAGCACACATTCGGTTCAATCTGGAAAGCGTTTGTACCGCTTTTACACCCGATAACTTCTTGTCCACATACATGGTATGCAATAATGGTTGGTCGAATCCTGTTTGGTATTTGTCTGCAACCAATAACAATTGATATTCATCCGATGCGAATTTTCTTGGAAGTTCCTTTTCTGCAAAACCATTAAGCTCAACTTCGGTCACACCTTCTGGAGCGTTACCATAGATTACCTTTCCAGAAAATGCTACAATGGTTTTGACATCGTTATAACCTTTGTCTTTGATGTATTTATCAAATTCTTCTTTATATCTCACTGCATGCAAACGTGAGCTCGATACCACCATCGCTTTTGCTTTCCCTCCAATCTTTTTAGAAACCACTTGGCGGAAATGCTCCACCATTACTTCGGTTTTCTGTGCAAGGTTATGTGGATGCAATGACATGAATCGTCCAATTGCTCTGGAAGCTTTTTTCTTATTTACTTTCGGGTCATCTTCAATTTCTTTAGATAATTTGAAGTACGTTTTATATGTAGTATAGTTCTTTAACACATCGAGAATGAATCCTTCTTCGATAGCTTGTTTCATCGAGTACAGGTGAAACGGTTCTGGCTTGCCATGAGCACCCATCGTTCCAAATACTTCAACTGTTTTTGGCTTTGGTGTTGCTGTAAAGGCGAAGAAACTAAGGTTGTTCTGCTTACCTCTCGCCAACATCGACTTTCTTATTTCGTCCTCCGCATCTTCTTCCAATCCTGTGTAAGCCTCATCTTTCTCAGCTTCTTCCAATGATTGTGCTGATAGTACTTCCTTCATTTTTTTGGTAGCTTCACCACCTTGCGAGCTGTGAGCCTCATCAATGATTACTGCATACTTTCTAGCTGGGATTTCACCAATTTTATCCAGAATAAACGGAAACTTCTGAAGCGTAGTAATGATAATATTTGAACCCGCTGAAATGGCATTTGCCAACTGAGTTGAATCTTTATCAATTTTCTGGACAACACCATCCTTGTGTTCAAATTGGTAAATAGTGTTCTGCAATTGTGAATCCAATACCTTACGGTCGGTAATTACAATCACCGAATCAAAGATTCTGTTGTTAGTCTCATCATGTAAGCTAGACAATCTATAAGATAGCCAAGCGATTGAATTAGATTTGCCAGAACCAGCTGAGTGTTGAATCAAATAGTTTTTTCCAGCACCACTGTGTCTTGCATCCGTGGTCACTTAGCGAACCACTTGCATCTGATGAAAACGTGGGAAAATGATGGTTTCCTTCTTCTTTTTGACACCATTCAACTCAAATTCTTCCACGCTTAGGTGAAGGAACTTGCCAATGATATCCATGAAACTATCTTTAGTCCAAACCTGTTCCCACAGATATGATGTTCTGTATCCATTTGGATTGGGTGGATTTCCAGCTCCATTGTTGTATCCTAAATTGAATGGTAAATATCTTGTGTTCTTTCCGTCCAGTTTCGTTGTCATGAAAGCCTCATCGGTATCCACAGCGAAGTGAACCAAGGTTCTTTTTTTGAATTGAAATATCGGTTCGTTTGGCTCACGGTCGTAGACATACTGCTTCTTGGCATTCTCTACAGACTGTCCAGAAAACTGATTTTTAAGCTCTATGGAAGCAATTGGCAGTCCATTCAAAGAAAGCACCATATCCAATGAATTCTTACCTACACGCTCGTAATACAGCTGTCTGGTAACTGATAAATGATTGGTGAGATACAATTCGTCTGCTTCTGGATTTAAGGTACTTTCTGGCTTAAAATATGCCATATAGAACTTTACTCCATAATCAGTAAATCCTTTGCGAATAACGTCCAATACACCACGCAAATCAATTTCTTTGACCAAACGTAATAGTACTTTTTTCTCTGCTTCGTCCTTGTGAATAGTAACTAATTTATCCCAAGCCTTTGGTTGTGATTGTTTTAGAAAATTAGTGATGTAACTGGGGAACAATCCCAATTGTGCATCGAAGTCTTTTGACTCACCTTTCACATAGCCACCATGCTCCAACAAGTTGGATTCGATTGCCTCCTCAAATGTTTGTTCGGTATGTATTCCTTTTGCCATGTTTCTTAGTTACTTTCTTAGTTACTTTCTTAGTTACTTTCTTAGTTACTTTCTTAGTTATTTAGTTGATGCTAAGATTGATTTACCTAAATCTGAAGTGACGTATTTTTGATTTCTATCTTTCGGATTATCTTTAAGTTCATCTCAAAGTATTTCTTAATCGTTTCGAGCCATTCTATTTTTTGCATTTTCAATCGCTTGATGTAATTTTTGTTTCAATATTTCTTGCGATGGCAATAGCGTCAAATAATCTGCAACTCGAATATTGCTTTTGTCCAATTGTAGTAACTCAATATGTTCATCGTTTTTGCCCGAACATAAAATTAATCCTATTGGCATATTTTCCCCCTCTACTTGTTCGTATTTTTCTAAATAGCGCAAATACAACTCCATTTGTCCTTTGAACGCCGCTTCAAAATCCCCGATTTTTAAATCTATGGCAACCAAACACTTCAATCTTCGATGGTAAAACAGCAAATCGATGTAGTAATCTGTGGTGTCGATCGTAATGCGTTTTTGACGGGCTAAAAAAGCAAAATCATTGCCTAATTCTGAGATAAATCTTTGTAATTCAGCTATGATTGCAGATTCTAAATCTTTTTCTGAATAAGTGTCTTTTAATCCTAAAAAATCCAACACATACGGATCTTTAAACACCAAGTCGGGACTTAATTTTTGTTCGTTTTTGAGTAAATCCAAATCATTCTGAATGGTCAATTCTGGTTTTTTACTGATGGCAGTGCGTTCGTAGAGCATGGATTGAATGCGGTCTTGAAAAGTTCGAACGCTCCATTTTTCCAGCTTACACATTTCGATGTAAAATACTCTTTTTAAAGGATCATCCATCGGAATTAAGATTTTAATATGCGACCAACTCAATTCTCTACACAGTGTGTATACAATTTCCTTTTCAGGAAAAGCAGAAGCAAATTGCATCATTCTGCGTAAGTTTTTCTCAGAAAACGATGTTCCGTAGTCACTTGCTAATTGTCGCCACAGTGTAGCGACAATTTGTTTTCCATATTTTTCGTTTCCTTCATATTGACTCAACTCTTCATTAATCCGTTTACCAACCTGCCAATATAACATACTCAACGTAGCATTGACTGTAACTGCCAGTTGCTGCTTGCTTTGTTCTATCAGGCGTTTGATGTCCTCTGCTATCGATTGTTTTTGAATCTCTTTCATGCTGTTCTAATTTTTGGAGTAATCCCTAACACTTGTGTCGAGCTTGTCGAGACATCCACCTTACCAGTAACCACCTCACTGATTAATGCTGTTTTGAACTCTTTTAACAATTCGATTTCCTTTATAGCTGAGTTTTTTAAGCTCACAATTCTATTGGTTTCTATATCCAAGAATTCTATAATTTGTTTCTGTTCATCGATTGGTGGAATCCATAGACTTGTATTCTTTAATATACCTTGTGTAATACTGAAAACCTTGATGCCTTTTACCGATTGCCTAATTTGAGTTCTGTATGGAATCGAATCAAATTGATATGCAAAATAACGAGATTCAATGTCGACTAGTGCTCTTAATATTATAGTGTGGTATCCAGCAAATATTTCGTGATTGCTTTTTAAGTAGGTGAAATTTCCAGCACCACTAACATCTTCGGATGTGTCAGCAAATACAAAATCCCCAGTTTGAATCAAAGATTTGTAATCAGATACTAAATAAGTTGGATTTACACATTTTAATTGGTGCTTGTCGATATCTACTTCAAATCCAAACTTTGAATGTATTTCCCCGTAATTAACACAAGGAATACCCTCACTTTCTAAATTCTCCTTAGTAATTGTTAATCCTTTACTCGAATTGAAAATTTGTTTCAACTTCTTCACCTCCCAATGCTCTGGTATCTCACCCAGCCATTTAACACCAGAATCATTCATTGCAACATTTGGGTCAAGACCTTTGGTCACTGCTTGGTTGATTACTGCAACACGTTCTTCTTCTAACAATTGAATAAACTGCTCTTTCTTGGCAATTAGGTGGTCAATTTGAGTTGTTTTATGGTCGAGGAAGTTGGCGATGGAGGTTTGTTCTTCAATGGATTGAGGAAGAATAATTGGTAAATTTTCGACACCCTCCATACGTAAGTTAATACGTGTAAAACCTCTTCCTTCAAGACTTATTAATTGAGATAAAGCAGATGAAGTAAGTAAATAATTAACAAATCTAGCATCAGAATTAATTGTTAATCGAAATCCTTTACAAAAACTATTTAAATAAAGCTCATTATAATCATTAAGTAATAAAGCTGATTTCCCAACATCTTCTTGGTTTTCCGAACTCATCAAAAAAAACAAATCATTTTTTTTGACTTTATTTTGATTTTCGTTTTCATCTATTTTTACAAAACCAAAATTATCACCTACAATATATTTGTTATTTGCAATATTTGTGAAATTTATAAAAGGCTTGAAGTTTTCTGTTGGAACTTTTTCAAAATCAGAACCACTTTTACCACTTAATCCACTGTATAAACTACCTATATTTTTAAGTCTTTTGACATTCCAATGCTCTGGAATGTCTCCAATCCACTCAATACCAGAATCTTTATAGTTATCGTATTTTTTCATTTCCATAATGGTTCATTTTGCCAATCAAATATCGAATCATCTTCATTGCTTGGAATACCCATAAACTGGATTGGAATATTTGGATATTTGCCCATCAATTCAACTAAATGTTCTTTAATATGATGAGATGAATTAGCAG